>JBMORL010000105.1:0-67343 GCA_049322335.1 Bacteroidota bacterium
TAGTACAGGAACTGATGTCTGTCCCCGATTTTAGCAGTGGCGATGATGCTCCTTTTGCCAAAGAGAAAAAATACATTGCCAACTTTAAAAAAGCCGTTTTACTCACAGCCGGTGCTGCTGCACAGAAAATAGGCATGCAATTAGCCAAAGAACAGGAAATACTAATGAACATTGCCGACATGGTGATTGATACTTACGTAGCCGAATCACTGATGCTGCGCGTGGAGAAACTCACTAACGCCAAAGGCGCTGCCGCAACAGAAGTACAGCAATGCATCATGAAAGTATACATCAACGATGCAGCTGATCGTATCCACAAAAACGGAAAAGAAGCTCTCAACGCCTTTGCCGAAGGAGACGAACAACGCATGATGCTGATGGGCATAAAACGCTTCACTAAAACCGACTCGTTGAATACTAAAGATGCGAGGAGGAAGATTGCGGACTTACTAATTTCTGAAGGGAAATATTGTTTGTGATTAGGAAAACTATTACAAATTTTTTATGAAAGGTTTGTAGTAAATACGATTTACGAACTTTACCTGGGTCTTATTGTTCGGGAATTACTCCTTTAAATACTAGCTTAACTAACTCTATTCTTTTTCACTACCTATCAATGCAAATCAAATGTTCGCACAAAATCGCGGTGAGGAGCTTGTGAGTGGCAGGGAATACAGGATGCGCCCTGGCCACCAATGCTGTAAGCGGGATTTCCTGTAACATCATATTCGGCCCAATACCATTCGCTATTGAATTTATACATCATGGCATACAGCTGAAGCGTTGTTCCCGAATAAATTTCTTTTACGATGAGCGATGAATCGGGAAAAACTCCCGAAGGAGATAATTCCAGTTGCCCGTTTAAAACAGAAACTGCTTTTTGATTAAAGCGCAGCTTAAAACTTCCATGCGGACTATTTCCTCCTGCCGAAAGTGTATTTCCGTTTTGGTACCAGGAATGTCCTGTTGTATCTTTTGTAATAGAAAACAAATATTGGTCATTCAATATACCCGGCAAAGAGCGGTCGTTTCGGCAGGAAAACAGGATAACCAACAGTAATGCAAAACAAACCGGCTTTTTCATAAAGGTTTTTTCTAAATGTCGGAAAAAGTAGCGGTTCCTTACAAAGGAAACTGTTAAAATCCCGGCTTTGGGTCGCGCATGCCAACCTTTCTGCCCCTCAGCCGGCTATTTACTTCTACCGATAGCTATCGGTATCACTATTCATGTATTCTGCTGTTATACTTCCGCATTACTATCTAACGTCTCCCAGTCTAAAATCTAACATCTCCCCTCCCCCTCAAAACTTCGGACATTCTACGGGAAAGGCTTTCCTTTTTCTTTTTTTCATTTTGCAAAATTGATACGACAGGCTCAGTTCATGGGCACCACCGGTGAGGCCGCGAAGCCAGGAGATGGTGTGATCGTAACTGTAGCCTATGTTAAACCGGTCAAGGGTTACACCTGCGATGACAACTATCGCATCGTTATTGGGATAACCTTTTTGATACGCTTTAAAAAGAGGAATGCCGCGATACCAAAGTCCGATGTTGAGTTTGTCGCGCGTAAGATAACAACCTATATCCAGCTGATCGAATTTGGCTTGCGAACGAAGATTGAAGGTAGGTGAAATATATCTCGTGGTTTTCGAATCATCGGCATCACCGCTTACCAAAATTTTTGTACCGCCATGCAATGAAAATTTCATGGGCAAACGTGATTCGGCACCCAATAAAGATTCATTGGGATTGGTGATATGATGAAAACTCATTCCCGCCCAGTACTTTTTAGAGAACACCAGCATACCGGTATTGAAATCGGCAATGGTTACTGCCTGTGCAGGATTTTCTATGGATATGGAGGCATTTCCGCGGGCAATCTGATCGCCAAAAAGAAGATCGTAGAAATTAACAGAGCGGTTGATGATTCCACCCTGCATGCCAAAACGAAAACCGAGATTACGGTTCACCACCAGCTCATAGGCGAATGAACCATACACACCTGTAGAACGCAGTCTTCCGCTTCCTGCACGGTCGTTGGTAAAAAGAACACCAAGGCCAACACCGTTATTCACCAGGTAATGATCGAATGATACCATTTCCGAAACATATCCACCGGGGATAGAGGGCCACTGGTTGCGCACATTGGTAGACAATCTTCCGCATACATTGGCACCGGTGAAAGCAGGATTGAGATACAACGGTGCGGAATAATATTGGGCAAACTGCATATCCTGCGCGCTGGCCTGCCACGCAAATGACAACAGCAGAAATGTTGCAACGGTTTTGTATGTTATTTTTTTAATCATCTTTTCGTTTTAGAATGTATTGAAGCGTTTCGTTGGAAGGTTCAATGTCTTCTGTAATGCTGTAATATTTTTTTGCTTCCACCACAATGCTGTATTCCTTATCGGGTTCCAGCAGGATGATGAATCTGCCGGTGAGCGGGTTGGAATGGTATTCGCCATTTATTTTCCGGCTACTTTTATCCAGCACCACCAGCTTCGCATCCACGGGTGATTTTTCTTCATTCAAAACAAAACCGGTAACTACTTTATAACCGAAATTGTCCCTGAAAGTGACGATATAAATATCAGTCTCACCAAATCCGTCTTCGCGTTTGGAAGAAAAATAGCCGGTGGAACCGTCAGCGGAAAGAACGAAATAAATATCATCATCAACGGTGTTGAGCGGGTAACCCAGATTCACGGGTTTTTGCCAGTTTCCTGCTTCATCGCGGTCGGAACGGTAAATGTCGTATCCGCCCATTCCGGGATGGCCGGTGGAAGAAAAATACAGCTTATCATCATCCGGATGAATAAAAGGTGCGTCTTCATCATACATCGTGTTGATCTCCGAACCCAGGTTCACTGCTTTACTCCACTCCCCGTTAGGAAGCTTTACCGAACGGTAAATATCTTTTCCGCCATATCCACCGGGACGATTGCTGGAAAAATAAATGGTGTTTCCGTCAGAAGAAAAACAGGCGCTGGCTTCCACCCATTCGGGAGAATTGATCTCTTCATCCAGTAAAACCGGGTCGCTCCATTTTGTTCCATCGAAAGTAGTGAGGTAAATATCTCCTGCTACCAATGATGCGCTGGTGCGATAAATAAGAAGGTTTTCTCCTTCGGGAGTAAGCCCTACACAGGCATCGTGTGTTCTGGTGTTCACCGGTGAGTCAACGCGGATCACATTTTTCCATTGACCGTTCAGGTATTCGGCCATGTATACATCTTCATAATAATCGTTCATGGGATCTTTTCGGTTGCCGGATGATCCTTCTCTGCGTGAAGTGAAAAAAAGTTTTTTTCCGTCAGCTGATACCAGCGGAACGTATTCGGGATAAG
The DNA here is from genome assembly GCA_049322335.1 of Bacteroidota bacterium. Lineage (GTDB taxonomy): Bacteria > Bacteroidota > Bacteroidia > Flavobacteriales_D > UBA2798 > JBMORL01. Next base: position 3,351 of record JBMORL010000105.1, read on the forward strand.
GAGAGTTGATCTTTTCACCGATATTGGAAATACTGATGATATTGTTCTCGCGGCTCAGTTCTTTCATGGCATAGGCGCATTTTTCGAGCAGCAGTGTTATCTCCTGGTCGCTGTGTTCTTTCATGTCGGATTTTTTCAGCAGGTATTTTTCATATTCACTCATCGCCTCGCTGAACATCTGGTGAAGGTGATACATGTTACCGAGATAATAATACAATTCGATAACAGGTTTTACTTTTGCGCGCTCAAAATTTTTCAGAGCATCATAACGCAGGCGTTTGATATTGTATTTACATACACCCGCATGGTAATTAAGATAAGGATCCAGCGAGTCGGCTTGCAGTAATTGTTCGAAAAGCTGAAGTGAATTGTAATAATCCCCCTTGTCAAAAAGATTTTCGGCTTTTATCCGGATTTTTTTCTTTTCTTTTTTGGTTAATGCCTGTGCGCTTGCAAACGAAAATGAAAGCAATAACAAAAGAGAGAATACTATGTATTGAATTTTTTTCATGTTGTTATCTCAATAAAGTTACATCTCCGGCAACCGAAAATTTTCTTCCGTCAATAAATCCTACATCCGCTTTCCATACATAAACTCCCAGCTGGCATAATTTTCCCCTGTAATATCCGTCCCACCCGATGTTGATATCAAATGTCTCGAATATCAGTTCTCCCCAGCGGTTAAATATCTGCATGTGAAATTCATCCACACCGGCTGTATAGGGAAAGAAAACATTATTGCTGAGATCGCTATAGGAATACGTTCCTCCGTTGGGGGAATCGGGATCGGGAGTAAAGGCGTTAGGAAATGTGATATCGCTGGTTGCCGTCACTTCCTGCTGCGTGGTATCAGTACAACCATATTGATTGATGGCAATAAGCTGAACCGTATACGTGCCGATGTTGGAATACAAGTGAACCGGTTCAAACTGTGTGGAGGTGGTGCCATCACCAAAATCCCATTGATAATTTACAGCACCCTGCGAAGTATTGTCGGTAACCATTGTTTCGAACGGAAGCATGAACGTGTTGGAGTTGAGAATAAAATCCGCTACGGGATTGGGATATACGCTGATGATGTAATTGCTGCCGGAAGAATTGCTCACACATCCCGCCCACGTAACCACCGAAAGAATAACATTATAACTGCCGGGAACCGTATAGATATACACCGGGGTTTCTGCAATGGAAGAATCACCATTCCCGAAATCCCACGACCATGAATATACCGAATCAATGGGAACCACCTGCGACATGTCCGAAAAATTCACCGTAAGCGGCACACAACCCGAAACCACATCAGATCCGATAAAAACCCCGGGAGGCGGAATAAAATCTACGGTCACCGAATCACTTACACTAATCCCACATGAGTTAGTAACGGTGCACACATAAGTGGTGGAAACAACGGGGAATACCATAAATCCACCGGGACCTGGCCCAAGGCCATTGTTCCACGTATAGGTGATATTACCGGGATTTCCAGATACGGCAGCAAAAATCAAAGAACCCGTACCGGGACATATGGGTGTAGTTCCTCCCACATAAACACTTCCGGGTGAAAGATCATACACCAATACAAACGCTGAATCCGTATTTCCCGCACAACCGTTCATATCGTATGCAGTTACTGCATAAGTGGTGGAAGCTGGCGGAGTAAAAGTTTGTGTGCCGCTGGTGGTAGAAGTTACAGGATTCCAGATGTAAAAATAGCTGCCCGATCCGCCCGAACCTGTAGCCACTAATGTTGTGCTTTGCCCGGGGCAAATGGTATCACCGGGAGTAACTACTGTAACAACCGGTGCAGGGTCAATGAGCGTTGCCGTAGTATTGATATTGCATCCGTTGATATCGGTAGCCGTTACAGTATATGTACCTGCAGGTAATCCTACCGCAGTAGCTGTAAATTGTACGGGAACAGAAGACCATGTATAATTATAGGGCGCTGTTCCACCCGATGCTGCAGCAGTGGACGACCCGTTAGCATAACCTGTGCAGGAAGGATAAGTAAGCGACTGAATGCTGATGGATAATGGTGTGGGTTGTGTCACCTGTCCTGTGGCTACATTGGTACAACCGTTGGCATCGGTAACGGTGACCGAATAATTACCAACAGGCAACCCGGAAGCCGTTATACCGGTTCCCCCGAATGGCGACCACGAATAGGTGTAGGGAGAAGTTCCACCCGAAACTGCAGCGGTAACGGAACCATCACTTCCGCCAAAGCAGTTTACATGATCAATCGATGCAATAGCGGCATTAAGCTGGGGAGGTTGTGAAATGGTAACACTAACGGTATCGGAACAACCATTGGCATCGGTAATGATAGCCTGGTAAACACCTGCAGAAAGATTTTGAGCCAGGGAAGCAGTGGTTCCATATGGAAGCCACAGGTATTGATAGGGCGCTGTTCCTCCGGAAGGAGCCGCCAGTGCCGATCCATCTGCCATACCATAACAACTGGCGTCAATAGAAACGGAAATTTGAGCAACAGGCCCTGGAATATTATTCACCGTTGCGCCAGCCGAAGAAATACATCCGCGCGAATCGGTAACCTGCACCGAATAATTTCCGGGAGCGACCCCTGAAATAAAAGAAGTAGTTTGTCCTCCGGGCGACCAGAGGTAAGTGTAAGGTCCTGTTCCGCCTGAAACGAGTGCAGATACCGTTCCATTGGCATTTCCACAGGTAGCATTCTGCACAAATACGTTAACCGTTAGTGGATAAGGTTGCGCTACTGTAGTCGTGAACACCGCATTACATCCGGCTGCATCGGTAACGGTTACACTGTAATTTCCTGCCGAAAGTCCGGTAGCCGTTTGCGCACTGCTCACTACAGGCGACCATAAATATGTATACCCCGGTGTTCCGCCCGAAGGATTAACGGTAGCTGTTCCGTCTGATCCACCGGTGCAGGAAACAGATGTGGTGGTGATCGTTGCTGTAACTCCGTTAGCGGGTTGTGTAATGGTGAAACTAACGGACGCCACACAGCCTTCCGCGTCCACTACATTTACTGTATAGTTTCCGGCTGTAAGATTGTTGGCCGAAGAAGAAGCCGAACCAAATGGCAGCCATTGGTAAATATAACCGGGTGTTCCCCCTGAAGCACTTACGGAAGCTGTTCCGTTGTTTCCTCCGAAGCAACTTACATTCGTAATAGTCCCCTGGTTAAGCAAAAGTGGTGTGGGTTGATTGATCGTATAGGATGCCTGTTCCTGACAACCGTTGGCATCGGTTACGGTTAACGTATAGGTTCCAATCGTTAGCCCCGATACGGAAGGTGTAGTAAATCCTCCCGGCATCCACGAATAGGTATAACCCGGTGTTCCGCCCGAAATTGTGGAAGAAATAGTTCCGTCACTTCCGCCAAAACAATTCACGTCTGTTCCGCTGAGATAGATGGAAATGGGAGACGGCTCGGTAATCACGGGGCTCGTAGTAGCCAGCGACTGGCATCCGTTGGTATCTGTAACTGTTACTGTATATGATCCTGCTATTAATCCGGAAGCCGTTAGTCCGTTTCCTCCATAAGGCGTCCAGTTAATGATAAAAGGCCCTGCCCCGCCCGAAATTCCTGCAGTAGCTGATCCGTCATTTCCTCCGTAACAGGACACATTGGTTACCGAAATAATGGTGACGGAGGGCCCTGAATTATCATTTACCAAAACTCCTGCCTGTTGCGAACATCCTGCTGCGTCAGTCACCACCACGTTATAAGAGCCCGAAAGCAATCCTGTTTCCGTTGCTCCCGTCCCACCTGATGGGGACCAGAGATACGTATAGCCCGGTGTTCCTCCCGATGCGCTTACTGAAGCCTGTCCGTTAGCCATGCTGCAAGTGGAATTGACGGATGAAGTTGTTAACACAATTAATGATGGCTCAGTGATCGTTACTACAACAGAGTCCGTACATCCATTGGCATCGGTGGAGGTAACAGAATAAGCTCCGGCATATACATTGCTTAATGTGTCGTTGGCAATATTTACTCCACTCCAGAAGTAGGAATAGGGAGATGTGCCACCTGAAGAAGAAGCCACTGCCATTCCATCGGCTGTTCCGTTACAGGAAGCTGCCGTGGGCGAAGCTGTTACATTTAATGCTGTGGCCGGCTGGCTGATGAACACACTGGATACAAGTACGCATCCGTTCACATCGGTTACAGTAATGGATTGTGTTCCTGCACTCAACCCGGAGGCCGTTACAGTAGTTATTCCCGATGGTTGCCAGCTGTATGTGTACCCGGGTGTACCACCGTTTACCGAAGCTGTAGCAGAACCATCCGCTCCACCGAAACAACTTACGTTGGCAATATTTACGAATGAAATAGTAAGTGGTGGTGGTTCGGTGATCACAAAAGGCGTGATGACAAAACAACCGTTGGCATCGGTAGTGGTGAGCGTATAATTTCCTGCCGGAAGCAAACTGGCGGATGAACCCGTTCCTCCCGAAGGTTGCCACAGGTAAGTATAACCGGGTGTGCCACCTGAAACTGCTGAAGTAGCTGAACCGTTATTCGAAGCAGGACAGGTTTCATTATTGGAAGTAACTGAAACAACTAACGGAGCCGGTTCCGTAATTGTAACAAAATTATTGGCCGAACATCCGTTGGCATCGGTCACTACTACCGTATACGTTCCTGCCGGTAAACCGTTGGCAATGGAAGATGTGGCCCCGCCCGGACTCCACAAATACGAATAAGGAGCGGTTCCTCCACTGGCAGCAACAGCCACCGAACCATCGCTTCCCCCGGCACATGAAACATCGTTGCCGGAAACCGTTGTAGTAAGCAACGGGGGTTCTGTTATAGTAATGGTATCGCTGGCAGTGCAGCTATTGATATCGGTTACGGAAACAACATAGGTTCCCGCAAAAAGATTTGACACTGAAGAACTGGTTGCTCCACCGGGCGACCATAAATAGGAATACCCCGGAGTTCCTCCCGAAACAGCTATGGAAGCCGAACCAGTGTTGGTTCCCGAACAAAGAATATCGGTTCCCTGTATGGCAGTAACCAACGGAAAAGGTTGTGTAACCAAAGCTGTATCTGTTCCTGTACACCCATAAGTATCAGTAACCGTAACGATATAATTTCCCGCTGTGAGGCCGGTGATGGAAGAAGTAGTTTGTGCAGGAGATGTGTTCCAGCTGAAAGAAAACGGAGAACCGGGCCCCGTGACACTTACTGAAGCCGAACCGTTATTTCCTCCGTAACAACTAACGTTTACCGGATTTGTGCTGATTGCTGCGGTGAATTGTGTATAATTAATAACAACGGAATCCGAATCAGGAGGACAAGTTCCATTATTAGTAGTGGTAAGAATCAATAGTACCGATCCTGCAGCGATTTCGGAAGCGGTGGGAGTATAAACAGCATTCAGGGTAGTGTTAGCGGGAGAAAATGTTCCGCCACCACCACTCCATATACCTGTTGTTGTTCCTGTCACGCTTCCCGATAATGTCACATCCGGGTTGGTTCCGCAAACAGATACATCGGACCCGGCATTGGCAGTAATAGGGTTCGCAAAGGCGGTGACCGTTATGCTGGTTGATGTGGGAGGGCAGCCCGAAGCATCACCCATCACCACGCTATAGGTTCCCGCACCCACAGTTATAGAAGAAGTGAGCGCCCCGGTATTCCATTGGTAATTATAGGGAGGAGTTCCCCCGCTTCCTGTTGCGGTAATCGTTGTATTGGATTGTCCAAAACACACAGTAGGATTTACCGGGAGAATGTTTACATACAAAGTAGGATTGAATGTTACCCTTACAGTATCGCAAATGGTTTGAAAATTACATTGGGCAATTGGTGCACCGCAAATAAGATAATCTACAAAAGGAGGATATCCTGCCTGTGCCTGCACCTGTGTAGAAGAGCAACCTGAAGTGCAGCTGAGATAATTATCATATTGACCTGTAATGCCTGGAAATACAGAAGTCCATGTCACCGTACTGTCTATTAAACCGGTTACTGACAAACTTCCGGTGCAACCGTCATTTATTACAATATCCAGTCCGGCCGTAGCAGCGGGGACGGAAGTAATACTATAGGTGTTGGGGTTATTTCCCGGTTTGCAAAAAGTGATAATATGGGGACCGGGTCCTGAAAGACAAATTACATCCCCTACCGGTGTGGGCGGACCACAATTTACCTGGTAAAATAATGCACCGGGAGGAACTGCACCGGAAGCGATATTGAAAGAAATTCCCGCAGCAGCAGGATCGAGTGTAATGATAAATTTTACGCAGCGGTCAGGTGGTGTTGTGCCACAGCAGTTATCTGAACGAGTAATAACAGGGCTTATCCACACACTATCCGGGTTACCTGTAAGATCAACGGTAACCACGGGAGTATTGGGCCCACATTGAGAAAACAGTTGCACGGGTGTGAGAAAAGCAAACCATGAAAAAGCAATCAGGTAGAATCTTTTCATGCATTACCGGGTTTATCGAAATATACGTAAGAGCAAAAGTGAGGTTTTGAAAAGAGGTGATTAAAACACCGGTTGTTAATTCTTTTTTTCGGGTGAATTTTTATTGGAGATGAACGATAAATGCATTTTAAAAATTTCCCGGAAAAGTTAAAACGGTTTAAATCTTTCGGAATTAACTTATTATGCGTGCATAACTATTTTAAAAAGAAGAAATTTTTCCGGGAAAATACAGCAGGATTGTAAATGAGGGATAAAAAGTTTTTAACCCGGACAACCAAAATCAAAAGAAATTACGTCATACAATCGTTTAGCGCCTGAAAGGTTAATCCAGGAATTTTCGGTGCCAGCTTTCCCCCGCTTTTTTCCAACGGTCTCTTTCAAATTCTTCTTTAGTTGAAATGAGATTATCACTCATCAGTGTATCTTCATTTATTTTTCCTTCTTTTTTCAGCAGCGAGAGATTATTCAGAATTGTTTTTTCTGTTTTTCCGTTTACCCGGTAAGCCACCTGCATCCTGTCGGTAAGACTAATTTTGAATTTTATTTCTGCATTGCGGATAAGGTTTATGGACTTATCAATAGAGCATCCGCTGGCAACAGCTTGCTGTTCGTCAACAAATATCACCACAAACAGATTATCAAAAATTTCAATAGCTGCACTAAGCCGTGAACCGTGAGACGACCATCCGGCCACAAACTCATCAGCCATTTGTTTTAATGCCTTTACCTCATCGTCCGTTAAAAAACGATCTGCCTGGTATATCCATACGCGTGAGTGAGGAGGAAGCTGTTGCCAGGTCATGGGAGTGAATGGTTGAAGGTTAAAAGTTGAAAGTTTATTTATTGAGACTGAAGTTAAGGTTTTTTTAAAATATTCCTGCAAAAAACACAACACTCTTGAAAATGCATAACCGCAGAGGCGCAAAGATAGCGCGGAGGTCGCAAAGAAACACACACGGAGACGGAGAGATATTGTGTAAAATATTCATCTCATTCTACTGACTGCCACTGCCTCCTGCAACTGCTGCTGCCTGATCTAATTCTTCTTAATAATCTGCTGATACTTGGTAGAATTTCCCGGATCCATTTTTTTGCAGAGATTGTAGCCTTTCATTTTTTCGTCCTCGGGGGCGCCACTGAAAAGGTTAACGAGTTCGGTTACTTTGGCAGAAAAAAACAACTGTACATTAAATGAACCGGGACGTGCCGTTGCCACCTGCTGGATGAGCTCTAACGACTCGAGGACTGCTTTTCGCCCAACTGCCACATCTTCATACATTTTATCAAATCCCAAACGGTGGTATTTATAAAAAGCCTGTCGCAATGGTTTATACACCTGGTGAAGATGATTATCCACCAGCCAATAGCGGTTTCGTTCGCCTTCTGCCGCTCTCCATCCGGGCTCTGCTGCGCTCTGGGCATTGTTCACAATTTGCTGTGCCTTTACAAAATATTTGGTTCCGCCTTCGGGAGAATAGGTATCATAATCGTAGGCGATAATCATGTAAGCATAAAAAGCAATTACCGAAGTGATATTGCTGCGGTGTATATCAATCGAAAAAATAAACGGAGTATTTCGCTGGTATGAAAATTTGAAGTTTTCATCTACATAATTGAATACAGTGGATGAATAATTGGAATTGAATGCTGTACGGCTGGAGGACACCTGTATGGTGCCGCCATATTCATCCTGTGAGGGATGCTCATTGATATTGATAATAATATTACACTCGATTTTTTCTTCTGTTTTGAATGCCTCAGTCGTCCATTTGGTATTGTTGAGCAGGTCAAAAATCTGCTGCTGCAACGATTCAAGGGTTTGCTTATCGGCAGGTGAAGTTTGAATGGAAGGAGACAATATCTGCACCTTGCAGTTAAGCTCCTGTGCCTCCGCCCATACAGCAGAAAGTAAAAGCAATATGGAAAAAATCTTTTTCATTTTAATCCTTCAGCAAAAATATCCAGCAGATTTTGTGCCAGTTCTTTCTTTGACATTAACTCAAATTTACGCATTTTATTGCTTCGGGAAATGAGCGTAACTTTATTGGTATCCCCACCAAATCCGGCTCCTTTATCTTTCAGCGAATTGAGCACAATAAAATCAAGATTTTTGGAAACCAGTTTCTTTTTTGCATTTTTCAATTCATCATGCGTCTCAAGCGCAAATCCTGCCAGTAATTGTTTTTTGGCTTTATGGCTACCGAGGTATTTCAAAATATCTTCGGTGCGTTCCAACGACAGCGGCATACCATCATTACTGTCGTTTTTCCTGATTTTAATATTCGAATAATTTGCCGGACGATAATCCGCCACAGCAGCCGACATGATGGTGAGATGTGTTTTTGGAAAATGTTTTTTACATGCATTCAGCATTTCTTTTGCTGATACTACATCTATACGTTTGATTTTACCACTGCTTTTTTCGTTCGAGGGACCGCAAACCAACGTTACATCTGCTCCCATTTCTGCAGCAGCTTCTGCCAGCGCAATTCCCATTTTTCCGCTGCTGTGATTACCAATAAATCTAACGGGGTCGAGCGCTTCGTAGGTAGGGCCGGCTGTAACCAATACTTTTTTACCGGCTAATCTTTTTTTTTTGGAGAAGAATTTTTCGAGGGAGGAAATAATTTCTTCGGGTTCAGCCATTCTTCCTTCTCCATAAAGTCCGCTGGCCAGTTCACCAGTTCCCGGTTGAAGAATATGGTTTCCAAATGATACAAGCTTAGAAATATTATTTTGTGAAGAAGCATGCTTCCACATATCCAGGTCCATAGCCGGTGCCACTACCACGGGGCATTTGGCCGAAAGATAAACGGCCTGCAACAGGTTATCACAAATTCCATTCGCCATTTTGGCAATAGTGTTGGCAGAAGCCGGAGCAACAACCATAACATCCGCCCAAAGTCCCAATGCTACATGATTATTCCATTCACCACTTTCTTTTGAGGCTACAAAATCAGTCAAGACAGGGTGTTTGGATAAAGTGGAAAGGGTTAATGGTGTAGTAAAATCGTGGGCCGAACGGGTCATGATGATTTTTACATCAGCGCCCTGTTTCACCAAAAGCCGGGTAAGTACAGCGGATTTGTAGGCGGCTATACTGCCTGTTACGGCCAGCACTATTTTTTTGCCGCGAAGCATGAAAATTATTTTTGCTCGGGATAACGGAAATAAATTCCGTTGTCGAGGTATTCCTGTATAGAAATAGCTACGGGCTTGGGCAAACGCTCGTAGTGTTTGGAAATTTCAATCTGCTCACGGTTTTCGAAAATTTCTTCGAGGTTATCCGTATGTGTGGCAAATTCCTGGAGCTTTTGGGTAAGCTCTTCCTTCATTTCAACGCTTATCTGGTTGGCTCTTTTACCAATAACTACTATCGATTCGTAAATATTCCCTGTCTGGGCTTCCAGTTTGTTCACATCACGTGTAATGGTAGTGCGCTCTGCTGTTGAATTTTTATAGCTCATATTCAGTTATTATTCTTTACCTCTGGTTTCGACAATCGTTCAATTTCCCTTTTACTGTGTTCCGCGATGGCTTCCAGTTCCCGCTTCCGGGGGCTTTCAGCGAAAAGGGTCACAAAGGTATTATAAGATTTGATTGTTTCGTTAAAACGCTCGGTTTTTTTAGCGTCAATGCTGTTCTCAGCAAAGTTAAAATTCGACTTCACTACCAGGTACAGTATTTCTTCCTTATACTTCGAGTCGGGATACTCTTCCAGCATAGCTGTCAATGCTACCGAAGCCGCTTTATACTGCTCCACTTTATAATACAGGTAGGCGTTTTCAAAAGTCTTGGTTTCCAATTTATTACGTAAGCCATCCATGACTTTATTACAACTATCTCTTTTATCGCTTTCGGGATACCGGTTAATAAAAGCCTGCAGTTCGATGATGGCTGTATGGGTTTCGCTCTGGTCGAGAGAATGAGAGGGTGAGTTCCGCACATTACACATAGCACTCATAAAATGGCATTCTTCGGCATATTTACTATCGGGAAACGATCTTGCAAAACTCTTGAAATAGTAGGCGGCCAGGTAGTATTCCTTAATGTGATAGTGGCACCAGGCATAATAATAATAAATGATTTCGGCCTTATCGGTAAGGCGGTAAATGGCTACCAGTTCATCCAGAAGGGGCAGGCATTTACCATAATCGCCTTTTTGGTAATATTCTACTGCTTTGTTGTATTTCAGCTCATAATCGGTGCTTTTCAGCAGCTTGTTATAGCCATTGCAGGAGGATATAAGCACTGCAAACGTGATTCCGAATACAAAAAAGAGGTTTCTCATGGCTGGCAAAGGTATAAACTTAAAACGAAAGTCTTTATTGCAGCATATAAACCGGGTGTTAAAAAAAATTAACTGCTATAAAGTGCTTATCCCCGTGGTAATGGTAAATTTGCGCCATTAAACTTTAAAAAAAACAACCGTGGATATTTTTGAAAAGATCAAAGCAAACCGTGGCCCGCTGGGAAAACACTCCAAAGAGTCGCATGGCTATTTTACATTTCCCAAACTGGAAGGCCCGATTGGAAACAAAATGATATTCCGCGGCAAGGAAGTGCTGTGCTGGAGCCTTAACAACTACCTCGGCCTGGCCAATCACCCCGAAGTTCGTGAAGCTGACGCCAAAGGTGCAGCAGAATTCGGACTTGCCTACCCGATGGGAGCCCGCATGATGAGCGGTAACAGCAATTACCACGAACAGCTCGAAAATGAGCTTTCGGCTTTTATGAAATATGAAGACACCATCCTGCTTAATTATGGTTACCAGGGAATGGTTTCAGCTATCGATAGCCTCGTTGACCGTAACGATGTGATTGTTTACGACAGTGAATCACATGCCTGTATTCTTGACGGGATGCGTTTGCACTTCGGAAAACGCTTTGTATTCCAGCACAACGATATCGATGCCCTGGAAAAACAATTGCAACGCGCTACCAAAATCGCGGCAGAAAAAGATGGCGGTGTGCTGGTGATTACCGAAGGCGTTTTCGGAATGGCCGGAGATATGGGAAAACTGAAAGAAATTGTTGAACTAAAGAAAAAATACCAGTTCCGCCTTTTTGTTGACGATGCTCACGGATTCGGAACCATGGGAAAAACCGGTGCGGGAACAGGAGAAGAACAGGGTGTACAGGATGGTGTAGATATTTATTTCGGAACTTTTGCCAAATCCATGGCGCTTATCGGTGGATTTATTTCTTCTACTGAAAACGTCATCGAGTTTCTCCGCTACAATATGCGTTCACAGATCTTCGCCAAATCATTGCCGATGCCGGTAGTGATAGGCGCATTAAAACGTTTGGAGTTGCTGCGTACACGTCCCGAGTTGCGCGAAAAAATGTGGACCATCGTTCGCGCCCTTCAAAATGGTTTAAAAGAGGCCGGGTTTGATATTGGAAAAACCAACACGATGGTAACTCCTGTTTTCCTGAAAGGAAATCTCGGTGAAGCCACCAGCCTTACGCTTGACATGAGAGAAAACTACGGTATTTTCTGTTCTATTGTGGTTTATCCTGTGGTGCCAAAAGATGTGATTATGCTTCGCATTATTCCTACAGCGTCACACACGCTTGAGGATGTAAAATACACTATCGAAACCTTCAAAAAAGCCAAAGAAAAACTCGAAAAAGGAGAGTATAAGTCGGAGGGAATTGTGCAGGTGAACAGGTAATAGTCGGCAGTGGGCAGTCTTCAGGTGAGGGTTATGTAATAAATTAACCTGCGGTTTTTAGCCATGTTATGGAATGTTTTATTTTTTTGTATAAAAGGAAAGTTACCTGAAACCCGGTTAGCGCGATAATCGTTTACTATTCATTTAATGTGTACTGGGTATAATTTTCTATGGTGAATCTAATCCGCATGATAAATCGTTGTTTATTTTCAATATTATTCATACTTGTTGTTTTTGAAATAAATGGTCAGATTATTTCAGAAGAAATTATTTTCAATAGTGATAGCATAGACAAGTTTAAAAGAAATCTATTTATTGATAATAAAGGTGAAGTATTGCTCAATTATAAGAGGAATGAAAAAGAGGAGTATTTTATTAAAAACTCAGACACAATAGGGCCACTTCGTTTTAGATGGAGCAGCAGTGTAAAATATTATACCGATTTCACTAATGAAAACCTATCTTATTATCACCTTTTTTATTCGTCATTTCTGATCGGGCCGGTTTCCGGAAAAGACATCTCAAACTACAGGCACCCCATGTCAAAGAACTATGAGCACATTGCCATACCGGTGCTATCAGAAATGGTGTTAAACATTTATTTTGATGACACCATTATATATAGCATGAACATTAATCATCCGGATGCAATAAATACAAGAAAAGAATATTACAGATCTGATGATTGGATGACTATAAGTGATAATGGAAACTATCTTGGATGCATAGAAGGCAGGACTGATTATAAATTAATTCATAATGGAATAATAACTGATACGTCTGTGTTAGAATTTAATCATTTAAAAGTTAATAATTCCGGTAATTTTCTTTACACAAAAAGAATATATGAATTAATTAACAATAAACAGAATTATAACAATACACTATATCTATGCACAAAAGATTCGGTCTTTGGGCCTTTTAGCCATGTTTCTTCGAACTATCTGTTTGAAAGCGGGGCTTATTATTTTAATGGGTCTGATAGCGGAAAGAATTTTTTACTTGTTAATAATGTTATGTATAATGATGTTGAAATGGCAACCAATATCAGGATCAAAGACAGGAAAAATTACTTTTTTACATATTGGAAAGACAATAAAAAATATGTGAATTCAAATGGACGAGTATTCATGTATAATTTTGAAAAGATATATTTTCCGGCTATGGACGACAAAGGGAATTTTTCATTTTATGGATACCGAAATTATTATCTCTATAAATACATTAATGGAATAGAAAGTGAAACACCAATAACAAAATATGGGGTAAGGCCAATTCCTCTTTTTATTACATCAGATGGTCATTCATTGCATTATTTCAGAACAGACGATTCTACATACATCTATCGTGATGAAAACCTAATCTTTCCAGCCTTTTCGAATAAAACCAATTTCATCGTCCGGGATAGTAAAGAAATTTTCAACAGTCCGCATGAAAATGACAAACCTGATGAAAAAAACAGATTATTTTATTTGGAAATAGATTCCAGCGGTTACCTCGTATATGAAGGTAAAATTATTCCTACAATAATTCCTCTTAAAGAGTATTCGTGGAGCGGGCACCATTCACCAGGTGAAGTTTTAACCGGTCAATTGACCGAAAACAGCTTTTACCTGATTCAAAATACAGGTGAGAACACATGGGCGTTTTATTTTAAGGAAAATACTGTGCTTAAACTGGAAAATGTTTCATATTTATATAAGAACTGCTATTACAATAACGATAAAGAATTTGTATTTTTTGGCATAAAAAACTCTGCTCTTTGTAAATTTAAAATTACATTATGAAACAGTTGAGCATAATAATGTTTTTATTATTTAACGAATTAATCACCTCCGGACAAAAAATGCCATCCGATTATTTTGAAGAAGGTGTCAATTACTGGGAAAACGAAAACATAGACGAAGCATTGGCAAGTTTTAAATACATTGTTGCCTATCATCCGCGAAACGAATTGTTTCCACGTGCGTTTTATAACATAGGAATAATTTATTTTAGAGAAAAACAATACGACAGTGCAACAACCATTTTTAAAACAATATTAATTAACAATTTTAACGAGACAGAGGCCAGAGGCGGTGATATAATGTCTGATCCTTATATGAATTATAAATATTGGTCAGCCAACCTACTACACCAAATATACTATGATAAGCAGATGTATGATAGTTCACTTTATTATCTTTCGTTGTCGGATACCGCATACCCCTATCTTCACTTTTGCGGAAATGAATATTCAAGTTACACTGTTCAATTGGCAAAAAATTATTCGGATTTGTATGAAAAGTTAGGTGATTTAAGCAGCGCACGGAAAGCTTTGCTGAAAGAAATCTTTATTACGGAACCCTATAATATTGTAATCATAGATGCACTTAAATATTTATACCAAAAAGAAACGAGTACAGAAAAAGCAATTGTAGAACTTGACAAATCACTTAAAAATATTTATTCAAAAAAGGAAAGAAGAGAAAACAACGAATACATTAGTTATTATTTCCGTTTTCAGGGGTCAGAAATAAAAATTCCGGATCATTTCTATTACTATGATGATCATTTTAATAAAACCGAGGTTATTAAAAAAATAAAAGATACCGATTTCTATAAAATGATTCGTGACTTATAGCCATACGGAAGAGCTTTAGCCGTGATTTTTCCACGCAAAACCAACCCGCTCTTACCGATATCCTGAAAAATCAGGCCGCAATCTTACTATGTCTCCTCAAATCGCGTGCAAAGCGGCTGATGATTTCCTGTTCCCTGATGGAAACCGGTGGAAAATGCTCGGCTATTTTGTAGATGATGTCGAGAAATTCCCACTTTAATGCGGGTGTAAGTTTGTGGTGGCCCAGTTCGATAGCATCAATTCCCCATTGATAAGCGGTTTCAAATTCCACATGCTCTTTTTCAAGGATCTGGAAAATAATATCCGAATAGTCGAAATCGCTGTCAACACGGGCAATTTCTTCTTTCATCAGGCGGTGAAAAATCTGCTTTTCACTTTCCTGCAGCTTTCCATCGGCTTGTGCAACGGCATAGGCGATATGGCCCAGTCCGTAAAATAAATGTTGTTTGGCATCCATGGCATTGAATTTTATACTTCAAAATTACCCCGGATGATTTTTATCAGAACTGACCCCGGTCATTCAAAACAACGACCTTTATCACATCCATTTTTTTAACACTGCCTCACACAATCAGAACATTGGGTTGTTCATTTTGCTTTTTTGCAGGTGAAAAGAGCGAAGCTTAAACAAGTATATTTGGGCAATGAAATATTCCTCCAAACTCATTGAAGATGCTGTTGAACAGTTTGCCTCGCTGCCGGGTGTAGGCCGAAGGTCGGCTTTGCGGCTGGTGCTGAGTTTACTGAAACGCGACCCTGCCGATATACAGAAATTCTCGCTGGCTTTGCAGCAATTATCTTCCCGTCTCACCTATTGTCATTCCTGTCATAATATCTCCGACACCAGCACCTGTTCCATTTGTGCCAACCCGCGAAGGGATCGTTCATTGCTTTGCGTAGTGGAAGATATCAGGGATGTGATGGCACTTGAAAACACCCAACATTACAACGGCCTCTATCATGTTTTGGGAGGCATTATTTCTCCTATTGACGGCATCGGCCCCAACGACCTCAATATTGCCTCGCTGATGGAAAAAGCAAAAAGCGGGGAAGTGAAAGAGATTATTTTCGCCCTTAATTCGGGCATGGAAGGCGAAACCACCAATTTTTACCTCTATCGAAAACTCAGGGATTTTCCGCTGGTATTTTCCAATATCGCCCGCGGTATTGCCATTGGCGATGAACTGGAATATGCCGATGAAGTAACCCTGGGCCGCTCTATCGTTCACCGGATTCCATTCGAAAGCACTTTTCAGAACAAATAAATTCCGGTGTGCCATAATATTTGCAATTTAGCAGGCGTTTGTTGTAAACCGTCTTGAAATTATCCGTTATCATAGTCAATTACAATGTCGAGTATTTTCTCGAGCAATGCCTGCATTCGGTATTCAGTGCACTGAAAAAAACCGATGGCGAAGTGTGGGTGGTGGATAATAATTCCATTGACGGATCGTGCCGGATGGTGAAAGAAAAATTTCCTTCCGTTCACCTGGTGGAAAACAAATTCAACGCAGGTTTTTCAAAAGCCAACAACCAGGCCATCAAACTGGCAAAAGGCGAATATATCCTTCTGCTCAATCCCGATACAGTTGTGGAAGAAGATACTTTTGAAAAAGTGGTGAAGTTTATGGACGAACATCCCGATGCAGGCGGACTGGGAGTGAAAATGATTGACGGAAAAGGAAATTTTTTGCCTGAATCAAAACGCGGATTACCCACTCCATCTGTCGCTTTTTATAAAATTTTCGGTATCTCTGCCCTCTTCCCGAAATCAAAACGGTTCGGGAAATACCATCTTGGATATCTCGACAAAGACAAAACCCACGAAATAGAAATCCTTTCGGGTGCCTTTATGCTGATGAGAAAACCGGCACTCGATAAAACCGGACTGCTGGATGAAGCATTTTTTATGTATGGAGAAGATATTGATTTGTCGTGGCGTATTATCAAAGCCGGTTACAAAAATTATTATTTTCCCGAAACACGCATTATTCATTATAAAGGCGAAAGCACCAAAAAAAGCAGCGTGAATTATGTATTTGTATTCTATAATGCCATGGTGATATTTGCCAAAAAACATTTCTCCGAAAAAAACGCAAAAACATTTTCTTTTCTCATCAATCTCGCTATCTGGCTGCGGGCTTCCGTAGCTATTTTAAACCGCTTCTTCAAACGCATTTTTATTCCCGCAACCGATTTCCTTCTGGTACTCGGTGGACTTTATTTTATCAGCCTCCAATACCAGGAACTGAAAGAACTGATCTTTCCTTCGGAAGTACTCAAAATTGCCCTGCCTGCCTACACGCTTACCTGGATTTTGTCGGTTTGGCTAAGCGGGGGATACGATAAACCGGTGAAATTATTCCGCATCATCCGTGGACTACTGGCCGGAACAGCACTTATCCTGATGGTGTATGGATTGCTTCCAAAAGAATACCAGTTTTCCAGGGTATTTATCCTTTTGGGAGCTTCCTGGTCTATTGTTATTTTTATGCTTTCGCGGCTGCTGCTGCACCTTTCGGGATGGAAAGAATACCATTTGGGAAAATCAAAAAACAAACGTTTTCTTATTTGCGGAAAAGCAGACGAAGCCGACCGGGTAGCTACCCTGCTGAAACAAACCCACCATATGGATGCCGAAGTAGTTTACCTGAATCCCGAGCCTATTGGAAAAACCGAACGTTTTGCAGGAGACATCACCCAGGTGAATGAAGTAGTAGACATTTTAAAGATCAATGAAATTATTTTCTGTGCACGCGATAACAGCGCCCAGCAGATTATCGATATCATGTCGAAAACTGAAAACAAAAAGATCGATTTTAAAATCGCACAACCCGAAAGTCTTTATCTTATCGGCAGCAACTCCATCGATACTTCGGGCGACATTTATATGCTGGACATAAATTCCATTACCAGCCAGCGTAATAAACGCAACAAGCGCATAGCCGATATAACGGTTTCGGTGCTGCTGCTTGTTTTATTGCCCCTTCTTGTTTTTTTACGCAGCTATCGCAAAATTCTCAGCGGATTACCTTTTGTGCTGGCCGGAAAAAAAACGCTGGTGGGATATTCGCTGGACAATCCTTCTGCTTATCGCCTTCCCCGAATCAAAAAAGGGCTTATCAATACCTCTTCCACCACCGGGCAAACCCTGGCTCCTGAAGAAATCATGAAAAAACTGGATATTATTTATGCCAAAGATTACCGCATGGCCACAGACATACGGATTATCCTTGCTTTTCTCACCGGAAAAAAACGTTTTTGAGTATCCAAAAAATTACTACCTTGTCCGTGTTAAAACAAAGCGGCAGGGTATTGCCTGTACCAATAAAAAAACTATTTTTGTAGCTTCTCAAAAAAGCAGGAAAACAAAGGGAAAATGGCACAGATTGAAGTTTTACTTCCGAAAATGGGTGAAAGTGTGGCTGAAGCTACCATTATCAAATGGCTGAAAAATGAAGGCGATCGCATTGAAATGGACGAACCCATCATCGAAATTGCAACCGACAAAGTAGATTCTGAAGTACCCGCACCCAACGCTGGAATTTTGGTAAAACGCCTTTGTAATGAGGGAGATGTAGTACAGGTAGGAAAACCCATTTGCCTGATTGCTGATGAAGCTGCTGCCAAATCTGAAAAACCCGCAGACACCCCAAAAACAGATGTAAAACCACTGGTTTCCAATGGGAACGGTAACGGAAACGGACATTCCATCTCTGCCGCTGTTATTTCCAATGGTAACGTGCAAAAAGAACTGGTTAAAAACGGGCCTTCCGGGAAATTTTATTCGCCCCTGGTACGTACCATTGCACAAACTGAGGGAGTTACCATCGAAGAACTGGAAACCATACCCGGTTCAGGTATGCACGGAAGGGTGACCAAAAAAGATATTTTGAATTATCTGCCCAACAAGGGTAAGAATGCCGGAGGAGCTATCAGCTCGCCCAAAATCGAAGTAAAATCACAATCCCCGGCTCAGAAAGAGATAGCCAAACCACAGGTATTTGCCAACAATGGTGATGAAATCATTGAGATGGACCGAATGAGAAAACTCATTGCCGACCACATGGTGATGTCAAAGCACACCTCTCCGCATGTTACTTCATTCGTGGAGGCCGATGTAACCAACCTGGTGATGTGGAGAGAAAAAGTGAAAAAAGATTTCGAAAAGCGTGAAAAGGAAAAACTCACTTTCACCCCGCTTTTTGTAGAAGCTGTTGTTAAGGCCATTAAAGATATGCCCATGGTGAATGTTTCGGTGGATGCCGAATACCGCATCATCAAACGCAAAGACATCAACATCGGGATGGCCACCGCCCTTCCTTCGGGTAACCTCATCGTTCCCGTGATAAGAAATGCCGACCGTATGAACCTGCTCGGGTTAACCGCTACTGTAAACGACCTGGCCAACCGCGCCCGTAACAACCAGCTGAAACCTGACGAAATACAAGGCGGCACTTACACCATTTCCAATGTTGGAACTTTTGGAAACGTGATGGGAACACCCATTATCAACCAGCCACAGGTTGCCATTCTTGCACTGGGAGCTATACGTAAAAAACCTGCTGTGATAGAAACTCCTTTCGGGGATACTATCGGCATTAGACATATGATGTTTCTTTCCCACTCTTACGACCACCGCGTAGTTGACGGTGCGCTGGGAGGAACTTTCGTTAGAAAAGTGGCCGATTACCTTGAACAATTTGATATTAACCGCGAAATCTAAATCATCAGCACACCCACACAATGAAGATAAAACTATTTTTCCTGTTCGCGTTCCTGTTTGCATTGACATTACGTCCGATGGCTCAGCCGGGCGATGATGCGTTGAAAAACGCTACTCTTGACCAGAAATTCGATGCGGCTATTCAGTTGATGGAACTCAAACAGTATTACCAGGCTTCTCTTATCTGGAAAAATATTCTCAGTGAATTTCCCGATAACACCAATTATAACTACCAGGCCGGTATTTGCTTACTGAATGCCAATATCAACAAAAAACAGGCGCTGCCCTATCTTGAAAAAGGCATTGGAAAAATTTCGAAGAACTATAACCCTTACGACCCATACGAAGACCGCACACCGGTAGATATTTATTTTTACCTGGGGCAAGCCTATCACCTTAACGGAAAATTCGATAAGGCCATTGAAATGTTTAACACTTATAAAGCGGAAGCAGGAAAAAAACATTTTTTACAGGAAAAAGTGGGCACCCAGATTGCATGGGCCAATAACGCCAAATTTGAAACCGAAAATCCGCGCCAGAAAAATTCAACGATTTACAACATAGGCGCAACGATAAACAGTTCTGCGGCCGATTACAGCCCCGTGTTATCACTGGATGAAAGATTATTGTTTTTCACCTCGCGCAGGTTGCGTGCCGACAGTTCTAACCTGAAACCGATTGCTTACATCGTTCCGCAGGACGGGCAGTTTTATGAAGATATTTATTATACCATCAACAACCGCGAGAACAACGAATGGAGTGAACCCAAACTGGCATCCCTGAGCGAACTGAGGGAAAATGAAGCTACCATATCACTATCGGCTGACGGACTTCAGCTGTTCGTGTATCACGATGATGGCGACAACGGAAATATTTATTTTTCTGATTTTGCCGATACTGCTTTCGGTGATCTCCAGGATCTCGGGTCTGATATCAATACCGATTCATGGGAAACTCACGTTACACTTACTGCTGACGGAAATACGTTGTATTTTGTAAGCGACCGTCCGGGTGGTTTGGGCGGAAGAGACATTTACCGTTGCGTGAAGCTACCTAACGGGCAATGGAGTAAAGCACTAAACGTGGGAGCACCCATCAACACTCCCCAGGATGAAGACGCTCCTTTCATTTCTGCCGGTGGAAAATACCTTTACTTCAGTTCCAATTCGGATAAAAGTATGGGTGGATTTGATGTTTTTGTAAGTGAGTTTAAAGAGGACGGAACGTTTAATGAACCTACACCCATTGGAGTTCCTATCAATTCTACTGATGATGATGTGTTTTTCATTACCAATGCTTCCGGAAAAAGAGGATACTTTTCTTCTTTCCGTGAAGATGGCCTCGGTGATAAAGATATCTATGTGATTGAAATGAATGATACGCTCATTGAAAGCATCGCTATCCTGAAAGGTTATATCATACCTCCGCGTGGCCAGAATCTTCCCGACAACCTGATGATTTACGCTACCGATCTTACCGAAGAAAGTGAACCTGAAGAATTCAGGCCGCGCCCGTTGGATGGTTCGTATGTATTTGCATTAAAACCCTGTCACGAATACCTCATCGATTACCAGATTGACGGAACCACTTTCCATCAATACCAATTCCAGGTGCCTTGTGAAGCGGGTTATAACGAACTGGAAAAAATACTTAACCTTGACGACATCAAGCTTGGCCCCGATACTCCCGATGTGGAACCCGAATACATCTGGCATGTACAGGTAAAAGGCCTGCCCGCCAACAAAGGAAACCTTACGGCCGATTATCTTGATGAAAAAGGAAATGTGATCTATTCTGAGCCAATTGATGAAAGCGGAAACTTTACCTATCGTCCGTTAAAGAAAGATCAGTCATATATTTTTCAGATCAAAGCCGATGGCAAGCCACTTTGCGATGAGCTGGAAGTGGTGCTTCTCAACAATGAAAAAAATGTGATAGGTAAAACTATCCGGGATGAAAGATGTAAACTGATCTATCATAAAGACAAAGACACTATCAAACCCGAGACTTTGCTAACGGCTAATCCTGTGGATTACGAGAAATATTACAAATACAACAAAAAAGGAATCACTTCAGACGACCGCAACTATAAAAAATTAGTGGATGGAATTGCAAAACTGGTGAAGGCAAATGGCGTGGCTTATATTGAGATAGAATCCAGTGCTTCGAAAGTGCCTACCACTACTTTTAAAACCAACGAAAACCTGGCAAAACTGAGGCTGGATGATGCTAAGAATAAACTCATGGCCAACCTGAAAGCCAAAGGTGTAGATGTTTCAAAAGTGAAAATTTCTTCCGAGACTTCGCTGGTGCTGGGACCCGAGTATAATGACGACTGGAAAGAGAACCAGGCCACCTACGAAAAGTACCAATACATCAGGATAAAAGCCCGTTAATTAACATTGAACTGTTTAATAATCACGGTTTAGTGCTTTAAGCAGCGTATTTCATTTAAGTAGTTTTGAAAAACCCAAAAAAAAATGCGGTTTCAGAAACTATTTGTATTTGCGCTGATTAACTTATTTCTTGTGAGTGTTTCCGTTGCGCAAAGCAAGGAGGTAAAGAAACTCGTCAAATCTGCCCGGAAAGCTCTCTCTGAAGCCGACTACGACCAGGCCAAATCACTTTACAATCAACTCCTCGAAAAAGACAACAGCAACCCCGAATATTATTTCGAAGCAGGGCTGGCCTATTTCAATTCAGAAGTGGAGAAAGACAAATCGGTAACCTATTTCGAAGAAGCCCTTAAAAAATCAACTGGCGACACCATTGCCGAAATTTTTTATTACCTCGGCAAATCCTATCACTACATTCACCAGTTCGATCGTGCTATTTATTACTATAACCAGTTCAGAAGATACATCTCCGAGGGTGATGCCGGAGAATTTTTAACCGGTGACATCAACCGACTGATAGAAATGTCGAACCACGGAAAAGAACTCCTGGTAAATGAAAACAAAAAAATTACAGTAGAAAATCTTGGCACCAACATCAATACACCCTATGCCGAATATGCACCGGTAGTGAAAAAAGACGAATCACTCATCATTTTCACGGCACGAAAAAGAGGAAGTACCGGTGGAAAATTCTATCACGACAGTAAATATTACGAAGACATTTATGTTTCTCCCAAAGATGAAGCCGGAGCGTGGATCGGTTCTACCAAGTTCGACTCATCGGGTGTTTATATCAGTGATAAAATCAATTCCAAATACCACGATGCCGCTATCGGTTACAATAAAGACGAAACTAAATTATTTATTTACCGCGATAAAGATGTTTGGCAATCCGACCTGGTGGACGGCACATGGCAGGAACCCGTTAGAATGAACAAAAACGTAAACACCAAAGGCCATGAACCAAGTGTATACATAACCCCGGATGAAAAAACATTATTTATCACCAGCGACCGCGAGGGCGGATATGGAGGGCGCGATCTTTACATTTCGCAAAAACTGGAAGATGGCACCTGGGGGCCGGTAACCAACATGGGGCCACAGATCAACACCATGTATGATGATGATGCCCCGTTCCTGGGTGCTGACGGAAAAACTTTTTATTTCTCTTCAAAAGGACATAACTCCATCGGAGGTTATGATGTTTTTAAAACTATGATGGATGAAAGCGGAAAGTTTTCTACTCCCGAAAACCTCGGAATGCCCATTAATTCTGCCGGAGATGATATTTATTACATCGTAAATGAAGACAACACCGTTGCCTTTTATTCCTCATCGCGCCTGCTTGGAAATGGCGACATGGATATTTACCGTATCCAGCTCGAATGCCGCAATCTTCCCAATACCGAAATACGCGGATTAATAGTGGCCGGAGACAAACAACTTCCTGTAGGGGCAAAAATCGTGATCACTGATAAAGAATCAGGAAAAGAAATGGGCGTTTATACTTCCGATCGTTTTACAGGAAAATATTTAATGATTCTTCCTCCCGAAAAAACCTATTTACTGGATGTGGTAGCCGAAGGATTTGAAGCCACACGCCCCCATCATGAAGAGTTTACAGTTCCCAAACAATGCGAATACTACCAGTTGTTCCAGCAGATCAATATCCGCAGGCTGAAAGATTCCACCAGTTGGGTATATGCGCAGGAAGCCACCTTCCATAATGCCATGTTTGATGTAAAAACCGAAACCAATAAATTCTATTCTATTGACAAGCTGCCCGAAGACGGAATGACCATGAATGTAGATCCAGCCAACAACCTGGGTATCGGGGGAACATTAATGCATAACAAAATTCTTCCGGTAAAAAATACAGAAGTATTCCTTCTCAATAACCGGATGGAAATTATCCGTACCACTAAAACCGACAAAGACGGAGTATTTAATTTCCTTCATCTTAAGCCGGGAGAAGAATACCATATCATGATCAACGAAGCGGATGCCAAAATAAATTATTATGGTAACTCCGGCACTCCTGATAACGGGGTGATTATTGAAGGATCCGTTACCAAAAATAATCTTACCGAAAAAACCAGCGAGCCGGGAAAACAGGTGAATATTTATCTTGCCAAACCCGATAAAAAAGTAGTGAATGTTACTATTGCCGATGATGCCGGAATATTTAAAATTGATAACCTGAAACCTGACGTGGCCACCATCGATAAGATCAATGCTGAGCATTCATTTCCTTATGATATTGACCTGAATGATGCCGACCAGCTGTTTTCTTCTTTTATCACCACTATCGACACCAACAATACCGAACTCAACTATTCGGAGTATATTGATATCATCTACTTCGAAAAGATCATCAGCGGATTGCCCCGTTTTAAAAATATCTATTTTGATTTTGATAAATTCTTCCTGCGTAAAAAGAGTATGGAAGACATGGACGAGATCATTGCTTTTATGCTGGCTAATGGCGGGGCAACACTGGAAATTGACGGGCACTGCGATTGGAAAGGAACCAATCAATACAACGTAAAACTTTCGGAAAGAAGAGCCAAGTCGGCTTTTGAGTATTTTATGAAAAAAGGTATTGACCCGACACGTATGAAAAAGGAGTGGTTTGGGGAAGAACGCCCGGCTGCCCAAAATGCCAAAGCCGATGGATCAGACGACCCCGAAGGCCGCCAGTTGAACCGCAGATGCGAATTTAGGGTCAATATTCCCGGTTATGCTGAGCTGACTGTCAGCTTTTAAGCAAATCTACCTCCTTCCTTATTGTTTTTTTCCAAAATTGGTACTAAACTTGTTCTTGTGTTGGAGCAGCGATGCGGAGACTATTTACCATATTATCCATTTTGACCTTTACGGGAGCCGTTTTTGCCCAACCCGACCCGGGTGAAGCTGAAGAGCATTTCAAAAAAACGAACTACCTGATGGCTATTCCTGCCTATAAAAATCTTTTAAAACTGGAGCGCGATAATGCCGAATACAATTATAAACTGGGCTTATGTTATATCCGCACCAATATTGATAAAACCCAGGCTCTGCAATATCTCGAAAGGGCCTATAAACAACCCAAACATCCTTCTGAAACTCCTTATTATCTTGCCATAGCTCATACTTACAACAATAATTTTGATAAAGCACTTGAATTGTTTAAGGAATACAGGAAAAAAGCCCCTTCAAAAGATTATGCAGCTATCGACCGTTATATTGAATGCTGTATTTCGGCTAAAGAAATGATGAAATTCCCTATAAACGTTACTTTTCAAAATCTCGGCAACGGTATCAATACCGAATTCCCCGATTATTATCCGTTTACTACTGCCGATGAAAAGAATATTTATTTCACCTCCCGCAGAAAAGACGGAAAATCATCCAAACTGGAATTTGACGGGTATTATGCTTCCGAAATTTATTCATGCTCGTATAACGGTGAGACCTTTTCAGCAGCAAAAAACATGACCACCCTTAACAGCACCTATGACGACCAGGTGGTGGGGTTATCGGCTGATGGTGAAAATCTTTTTGTTTTCTCTACCGGAACTGAGGTAAAAGGTGCTCTTTATAAAGCAGTGAAAAAAAGCGGGGCATTTAAGAAAGAACCATTTATTGCCAACGTAAACGAAGAAAAATCAATTGAAACCACCGGCTTTATGTCGCCCGATGGAAGCACTATTTTTTTTGCCAGCAACAGGTCGGGCGGACAGGGCGGATATGATATCTGGATGATAAGAAAGTTACCCAATAACCAATGGGGATTGCCTTTTAACCTCGGGCCGGAAATCAATACCGCAGCAGATGAAGACTTCCCTACCCTTTCAGTTGACGGCACCATTTTATATTTCAGTTCCAACGGACATGTGGGGATGGGTGGTTATGATCTGTACCAGTGCGACTGGAATGTGGAAGAAGGAACTTTTTCTGCTCCAAAAAACATCGGATACCCGCTCAACACTCCGCTGGATGAACGAACTATTTCCTATGCCGAGGATGGAAAACATGCCTACATCTCCGCTTCACGCAAAGGTGGCGTAGGCGACCTTGATATTTATCGTGTGACTTTTGAAGATGTGGAATATATCCAAACCCTTTTCCAGGTTTCTGTTCCCGTTCCCGGAAATGCAGGCGAAAAACTTAAAGATGCATTAATCACCATAACCAACGAAAGTGGCGATGTGGTGGGCGATTACAGGGCTAACCAGAACAGCGGAGTTTTTACCATTATCCTCGGCCCCGGTACGTTCACCCTTACTGTTGAAGCTGACGGATATAAAGAGTATACCGAAAAAATAAAAGTAAATGAATTCACTCACCGTATGGGTAAGATTGAGAAAATCGTTACACTTGTGAAAGAATAATTCATTTATGCAACTTCAGCTGAAAAAACCCCTTTGTTTTATTGACCTTGAAACCACCGGAGTGAATGTCGGTTCAGACCGTATTGTGGAGATTTCTATACTTAAATTACATCCTGACGGAAAAAAAGAGGTATGGACAAAACGAATCAATCCCGGTATGCACATTCCCGAAGAAGCCTCTAACGTTCACGGAATTTACGATGCAGACGTGGCCAATGAAAATAAATTCGAAGAGCTGGCCGACCAGATCAAATTTTTTCTGGATGACTGCGACCTGGCCGGGTATAACTCCAATAAATTCGATATTCCGCTTCTGCTCGAGGAATTTTTACGTTGCCATGTGGAATTTGATATCAGTGAAAGAAAGCTGATAGATGTGCAGAATATTTTTCATAAAATGGAACAACGAACACTTGCTGCAGCCTATAAATTTTATTGTCATAAAGAACTGGAAAACGCCCATAGTGCCGAAGCTGATATTTTAGCCACCCACGAAGTGCTGGAAGCCCAGCTGGAAAAATACAATGATTTGCAAAAAGATGTAAACTTTCTTCACGAGTTCTCCAAACCGAAAAACGCTCCCGTTGATTTTGCCGGAAGAATTGTATTGAATGATTATAATGTTCCTGTTTTTAATTTCGGAAAACACAAAGGAAAATCCGTAGAAGAAGTTTTTCGAAGCGAACCCAGCTATTATAACTGGATGATGCAGGGCGATTTTCCTTTGTACACCAAAAAAGTGATTACGGAGATCAAACAAAATATGTAATGAAGATTATCTGCATCGGAAAAAACTATGCCGAACACGCCAAAGAGCTGGGAAGTAATGTTCCCACCGAGCCTGTTTTTTTTCTGAAACCCGACACCGCACTTTTGCAAAAAGGAAATGATTTTTATTACCCCGGATTTACACAAAACCTCCACCACGAAGCTGAGATTATTTTAAAATTTGGTAAACAAGGAAAACACATTGATCCAAAATTTGCGTTGAAATACATTTCAGAAATCGGAATAGGCATCGATTTCACCGCGCGTGACCTGCAGGAAAAAGCCAAAAACAAAGGCTTACCCTGGGAAATTGCCAAAGCATTTGATAACTCTGCCGTTGTTTCTCCTGAATTTATACCACTGAATAAAATTGAAAATATAACTGACATAAATTTTTCGTTACTGGTAAACGGAAAAAAAGTACAGGAAGGAAATACGGGTGATATGGTTTTTCCTGTGGAAACGCTGATCAGTTATGTCTCAAAATTCATCACTTTTAAAACCGGTGATCTGTTGTATACCGGAACTCCTGCAGGTGTGGGCCCTGTAAAAACCGGTGATAAACTGGAAGCTTTTATAGGTGAACGGAAAATGCTTGAATTCACCATCTGTTAGTTAATGAGTGATAAAAGAAAAATATTTTTCCGTATTTTTTCCCTGCCCGCTTCTGTTTTTTCTGTAAATTTTTATGCGGGACTTACTCACCAGCGCACCATCCTGCCACTTTATCATACAGTTAATGATATTCCACCTGCACATATTAAATGGCTTTACCCGGTTAGAAGTGAAAAACAATTTAAACGTGATCTTGAATTTTTTCTGAAACATTATTCTCCCGTAACTTATCACGACCTGGTTTCAGGGAAACTGAAAAAAAATTCATTTCATCTTAGTTTTGACGATGGCTTAAGAGAATGTTATGAAATTATCGCACCGGTTCTCACAGAAAAAGGAATTCCAGCTACTTTTTTCCTCAATCCTGATTTTTTGGACAATAAAGGGTTAATGTACCGGTATAAAGTGAGTTTGCTGGTGGAGAAGATGGGAGATGTTAGAGGCGAAGACGTTAGACAGATGCAGGAGACAGAAGATGTTCGAGAAATGCAGAATACGGGGCAACTTAGAAATTGGTTATTGAGAGCGAAGCATACGGATGAAAATAAAATAAATGAAATAGCCGTTTCATTGGGAGTTAATTTCACAAAGTATCTCGAAGAAAAAAAACCATATATGACTTCGGAGGAGGTAAATTCATTAATTAAAAAAGGATTTACCATTGGCGCACACAGCATGAATCACCCGGATTACCGTTTGCTTACGCTGAATGAGCAACTACTGCAAACAAAAGAAAGTGTAAATACTGTCACGGAAAAATTTAATCCGGGCTACCGGGTTTTTGCTTTTCCTTTTTCGGACAATGGCGTGAAAAAAGATTTTTTTGAACGGGCATTAAACGAAATTCCATCCTTATGTGATGCTACTTTCGGATGTGCGGGAATGAAAAAAGATATTCATCCGAAACATTTCCAGCGCATTCCTGTGGAAACCTATACTTCAGAAGCCGGTAAAATTATTAAATTTGAATACTTCTATTACTTACTAAAAGCTCCTTTCGGAAAAAATAACATCCACCGCTGATGGAAATAACCGGCTATGATAAAAAACAACTGGAAGAATTTATTTCTTCAACGGAGTTCATGGCCATGGATATTCTTCCCATTACGCGTCATCGTGCCCTTTCGCATATCCATAATCCACATGCGGGCGAAAATGATTTGTTGCTGTTTATTGCCCGCGAAAACAACCGAATGATTGCCTATGCAGGTGTGCTGGCAGATGAAATTATTTTGGAAGGAAAAAAAGAAAAATGCGGATGGTTCAGTTTGTTTTGGGTGCATCCGGATTTCAGGGGAAAAGGAATAGGAAAAAAAATGATGGAACATGTCATCACACAGTGGAATGAAAAACTCCTGGTGGCCGACTATGTTCCTGCAACAAAAAATATTTATTCACGCACCGGAAAATTTTCAGATCTTTCTCCCAAAGAAGGATGGCGTTGTTTCCTTTATTTTAACCTGGCAGAAGTTTTACCTCCGAAAAACAAATTTTTTACTGTTATCCGCCCGCTGCTTGGATTTGCCGATCTTTTTCTGAATCTTTTTGCAGGTATTCGTTTTCTGTTTATCCGAAGTAAAAAATCATCGGACTCCGTTACCGAAATAAAATTTGCAGAAGAAAAACACCAGGCTATCATTGACCGTCACAACAATAGCGCATTTAAAAAAACTGTTAACGAGCTTAACTGGATCAAGAATTTTCCCTGGGTATTGTCACCGGAGAATGAAAAGGAGATGAAACGATTTCATTTTTCTTCCTATGCAAATTATTTTTTTACCGGTATTTATGAGATAAAGAGTGAAAATAAAATTTCAGGACTGATGATGATCACCATTAAAAACGGACATCTGAAAATCCCTTATTTTTTCGGAGACAGGAATGCTGCAACTGTTGCAACCGGTTTTATAGTATCGGAAATGCGCAATAAACATCTTTCCATGGCCACTGTCTTTCATTCTGAAATCTGTGAGGAATTAAAAAAAACAAAAGGTGTTTTTGTAGCTAAAAGAAATTTCAAACGACATTACCTTATTTCGAAAACATTTGGAACCACGAATATAAAACTAAATGACGGAGATGGGGATTGTGGATTTACGTGACGGGAAGAGACGAGGGGCAAGAAGACAAGAGTTATTCGGACTAACACATTTCACTATCGTTAATGTTTTGTTAATTAGCAGAATTGCTCCAACTCTCTTTATACATTTGTTTTATGCGCTTTCTGTTTATTATCTCTTACTGTCTTATTGCTTTTAATGGCTATTCACAAGGAGAAGAAAGGCAATCCTTCTCAAACGGATCCATTATCTATAAACACGCGAACGGAAGAATATCCG
The DNA here is from genome assembly GCA_049322335.1 of Bacteroidota bacterium. Taxonomy (GTDB): domain Bacteria; phylum Bacteroidota; class Bacteroidia; order Flavobacteriales_D; family UBA2798; genus JBMORL01. The sequence goes on from JBMORL010000105.1 coordinate 33,303, forward strand.
TTATGGGTAACGACAAGGATCGCGAATTTTCTTTTGTCTGCTATTACGACACCAATGGCATACATAAAGCCGAATATCTTCCTTTTGTATCACCTTCTATTCCTTATTACCTGGAAAAACCTGTTGAAAAAGGATATGTATTCGATGGTGAATTCAAAAACAGTATGCGCGATGGTGAATGGACCGGAAAATTTCCCGGAGGCAAAACATACGCGATTCTGAACTACAAAGAAGGGTTACTCCACGGAGGATGTAAAATTTACGATCAGGCAGGAAACCTCTTGCTGGAATGTAATTTTGAAAATGGAGGACTCCATGGAAAATACATCAGGATGTTCAGCTCTTCTCCGAAAGACACTGCCAAATGCGGGACTTTTACCAACCACATGAAAACCGGTGAATGGAAAAGCTGGTACAACCCCGGCTATCCCGAATACCATTACGTTTTTTCAGCAGACAGTAAGAGTTACGAAATAATGTACGAATATGAAAATTCGGGATTGCTGCGGGTAAAAACCATTTTTACAGATTCGGGAAAAGTGATGTACAGCTACATGCCTAAAACAGGAAAGTTGTATAACGTAAACGTATTTAAAAAGAAAAACAAAAATCCCGATCGTTATTCTTACAATGATGATGGAAATATTAAAATGATATCTTTGGTAACAGATGACATCACCAATAAAATATTTGTGCGTCAGTATTATCCTGACGGGAAGATACAGGTAACGAGGTATTGCATCAATGGCATTGATGACGGTTTACGAACTACTTACCACCCGAACGGAAAAATTCATTCCACAATAAACCGGTCGGCCGGATTAAATGACGGTGAAGCTGTTTTTTATGATGAAACCGGCAAACAAACAAGAACCTCCCGATACGAAAAAGGAGTAGAGATCGTTGATAAAAAAGCATTGGCATCTTCGTGTCATTGCACAACAGAATTTAAACCTATCGGACAAATCAGTTATTTTCCTTCACTGGAACGAATGATACCACTGGCAGATGTAAACAAGGCGTTGGTACGCTTCGAGATTGATTCCAGTTATCGCGGACTTTTTATGAGAGATTATAATAAAAACAATGGCTCATTTTCCAGTGAGTTTATTGTTTATTCACAACCCAAAATTTTTGTAGATGGTCTCTATGGGGTTGTACTGAATATGAATCCCTGCAAAAATCAATCCCTGCACTACGAATTAGATGTTCATGCTTCGCATGTGAGTTCACAAAACCTGGGAATAACAGTAGATGAAGATTTTGGCGGATCGGTACTGGATTATTTCAGGTTGTATTTTGATTATTACGAACTGGATGAACTGCACCGGCTGAAGGCATGTTGTAATCATTTGATGGGTAATGAAGATGCATTTTCCGGATTTCTGATAAAGAAATATGAGATAGATGCGGCTGCTCCTGAAAATGAGAAACAAAGTGATGAACTCTGGAAAAAAATGCGTGCATATTACGAAGCCAAAAAAATGAACGACAATTATGTGAAAATTCTGGAAGACCTCACGCTGAAACTTTATGATCATTTTGTTATTTCAGAAATGCTCGAAGGTCGTGATGTACGTGAATTATTTGAAGCGTTTTTCTCTGCCGCTTATCAGGGACATTATAGCCTCACTGAACTAAAATCATTTTTCAGCGGAAAAAATTACGCTTCCTTCGGAAAAGGAATGCTCGGAGTAAAATTGCCGGAACATTTTTTTAAGCCAGAAGGGGAACTGGGAGAATATCCGCTCATCATTTCCTATAAAGGCCTTGATTACACCAATGATCCGGGTGAAAAAATTTTCATACAGCATGACGACAACTATAAATTATGTTCGCCTTCTTATTTTATGGAAAAAACCGGCATGCATGTCGTTATTCACTCTTTTGCACTTGACCTGGATGCTGATGCGGTTTCAACAACAGGGGGAAATGTCTCTTATGACCCGAAAGATATCCCTTTTCATTCCACTATCAGAAAAAGCAGTGTAAATAAAGAGAGAGATCTCTATACTCCGGATATTTATTTATCCCGATTTATGGGAGCCGTCATTTCGGGGGATGTATGGATAAAAACAGAAAAAGGAAAGATAGATATGAAGATGGAAAAATGTATTATAGACGCAAAAGAAGTAAACGGAATTTTGATCTGGCAGACAATCGGCAGCACGATGAGTAAAGATAATGTAACCGCCCTGTTGAAAAAAAGAGGAGTAGAAATTCATTCCGAAAGCAAAGAGGAAAATGGAATTGTGAAATTGTTTTTCAGAATTGTAAAATGATGTGATAACCTTAAAAAAAAATGAGTTTTTGTTACCAAAAGAAGTTTAAAATGACATTATCCTATTTCAAAATCGTTTGGAACAACGAATATTAAACTGAATGACGGGAATGGGGGTTTACGTGAATCTAAAAATATTTTAAAATAGGTTTATTTCAACAAAAAAACCCGCAGTTCTCACTACGGGTTTTTCAATTTTTAAACCGAAAATTTATTTCGGCATATTTTCATCGTGGCTTACCATCCAGTTGATACCAAATTTATCAGTGAACATTCCGAAATAGGCACCCCAGAAAGTCTTGTTCATTGGCATATTTATTTTTCCACCGGCAGAAAGCCCGTTATAAACACGGTCGGCTTCATCATGACTAAATGCGCTGACAGAAATTGAAAAATTATTCCCGATTACTGTTGCATGTCCGTATGCATCCGAACTGTCGCTTCCCATTAAAACGGTTTCATCGCTTATGCAAAGTGAAATGTGCATGATCTTGTTGGCATCTGATTCGGAAACAGTTTGTCCATCCATGGGTGGCATATCTTTAAATCTTCCTACATACCCGAAATCACCACCGAATACCGATCTGTAAAAATTAAATGCTTCTTCGCAGTTGCCGGGGAATGTGAGATACACATTTACTTTATTGGTAGGTTTTGCAGGTGCCGCTTTTGGTTTAGCTGCAGATTTTTTCTTAGCAGGTTTTGCTGCCTTTTTCTTTGCAGGCTTCGCTGCTTTTTTAGCAACTTTTTTAGCCGGTTTTTTGGCAGATTTCTTAGCTGCTTTTTTAACGGTTTTTTTTGCTGCTTTTTTTGCTGCTTTTTTCTTTGCAGGTTTTGCTGCTTTCTTTTTGGATTTTTTAGCCATAACTGGAATATATTTTTTATCGCCTACTCTATGCGGTTTTCGGCTTGTCCGTTTTTTTAGGGAAGGCTAAATTATGATTTTCCTGCAAAAACCTTGCGTTTTTTCATGTTATTTTTCCTGCAGCCAGGCCTGCCCTTCAAGGTGTCCGGAAGATCGTGTGTCTTCGGCCCGACAGGTTTGAAAAACGATTATTTCTTAACTCCACCCAACTCCATCGCCCCGCTAACTTTTTCATTCATCAGCGCTGCTTTCACCACCTCTTTCATTTCCTTTACATAATGGAATTTTAACCCTTTTACGTATTCGGGTTTTATTTCTTCGAGGTCTTTTTTATTCTCTTCGCAAAGCACTATTTCCTTTATTCCCGCGCGTTTGGCAGCCAGGATCTTTTCTTTTATTCCCCCTACCGGCAATACTTTTCCACGCAGGGTGATCTCTCCCGTCATGGCCAGGTACTTTTTCACTTTCCGCTGCGTGAAAGCCGATGCAAGAGCAGTAAGCATGGTAATTCCTGCCGAGGGGCCGTCTTTGGGTGTAGCTCCTTCGGGAACGTGAATATGCACATTCCATTTTTCAAATACTTCGGGATTTATCTTCAGTTCCTTTGCATGTGCTTTCAGGTATTCCAGTGCAATGGTGGCTGATTCCTTCATTACAGAACCAAGGTTACCGGTTAACGTTAATGCACCTTTTCCGGGAGTAAGACTGGTTTCAATAAATAAAATTTCTCCGCCTACAGCCGTCCAGGCCAGACCCGTTACCACTCCGGCCACTTCATTATTTTCATACTTATCGCGCTGGTGAGATGGGCCAAGTATTTTATTTAGCTGTGCGATTTCAATTTCAATTTTAAACTTTTCTTTCATTGCCACCTGTTTGGCCCGGTAGCGAACCAGTTTGGCCATTCGTTTTTCCAGCCCGCGAACTCCCGATTCGCTGGTATATTCTTCAATTACTTTTTCAATCAGTTTATCGGAAACTGTAAATTCATTTTCCTTCAGGCCATGATCTTTCAATAATTTCGGAATAAGATGGCGTTTAACGATTTCTGTTTTTTCTTCCACCGTATACCCGTTCACTTCTATCACTTCCATCCTGTCGCGTAAAGCGGGTTGAATGGAGGAAAGGGAATTGGCGGTAGCAATAAACAACACTTTCGAAAGGTCATAATCCACTTCCAGGTAGTTGTCGTAAAAACCGGTGTTTTGTTCGGGATCCAGCACTTCGAGCAATGCGGAAGAAGGATCTCCATGATTTCTTTCTCCTACTTTATCGATTTCATCAAGTACAAAAACAGGATTGGATGTTCCTGCTTTGCGTATATTTTGTATCACTCTTCCGGGCATAGCGCCAATATAGGTTTTGCGGTGGCCGCGTATTTCAGCTTCATCATGCAATCCGCCTAACGACATGCGCACATACTTTCTTCCCAACGCTTCGGCTACTGATTTTCCCAATGAAGTTTTTCCAACCCCGGGAGGGCCATACAAACAAAGAATAGGCGATTTCATGTCTCCTTTAAGTTTCAGCACCGCCAGGTATTCAATAATTCTTTCCTTTACTTTTTCCAGCCCGAAATGATCGCGGTCGAGAATTTTCTGCGCATTCTTCAGGTCAAAAATGTCGGTGGAAAATTCATTCCACGGTAATTCAGCAATCAGTTCCAGGTAATTCAGCTGCACCGAATACTCTGCTCCGGAAGGATTCATCCGGCTGAGTTTATCAATTTCCTTATCGAAATATTTTTTTACTTCTTCATTCCACTTTTTCTTCGCTGCTTTTTCCTTTAGTTCTTTTACCTCCTGTTCCACCGGGCTTTCTCCCAATTCTTCCTGTATCTGTTTCATCTGCTGGTGAAGGAAAAATTCGCGTTGTTGTTTATCAATATCTCCCCGCACTTTCGACTGAATATCATTTTTCAGTTCAAGCATTTGCTGTTCGCGGGTGAGAATAGTTAATAATAACTCTGCACGGCTGGTAAGATCTGATTTTTCGAGCAGTGTTTGTTTTTCATGCACCGATACATTCATATTGGATGCAATAAAATTCACCAGGAAAGTGGGGCTTTCGATATTCTTAATGGCAAATCCCGCTTCGCTGGGAATATTAGGCGACAACCGGATAATGTTCATGGCAATATCTTTCAGCGAACTGATAAGTGCCTGCATATTTTTATCGGCCGGAGGAATAGTGGCATCCACAAACTGTTTTACCTGGGCGCGCAGGTAAGGATCATCAGTAATAAAGCCAATCATCTCAAAACGTTTTTTCCCCTGGATGATGATAGTTGTACTTCCATCCGGCATTTTCAGCTGGCGGATAACATGGGCTACTGTACCGATCTTATTGATATCCTCATAACCGGGAGATTCTTCATCCTGTTTTTTTTGCGATACCACGCCAATAATGCGGTTTCCTTTAAATGCATCATTGATAAGTTTAATGGATTTATCGCGGCCCACGGTAATGGGAATGACCACACCGGGAAAAAGCACATTGTTTCGTATAGGCAAAATAGGAAGTTCGGAAGGAGTTTCCTCCCGGTTCATCTGCTCCTCATCTTCGGGAGTTATCAGCGGAATAAATTCTGTTTCGGGGTCCATGATGTTTCCAAAATCAAAAATATCCTGAGGTTCGTGATCGTTCATCTGAATTTTTATTGAAAAGTTGTCAATTGCTGTGCCACTGTGGATATAATGTAAAAATGGCGCAATTATTACGTATTATTTACGGAATTTCTTTGTGATATTGAAAATCTGTCGGAAAATCTCTTTATCGCCATCACTTAATGTCATGTTTCTGCGGGCCATGACACGTCCTGCTGTTTCTATCGCCTTATCAAGATCGTATTCGGTAAGTCCCTCCGGGCCTCCCCAGGCGAAAGAAGGAATATTTTTTTTGGGAAATCCGCCTCCGAAAATATTGGCATTTACGCCTGCCGTAGTTCCTGTATTGAACATCGTATTGATTCCGCATTTGGAATGATCGCCCATAATTAAACCACAAAACTGGAGGCCGGTGGGAATATAATCACCTTCGGCATCGTTCCACATTTCCACATTACCATAGTTGTTTTTGAGGTTGGAATTATTGGTGTCTGCTCCTAAATTACACCATTCGCCAATCACCGAATTACCTAAAAATCCATCATGTGCTTTATTGGAATAACCAAAAATAACGGAGTTATTCACTTCACCGCCTACTTTGCAATGAGGGCCAATAGTAGTGGGACCGTATATTTTGGTCCCCATTTTCAACTGTGCTCCTTCACACAAAGCTAACGGTCCCCGGATAAGTGATCCTTCCATGATCTCTGCATTTTTTCCTATATAAACCGGGCCATCAGTGGTATTAATAACAGAAGCCTCACATTTTGCTCCTTCTTCGAGAAAAACAGGATGAGTGCCAACAATTTTGTTTGAATCGCTTATTTTCTGAGAAATTTTTCCTTTGGTCAGAAGTTCGAAATCTTTTTTCATTTCCTCTCCGTTCATCCTGAAAATATCCCAGGGGCGGCTGATCTTTTTCATTCCCACAGCCATGTGTGAAGTTCCGTCTGAAGAAGGAATAAAATCATTGATATCGCCCGAAAAACAGGAAGCCACCCATGACGAATTTCCCGAAATACTCATTCCGTTTTCAAATGTATTGAGCTGTGCAGCGATCTCTGCATCCGGCAGAACCGAAGAATTAATGATCACCCAATCTCCTTTTCCGGCATACCCATATTTACCCGAAAGGTATCCGTTGCAATAAATGCGAACAGGATGCCCGAGGTAGTTCTCCCATTTTTCGCGGATAGTAAGAATGCCCACACGGATATCTGCTACCGATCGCGTATAGGTAAGCGGCAAAAGTTGTTGCCATTCGGAATGGTCGTAGAGGATAAAATTCATCTTGGAGTAAAAGGTAAAAGTAAGAAAAACGGGCAGATGAGAAAAAGTTAAATTTTTATAATTTTGTGATTATATTAATAAATTTATATATAAATAATAGATTATATTCACAATTTTATATAAATTATGATGATTTTTTATTTAAATCACATTTTTTATATTAATTTTGTGACTAAATTCGTAATATTTATGATTTCACGTGAAATTATTCCGGCAATCCTAAATCAGGCCGGAAAGGGTAAGGTTATTATCCTTGTGGGTCCCCGGCAAGTGGGAAAGACAACTCTGTTAAAGAACATTGCTGAGGAATATGGAGAAAATGTTTTGTGGTTAAATGCGGATGAAACGGATATACGAATATCACTGGAAAAAACGACATCAACACGGCTTAAAAACCTGTTTGGAAAACACAAACTGGTTATCATAGACGAAGCACAATCTGTTGAAAATATCGGTAAGACCCTGAAACTGGCTGCCGATACGCTGAAAAACATACAGGTTATTGCCACCGGTTCTTCAGCATTTGAATTGCGTAACCGTTCCAATGAACCGCTCACCGGAAGAAAAAAGGAATTTCTTTTATTTCCCGTTTCAGTAAATGAAATGTACCGGCATCATGGAAGAACAGAAGAAAAAAGATTGCTGGAACAACGGATGATTTATGGCCTATACCCGGAAGTCATCAACCATCCCGGGGAGGAACAACAAACCCTTCGCGAACTGGTAAGCAGCTACCTGTATAAAGATATGTTGCTGGCAGACGGCCTGAGAAAAAGTTCCATAATTGAAAAACTAACCCAGGCGCTGGCGCTTCAATTGGGTAATGAGGTGAGTTATCATGAATTGGGACAACTATTGGGTGGTGTGGATCACAGTACAGTGGAAAAATACATTGATATGCTGGAGAAAGCATATATCATCTACCGGCTTCCGGCTTTAAGCAGAAACCTGAGGAATGAATTAAAAAAAGGAAAAAAAATTTATTTCTGGGATAACGGGGTACGCAATGCGATCATTAAAAACTTTAATCCGCTAACCCTTAGAAATGACACGGGTGCTTTATGGGAAAACTTTATGATTACCGAACGAATAAAAAACAATCACTACAAAGGTAAATGGGTTAATCATTATTTCTGGCGCACTTTTGCCCAACAGGAAGTGGATTATATTGAAGAATACGAAGGAAAATTTCATGCCTATGAAATGAAATGGAATCCGAAAAAAAAGATAAAATTCCCGAAAACGTTTTCGGCTGCCTATCCGGGTTCAATACAAAAAATAATTTCTCCCGATACAATGGATGATTTTATGGATGGAAAAATTTAATAAAAAATCCCGCCAGAAAACTGACGGGATCAATTCTATTGAAAAAAATAATATTACTTTTTAAACTTATCGTAACGGTTCTTGAATTTATCAATACGCCCTGCGGTGTCAACCAGCTTCTGCTTACCGGTAAAGAAAGGGTGCGACATATGCGAAATATCCAGTTTTACGAGGGGATATTCCTGGCCTTCGAACTCCACTGTTTCTTTTGTATCTGCACAGGATTTGGTAACAAACATATAGTCGTTAGACATGTCTTTGAACACAACCAGCCTGTAATTTTCGGGGTGAATACCTTTTTTCATCACTATCTATTTTTAAGGGATGCAAAAATAGAGAATATTTTTGTTTTGGCAAGGGGTTGTTGTAAAAATATTATTTATTGATTTACAGTTGTTTATATCCGGTTTAACGGTTCATTTTCAGTGTCTCGCCCCATCCCTGGAGATATATTCTTAAGTGATAACCATACGTCTATAAAGGGAACGTAAATTCAGTACGCAGTTGTTTGGTATCATCCGGCAGAGCGAATGTTATAGTGCTATGTCATTTTCTCTCAAACTTCCTTTTATAAAATAATTATTGGAATCGTTTTTCAAAGTGATAATTAAAAACGAAATATCCCGGCTGTTTCTCCGTTTATAGTGCAATCGTTATCTTTGGTGCCTTGCAAAAAATAATCAGATACCTGCTTTTTGTATTTCTGCTGATGCCCGTCATCTGGCTTTTCAGTTGCCGGAAAGACCGCGCCACTACCGATCCTTCTGCCAAACTCGAATTTTCTACCGACACTATTATTTTCGACACTGTGTTTACCACTGTGGGAACTACCACAGCACAATTAAAATTATATAACCGCAATAAAAACAAGGTCATCATTTCATCCATTTACATTGCCGGTGCAGCCGGTGATGATTACCGGATGAATGTAGATGGAGTTCCGGGCCGCGAATTTTCAGATATCGAACTGGATGCCGGTGACAGCATGTACATTTTCGTGGAAGCCACCATCGATCCCAATAGCAGCACAACGCCTTTGCTTGTAACCGATTCAATTGTTTTTATCACCAATGGAAATATGCAGCATGTGGACCTGGTGGCCTGGGGACAGGACGCCTATTTTCATACTCCGCCCTCCGGCTCAGGCTCACCGTTTTTCTCCCTTCCCTGTAATGATGTATGGCTAAACGACAAACCCCACGTTATTTATGGTTTTCCGGTGGTGGATTCAGCCTGTAATCTTACTATTCAGCCGGGAACACAAATCTATTCACACCCCAATTCCGGGCTTATCGTTTATAACAGTGGTACCCTTTCAGCAGTTGGCACACCGGGAAATGAAATCGTTTTCCAGGGCGACCGGCTGGAACCTTATTACGACACTTTGCCGGGACAATGGTCGGGAATTATTTTCCTGGAAGCCGGGTTATCTCAAATGGAATATTGTACCATTATCAATGGAACAGTGGGAGTTCGTGTGGAAACCATCACAGGAAATATACAGCAACTGGTGATGAACCAGGTGAAAATTCTTTCGATGTCGGCATTTGGATTGTGGAATAATAAAGCTTCTTCTATTTCCATGACCAACTGCCTTGTTGCCGAATGCGGGCAATACAGTTTTATATGTACCGGTGGAGGTGATATTTTTATGAATCACTGCACCTTTGCCAATTACTGGAGTTATGAAAGCCGCAATACACCTTTATTCGGAATGGCTAATTATTATGAGGATTTTACAGATAATATCACTTACCTTGTCGACCTGAAAATAAAAGCCAATAATTGTATCATTTATGGCAGTGAGGATAATGAATTTGCATTTAATTTCAATATAGGCGCACTGGCCGATTATGAATTCGTAAATTGTTTTATCAAAAGCGACCAGAATCTTTCCGATCCCCTGCACTTTGATAATATTTTCCAGAACACCGATCCGGCTTTCAACGATGTTACATTGCTGAACCATGACCTTCAAAGCAGTTCTCCCTGTGTTGGCGCGGCTAATTCCAATTACCGTGTTCCCAATGATATCGATAACAACGTACGGGATGTCAATCCCGATGTGGGGTGTTATGAGTATCAGTAGGGACTTATTAAGTTATTAAGGGATAGAGGGGAATGAAAGAAACAAGGAAAAAGCTTTTAAACTACCGCCTGTAAGCTGCCTTCTGCCTACCGAAAATTCCTAAATTCGCCCCATGCCAAAATGGACAGCGAATATTTTTCTTTTACTGAAGCGGCTGGGGATAGCGTTGCTGATGTTTACTATTTGCCGGCTATTGTTTTTTGTATTTAATAAATCACTTTTTCACGGAGTAAATGCGGGTGCTTTTTGGGGAGGATTTTGGTTTGACCTGGCTGCCATCAGCATGTTTTTTTCTCCGTTTATCCTCTTCTCGTTAGTTCCTTTTTCCTTTCGTGAAAAAAAGGGATATGGAATTTTTCTTTCCGTAGTTTTTCATATCGCCAATGGTTTATGCATTATTTTAAACTGCATTGATTTCGAATTCTTCAAATTCACCAATAAGCGTACTACTGCTGATGTATTTGATATGCTCAGCTATGGCAACGATGCGCAAAACCTGCTTCCCACCCTTTTAAAAAGCTACTGGTATGTGGCGCTAACGGCTATTGCACTGATTATTCTTTCCATTTATCTGTTCCGGAAATTCGCATCCGGAGAAGCAAAAATGCTTTCGTGGAAAACGGATTCTATCCTACTTATAATCGCAATTCCTGTGTTCATCCTCCTTGCGCGCGGAGGTTTTGGCGTTCGTCCGATAAATATCGTTCATGCTTCCCGGTATGCCGAACCGCAAAATATTCCCGTTGTATTAAACACTCCTTTCACCATTATCAAAACATGGAACTATCCCGCACTCGAACCACTTGAATTCTATCCGGACGAAGAAGTAAAAACCATTTTTGATCCGGTAGTTCAATACCGGCAACCCGCATCGCCTAACGGTAAAGGGTCAAACGTAATTTTATTTATTCTGGAAAGTTTTTCCTATGAATACATCGGTAAACTTTCGGGAAGAAAAACATGCACTCCCTTTCTCGATTCACTCATGGATGAAGGTTTGATTTTTACCCATGCTTTTTCCAACGGAAAACGATCTATTGAAGCTATGCCTTCCATTGTAGCATCCATTCCCACCCTGATGAACACGCCTTATATTTCTTCACCCTATTCGGGAAACAATATAGATGCGTTGGGAACGCTGATGAAAAAAATGGGATATGCCACCGCGTTTTTTCATGGCGCTTCCAATGGTTCGATGGGTTTTGATGCTTTTTCAAAAATCAGTGGTTTTGATTCGTATTACGGCCAAACGGAATTTGGCGATGATTCGAAATCGGATGGCACCTGGGGAATTTTTGACGAAGAATTTTTTCGTTTTTTTGGTGAAAACCTCAACACCCTGCCGCAACCTTTTTGCGCAGGAATCTTTACTCTCACCTCCCATCACCCCTACCCTATTCCCAACCGCTATCAAAGCCGCTTCAGCGAACATGACCATCCGATGAATAACGTAATCATGTATTCAGACTTCGCATTGCAAACATTTTTCGATTACGCAAAAAAACAGGAATGGTATAACAACACTTTGTTTGTTTTTGTTGCCGATCACACTTCCGACAGCGAAGATCCGTTCTATTCCAATTGCCTGGGGCGCTATAAAATTCCTTTGTTATTTTTTCATCCTTCCGATTCAACATTAAAGGGAAAAAACAGTCAAACTGTTCAGCAAATCGATGTACTTCCTTCGGTTTTACATTATGCAGGTTACAGTGAGCCTTTTTTCTGTTTCGGGAAAAGTGTTTTTGACACCGATAGAGAACATTATGCCGTAAATCTTGTGAATGATATTTTTCAATATACCGATAACGACTACCTGTTACAGTTTGCCAATGAAGAATCCATAGCACTTTTTAATATCAGAACCGATTCACTGCTGCAGAATAATTTATTGGAAACGGAAAAAGAAAAAGCAGCTGTTATCGAAAAAAAAGCAAAAGCGTTTTTACAAACCTATCATAACTCGCTTATCCGGAATAAAACTTCGGTAAATGGGAAATAAAAAAAACATTACCATTATCATTAACCCCATTTCAGGTATCGGGCGGCAAAAGACTATTGAATCGCTTTTACCTTCTGCCCTTGATCATTTAAAATTCAATTACTCTATTGTCTACACACAGTATGCAGGCCACGCACACGAACTGGCGCGGCAGGCAGTGGAGGAAAAAAAAGACATTGTGATGATAGCCGGTGGTGATGGCTCGGTAAATGAGGCCGGCAGCGCACTTGTTCATTCAGAAACAGCTTTAGCCATACTTCCTGCAGGGTCGGGAAACGGGTTAGCCCGTCACTTAAAAATTCCATTGCAGGTAAAAAAAGCCATTGCATTGCTGAATAATCATTCGACAAAAAAAATTGATACAGGAATAGTAAACGAACATCGGTTTATGGGTGTGGCCGGGGTGGGTTTTGATGCCCATATTGCCCATGTATTCGACAAAGACGGGAAACGCGGTTTCAGAACCTACGCCAAACTGGTATTGCGTGAATACCGGAAATATCATCCATCCACCTATGAACTGGCTATAAACGGAAGGGAAGAAAAAAGAGAAGCCCTGATGATTACAATAGCCAACTCCAGCCAGTTTGGAAATGGTGCTAAAATGGCTCCGAAAGCAGTGATTGATGATGGAATTTTTACAGTGGTCAGCACCTCAAAATACCCCATTTCACGACTTCCCGGTGTATTGTTAAAACTTATGACCGGGCGAATAAAGCCCGGGAGGTACATTTCCATGGCAGAAACGGAAAACCTTGTTATTAAAGGGTTTGAAGGATGGATGCACCTTGATGGCGAACCCCGTTTCATTCCCAAAACAGACCTTAAATTCGGATTAGAATCCAAGTCTCTGAAGGTAATCGTCCCGGTAAATCAGCCACGCAACTAATGATTTTGTATTTTCGTCTACCGTTTACCAAATAAAAGACATGAAAAACTTAATTCTCTCGGTAGTGCTGGTTTTAGCCTTTCCTTTTACCGAGTTTGCCACCCACATCGTTGGAGGAAATTTTGTGATCGTACAAACCTCCCCCAATACTTTCAACATTACGGTTAAAGTTTACAGGGATTGTTGCGCTACCTGTACAGATATGCCTACCAGCATCACTGTAGGAATTTATGATAAGGTAACCAATACCCAGGTGCAAACGGTCACTATTTCAACCCCTGCTCTTTCCAATATTGTGTTGGGAGATGAGTGTTACACACCAACCGGAATTTGTGTACAAGAAGGGATATTTACTCAAAATGGTGTTATCATTGCCAATAATTCCAATGGCTATTATCTGCAAACCGAATTGTTTGCCCGTAATAATATCATCGCCAACATTCAGAATCCCGGGGGAACAGGAATGGCATTTTATGCTGAAATTCCCGATCCGGCAATTTCAGGAATGAATTCCTCTCCCGATTTCGGGCCTTATCCTTCTGACGGATATTTCTGTGTAAACAATACCAAGCTGCTTGACTTTAGTGTAACCGACCCTGATGGAGATTCATTGGTATATTCGCTGGTAGACCCGCTCCAATCTGTACAATCTTTCAACGGAACAAGCCCAGCCCCTTATTCCCCGGTAACCTGGCAATCTCCCTATAGCCTGGCCAATATTTGCGGAGGAACACCTCCCATGAGCTGCAATTCTGTTACCGGTATTGTTGATGCTACTCCCAGCGCATTGGGAACTTACGTTTTTGCAGTAAGAATTGAAGAATACAGGAACAGTGTAAAAATTGGCGAAGTAAGGCGTGATGTTCAATATCATGCTCTTAGCTGTGTATTCGATGACCTTCCTGAAATCATGCTTCCCGATTCACTGTTTATTGAAATTTTTACTGAAGGATGTTTTGATATTGCGGTTATTGATGCAGACGCTACCGATACTGTTTCTATTCTTGTAACAAGTCCTACTATGCTTATGGGGGCAACGGTAGGATTACCCGCACCTTATACAACGAGCCCCGACACCACTTATATGTTTCATTATATAGATGAAACCACCGGCCAGCCCGATAGTATTGTATTGGATGCACCTACTATGATTAACGGAGCGTTTTATGGTATTGGCGGAGTAGGCCTTCGCTATTGCTGGCAAACCGATTGCGAAGATGTTCCCAACTCACCCTATCTTTTGGATGTAGCTGCATTTTCACTGGGGTGTTCCGGTGATACCAATTTTATCAATCAGCAGGTGGTACTGGAGGTAGGACCGCCAAGCAGCGATTTTGAAGTGGTTCCCAATGTGTTTAGTCCTAACGGAGACGGGTTTAATGATGTTTTTCAATTGGGATATATTCCCAATGTTTGTGATGATTATATCCACGTGGAGATTTACAACAGGTGGGGACAGAAAGTATTTGAATCTGATGAAGTGGAATTCAAATGGGATGGAAAAAACCAGAAAGGAAATGATCTTCCTTCGGGCGTATACTATGTTCTTTTATCGGGAGTATATGGCGATACGGATGTAACTTCCCAATATTCTCTAACGCTTTTCAGGGAGAAGTAATTCTTCGTACAATTTTTCATAAAGAGGCAGGATGTTTTGAATATCAAATTCTCCTGCCTTTTTTCTTGCCTGCGTTTTAAAGCGTGAAAGCATGTTTTCATCTGAAAGCAGCTTGATAGCATTAAAAGACATTTCCTTTACATTTCCTGCTTCGCTTAAAAATCCCGATTCGCCCTGGATATTCACTTCGGGAATGCCACCTGTATTGGAACTGATTACCGGGACACCTGCCGCCATGGCTTCCAGTGCAGCCAATCCAAAACTTTCGGTCTCGGAAGGAAGAATAAAAAGATCGCTGATTTTTAAAATGTCGATGGTTTGTTTTAGTTTTCCCATCATTACCACATCATCGCAAATTTCAAGATCACGACACATTTTTTCGATGGCATGTCGCTCCGGGCCATCACCTACCAACAACAGTTTGGAAGGAATTTTAGTGCGGACTTTTTCAAATATCCTCACCACATCATCAATCCTCTTTACTTTTCTGAAATTAGAAATATGGGTAATGATTTTTTCTCCTGACGGGGCATATTTCTGCCGCAGCTGATTATTGGCCTCCACCTGGTCGTATTCTGCTATGCGGATAAAATTAGGGATCACCCTTATTTCTTTCTGTACGCTGAAATACTTCAATGTATCACGTCTCAGGCTTTCAGAAACAGCGGTTATGGCATCAGACTGGTTGATGGCAAATGTAATCACCGGTTCAAACGAATCATCTTTCCCTACGAGTGTAATGTCTGTGCCGTGAAGAGTGGTGATATAGGGAATATGTATCCCCATAGAGCCAAGTATACTTTTTGCCATATAGGCAGCCGAAGCATGCGGAATAGCATAGTGAACATGCAGAATATCGAGTTTTTCAAAATTCACCACATCCACCAGCTTACTGGTAAGAACCAGTTCATAGGGAGTATACTCAAACAGCGGATAATCGGAAACGCGTACTTCGTGGAAAAAAATATTTTCACTCAGTTCTTCCAGTTTTACTGGCTGGTCATAAGTGATAAAATGCACTTTATGTCCCTTTCTTGCCAGGGCCATTCCCAGTTCGGTGGCTACTACTCCGCTACCACCAAAAGTCGGATAACAAACAATTCCTATTCTCATTCGGTTCTTTCGGTTATAAATGTAAAAACAGATTGCAAAGTTTCCTGCTTTGCGTTAAATATTCTGCTATCAACATTTGATCATAATTTTTCAACAATCAATAAATGCATTTGTTCGGCTACCCTTCATACAATTCTTTCTTACTACTTTCGCGCTCATAAACCACATGCAATGTCTTCCAAAAAAATCAAATCAGCTCTTATTTCGGTATATTATAAAGACGGACTGGACGCCATTGTTAAAGAACTGGGGCGGCTGGGCATAACCATTTATTCCACCGGTGGAACCCAGGAATTCATTCAGAAGCTGGGCGTACCTGTTATTCCTGTTGAAGAACTGACCTCCTATCCTTCCATTCTCGGGGGAAGGGTAAAAACTCTTCACCCGAAAGTATTCGGAGGTATTTTGGCGCGCAGGGAAAACAACAGTGATGTGGCGCAAATCGGAGAATATGAAATTCCCGAAATCGACCTCGTGATTGTTGATCTTTATCCTTTTGAAGAAACAGTGAAATCAGGTGCCGGTGAAAACGATATCATCGAAAAAATCGATATAGGTGGTATTTCGCTTATCCGTGCAGCAGCGAAAAATTTTCATGATGTGGTGATATTACCCTCGAGAGAGCTATATGATGATTTTATGCAGTTACTGAAAGAAAAAGGAGGAGAAACTTCGCTGGAAGACAGGAAAAGATATGCTGCCTGTGCCTTTCATATTTCATCCCATTACGATACCGCCATTTTCAATCATTTCAATACGGGTTACACGTTTTTTAAACAAAGTATAGCGGGCCACCAGGTATTGCGTTACGGTGAAAACCCTCATCAAAAAGGAATTTTCTTTGGAAAACTGGATGACCTTTTCGAAAAGCTGCATGGAAAAGAATTATCCTACAACAATTTGCTGGATATTGATGCCGCTGTACACCTGATGAACGACCTCGGAAAAGCACAACCCGCATTTGCCATTCTTAAGCACAACAACGCCTGCGGAGTAGCTGTTCGCACAACAATTTTTGATGCGTGGAAAGATGCACTGGCCGGTGACCCTGTTTCAGCATTTGGCGGAATCCTTATCTCCAATAGCAGTATTGATATTGCCACCGCCAGTGAAATTGACAGGCTGTTTTTTGAAGTACTTATCGCTCCCGGATATGATGAAAAAGCTTTGGAAGTTTTGAAAAACAAAAAGAACCGTATTCTTCTCATACAGAAAGATATCGAATTGCCATCAGTTCAGTTTAAATCAGCATTGAATGGTGTATTGTGGCAGGAAAAAGATAACATTACCGATAAAGAAAATGGTTTTAAACCGGTAACCCATTCCGTTCCTGATGCCCGGGAAAAATCTGACCTTGAGTTTGCTGCAATATTGGTAAAACATACCAAATCGAACACCATTGTGCTGGCAAAAAACAACCAGTTGCTGGCCAGCGGAACAGGGCAAACCTCACGCGTTGATGCATTGAAACAGGCTATTGCAAAAGCAACATCATTCGGGTTTGATCTTAAAGGAGCCGTGATGGCATCGGATGCATTTTTCCCTTTTCCCGATTGCGTTCAGATTGCACACGAGGCAGGAATTCATGCCGTTGTTCAACCCGGTGGTTCGGTAAAAGACCAGGAGTCGGTAGACTATTGCAACGCAAACGGAATGGCTATGGTGATAACAGGCGTACGTCATTTCAAACATTGAAAAGTTTAAAAAAAATAAAAGGAGAACAGGAAATTTAGTGGTAACTTTAACAATCAATCTGGAGGCAGCATAAGCATGGGATTATTTGATTTTTTCACACAGGAAATAGCGATTGACCTTGGAACGGCCAATACACTGATCATTCACAATGATAAAGTGGTAGTAGATGAACCGTCTATTGTTGCACTCGACAGAACTACCAATAAAATTATTGGTGTGGGAAGAAAAGCGCAGATGATGCATGGAAAAACGCACGAGAATATTAAAACCATCCGTCCTCTGAAAGACGGTGTGATTGCGGACTTCCATGCGGCCGAACACATGATCCGCGAAATGATCAAAATGATTCATCCGCGCAAACGTTTGTTTAATCCTTCACTGCGTATGGTGGTTTGTATTCCTTCGGGAATCACCGAAGTGGAAAAACGCGCAGTACGCGACAGTGCCGAACATGCGGGCGCCAAAGAAGTTTATCTTATTCACGAACCCATGGCCGCAGCTATCGGTATAGGGATTGACGTAGAAGAGCCGATGGGAAATATGATTATTGATATCGGTGGAGGAACTTCCGAGATTGCGGTAATCGCACTGGGAGGAATTGTTTGTGATAAATCCATTCGCACAGCCGGAGATGAATTTACCAGCGACATTGAAGAATATATGCGCAGGCAGCACAACATTCTGGTTGGAGAGCGAACAGCAGAGAAAATTAAAATAGAAGTAGGTGCCGCCCTTCCCGAATTAGACAATCCACCGGAAGATTTTGCCGTAAGCGGCCGCGACTTAATGACCGGTATTCCCAAAGAAATTACCGTTTCCTATTCTGAAATTGCCCATGCACTGGACAAGTCCATTTCAAAGGTGGAAGAAGCAATCCTCAGCGCGTTAGAAATGACACCTCCCGAACTTTCAGCCGATATTTACAAAACCGGGATTTACCTTGCCGGTGGCGGAGCCTTGTTGCGCGGGCTTGACAAAAGAATTTCAATGAAAACCAAACTTCCTGTTCATATTGCCGATGACCCGCTCCGTGCCGTAGCCAGGGGAACAGGAATTGCACTGAAAAATATTGACAAATTCCAGTTCCTCATCCGAGACTAACCCCTAAACCGTTAGTCGATGAAGAATCTCAGGATTTTCATACTAAAAAATTACTTCTTCTTCCTCTTTCTTGTATTTGAGCTGGTTTCTGTTTCTTTACTGGTAAGCACCAACAATTTCCATAATTCCACTTTCATCAATTCTTCCTCCGGCATCATTGGTTCGCTGATGGACAAAAAAGCCCAGCTGATGGAATACCTGCACCTGGATGAAATAAATGATGAGTTATTACAGGAAAATGCGAACCTGAAAATGCTTCTGAAAGATTCCAAATACGTTATTAAAAAAGGGAAAATTGTGTTTACCGATTCCAATTCGGTTGTACAATACATTTATTTGCCTGCCCATGTAATTAACAATACACTTTCCCAACAAAATAATTTCCTTACGCTTAACCGGGGTTCGCTGGACGGTGTAAAAAAAGACTGGGGAGTAACTACCGGAAATTCAATTGTCGGATTTGTAAAAGATGTTTCACCACATTACTGTACAGTTGTTTCTGTTCTTAACCGCAATTTTGTATTAAGTGTGAAATTAAAAAAAACCAATGATCACGGGCTCATCCGCTGGGACGGGGAAGCCATCAGCGAAGTAGTGCTTACCGGGATTACCGTTGATGCACCGGTGGAAGAAGGCGACACCATCGTTACCCGTGGAAGCAGCGCACGTTTCCCGGAAAATATTCTTGTGGGGCTGGTTACAAAAGTGGAACAAAAACCGGGAAGTATGCATCACCACATTACTGTAGAACTCGCAACAAAGTTCAATTCACTCTATAACGTGTATATCATCAACAATACTTTCCGCGAAGAACAAAAAGCGCTGGAAGCCAAACTGGAGGAACCCAAATGATTGCACTCGTGGCAAAAAATATTCTCCGGTTTGTCTTCCTGATTTTGTTCCAGGGACTAATACTCAATGAACTGAATCTCGGCACCTGGTTTGTTCCGTACCTGTATTTGCTTTTTATTCTTTCACTCCCTTTTGAAACTCCCAACTGGCTGATCATTCCCCTTTCATTTGGTTACGGAGTTTGTATGGATGCTTTTAGCAACACCCTGGGCCTTCATGCAGCGGCCTGTGTACTTACAGCCTATACACGTCCGCGCATACTACGTTTACTCGCACCCCGTGAGGGATATGAATTCACCATGCAGCCTGATATTCAATCCATGGGATTTACATGGTTTTTGTATTATGCAGGTATACTTACACTTATTCACCACGCCTGTTTTTTTTATCTCGAAGTATTTCATCTTTCCGAGTTTTTTAACACACTGATGCGCGTTATTTGCAGCAGTGCGCTTACTGTACTTTTTATGATTATTGCGCAATTTGTAGCCTACCGTCCCGGCCAACGCTGATTTTTGAATGAAAAATTTTGACAACAGACGATTTATACTGCTGCTGATTATTTCGGTAGTGGCTGTGCTATTTATCCTGAGGTTGATGACCATGCAACTGATGACCGATAAATGGAAAGCAAGAGCGGCAAAAATATCCGAATGGAAAGTCTTCACCTATGCACCCCGCGGAGTTATATATGACCGTAATGGAAATAAACTGGTGGAAAATAAAACTTTTTACGACCTGATGGTGAAACCGGTAGAAGTGGATAAAAGTATGGACAAAGCTGCGTTTAGCAAGCTGTTGGGGATAACAGAAGAGGAATTTGAAAAGCGACTGGAAAAAGCAAAAAATTATAGTTTTTATATTCCATCGCAATTTGAAAAAGAAATCACTTCAGAAGATTATGGACGGATTTCCGAAGAGCTCCCAAAATATCCCGGATTTTATCCCACCGAAAGAACGATGCGGGGTTATCGTAAAGAAGCCGGTGCACACGTACTGGGTTATATTGCAGAAGTAAGTGGCGATGAAATAAAGAATGATCCTTACTATAAAGAAAGAGATTATATAGGTAAAATAGGAATAGAAAAATATTATGAAAAAATTCTGCGCGGGCAACGTGGAGTTCGTATGATACTTAAAGATGCCGTGGGAATGGAAAGCAAACCCGTGGAGGGAGGGAAATATGATACCATGGCGGTACAAGGCGAGGGAATTTACACGTCCATAGACGCAGAGTTGCAGGCCTACGGTGAAAAGCTGATGCAAAATAAAAAAGGAAGCATCGTTTGTATTGAACCCGAAACAGGAGAAATTCTCGCGCTGGTTTCAGCTCCTTCCTATTCCCCATCGTTACTAACGGGACGCGAATATGGGAAGAATTACATGTCGTTGCAGAAAGACTCACTAAAGCCACTTCCCAATCGTGCTATCACCGGTTTATATCCGCCCGGTTCTATTTTTAAAATGGCGCAGGCACTAATAGGCCTCCAGGAAGGCGTTATTAACCTGAACACAGGTTTTCCCTGCGATAAAAGTCTTGTAGGATGCCACAATCATCCCACCGCTGTAAACCTCACACTCGCGGTTCAATACTCCTGTAACCCTTATTTCTATCGTGCTACCCAAAGAATCATACAACAGAATAAAGTGCGGAGCTTTTTCAAAGATTCTGAAATCGGATTAAAAAAATGGACCGAATACATGCACAGTTTTGGATTTGGAGTGAAACTTGAGACTGATATAAGCGGGATTCTGAAAGGATTCATTCCTGATGTGGAATATTACAATAAAATTCATGGCGAAGGACGCTGGGCTTTTTCTACTATCTATTCTATCAGTATCGGGCAGGGAGAAGTGCTGGTAATTCCTTTGCAAATGGCCAATTTTGCCGCCATCATGGCCAACCGTGGTTATTACGTAACTCCGCACTTCGTTAGAGGAATCGGGGAACCCGGAAAAAATATTCCCGAACAATTTACACGAAAAAACAAAACCATGGTAGATGCACACCATTTTGAACCACTGGTGGAAGCCATGCGCGCAGCAGTAAACGACCCGGGCGGAACAGGAAGCCGCGCCAAAGTTCCGGGAATAACTGTTTGTGGAAAAACAGGAACAGCTCAAAATCCACACGGAGAAGATCATGCTGTTTTTATTTGTTTCGCTCCTATGGAAAAACCAAAAATTGCTGTTTCGGTGTATGTCGAAAATGCAGGATTCGGTGGCGTTTGGTCGGCACCCATTGCCAGCCTGATGATGGAAAAATACCTTACCGGCACAGTTACTGATACGTTAAAAGAAAAAACCATTCTCGATGCGGTTATCCTGGATGTAAAAAAGGAAAAGGCCACTACTAACGCCAAAAGCAGAAAAAGACCGGGTAATCAATGAGAACCGAAGAATTTTCCATAAAAAAAACAGACAAGTGGCTGCTTGTTTTATATTTCTTTATGGTAATTATTGGGATACTGAACATTTATTCTACCAAATTTAATCCCGATCATCCCGAAATTTGGAACCAGGATGAAGAATACGGCAAACAAATAACGTGGTTCGGATTATCGTTGCTTGCCGGTGGATTTATATTGTTGCTGGAGGGAAACTTTATTAAAAAATTTGCTTACCAGTTTTATGGGGTAGTTTGTTTGCTGCTGGTAGCTGTTTTACTTGTTGGGGTAGAAAAAAACGGAGCTAAAGCCTGGTTTGGTATAGGAAATTTCGGAATACAGCCTTCTGAGTTTGCCAAAGTGGGCGTAAGTCTTGCCCTTGCTAAATTTTTGAGCACACCCAATATCAAGCTCACTGATAAAAATTCGAGAATAAGTACTTTTCTTTTTATTGCAGTCCCGGCCGCTCTTATTCAGCTTCAACCTGACACAGGCACAAACATCGTGTTTATGGCTTTTATCCTGGTACTGTATCGCGAAGGCATGAGCGGGAATTTTTTGCTGTTCGGATTATTGGCACTTATTCTGGGTGTTTTAACACTGATGACCAAAGACGGAAGCATGGATATTTTATTTACCGGCATTACCGTTGATGGAAATACAGGAATGACGATAATCATTACACTGCTTTCTGTTCTTTCATTTTTTCTAATACGGCAGTTTGTTATGAAAAGAAACCGGAGAGCTGCCTACACATTCCTGGTAATTGCGTGGCTGGCCAGCATAGGATTAATTTTCAGCGTAAATTATGCCTACCATCATGTTTTGGGAAAACACCAGCGCGAAAGAATAGACATCAGCCTTGGATTAGTGGAAGATCCGGATGGGAAAGGATATAACCAGGATCGCGCTAAAGCAGCAATTGGTTCAGGAGGATTCTGGGGAAAAGGGTTTATGAACTCTACTCTTTCCAATGCAGGACTAAAGCATGTTCCCATGCATAGTACTGATTTTATTTACTGCACCCTGAGCGAAGAATGGGGATTTGCGGGTTCGGTTACGGTAATTATTCTTTTTGTAATTCTTTTATTCCGGATCATCATTATTGCTGAACGGCAACGTTCACAATTTACCCGGATCTTTGCCTATTCGGTGGCTTGTATTATTTTCTTTCATTTTCTTATCAATATAGGAATGGAAATCGGGCTGGGACCCGTTATTGGTATTCCGCTTCCCTTTTTCAGCTATGGCGGATCATCACTTATTGCCTTTTCGATTTTGATTTTCATTTTGATTAAACTGGACGCAGAACGACTGGATATTTTGAGATAATTTTTTCGGTAAATGAAATTAACGAACAAACCGCTCTCCTTTTTTATAACAGTAGCCTGTATTTTACTGTTCAACCTGAACATATCCGCAGGCACCGAAGATCTTATTCAAAATTACCGGCAGCAATGCGATTCTTCCGGAAAATACATGAGATCTGATCCTTCCAGAGCACTGACTTATGCCACCAACGCCCTTGAAACTGCACGCCTTTTGAAAGATGAAGAAAAACTGGCAGACGCCTATCTTCAACTGGGAATTATCCATCGCATCAGCGGAAATCTTCCTCAATCAGAAAATTTTCTTGAAAAAGCAGTTTTACTGGGCAGAAAATATGAATCTTACCCGGTTATTCTGAAAGAATCGGGTATTACACTCAAACAACAGAATAAGTTCAGTAAGTCACTTGACCGTTATATTGAAGCCCTTAAAATTTTCGAAGAGAAAAAAATGACGGATGAAGTGGCCATGATGTATAACAATATCGGGCGATTACATTTTGCCATGAACGATAATGAAAAAGCAATGGAGTATTACCGGAAAAGCATGCAGCTGCGTAAACCGGAAAATAATCCCCGTTCGTATGGAATTTCATTGCATAATATTGGCGCTGTAATGGAAAAACAAAACCGTAAGGACTCGGCACTTATCTATTACCGGAAAGCGTTGCTGGCCTATGAAACGCAAAACGACCCTATTCTTATTGCTTATGGCCATGCTTCGGTTGGAAAACTTTTGCCCGATACCGATTCGGCCGAATTTCACCTGGTGAAAAGCCTTGAAATAAGGCAACGTCTTCAACTGGGTGCTGATATACTGGAATCACTTCTTTACCTGGCAGAATTAAGAACAAAGCAAAACCGTAACGAAGAAGCTATCCGATTATACACTGATGTGTATGAAAAATCTGTTTCTAAAAATAATTATTCTTATGCATTCAGTTCTGCTGAAGCCCTTGCAGAGTTATACCGTAAACAAAATAATTTTTCACGATCTGATTATTTCCAAACCAAAGCTTCAGAATGGAAAGATTCTATTTATTACCAGGAAAAAAAGGTGAAGGAACTGGGATTTGATTTCAGGATGAAAGAAATCAGGCAGGCCGAATATATCGAAAACCGGGAACTGGAATTGCGGGCATCACAGGCCGAGCTGGAAAAAGAACAGCAAAAAAGCCTTTTCCGCACTACCATTCTCATTTTTTCGCTGTTGATCCTTGCTCTTTTATTTTATTTTTTCTTTCAGCAGCAAAGAAAAAACATGGAACTGAAAAAACAAAATGAGATCATCAGCCAAAAACGGGCAGAAAATGAAATTCTTGTAAAAGAAGTTCATCACCGGGTAAAAAACAATCTTCATACTGTGTTGAGTATGCTGCGAATGGAAAAAAGAAGAAAAGATCCTTCTTCGGTTGGATTGGACACAAGCCGCCTCGAAAACCGGATAATGAATATTTCCATGATTCACGAGATTTTATATAATTATAAAGACCTGACTGTTATTTCGCTGAATGAATATCTTTCAGCTGTTGCCGGAAATATAGTAAATATGTATCCGCATATCCCCATCCGTCTTTCCGTTTCAGGCGACAGTCATACCGATGCCGATAAAGCTTTGTATATCGGCCAGATGTTTTCTGAATTAATTACCAATTCATGCAAACATGCTTTTGAGAATACTTCACATCCCGAAATAAACATACATATCAAAAATAAACCGGATGAAATTTCAATTTCCTGTTCTGATAACGGACCGGGGATAAAAATTCCTTCGGGAAAAGATTCCTTCGGGAAAAAACTGATCGAATCACACGGAAAAAAACTGAATGCCATAACCACCGAAAGTTCGGATAACGGATATCATTTTCATTTAACCCTTAAAAAGAAATGAAAAAAACAATAGGAATAGTAGAAGATGATGTTTTTATCGCCTCCGACCTGGCCGAAATGCTGGAAGAAATGAACTATGAAGTAGTGTGGACAGTCCATTCGCCTTCTGACGCTATTACACAAATAAAAATAAATCCTCCCGGCTTAATCCTGATGGATATCCACCTGAATGAAGTGGTAGATGGCATTCACCTGGCAGGAATTATCAAATCAGAATATAAAATTCCCGTAATTTTCACCACTGCTTTCAGCGACCCCGCCACTCTTCAGCGCGTAAAAAATGTTTCACCATTCGGATATGTTGTAAAACCGTACACCGCTTCCGGCATACGTATTGCTATCGAACTTGCCTTTGCAAGAACAGAAGAGGAGACTGAAATAAAAAAAGATGAACCGGATAATGCCATTTTTATCAACAGCACCAGCGGAATGGTACGCGTAAATAATGATGAAATATGGTATATAGAAGCATTTGATTATTACGCCAACATTTTTACAGCCAGTGGAAAAATACTGGCAAAAATGACTTTGGGAGAAGTACTTGATTCCATCAAAAACGAACAAATTGTCAGAGTACATAAATCCTTTGCGGTTCATATCAGTCACATAGGAAAAATAAAGAATAACGAAATTCACATTGGCGATAAAAAAATTCCCATCGGCAGGGCTTATAAAGAAGACCTTAAAAAAAGGATAAAGATACTGTAGTTGCCTCCGCCTGTCGTTTACTGAAAATACATGCCGTTCACTGACTTTATTTTCCGGTTTCACCGGCTGTGGATAGGTTTGCATCATAATTAAAATCAAACGTCATGAAAAACCAATTTCCTTATCTTATGTTCCTGCTGGTAGCCGCCCTTTTCCTGGGAAGCTGTGGAGAAAAACAAGCCGGCAATAAAACCGAAGCGGCTCCTGAAAAAAAAGCCGATCCTGAACTGGAAAAACACATCGATGCCCTTGCCGCCTGCGAACAACAAAATATCGATTGCGATGCCTATAATAAAGCATCAGAATATATCCAGGCACAATGCAAAGACGAACAAAAATGCAAAACCGTAGTTGAAGGTCTATTTATCATGATTGAAAAAGGACCTTCCGGAAAATCACAGGCCGCGGCACATGCCGCCAACTTCTGGACCAACGGATCATTCAGGGAAAATGCAGCGTACGGACACATTGTATTAAATGCGCTGAAGAAAGAAAAATATGAACAGAACAATTATGCCGGTGCACAACTCGGACAATTGCTGGCAGGATGGATAAATACCAGCGATGAACAACTGGGCAGTGATATTATGAACGCCATTAAAGACAAAAATATTGAACAAAGAGGCAGAATTGAACTTATACGTCTTGCACCATCCGAGGCATTGGGAAAAAATGATTTTTTCAATATGCTTACTGCAATAATAAATGATGCCGATGAAAATAAAGATGTGAGAATACAGGCGCTGAATGTTTTATGGAGAACACAAAACGAAGACCTGAAAGCTTCCACCCGTTCTATGTATGAAGGAATGTTGTCTAATCCCGATATTTTGATGGCAGGAAGCTCCATGCTCGGGCTGGGCTACCTGAAATCTTATGCCAGCTATGAAACAATAGAAAAAAAATTAACTGAAACCAAAGACAACCAGGACTGGTGTTACTACGGAAGTTATGTGTTGAGTGAATTATTGAGAGACAGTGGCGACAACATGGACAAAAACAAGGTATTTACATTGGTAAAAATGCTCATCTCCAATAAAAACGTAACCGCTTACTATCGCAGTTATTATGTTTCAACTCTTATTGCTATCGATAACGCAGCTTCAAAAGGATTACTGAATCAGCTCAAAGCTTCAGGAGAAAAAGAGATTGTTGATGAGATCAATCAACGTATGACAAAATAATTTTTTCAGGGTTAAGGAAAACAGGGTGATACGTCATCCTGTTTTTATTTTACAATAAATAAGAAATGACATCAGTCATTTTTACAACTCAGAAATATATAGTTAAACTATTTGTTTACTACCTGATTAAGTTTAGAATGGAAAGATGGATTGAAGGAGAAAAAGGAGAGTTGGTTTGAGAAAAGCCTTTTATTTTGAGTAGAAATGCAGCTCAAACAAATGTTTATTTTTAAATTTTGTCCGGAATGCAATCGAAATGAAATCAAAAGCAAAATTCCGGGATTGGTAACGAATCAAACCACCAGGCCGCGATTTTTCCGGGTTAAATATTTGGATATAATAAAAAATAATTTATATATTGATTTTCAACTATTTATGGTATTTTAGCATATTTTTATAGCTTATTTTACAATTTTTTACCCTATTTTTATGGCAAATAATTAAATATTTTACCATAATTTTGTGACATGATAAAAAGAGAAATATTGCAGGAGCTAAAGAACTGGGCTGTTAAGAAAAACCGTAAACCTATGGTTTTAAGGGGAGCAAGGCAAGTAGGGAAAACCACTGTTGTAAATGAATTTTCAAAAAATTTCACTCAATATATCCGGTTAAATCTCGAATTACCGGAAGATAAAAAACCGTTTCGCAATTTTTCAACCATAGAAAACCTGGTTCAAACTATTTTTATTTCGAAAGGAAAACAATATTCATTGCGAAAAAATACTTTGTTATTTATAGACGAAATACAGGAGGTGCCGGAAGCATTTAACCTGCTCAGGTATTTTTATGAAGAAATTCCTGAGATGCCGGTAATTGTTGCCGGATCTTTACTGGAGACCTTATTTCAACGAGACCTGCAATTTCCGGTAGGGCGGGTAGAATTTCTGGTTATGCGGCCGGTTTCGTTTTATGAATTCTTACAGGCAACCAACGAAAAACCTGCCATAAAGGAATTTGAAAAAGTTCCGGTATCACTAAATGCGCATGAAAAATTGATCACACTTTTTCATACCTATGCGTTAATTGGCGGAATGCCTGAAATTGTAAAAACATGGATGGAGACAAAAGACATTACCGCTTTGTCTTCTGTCTACGATTCCCTCATCACATCCTATTCTGAAGACGTTGAAAAATATGCCAACTCAGAAAAACAAACCCAGGTATTACGCCACGTTATTCAAACTTCGTTTATTGAAGCCGGCAAACGAATCAAGTTTCAGAATTTCGGAAAATCAGCTTATGGTTCAAGAGAAGTAGCTGAAGCTTTCAGGACACTGGAAAAGGTTTTTCTCCTTCACCTGATTTATCCTTTTACAGGATATAAATTACCCATTGAACCCGAATTGCAAAAGTCGCCCCGGCTCCATTTACTGGATACCGGGCTTATCAATTACAAAGCCGGGTTACAAGCCGAATTAATAGGAACAAAAGACCTGAATGCCGTTTACCAGGGAAAAATAATTGAACATCTTATTGGACAGGAAATACTATCTAAGGCATATAGCCCTCTTGCCGCTTTACAATTTTGGGTAAGAGAAAAAAACACATCCACAGCAGAAGTAGATTATCTTATCCATTACAAAGGAAAAATAATTCCCGTTGAAGTTAAATCAGGAAAAACAGGTAAACTAAAATCACTTCATTTGTTTATGGATGAATCGCCTTCAACTGTGGCCATTCGGTTTTACAGAGGTGAATTTTCGGTTACAGAAACAGTAACACCCAATGGAAAAAAATTCAGGTTATTAAATTTACCCTATTACCTGGTTTCTAAAATAGAAGATTACCTTATTATGTTTGAAAAACAGAAAAAGTGATTTGTAAATTTTCCAGTTAAAATCGGGTATCTGTTTTATTATTTAACATCCAACACGAAAAGTCTTCCGTATTTCATGTAATTAACAACTAATCTGATAATACATGAAAAACAAGTACGACAGTTCTGTGGTATTTTTGTATGCCACCGGAAACGAAGATCTTTTGCCCGAAGATTTCCGGAAAAAGATTCCCTACTCCACCATATCAACGTGGAGAAAAACCAATTTTGAAACCTATACAGGAAACGAATTCAGGTATTTTTTTGATGATGCCATGAAACTTTCCCGTCTCATTCATCAGGTGGCCGAAATGAAATCCACTATGAGATCGTTGACGCGGGCATGGTTTATTTTATCAAAATATATCCAACCTGAATTAATAAAACGTGCTTCCGACAGGTATATCAAGAAAAAAATTGTGATTGCAATTCTTCTTATCAAAAAACATATCGGATTAATAAAAACATTGAAATTATTGGGAATATCACAACCACAATTTCAGCAATGGATGCTGGAATTAAGGTTCGATTGTTCTGATTCATTTACCGATCTGTGTATGAAAAACCATCCCCGGCAATTGAATTTGTCTGAAATCAAAAAAATACGCGCTATTTTAAATGACCCGGAATGGAACCACTGGCCGGTTACTTCCCTGGCATCAAAAGCTCTTCGCGAGAATGTGGTCATTGCCAGTGCAGATTCCTGGTATAAATACGCAAAAATTTTTGGTATTAAACGAAAACTTCAAAAGAAGACACGGAAAAAAATTGGACTGATAGCAGAATATCCCAATGAATACTGGCATTGCGATCTTACTGAATTTGAAATGGAAAATGGCAAAAAGGCATACATCACATTTGTAATGGATAATTTCTCAAAAATGATTTTAGGTTATTATGTGCGAACAGATAAAACTTTCAGGGGTGTTATTGGAGCACTAAAAATGGCCCTTGTACAAATGGAAAAAAAAGGTGACTGCTATACTACTCAACTGGTAACAGACGGTGGTAAAGAAAATGTAAATCTTAAGGTTCATGAATTTTTATTGCGTCTCACAAAACATCGTATCAAGAGAATCACAGCATTAAAAGATATTCAATTTTCAAACTCACCTATAGAAGCTGTTCACCGTACATTGAAAGGAAGATACTTACCAAAAAAGAAATTTTATTCGATTGAAGAATTAAATGCACATTTAGAATGGGCTGTAAATGATTACAATCACCGGCCACATTACAAACATAAGCCCAGGACTCCTCATGAAGTTTATTTTAATATCCCTTTGCCCTTTGATGTAAAAGAAAGGATGAAAAAAGCAATGAAAAAACGAATAGAAAAAAACCTGAATGGAAAATGCAAACAATGCATATGCAACAAAACAGGCAAATGCCAAAAACCGGTTGAAATCGATTTATTTAATTAAATAATTGTAAAATATTGATTTATAAATATATAGATATGTATATTTATTCTTACCTTCGGTATATCGTAGATTTAACCTCCGAAAAACCCGAATAGCGGTAGGGATGAATAAGATAAAGTTTAAATGGAGACTGGGTTCGAGTCCCAGCGGGATCACGGGTGTTCATTGTATGAAGCCATCAAAATGCCCCTTCTACAATCAATGCTGGGATGTTGAACCAAATGAAACATTTCTAACAGAAAAGTACTTGAATCGGAAACAAAAAAAGAAGTTGGTTTCCAAAGGCGTATTTACGTTAAGTAATATCCCAAATGATGCTGAACTAACTCGTGAGCAATGGGAAAATATTCACGCATTCCCAAAATGCGATTCGAACAAACTTAAGAAATTCACAAACAGTTGGTCAACTTCGTCTCAGTACCATTTTGTGCATTTCGATTACATTAAACCAGCAATTCCGATTTACGAGAACACATCCCCCTATCAAAAAATATATTTTCAAATCTCTGTTCTTTCAAAACTGAGTAACGGAGATGAAATAGTTCACAGGAAATTCCTTAACCCGCCAGGTATCGACCCTCGAATAAATATCATTGAGACATTGCTTAAATATACTGCAGGAGAAGGTAAGATATTTATTTATGACATTAAAGAACGCTCACCTATTCTTGGTGAAGAAGATGTCTATCCAACTATTGAGATGCTTAAGTCGCTGCAAAATGAGTATCCTGTATACTTCTCAGAAATAGCAGATGCACTCAATCGAATTATTAATCTGGCTGAACCATTTGAAAAGAGATGGTATTATAATCCACTTCAAAAAGGAGATATCAGCTGGGATACTATTTCTAAAACATTTCTTGGCGATTTGGACCCAACACTATTCCCATACGGGAGTGAAGAGATTGCTAAATCCAATTATAAACGATTTTCTCAGTTAACTTCAAGAGACCAAATTCTTACTATACGTACTTTGCCAAGCTATGGTTTGATGAACGCATATGCGCTCGTTAATATAGCTGACACTTTTTTCATCGAGTCTGGTCTTCGAAAGGCAGCGTAATTATTTTTCTCTCCTATTTATTATTTAGATTAAACACATGCTTAAACTATATAGGTCGAGACTCCAGGAGCTTGCTTAAAGTAAATAGTTGGGTGAAAAAATTTATTGAGACTTATCCGGAATTCAAAACACTTTTTGAATGTATTGGAAATGATTATATGATAAAAAATCTTGAGAAATGTCGTGAGGAGTTTGAAAAGGAGTAAAACTTACTTAATAATAAACACAGGTGAAACAGCCTTATTGATAATAATTTAAATTACAGAAGAGCTAAAAGGAAATTTAAATAATTCGTTAGAAATATTCTTATCTGAACTTTATCATCAGCGGTCCGGACGGGACTCGAACCCGTGACCCCTATTTTTTGAATAATCACCTTTAAATTTATTGGTTTTCATTTACAAAAACTACAAATATCTGTCTTTTCTTCGGGTTTTTCGGAGGTTAAAACTTCGGTGTATCGTAGTATACAACTTATATTATTTTTACTAACTCATCTTCAAAATTATTCTAAAAAGAGAAATAATTAAAATTCATACAATATTGATTTTTAATTATTTATAGTTTTTTTCTATCAATTTATACACTTTTTCCTGTCATTTTATAGGAAAACCTTACAACTCCCTGTAACTCCTGTAAATGCACGTAATATAACACCGTGCCGTATGCAATGCTTTTTCAAATTCTTCTTCCGAAGAAAATGTGTTTTCGTAAATAATATCCTGGGTAAGATCGTAAGCAAAATGACCGGTTGTATCCAGCCAGCCATACCCGTTGAAACAGGTGTGTAATGCAAACTCGGGATAAGTAGGATTGAGCATATCTTTTGTCCATTTAAATCCGGATACATCTTTTCCCATTTGAAGTAAAATCGTTTTGGCAAAATCAGCCTGTGAACCAATTCTGTCTATTTCCATTCCTTTTAATGAATCCTCCAAAGCACCTCCCCAGAACAAAGCCGGTATATGATACATTTTCTGGCTGAAAGGATCTCCGTTTACTTCGTTCACACGCCCATGATCACTTATCATAACGATCATCGTATTATCATAGAATTTTGATTTTCTGAATTTATCCAGGAATTCCCCCAACTGTTTATCCGCATAGGTCATACTGGCTTTAAAAGCAAGATTCTCATCACTGATTTCATTATTCTCATTCCCCGGAAAATCAAATGGTGCATGTGTGCTTTGCGTAAATAAACAATACATAAATGGCGGACTGAGCTTCATCACTTCATCATAGAAAAAAGAAAATGCAGCTTCGTCATGTATTCCCAATTTTCCTTTTGGATTTAAATGGGTCATCTGATTTTCATCTGTGGTTTTATCAAAACCCGCGTCCATCATATACCCGCCAATATTTCCATAGGAAAGCGATCCGCCAAAAAAGAAATGCGATTCGTATTCTTCCAGCACATTAGCCATCGAAGCCATTTTTCGGATCTTATCCGGCTCCTGCGAAATAGCAATTTCCGGAACGGCAGGATAACCACTAAAAATAGTGGCGTTGCCAATTTCGGATGTCCATGAAGTGGCGTAAATATTTTTAAACAAGATTCCTTCTTTGCAGGCTTTATTAAAATTCGGAGTTATGTCTTTTATTCCGCCTAAAGGTTCTATCAATTGTGCCGACCATCCTTCCAAAACAATAAAAACCAAATTGCAGTTTTTATTTTTCAATACCTGGACATGCGCGGCATCATCATGCACCAGTAATTTACCTACCTCTGCCTCTGCTTCTTCTTTGGGAATGATATCAAAATATTTATCGAGATTAAATTTTACATAAATGATCCAGCTGTGCATAAAATTCCACGTGCTGTTGGCGGTGAGATCGTTGATGATATGATCTTTTGAAAAATAAGCATCTTTCAAACTTATCGGAATTGGATTAACTCCTCCTCTGCCAAAAATAACAAAAAGAGGAAGCAAAATAACTGTTGAAACAGAAGCATGCAATATTTTATGGATAACAGGTAGTGAAATGAGAGTGAATTTATTTTTTTTCATCCATTTAAAATAAATAAGCCACATGAATACTCCCTGCAGCAATACAAACAAAAAATACCCAACGGTGTAACTATACGATGCCGTTCGCACAATTTCATCTGGTGTTTGAAAATGAATAAAAACTTTGGTGGATAATTTTGTTTTCCACTCCTGGTAAACGATAATCTCTCCCGCATGAATAAGAATGCTGATGAGAAAAATGATACATGTAAAAATCAAAATCACAAGATTCATTCTCTTCAAAGCCTTTTCCGATGTAATAAAAAACACCGGAAGGCTAAGCAAAAAAGGAATGATCATCATAAAAGAAGCAATGGCAAGATCAAGACGAAAAGCACGAAACGGCACCTGCCACAATTGTCCTCCTTCAGCTTCGTTGATCTCTTTCCAGTAATACACAACAAAACATATCCGCTGAAAAAAGAACAACATGAATAATGCTGCCAGTAATTTCAGCAGGAAGAGTAAGTGTTGTTTTATTTGGATATTCATTATGAAAAGG
>JBMORL010000106.1:0-7077 GCA_049322335.1 Bacteroidota bacterium
GAGTTATCCAACGACGAGCATATGGTCTGCGCGATGAAGAATATCTGCGCCTGAAAATACTCACGTCTATGCTCCCGAAGCTCTAAAAAACATGAAATTTACCCACACTCTTTCACGAAGACCCTTTTATTGATTATGTTTGCAATTCTTGAAGCTGCTTCTCTTACTGTTTTTCTATCCGGGTGTATTCCGTCTCCTCTATGAGTGAAGCGTTCTCCCCATACGTCAAGAATTATTGCGCCTTCAGAATTCTCCGCTATTCTTGCCTGATATATTTCCCGGAATTGGGTATAGCTGTATTCATCTATTACCCAATAAAGTTGCAATCCGCGCTTAACAAGGCTGAGATTAAGATCTTTGTATTTAGGTAGTAACGTCACAATGGGGGTAATGCCGAGATATTTTGCATAGTTAATCACTTTGACTATTCTATCTACTGATTTTTCGAAATCTTTGATTCCACACGGCATAGCAACTATTTGAGGTTGACCAAAGGCGTCCGAGTGAATGCAATCATTTGGTATGTCGATAATTGCGTAGCTTGCATTGTATCCAGCAACGGTCATTGGATTCATCGGATCATATATGGCGACTCGTTTCAGCGCATTTTTAAACTGAGACATAAAGCCCAACATTCTTCCGCCGGGCAAACACTCGTACATAAGGCACGACTTTCTATCAAAGGTTGTACTGCCAACAGCCCCTTCATTGACAACAAGCCCGTTTAGTTTTCCATCTCTAACCAGCGCATCTCCCAGACTTAGATATGCACCAGACCCTACAGCTAAACCGTTAAGAGCACCGAAAAAGTTGTCATCAATTCGGGTGGTTCCATTTACATACGACGATCCAATGACTATGATCGCTTCACCTTCATTATTATGCTCCGCATGAGAAACGACAGGGCAGAAAATTATAGTTATGGAAAATGTTGCCTTGCAAATAATGGCTAGTGGTTCTATCCCTTTCATTTTTCCAATTTCCGATTGAATGTTATTCCACATTTAACATTGATCGCATTTAAAATTTCACAGCCTTATCTTTTTATTCTTCACAAATTTCCGCTGGTTTTCTACAAAATCCAACAACCGCCGCTCCTGCCGAATTATTGAACCGCATTGCACTTCGTGGCTGAATTCACCTCTCAAAAACAACTCATTCTATTCTATGCGTTACTGAATTTTTCTCATGCAGCAACAACGATTTTTTACGTTCAATGCCTCCACCATAACCAACTAATTCACCGTTGCTGCCAATAACACGATGGCAAGGAACAAGGATAGAAATTTTATTTTTCCCATTTGCCGCAGCAATAGCCCTAACGGAATTTAAGTCACCATATTTTATGGCTTGTTCTTTATAACTACAAACTTCCCCATATGGAATGTTCATCAGAAAAGACCAGATTTTTTTCTGAAAATCTGTTCCAATAAGATCTAATGGCACACCAAAGATTTGTCGTTGCCCATCAAAGTATTCGGCAAGCTGCTTTCCAAGACTCTGAGTATGGGTGTTGTTTGCAAACAAAAAATGCCCTTGAGTCTTTTTTTGAATTTCATTCAGCTCAGTTTCCAATATTTTCCTATCTACGAACTCCAACAAGCACAATCCACGTTGAGTGTGTATTGCTACCATCAAGCCAAGTGGAGTCTGAACGTAGTGCGTGAATAATGCCTCACCACCTACTTTTTTTTCACGTAACATGAAATTGACACGTTTAACTCTAATATACTTTCCTAAAGACAATTTCGCATGTTTCTGAAAATTACCTTTGATTTCATTTAAAGCATCTGCCGATTCAATAGGGTGCTCTCTGAATGATTTTGCTGGTAGTGACTCTTTCTCTATCCATAAAGCATATTTACCTGTTTCGTCATCATGGAACAATGACGCGAGAGGGTGACATACCTTACATTCTCTATAGCCTAATGCAATACAAGCTTCAAGCGATGCATAAAAAATCACGTTCTCAGAAAGTGGTTTTTTACACGGGCATGATGGTTTACAAAAAATACCCGTTGTTTTAACAGCAGCAAAAAATTTCCCATCGAAATACTTATCTTTTTTGCACAATATTTGATATAAATCAGCATGTTTCATGTTATTTATTTGGCAACAAACAAAGAGGTCAATGAGCCGTGTTTATATAGACAATCAGTTTTTTGTGTGCTCAAAATTTCTTTACTAAATTCTTCAATGCACGCAATAACCGCGTCTGACATTGCATTACCGTAACTAAAGCGTTTTACACCAATTATTGTCAATTTATTAATGTCTGTTAAATTTGGTAGTGACATTAAATTAAGTGGCACGTTAATTTCAGAAAGAAGTTGTTTCACATCAGAAATTTCTGACATACATGGAACGAAAACACCATCTGCACCAACAGATTCATATAATTTTGCTCTAGCAATAGTTTCTTCAAGTGGGTTGTCGAGTTGCAAGTACGTGTCAATACGTGCGTTTACAAAAAAATCTGAGAATCCTTCACTTAAAAGTGTTTGTTTGATTTTATAGACAACATCTGCGTAGGATTTTTTTTCTTTCAATCCATGATCTGGAATCGAATCTTCAATGTTAATCCCAGCACAACCCATACGAGCCAAGACCAAAACATTCGCAACAATTTCATCAATTTTTTCAGAATAACCCGATTCAATGTCCACAGATACAGGGATATTGACAACCTTAAGAATTTTCTCAATAACACTAACTAATTGTTTAAAATCAATAATTTCACCATCCTTATAACCAAGGCTGTTTGCAATCCCCCAGCTTGTTGTGCCAATTGCACGAAAACCAGCCTGTTCCATCACTAATGCCGACATCGCATCCCATGCATTACCTATAATCAAGCAACTTTTCTGAGAGTGTAGTTCTTTAAACGAGTCCATATATTTTCCAAAATTAAATAGACATAACAACGATTATGATATGAAAAAATATTTTTTCAAGGTTTTATGCCTTTGCCAACTCAACAATTCCATGAAAGCCGTGAATATGAGCTAATAACCAACCATCTGCCTGTAGATATTTTTGTTCCAATGCCTTTGCAGGATAGTTGTTTCTAACTGTGTAATTAAGTTTTTTTGCAAAATCTTCTATTCCTACAGGATCAACCCCAAACAAATGCGGCTCACCAATGGCTTGCAACTCTCGTGCAAGCTCTTTTGCACCATAGTAACTAAGATTGCCATTAATGTAATCGGCATATGCATAGTCAAAGACAATTTGAAGTTCATCTTCAAAAAATTTTGTAAGAGACGACAAAATTTCAATAGTTGTCTTTTCTTCTAAAAAATAAGTCACACCCTCCCACAAAATAAGAGTAGCTTTATTTCTTAAAATTCCAGCTTGATGAAAACTGTCAATCAAAGATTCTTCATGGAAATTAATGGCGATGTATTGAGTTGCAGGTTGTTGGTTGATGTCGAATGTATTTTTAATAACTTGTTTCTTGTATTCAATCATTGCCTGCAAATCAAACTCATACACTTGGTGGTTAGTCAGAAACTCTTTGAAACGTAGGTGTCGCGAATCAAAACCAGCACCTAAAATAATAATTTGTCCATCTTGGTTTTTTTTGATCCAATTTAATAAAGATTCATCAAATTGCTTTGTTCTCACTAAATGATAATACATGCAACCAGGCACTCTTTCCTGTAGATTATTGCGTGCTTGTTGAGAATTTTTTAAAAAATCACTCCACGGAGCCGAAACAAAGTGTTTCGCCAAAAAATCGGGGTTTTCTAAACAGTCTTTAGTTTCCGCTAATAAAGCACGCATAAGTGCGGTAACACTTGCACTTTGAATAAAGTCAGTATGATCTCGTTTTGGAGCTATTTTAGACATTTTTTTACCTTTAGTACTAATTAAACAGCGCTATTAATACAGCCACTAAAACTACTTTCATCGGGTTTTTGTATCGGAATTTACGTTTGTTAATCTAACAGACTTAATAGCTCATTTTTGAGTTGATTCTCCAATCCATTCATATAACTCTTAATTATCATTGTCATTGAAAAGAGTAATTATCACCATTTGCGCATTTAGGTTTTATATCACCACTGCTTTCAGGAACAATTTCCGTCCATAACTCATCCCATCCGCATTAACTCGAAATTCTTTTTCATTGACAGCCGTAACTGTGAAAGGGAGAAGCGACATAGGTAAAAAATATTTATTTTTCATAAGCATTCCATGTAATCGCTAAGTCTTGTTTGTTTTTAAATTCACCATCACTGGTAACAATTTCTCCAGTCATTGTTGCGGCATCATAAACATACATTTGTGGAATTGGCGGTAGCCATTTTGCGTATGGCGCATACTCTTTGTCGAGTAGAGACAAAATTACACGCTGTGTTAAAATGCCTTCAGCCAAGGGCGGAGCCCCAGCAAAAATAGGAACGGCTTTGTTGTCGTCAATCCATCGTAATATTTCTTCGTGTGATGGGAAGTGAGGTAATTTTGGAGACCATAGCTTAATTAATCGATCAGTTAGTTCTGGGCTTAATTTTGTATTTTCATCAATCCCATACCAATTCTCAATCGGCAAACTGTCTTTTTCAAATTTATACATGTGAGCATTCCAGCCCACAACAGAACACGCCAAAATGCATTTGGTTTTTTCTGATTTTCTAAATGCACGATGTAAGGCGAATTTTTCTTTAACAACGTAAAAATCTAACTGATCCAACACCAGATCACAGCCATTTACAAACTCTTCAGCGTTGTCAACCGTAACGCCATCTTTGTACACCTCGATTGTCACATCTTCGGCAAGTTCATATACAAATTTACCAACAACTTCAGCCTTGTTCTTACCAATATTTGCTTTTGATGCGCCAAGTTGACGGTTAACATTCGACCAGTCAAATGTATCAGGATCTGCGAGTTTAATTTTTTTAACCCCAAAGCGTGCCAAACGTAAACCCATGGCGCCACCAATGCCGCCAGACCCAGCAATGCCAATAGTGCTATTAGCCAAAATAGATTGTGAGGCTAACTGCTCTTCTACATTCCTACCAAGAAACGCTTCTGTGCGGCTAACTCGCTTCTTATAGTTTTCTTCATTAAAAATTGCTTCATGAATGATTCGTTGATTCATTGTTTTCTCTTTTTAAAATTGAAATGTGGATGCATATTTTTGACGCAAATTTTTATTGTTCAATGGTGTTTCTATTTTTGTTCTTACGTTAAATTTCATAATTTTCACTTCACCATACTCAGGGTGATGCATAACACCTAAATGAGATTCGAATCCGAGTTTTTCAAAGTATCCGTATAAATTCGGACTACAGTCCATCACAATCCATTGAATATTAAACTTATGACAACACTCAACCGTTGCTAATGCAAGTGCGTATCCTAAATCCCGATTACGATGTTCCTTATAAATCATGTAGCGAGTGACAATGCAGACATTGTTTTCATGAAACTCGTGTAATTGATAAAGATCATGGTAATAAGACAAATCGCTGGTACTCGGCCGACTGATGCGTGATGTCCCTATAATTCGACCTTCATTTTTTAGCAAAATAATGTCAGAATTCGGCTCTAAATCATCCAAAATCAATTCGTCAGAATGATTTGCATATTCAGAATTTCTATTCATTTCCCTGAAATAAATGTCGTACCACACTTTATAAACTTTTGGTCGTTCCTTTTTATCACATAAAGTAAATATGAAATTTCCCATTTCCCCTCTTTCTCAAATGTCACCCTCATGCAATTGCGCCTCGCTTCGTTCGCTGTGATCATCTTACGGTGGGGCTTGCACCCACAAGAGTGCGCCCATGCTGGGCGCACTAAAAATAAGACGTGGTCACGATGCGGCATGAGGTCTCTATCTCTGATCGCAGAAAAACACGCTCTGTTACGTGCGACTCGATCAAGTTACCTCAATCCAGCACGCAAAAATCGGGTGTCCATCAATGATCATCGGCGGCCCGGCCCGATGCGCATGGAACCCCGCGCGCCGCAACAACCGCTCCACGCCGATCGGCGACACCGTGATCAATCGTTTGGCGCCGCGCGCTACGGCGCAGGCCATGGCCTCTTCGAGTAATCTGATCGCAACCGGGGAAGAAAACTGTCCGAGCGCCGAGGTCGTGCTGGCGTTAAAATCAACCGCCGCGAAGCGCGACAACTCCCATACCTCGGGGGAACTGGGCGGCAACGCGCCGTTCAGAAGCTGGGGAAAGACATCGGAGAGCAGGTACGGACGGGTGGTCGGCAAGAGTCTGGCGCAGCCACAGACATCCCCCATCTTGTCGCGCGCCGCCACGTACAGCGTATCGGGGCGGTCAAACTGATCCCGCTCCATGCCGTCTTGCGCTGCAAGTTGCCAGCCAAGGTGTTCGACAAATACTCTGTGGCGGTAGGCCGCCATCAATGAGTAAAGGCCGTGAGGCAAACCATCTGCGGTCTCTGCGACTACATTCATAATACTTCCCGTCCTGGAAAGAATTAAAAAACGTAGTGG
Source organism: Bacteroidota bacterium (assembly GCA_049322335.1). Taxonomy (GTDB): domain Bacteria; phylum Bacteroidota; class Bacteroidia; order Flavobacteriales_D; family UBA2798; genus JBMORL01. The sequence continues at coordinate 6,485 of JBMORL010000106.1, forward strand.
GATTTCACCCGTTTATTCGATTTCAAACAACTGTCAAACTTGACAGGGGTACGGGGGATCTACGGATGTAATGCCTTGTGCATGGAGGGCTGCCACTCGAAGGACTTTACCCAGGATCGCAGCAACGCTTCCGTCGCCGAATAACCGAGGTCGTTGCCGTGCTCATCAATCAACATCAGGTTGCTGCGGGGATAGTCAAGGGGGATAAGTTGAATCTGTCCATCGCGGGCGGTCATCTGCCAATCCCATCCGATCGTAATGGCGGGCCGTGTCTCGCTGATCCACTCTGTGTAACCCGTGATCGGAGACGGCGTTGCGCCTTCCGTTAAAACCGGAGGTCTGTCCCCGTCCACGCGGGAGTGCAGATGAGTCAATTTCACCCGTACAAAGTACTCGGGCTGGAGGCGCACATAACCATCGGGGGAAAGTGTTATCATAGGCATTCGGGCAATGCCTTGCGTGTCATGCCTATCCTGATTCCCGTTGCCGGGCCTGTCCAGAGTGATCATGTCCGTTTCTCGATTGCGTTTATGAGGATGGATACGCTACACGACATCGCCATGTTTGGGTAGTGTCAAATGTGACAGGCAGGT
>JBMORL010000107.1:0-64843 GCA_049322335.1 Bacteroidota bacterium
CCAATTGGCATACCGTTTATTCCGCTTATGATCATCATAATTCCCAGTATCATTAACAAAATACCAAGAATGATTATAATAGTATTAAAAACTGACCCAAGACTGATATCGTGATCGACATTGTCTTTTGGGATTAAGTTGTCATCAATTTGGTCTGTCATAAATTAAAATTACATTTTTTTTCGCTCAAGGCCTTCAGGGTTTTTAAAACTCTGAAGATCTTCCAAAAAAAAACCGCCTCTTTCGGAGACGGTTTTTGGTATATTTTTTAGAAGATTATGCTTCTGTAACCACTTCTTTTTTCTCGCGGATACGTGCTGATTTTCCTTTTCTTCCACGCAGGTAAAACACGCGGGCTTTACGAACCATTCCTTTTTTATTCACCTCGATAAGGGAAATAAAAGGAGAATTCACCGGAAAAATACGCTCAACGCCAATGTTGTTGGATATTTTGCGAACCGTAAAGGTTTCGTTGGCCCCTGTTCCTTTGCGCTGCATAACAACGCCCTGGTATTGCTGGATACGCTCTTTATTTCCTTCTTTAATGGTATAGTGAACCGTAACGGTGTCACCTGCTTTAAATGCCGGGTGTTCCTTTTTCCCGGTCAGTTCCAATGATAATGCTTTCAAACGGTCCATGGCTTCTATTTATAAAATGGGCTGCAATATTACGACATATTTTCCAAAATCCCCATGCCCTGTTTTCAATTTCTCAAAAATAGGATAAAACTGTTGAAAAAGAGGTGTTTATAATGAGTTTTTATGGAAAAATCAGCCCCTTTGCATCAATGCTTTAACCCGTTTTTGGCGAAATCATATTTCGTAAAAGCAACAAGGGGAAACGGGCAGGGCGGTCCGGGGATTTTACCCGGACCGTTCAATTTTACGTACTTTGGAGGTATGGATAACCTGTTTTATGTACCTCACCTGGAAAAAGGACAGTTTTCACTTCCTGATGAAGAAGCTTTTCATGCGCTGAAAGTGTTGCGCGTAAAACGCGGAGATGAGCTGGAACTAACCAACGGAAAAGGAAATTTTGCCAAAGCCACGGTGGCTGATATTTCAAAAAAAGGTATTGTAGTAAATGTGCAGCACGTTAGTCTTACATCTCATCGGCCGGTATATCTTCATATCGCCATTGCTCCCACAAAAAATGCCGATCGTTTTGAGTGGTTTCTCGAAAAAGCAACTGAAATAGGAGTGGAAGAAATTACCCCGGTTATTTGTTCGCGTTCGGAGAGAAAAGAAGTGAAGTGGGAGAGAAGTCATAAACTGCTGGTGGCCGCCATGAAACAATCCAAACAATATTTTTTACCGAAGCTCAATGAAGCCATCCGTTTCGATGATTTTATAGAACAACAGCACAACGGGATTTTATGTATTGCCCATTGCGGGGAAGGGAAAAAAATTAAATTCAGGAAAATGGCAGAAAGAGATCACATTACTTTACTCATCGGCCCCGAAGGCGATTTTACAGGAGAAGAAATAGAAAAGGCAAAACAGAAAGAAGCAGTGGAAGTTTCCCTGGGCTCCACCCGCCTCCGCACCGAAACAGCCGGTATCTGGGCAGCCGTTAGTTTTGTGAATGTGGATTCGGGGGTGTAATATTTCAAAAATAAAACACGAATAAACAGAATATATTTTTATCGGTTCATGCTTTTGTTTTATGATTAATTCTTTTATAAATAGATGGCCGGTATATTTTGCAGGAGTAGCCACTATTATTTTTTTATTGTATTGGGATTATTTGTATGGTTCCATTGGAGCTGTAATAATAATCGCAGTCTTTTTACTGACAATAATAAAAGAAGAAATTCAAGAAAATATTTTGATCATAAAGCAGTTTAATGTTGTACGTTCTTATCTTTTTATTCAAAAGATTAATCTGGATGAAATTATAATAATAAGAGAGATTGAATCCGATACTGTTGAGTATGGAGTCGGGTCATACAATAGTGCAAGTTATTTTAACCTGATATATATTCCAATAACTTTTTTTTATTTGTTTTACGGACAAAAATACCCCGTTGAATTAAAATTTAAACCCGGTGTTTTTGAAAAAGATAGTGTAATTATTGACTTGAGCGATGAAACCTATAAAAAAATCCGGAGTATAATTCTTCTTCGTAATAAAAATTCCTGATAATTATTTTGAAACGTGGAAAAACAGAATAACAACATCCCCGAAAACAACGACCTGGATGAAAACGGATTTTTTCTTTTGTTTGTGAAGTTAATGAATTACATGAAAATCATTTTATCGCCTTTGCTGGTTGGGTTTGCCATTGACTTTATACTCATATCATTTTATAATTACAACTGGAAAGACATGACAGTTGTTCTCATTATACTGGCTGGATTTGTCGTGGGTGTTTTACTGGCTGAAACGATCAGGAGAAAACACAATCTTACCGATTATGGCTCCTCTCTCAGCGAAACGCCTGATGTAGATGAATGGATAAAAAAACACCGGGAAGAACATGGTGAAAAAAAGAAAAATAATTAAATCCATTTCTTTTCAAAAATACTTCCTTATCGGCACCAGTTGTTCTCCTTTTTTACCTACCAGCACCAGCGATACTTCAAATGCGCCTCTTCCTCCTGTCCAGGTGTCGAGGTAGGAAGTGTTGATGTCGTAACTGAACCGCAGATAGTTGTTGGTGAACTGGAAAGCAAGGTCAAGCACAAGGGCGTCTTTGTTCCTGTACCAGATACCCGGCAGAACTTTAAAGTTGTCGTCAATTTTATAACTTCCCTGTGCGCCAAAATTAAATTCAGTGGCACGCGCCTGCATCATAAATAAAACTTTCGGAGTAACATCCCATTTTTCATTAATATTTATTTTGCAATCGGTGTGGAAGGTATAACGGATTGGTAATTTACTTTTATACGAAGTGAATGATTCGTTGGGCATGGTAACGTGCTGCAAAGCCAGGCCAACAGAAGGAATATATTTTTCTTCAGGATCAAGATACTTATAATATAACCCGAATGCGGCATCAAAACGGAAAATGGAAGTTTTCTGAAAATTTTCCAGATCATCCATCGACTGGTCGAATTCTCCTGTGGAAGAATTGTATTGCTCATTAAAAGTAAAATTACCATCATTAAAAGCCTTGTTCAGCAGTCCCAGCTGGATACCGGTTTTAAATACATGCGGATTCCGGTATCCTTTCGTAATATCATACGATCCCGAAGCCATAATGGAAAATGTATTAAATTGCCCGATTCCCGCCCGGTGATTGATGATATAACCTCCCACGCCAAAGCGTTCTTCCTTTTTGATGATGTTCATATCATAACCCGCATAAAAGGTTTTAAATTGTTTTATGCCCAGCGATTTCCATTGGGAACGGAAGTCGCTCGTGATACGGTAATCACCACGTATATCTTTCGACATTCCCGTTAACGCGGGATTAAGATAGAGTGGTGCAGCATCATAGTGCGAAAGATGGTAATCCTGCGCCATAACACTTCCTGCAGCTGTTAAACAGCAGAACAGTAAAGCGGTTTTCAATTGATTTGTTTTCATAACTTAATTATTTAAGTATGGTCACTTCTCCTTTGTTGGTCAACTCTGTATTGTCAAGGGTAACAATCCGGTAGGTCCACACGTAGGTGCCCAGCGGTTGTTTTTTATTCTTGTATTTTCCATCCCATCCTTCCGCCTGGTCGGTGGAATAATAAATCTGGTTACCCCATTCATTGAATACGCGCAATTCAAATTCCAGGAACGGACCGCCACGTACCATAAACACATCGTTTGCCCCGTCACCGTTAGGAGTAAAGGCCGTTGGAACAGCCGGGCCGAATACATCGTCATCTGCACAGGCTTCCACACTCACCGTATCGGTAAACGATGCCACGCATCCGGAATCTGTAGCAACTGTAACAGTAGTGATATACGAACTATCGGTTACCGGATAAGTGTGCGTGGCATTTTGTATAGACGAGGTAGTGGAATCGCCAAAGTTCCAGAGCCAGCTGGCAATAGTCATATCAGCCGTAGCTGTAAAATTGGCCGAATCAGGACAGAATGTTTCAAATGTATACGACACCTGCGGAACAGGATTTACATTGATTTGCGCCTGTACTGTATCCGAACATCCGCCACCTGATGACACAATCAGTTCTGCGGAGAAAGATCCCGTGGAAGTAAAAATGTAAACAGGATTTTGCTGGGTGGAGGTATCACCATTGATGGTCCAGTACCAGAATGTAATAGTGCCGTTTTGAATGGTGGATGAATCCGTAAACTGAACACCACTGTTCACACAGGCGGTGCTTGTTACAAATTGTGCCACGGGTTTGGAATCAATGTTGATGGTAATAGTGCTTGAATCGGCCGCACAGAATCCGTTTCCGGTAGTGATGAGTGTTAAGTCAACCGATCCGGAAGAAACATCATTTGTCCCGGGAATGTAAACTCCGTTAAGCGTGGTGTCGGTAGGCACAAACATTCCGTCACCCGAAGTAGTCCACTGTCCGCCTGTAGCTACCGAAACGGAACCATTCAGGTTTACAATTTCGCCACCGCAAATAGTTTGACTGCTTCCTGCATTGGCTTGTGGGGCAGGAGTGAGGGTAACAACAATACTATCAATAATCACCTGGCATGAATTGGTGGGAGTAAGTGTAAGTGTTACTGATCCCGCTGCCATATCATTCGGGCCGGGCTGGTAGCTTCCGTTTAATACCGAACTGTCGGGTGCAAATGTCCCGTCACCGTTAGTTGACCAGTATCCCGTTCCGCCACCACCGGTAACGGTTCCGTTAAGACTGATAGTGGCATTGGCACAGGCAGTAGTATCGTTGCCGGCATCAACAGTGGGAATGGTAGTGATGGTAACTACAACAGAATCCATTTCGCTCAAACAGTTTCCATTATTGGTGGAAGTTAAATATAAAGTAATACTACCGGCCGTGGTATCTGCTGCACTCAGGTTGTAGGTGCCGGAAAGATCGGTGTTGGAAGGTGTAAATGTTCCGCTTCCTGAAGTGGTCCATATTCCGGTAGTGGTGGCGCCCGAAACAGATCCGTTGAGTGAAGCAGTCATGTCACCCGTACAGATAAAGATCGGTGCACCCGCATTTACTAACGGTGAAGGTGTAAACGTAACCAGCATCGAATCGGTGACTGCCGTACACGATCCGTTTCCTGTGGAGGTAATGTAAAGTGTTACACTTCCGGCAGAAATGTCGGATGTGTCAGGAGTGTAGGTAGTGGAACTTTGCGAACTGTCGGCAAACGATCCTGCGCCTGTTGTTCCCCAAACCACTCCGCCTGCATTAATTACACTTCCATTAATAGTTACAACAGCGTTATTGGAGCAAAGTACCTGGTCGGCTCCTGCACTCACCTGTGGGCCGGGAACTACATCAATCAGTAATGTGTCGGAAGAAGCAAGGCATCCACCGTTATTGGTAGAGGTAAGAATAATTACAATGGGTGTGGCAGAAGTGTCGGCATTCACCGGGGTATAGCTTCCTGAAAGATCGGTAGCGTTGGAGAATGTTCCCGAACCGTTGGTAGTAGTCCATATTCCTGTACCATTTCCATTAACAATAGTACCGCTTAATCCGATAGCATTATTGGCGCATCCGTTCAGGTCGGGGCCTGCCTGTGCAACAGGAGGAGTGGTGTAAATAATAACCATCGTATCTGTTACAGCAAGGCAGTTTCCGTTTCCGGTAGAAGTAAGTACTATAGTTGCTGATCCGTTCGATGTGTCTAACGACCCCGGAACATACGTTGCATTCATATCAGTGTTGGAAGGATTAAATGATCCATCACCTGATGTTGACCATGCGCCTGTTGATGCGCCTGCACTTACCATTCCGGCTAAAGTAACATTGGGGTTATTACTGCAGGCTTGTGCATCGGCCCCGGCATTAACATAGGGTGCATCGGTAATAGTGATGACAAGATTGTCGGTTGTTCCTACGCAGGCATTGGTGGCAGTTAATGTAAGAGTTACACTTCCTGAAGCAGTATCAGCCGTGGAAGGAGTATAAGTAGCATTCAGCGTAGTAGCTGATGGGGCAAATGTTCCCGATCCCGAAGTGGTCCATATTCCTGAACCGCTGGAAGATGTTCCATTCAGCGAAACCACGGCATTGTTTCCGCAAACGGTTTGGTCGGCACCGGCATTTACAGTAGGAATAGGAGTAAAGAATATCGTCATAGTATCCGACACACTGTTACATCCTCCGTTATTGGTGGAAGTGAAAATTACATTTACACTTCCGGCTGTAGTATCTGCTATTGACGGATTATAGGTTGGATTGTTAATGTTCGCTGAAGGAGTGAATGTTCCGGAGCCCATAGTAGTCCATGTTCCCGATCCTGTTGAAGAAGATCCGTTCAATGGTGTGTTCGGACTGCTCAGGCATGAGTAGGTGTCGGTGCCCGCACTAACGGTGGGTGCATTGGTGATGGTAATAATCATCGAATCGGTTACAGCAAGGCAGTTTCCGTTTCCGGTGGTGGTCAGGTAGATCGTTACCGAACCATTGGCGGTATCTGATGCACTGGGCACGTAGGTAGTATTCATAGAGATATTATCAGGAGAAAATGTTCCCGATCCTGAAGAAGACCATTGTGCACCGGTTGAAACGGTAAACGATCCGGATAAACTTACGTTGGCATTATTGGCACAAACCGATTGGTTGGCTCCTGCATTGGAAGTTGGTGCAGGGGTAATCGTAATTATCATTTGATCCGTTACAGCAAGGCATCCTCCGTTATTATTGGAGGTCAGCGTAAGAGTAACACTTCCATTGGAGATATCCGTTGCCGAAGGCTGATAAGTAGCATTCAGATTATTGGCAGCGGGAGAAAATGTTCCGCTTCCCGAACTGCTCCAGATACCCGATCCTGTAGTGGAAGTTCCACTGAGTGATGTGGCTGAGTTGTTTCCGCAAACTGTCTGGTCAGGTCCGGCATTCACTGTGGGTGGTTGTGTAAACACCAGGGTCATCTGGTCACTTACGGCAATGCAATTACCGTTAGCTGCAGAGGTAAGGGTAATTACAACTGATCCTCCTGTCAGGTCTGAAGCCGAAGGAATATACGTACAGTTTAATGTATTGGCATTGGGAGAAAAGGTTCCCGATCCGCTGGTGGTCCATGTTCCGCTTCCGGTTGTGGATGTTCCGGTTAATGCAGCATTTGGATTATTTATGCATGTAGAATCATCCGGGCCCGCGTTAACTACCGGTGCTGGCGTTATCGTAATGGTCATCTGGTCAGTTACAGGCAAACAGTTTCCGTTTCCTGTGGAAGTTAATTGTATGTTTACCGTTCCCGCAGAAATATCATTTGTGCCGGGAGTATAAGTGGCGTTCATCGAAATATTGGAAGGAGCAAAAGTTCCGTCTCCCGATGTGGTCCAAACTGCACCGGTGGAAACCGTGAATGAACCACTCAGTGTAACCACAGAATTATTGGCACAAACGGTTTGATTGGGGCCTGCATTTACAGTAGGAGCAGGAGTAATGGTGATAACTACCTGGTCGTTATCAGAAGCGCAGGGGCCGTTATTGGTAGTGGTAAGCGTAAGTGTAACGGTTCCCGAACTGATGTCGTTGCTGCCCGGAGTATAGGTCGTATTCAGCGAAGTGGCCGAGCCGAATGTTCCGTTTCCGCTGGTGGTCCATTGTCCGCTTCCGGTAGTGGAGGTTCCTGCTAAAGTCACTACACCGTTATTGGCACAAACGGTTTGTGCGCTTCCTGCAACGGCTACCGGTGTTACCTGCACATTCACGTTCACTGTTCCTGCAGGGCCTGTACAACCATTCACAGTTGCTGTTACAGAATATACTCCCGAGTTGGCAGTAGTGGATCCGGCAATAGAAGGATTTTGCAGGGAAGAAGAAAATCCGTTAGGCCCCGTCCACGAATAAGTGGCACCTGCAATATTGCTCGCGGTAAGGTTGATGGTTGATCCTTCGCAAACCGGTGAATTACTTCCGGCAGTGGGTGCCGCAGGTGTAGGATTAACTGTTACTGAAGTGTTGGCAGGAGCACTGTTGCATCCGTTATTCACTATAACGGTATACACCCCTCCGTTGCTGACTGCGGCATTGGTAATAATTGGATTTTGTTGCGTGGAAGTAAATCCTGATGGCCCTGTCCAGGAATAAGTAGCACCCGCTACAAAAGAAGCAGTAAGTTGAATAGTGTCGCCTGCACAAACCGGGCTATTGCTGGATGCTGTAGGAGAAACGGGCGTATTGCTTACCACAACGTTTACCGTTCCTGCCGGACCTGTACATCCGTTTACAGTAGCTGTAACAGAATAAACACCTCCGTCAGCCAAAGTTACATTCGCAACAGATGGATTTTGTGATGAGGAAGAAAATCCGTTAGGACCTGTCCACGAATAAGTAGCACCAGCAATATTGCTTGCCGTTAAGTTTAACGTTTGGCCGGTACATAACGGGCTGTTGCTTCCCGCAGTAGGCGCTGCCGGCAATGGATTTACGGTTACCGTAGTGGTGGCTGCCGCACTGGTACAACCGGTAACAGTAACTGTTACAGAATACACTCCTGCATTAGTCACCAACACGTTAGGAATGGAAGGATTTTGTGTGGATGAAGTAAATCCTCCCGGCCCTGTCCATGAATAGGTAGCTCCTACAACATTGCTGGCGGTGAGATTTAATGTTTGCCCTTCACAAAGCGGACCATTGTTGGATGCAACAGGTGCTGCAGGCGTTGGATTTACAGTTACGTTCACGGTTCCCGCTACACTCGTACATCCTGCCACAGTAGCTGTAACTGAATAAACTCCCGACATGGCAACAGTAGCTCCGGGCCGTGTTGGATTTTGTACAGCTGATGTATAACCACCGGGTCCTGTCCACGAATAGGTAGCACCGGCAATAGTACTTGCTGTGAGGTTTATGGTTTGCCCCGTACATACCGGGCTATTGCTTCCTGCAGTCGGAGCCGCTGGAATTGGATTCACTGTTACGTTTGTAGTTCCGGCAGCACTTGTACAACCGGCCACAGTAACGGTCACCGAATATACGCCCGACATAGCTACAGTTGCTCCCGGTCTTGTGGGATCTTCCAAAGCAGAAGTAAATCCACCCGGCCCCGTCCATGAATAAGTAGCACCGGCAACTGTATTTGAAAATAAATTAATAGTTGATCCTTCACAAACAGGACTATTACTGCTTGCTGTTGGAGCAGCAGGTGTTGGATTCACTGTTACGTTTGTAGTACCTGCAGCGCTTGTACAACCGGCCACAGTAACGGTCACCGAATATACGCCCGACATAGCTACGGTTGCTCCCGGTCTTGTGGGATCTTCAAGAGTAGAAGTAAATCCACCCGGTCCCGTCCATGAATAAGTGGCACCGGCAACCGTGTTGGAAAATAAGTTTATGGTTTGTCCTGCGCAAACGGGACTATTGCTGCTGGCTGTTGGAGCCGCTGGAATTGGATTCACAGTTACGTTTGTAGTACCTGCCGCACTTGTACAACCGGCCACAGTAACGGTCACCGAATATACGCCCGACATAGCTACAGTTGCTCCCGGCCTTGTGGGATCTTCCAAAGCAGAAGTAAATCCACCCGGACCTGTCCATGAATAAGTAGCACCGGCAACTGTATTTGAAAATAAATTAATAGTTGATCCTTCACAAACAGGACTATTACTGCTTGCTGTTGGAGCAGCAGGTGTTGGATTCACTGTTACGTTTGTAGTTCCGGCAGCACTTGTACAACCGGCCACAGTAACGGTCACCGAATATACGCCCGACATAGCTACAGTTGCTCCCGGTCTTGTGGGATCTTCAAGAGTAGAAGTAAATCCACCCGGCCCCGTCCATGAATAAGTGGCACCGGCAACTGTGTTGGAAAATAAATTTATTGTTTGTCCTGCGCAAACGGGACTATTGCTGCTGGCTGTTGGAGCAGCAGGAATGGGATTCACAGTAACGTTTGTAGTACCTGCAGCACTTGTACAACCGGCCACAGTAACGGTCACCGAATATACGCCCGACATAGGTACAGTTGCTCCCGGTCTTGTGGGATCTTCCAAAGCAGAAGTAAATCCACCCGGACCTGTCCATGAATAAGTAGCACCGGCAACGGTGTTTGAAAATAAATTTATTGTTTGTCCTGCGCAAACGGGACTATTGCTGCTGGCTGTTGGAGCAGCAGGAATGGGATTCACAGTAACGTTTGTAGTACCTGCAGCACTTGTACAACCGGCCACAGTAACGGTCACCGAATATACGCCCGACATAGCTACGGTTGCTCCCGGTCTTGTGGGATCTTCCAAAGCAGAAGTAAATCCACCCGGACCTGTCCATGAATAAGTAGCACCGGCAACTGTATTTGAAAATAAATTAATAGTTGACCCTTCACAAACGGGACTATTGCTGCTTGCCGTTGGAGCAGCAGGTGTTGGATTCACTGTTACGTTCACCGTTCCTGCAGGCCCGGTACATCCGCCAACGGTTGCGGTAACGGAATAAACTCCGCTCATAGCGACTGTTGCAGCTGGCCTTGTGGGGTTTTGTGCGGAAGAAGTATAACCTCCGGGTCCTGTCCACGAATAAGTAGCACCGGCAATATTACTTGCGGTTAAATTTAAAGTTTGTCCTGCGCATATCGGGCTATTGCTTCCAGCGGTAGGAGCGGCCGGAGTTGCATTAATGGTAACGGTTGTAGTGCCTCCTGGTCCTGTACATCCACCAACAGTAGCAGTTACTGTATACACACCTGCATTAGCCACCAGTACGTTAGGAATAGATGGATTTTGCAATGCAGAAGTAAATCCACCCGGCCCTGTCCACGAATAGGTAGCGCCCGCAATATTACTTGCGGTTAAGTTGAGGGTTTGTCCTTCACAAAGCGGTCCGTTATTTGAAGCAGTGGGTGCTGCAGGCACGGGGTTTACCGTAACGTTGGTGGTACCTCCTGCACTTGTACATCCCGAAACGGTAGCGGTTACTGTATAAACACCTGCGTTAGTGAGCTGCACGTTAGTTATTGACGGATTTTGCAGGGCAGAAGTAAATCCACCCGGCCCTGTCCATGAATAAGTAGCGCCAGCAATATTGCTTGCCGTTAAGTTTAAAGTTTGCCCGACACATAACGGGCTGTTGCTTCCGGCAGTGGGCGCTGCAGGAGTTGGATTCACCGTAACTGTTGTTGTTCCTGCAGGGCCTGTGCAACCTGATACTGTTGCTGTAACCGAATAGGTTCCGGCTGCTGCTAACGTTACGCCCGTTATCGTAGGATTCTGTTGTGTGGAAGTAAAACCATTGGGTCCCGTCCAGTTATAGGTGGCTCCGGAAACAGTACTTGCCGTTAGATTTAATGTTCCTCCTTCACAAACCGGGCTGTTGCTTCCGGCTGTTGGGGCAGGTGGAACAAAAGGAGGACAGACAACCGTATTTACTTCATAGTCGCGGGTCATTTCCGTTATTAAAACGCCATTTCGGTATTCCGAACATTTTACACCGAAAACATATTGACCCAGTGTATTGGCTACACCGGTGAGCATTCCTGTTGAGGAATTGAGTGTTACGCCCGGCCCGCCAGAATTGAAGGGCGAAGTGGCTGAATAACCGGCCAGCCATGTTACGTTTGTCATAACCGCAACATTATCGGTTATAACGGGAGCAGCATTAGTGTAGGGGGTATACATAGTATAAACCAGCGAATCCCCATCAATATCGGTGGCGGAATGGTCGAGGCTGAAAGGATTATTAGCACATAACAAAAGAGGCGGAAGGTTATTATAGGTGGGTGAATTGTTTACCATAAATGTGTTATCATAAACCGAAACCATATCAAAGCGATAGATTTCATCATTTGGAGAGTTGGCTCCGTAGGTAACACGTACAAAAACCTGTATAGTGGTGCCAACAAGACCGGTTGCAGTAGCAAATACATTACCGTTAAAGTCATTTATTCTGAAACCGTTGTTGGGAAACATCACGGGAGCCGCACCATTAAGTGAGTAGAGAACAGAAATTGAATCGGAATTTTCCAAAGTTCCACCGGCAGGTTCAGAATAGTTTACACTAAGATTTACCCCTGATGGATAAGCAGCGATATTGATTACCTGTGAGGCCCATACTACGTTACTGGTTACCGCACTGTTTTGGCTAATTACTTCAAACTGGTTGGCGTTTACCTGCGCTGTTGGGATTGGAGCTACACCAACAATTGTTCTCGACCAGGCTGTGGGGCCGGCATCTACAATTGTACCATTTGCAAGGGTAAAATCTTCCACCCAAACTTTCCGGTAGCAAGGTATATAAGTGTAAAAAGTTTCTCCTATAGTTCCCGGAGTGGCGATATTTACTACACTGGCATTCCGGCAACAAACTGAATAATAAAGGTGCATTCCACCGGGTGCTGCGGGAAGATTTACTGTGGCAGAATAAGTTCGTTCTTCGGCACAGGGCGATGGATTGGGGGCTGTGGCGCATGGAGGTAAAACTGCCGGAACCGGTATAGTTGCTCCTGCAACTAAAGTAAAGTTTCGACTGGGCGTAAAAGCTGAGCCATCAGCCTGTAAAACAGTAATGGGTGCACTTGCCGGAAAAGCTGCACAAGTAGGGCAACAGTCGCGGTAAAGTTTAAGGGTAACAGTGTAACTGTCACCGCCATTATACACATAGGTGAGTGCTCCACCGACAATGTGTGAAGACTTTGCGTTGTTTTGAAAAAAACAAAAAAGGAACAGGAAAAAAGTCCCTTTGATGAATTGCCGTAACAGGGTGGGGTAGGCATTTTTCATAGGCGTGTGCTTTTATTTCGGAAAGAAAGAGATTCTCAAAACAAAATTTCCCTTTTATCACACACCACAAAATATTTTACCGGAATAAAATATTTTTTCAAAACAAAGGGTAAAAATCAAATCATACAACAGTTTTACTCCATCAGAAGTTTCATAATTGTACGCAAAAAAAATAAGAAAGTAATATCAAAATAGATAAATAACTGCTAAAAGATGACCAACCGGTAAATTAGCGCTTCAAAAAGAAAAAAGTAAGAATTATAAATGGTTACACCTGTAAGTTTCTTTCACCAAAAATTAAGCTTCCAACCCGGATCATGTTGCTGTTTTGCTTTAGAGCAAGCAGATAATCATGACTCATTCCGGAGCTAATGAATGTGGGACGTAATAGTTGCTCAAGCGGGTTGCCCGATCCGGAAATTTTATCGGAATAGTTTTTTATTGTAGTAAAAAAGCGGTGGAGGTTTCCGAATTCTTCTGATACCTGTTTTTCATTTCCGGTATGGCTGGCCATTCCCATTACTCCTTTTATACAAATATTTTTTAAAGATAAAAGTTCTGTTGAGTGAATGAGCTCATTGAATTCTTTTTCATCCAGCCCGAATTTGGTTTCTTCACGTGCAATATGAATTTGTAGCAGGCAATCTATCACACGATTGTTTTTTGAAGCTTGTTTATTGATTTCTTTCAATAATTTAAAACTATCCACTCCATGAATGAGATGTATAAACGGTGCAATGTATTTTACTTTATTGGATTGCAGATGCCCGATAAAATGCCACCGGATATCTTTTGGGAGGCGTTCGTATTTTCCGGTTAGTTCCTGCACGTAGTTTTCACCAAAATCGCGGTGGCCGGTATGGTAAGCTTCTGTAATATCTTTGTCCGATTTTGTTTTACTAACGGCTACCAGGCATACGTAACCGGGAAGGGATGTCCTGATTTTGTTTATGTTTTCCGCAATGCCCATTTAGTTAAATCGGCTGAATAATCAATCCGCTTCTTAATTTTGGTTCGATCCATGTGGTTTTGGGTGGCATAATGTTTCGGGTATCGGCTACTTTTTTCAGCTGATCGATAGTAACGGGATATAAACCAAATGCAACTTTCATTTTAAACTCATCCACCGAACGTTTTAATCCTTCCATGCCTTTTAATCCTCCGATAAACTGAATGCGGTTGTCGGTTTTTAAATCGTGAATACCCAATACAGGAGACAGAATATGATCGGATAAAATTTGCGCATCCAGGCTGCTTACCGGGTGTTTGGGATCGAATATTCCTTTTTTTACAGTAAGCGAATACCAGCTTCCGTCAAGATACATGCTGAAATTATGTTTCTTCTTTGGTTTGTAATTTTTTTCTCCTTTGTTTTCCACCTCAAATTTTTCTTTCAGCTTTTCCAGGAATTGTTCATTGGTAAGCCCGTTAAGGTCTTTGGCAATACGGTTGAAATCATAGATTTTCAGCTGGTCTTCTGAAATGAAATAAGCCATGCAGTAATTATACATTTCTTTTCCTGTATGCTTTTTATTCTTCTTCTTTCTTTCAGCAGCAAGTAATGCCGATGAGGAAAAACGGTGATGCCCGTCTGCAATATAAACCGCATTTATTTTTTTAAAAGCATTAACAATACCGGAAACATCTTTTTTTTCAGTTACCACCCACAAAAAATGTGAAACTTCATCGGCAGTGGTAAACTCATATTCCGCGCGCTGACGCGTATATTTTGTAATGACGGCATCAATCATTTTATTACCGGCATAGGATAACAAAACGGGCTCGGCATTAAAGCCGCAGGTATCGAGGTAGCTTTTAAAAACTTCTTCTCTTTTGGTGAGTGTTTGTTCGTGAACTTTTACCACGCTGTTGTTATAATCATCCACCGATGCTCCCGCAATAATTCCGGTATAACTGTTTCCGGATTTCAGTTGTCTGTAGATATAAAAACTTTCTTTTTTATCCTGTGTCAGTACTCCGTTTTTACAAAAAGAGTCATACTTTTTTTTCACCAGTTTGAACCGTTCGGGGGTATTGGGTTTTGTGGTTTGTTTTTTTCCGTATTCGGGTAAAATGATATGCAAGAAGGTAAACGGATTTTCTTCGAGTTTGGCGCTTAGTATTCTTGGTTTATAGGTATTCACCGCACGTGAAGCTACCAGCTGCACTTTATCGCGCACCGGGCGTATGGCTTTAAACGGATGAATAACGGCCATTTATTTATTGAAATAATTAATAATTTTTTGTGCCAGTTCAATTCCTATCCTGTCCTGTGCTTCATTGGTGGCCGCACCTATATGGGGAGTTAATGAAATTTTCGGATGCGTAAGCAGGTCTTTTTGGGGAGTGGGTTCGTTTTCAAACACGTCAAGGGCGGCATGAGCTACTTTCCCGCTGTTGAGAGCCGCAATTAGCTCACTTTCTTCAATAACACCGCCACGTGCCGCATTTACCAGGCAAACCCCGTTTTTCATTTTTTCAAATTCAACTTTTCCTATCACTGCCGATCCGTCTTTTTGTTTGGGTACGTGCAACGAAACAAAATCACTTTCTTTGAGCAGGTCATCCATCGAACCCGTTTTTACGTTCACCTGTATTTTCCCATATCCATGAATTTCAAGCTCAATGTTGGCATGATGAACAAAAGGGTCGTGCGCCATTACTTTCATACCGCATCCCAGTGCATATTGTGCCACACTTTGCCCTATTCTTCCAAACCCGATAATTCCCAGTGTTTTTCCGCGTAATTCAATTCCTTTGGCATATTTTTTTTTGAGTTTGTCAAATTCCGTATCTCCTGCTGAAGGCATCAAACGGTTAGAGTCGTAAATAAAACGCGACATGGCAAACAGGTGGGCAAAAACCAGTTCGGCAACCGACTGCGAAGAAGCTCCGGGAGTATTGATCACTTCTATTCCTTTCGATTTGGCATACTGAACATCAATATTGTCCATTCCCACACCACCACGTCCAATGATTTTTATTCCGGGGCAGGCATCAATCACTTCTTTTCTTACCGTTGTGGCACTTCTCACCAGCACTACTTCAAAATTTTGTTCGTTAATGGCCTTTGAAAGATTGTCCTGCGACACTTTTTCAGTCACCACGGTGTAGCCGGCTTTTTCCAGTAAAATTTGTCCTGATTTGTCAATTCCGTCATTGGCCAGTATCTTCTTGCTCATGTTAATTTGGTTTTGGGCAAATGTATTCATATTTCAGAATACAAAGCAGCGGTTTTTATCTTAGTTTTTTAACACTTCCGGGGAATAATAAAAGGAATAACCTGACGCGGGATCACCCTTGATTTTGAAAAAAAAACCGGAAAAATTTGTTATATTTACGGGTAATTTTATGCTATGAGTCATCGGGTCCAACTTAAAAATGACATTATTTATCAGCATGCTGATGAGGGAGGGCTTACTATTGAGAAGCTGAAGGAAGACCTGGAAGAATTGCTTAAAATCCAGGAGTTGCTTAAAAAAGAAAAAAAGCCCTTTTATATGCTTTATGACGGATCCAATGTGGGGAAGGTGAGTTCGGCAGTGCGGGCACAGGCTTTGTATAATATGAGTTGCCTGGATTATAAACGTGTGGCAATCATAGGAGTGCCTTCGGTTTTTCTTAACCAACTGGCAAAATTCATAATCATGGGAATGGGAAAACAGAAAAAGATCAAAATCTTTAAACTGAAATACGAAGCAGAAAACTGGCTTAGAAACGGATAATGAAAAAATCATGGCTAACAGAATTTTTATAGGAGAAGATGGGTTTATTCATCATATATATGAGGGCGATCAAACTTTTGAAAACGTTCAGAAAGACGTAGATACGATCAATGCACTGCTGGCTCAAATGCGAAAACAAAATCTTCCGGCTAAAGTGCTGGGCAACTTCAGTAAAATAGGAAAAGCCGATTCAGGGGCCAGGAAAGCTGCGGGAGAAGCTATAAAATATGGTGATTTCGATAAGCTCGCCTTGTATGGAAAAAATATTTTTCATACGGTGGCTGCCAATCTCATTATTACTGCAACAGGACAGCGAAAACGCGTGCGCGTTTTTCAAACAAAGGAAAAGGCGGTGGAATGGCTAAAAAAGTAAAATCAAAAAATCAATTATCCGAAAAGGAATACCGGCAGCTTGTAGCTAAAAAGCTGGAAGCGCTTAAACCGGTATTTGCCCGTGCATCCATGGGCGATTTTTCACGCAATATAACTTTACCGAAAAAAAATGATGAGTTTGCCGGGTTGTATGCCGGCTTGCAGATGATGATTGAAATTGTAAGGGAAAAACTGGCTATGATGGAGGAAGTAAACCAGTCGCTGGAGAAAAAAATAAGATCACATAAACTAAAAGAAAATGATGAGTTGTTTGTTGGAGTTAGCGGTGTATTGATAAAAATAAACATCAATGAAATATTATTTATAAAAGCAGTAAGCGATTATGTGATTATTCACACTACGCTGCAAAAATATATGGCTCATTCCACTATGAAAGGCCTGCTTAAGCGCCTGCCTGAAAGAGATTTTATGAGGATTCATCACTCATTCATAGTACGTCTCGATAAAATAACAGAAAAACATGCACGCGAAGTAATTGTGGGCGGAACAAAAATTCCCGTAAGCCGGGCAAACAGAAAAAAACTGTCGGAAAAACTCCGGTCGTATTAATTTTTTTGCACCGGAACGGGTGACAGGTTATCGAAGAAAAATTACAGGGTATCGAATATTTGTCGTTACCACAATTGTAATCCTGTAAATTCGAATACGATTCACGAATCATCTGCTATGAAAAAGCCAGGAATTGCTGGTTATTCATGTAAATTTTACGGGAATTCGGATTACATAAAAGCTTGCTTGTAATATGTTTGAATCAAATCTCAGTTCTCTCTGTGTAAGCGCAGGTTTTTCTTTTACACGAAGAATTGATTTTTACAGGCATATGCAGGCAAGGATTAGTGCTTTAATTTTTGGTGTAATTCTGGTTGAAAGGGAGCTGTTTCGTAGCAGCTCCCTTTCTTAATTTTTTCGTTTTAAAAACAATTTATCAGAAATAGAAACAAACATGAAACAAATCGTAACAACAACTTTGGCAGGCGTAGCTGTTATGGCTACACTGTTTTCGGGATGTAAAAAAGGGGAAAATGACCCCTTCTTATCCGTCCACACAAGAAAAGCGAGAATGACGGGCGACTGGAAACTTACTTCCGGAAAAACTACCGAAACCGACTATAACAGCTTTTCAAGTACCACTACAGTAACTACCACCACTTTTGACGGAGCCAATGCCAGTGAAAGTATGGTGGTAACTACACCCGTTAGTTCCAATACTTTTACCGATTCGTATGTTTATACCGAAAACATGACGTTCAATCGTGATGGTTCATTTTCGGGAACCAATGTAAACGATGGAATAACCACCACGTTTGAAGGAACCTGGAATTTTGAAGGCGGTGTGGGAGAAACAAAAAACAAATCGAAACTGGTATTATTCTATACCAAAATTACCGAAGATGGCGCTACCGTTACCATCGAAGGAAATATGTACCAGTTTGTTTATGATATTGATGAACTGAGAAACAAAAAAATTGTACTTAAAAATACAAATAAAAGAGTCGACCCCAATGGCGACAGCAACGAAACGGTTTCTGAAATGACCTATGAACAATAACATTTAAAATAATTCGTATTATGAAAAGAATAATTCAATTTTTAATTCCTGCTTTGATTGCAGTGCCATTAATTTTTACCGGATGTAAAAAAGGCGAGGATGATCCGTTTATTTCTCTCCACACCAGGAAAGCAAGAGTAACCGGTGAGTGGAAAATGTCTTCGGGAACATCTACTGATAAATTTTATGACAGCGCTTCACAAACTACCTACAATACTTCCATAACCTATGATGGTTCGTCTGCCAATGAATCACAAACTGTAACCAACGGATCGGGTTCAACTACCAATACCAGTTCCTATTCTTTTACACAAACCATTACATTTGAAAAGGATGGCACGTTTAAAAACACTACAGTAGATGATGGAATTACTACTACTGCAGAAGGTACATGGAATTTCGGTGCGGGTGTGGGAGATAAAAAGAAGAAATCTGAACTGGTGCTCACCTATACCAAAACCGTAAATGACGGAATGACATATACCTATACAGGGAATGAATTGACAGAAGTGTATTACCTGAAAGAATTGCGTAATGACAAAATGGTGATGGTATTGGATTTAAAATATACTGATAGTGATGGTGATACCGGTGAAGGAAAGCAGGAAATGACTTTCGAACAATAAAAACTATTGCCGTGGTTATAAGGCTCGTTGCTGAGGCAGCGGGCCTTTTTTATTTTGTTGATTTTCAAACTACAGGGTAGTTTTTGAAATCCGGGGGCGAATGACTATGTTTGGGTGATTCGTAATTATTTTCCGATGATCCTGAAAAACGGCAAACCTCCCTTAAACGGTAAACACAAAACCCGGTATGCCAATGGTTCCGTTAGCAGCGAAACCAGTTACAAAAACGGCAAACGACATGGTGTATGTAAATACTTCCTGAGGAATGGAATTATGCGCGCTACCGGAAAATTTGACAAGGGAATGATGACGGGCACATGGAAATGGTATCGCGAAAACGGAAATTTATGGCAGTCAGGTACATTTAAAAACAATAAAAAGAACGGGCCCTGGGTACGCTACTGGCCGGATGGCGGATTATATGATGAAGGCGCGTTCATCAACAACAAAAAATGCGGCACGTGGAATAACTACAGCAGAGATGGAAAACTGGTGAAAACAAAAAAGTATAAATGAAATTTATTATTTCCTTCCTTCTCATTAACTTCTTCTTTCAGGTGAATGCTGCAGATTTTGAAAAAGATCTTAAGGCAATACTTGAAAAGAAAAAGTATGATGAACTGGAATTACACATTTCCGAACTGAATAAATCGCTGGGCAGGGTGGATGCCGAAGTAAAATACCATAGGGAAATCGTACCGGGCTTTAGTGAAGGATTAATTTATTTCGAAAAATCTGTCCCCGATAAAAAAGATAAAAGTGCTTCAATAATTTTTACCTATCGCCTTCGGATAATCACGAACAATAATCTTGTGATTTTTTATGACTTTAGTGAACAATACCTCGCATATGCCGGTGAAACGGATAAAAGAATAATAAAAAAATATAAATCAGAGTTTGATTATAATGACAAACTTATGAGGCAGGTTTTGCAGGATTCGTTTAAAAATACATTTCCCGAAGAACTGCGGTATGAAAATCTTTTTTGCGATACAATTGTTTACGGACATAATTGCGGGTTGGTGGCAACAGAAACTTCTGCCGGTCTTCGAATGAAAGCCGCAGTGGAAAAAAATGATAAACCGTTGTTGTTGTCGTGGCTGCAAAGCGGGAATACAGAATTGCAATTATATGCTGTGGAAGGGTTATATCTTTTGAAAAAAAACGGAACGGAAATTTTGCCGGATGAATTGAAAATGATCCGGGTAATTAAAAATAAAAAAGGAGAAGCGCTTTCTTGTTCAGGAGACATTTTATCCAATATAACGATTTATGAAGCATTGAAAGATTTTGTTTTTTAAATACAAACCATTTTTATAAAACCGGATGATAAATGTTATTAGATCATTTTTTTTGATGTTATCATTGATTTTTTCTGAATACGCGTCAGCTCGTGCGGGAGGAGGTAGCGGAGGTGGGGGCGGAGGCGGAGGCGGAGGCGGAAGTGGCGGAGGCGGGTATTACGGAGGGCGTGGCCATTACTATCGTGATAGGTATGAGCCGTGGGATTCTATTGATTATTTTATTTTTTATGGGCTTATCGGTCTCGTCATTATTTTCCTTTTGTTTGCTTTTTTCGGACTCAGATGGATGATTCGGAAAAAATCACGAAAAGCAAAAAAAATTATCGAAATATCTGAAACAGAAGATCCCGTTTGGAACCATGATAATACCCTGAAACATGTTCACGATGTATTTATGAAAATGCAGGACGCATGGATGTCGCAAAACATGAATAAGGTTGACGGTATTGCAACCAAATACCTGAGGCGTAAATATACCGATATGCTTGAACAACAAAAAATATACGGGATTTATAATTATCTCAATAAAATTAAAATTGATGAAATAAAAATTGTTGGCGCGATCGATTCCGGGGATAATAATAAAGACAGGTTTACCGCTTATATTAAAGGAGAAATGGTGGATATGCTGGTGAAAAGGAAAGGTGAAATCATAAAGGAGAAAGAAAAGGAAGAATTTGAAGACCTTTATTATTTTATCAGGAAAAACAATAAATGGGTGGTTGAAAATATTATCAATGAAGTGGATATCTGGGAATTGAAAATACTGAAAATTTACAAAGAATAATAATTAAAAGATGTCACTTCAATCCCTTCGCCTGTTCCTTCATCCATGTATTGGCACTTACCGTACTTCCATCCGGTAATTTTATCTGGTAAGGTTCTCCCGAAGAAGAGGAAGAAGAAGCGATGTGCTCAATAAAATCATCCAGCGTTTTCACTTTGTCGCGGGCATTGTTCCATTTCATGCGTAAATGATCAGCAGCTTCTGCAGGTGGATATTCGTTTCCGTTTCGTATAAAAGTAACATACGATGCAGCGACTTTTTCCAATAGTAATTCTATTTTTTCTTCTTCTGTATAACCGGTACGGTTTCGTTCTTCTTCCGTTGGTTCGCGGATAAGAAATGTGGCATCATCTTCTCCGATCAGTACATTATTCTGGCTTGTACACTCAATTACGTATTTGCAACCGTCAAACTCAAAATCCAGCATTTGTCCTTCTGAAATATTTTCTTCCACAAGAAAATTATCCCCGTCTTTCACCGTAAGAAAAGTGGAACCGCCTGTTATGTCATCAATGTGCAAATAAAGGTTGCGATTGTATCCTTCCACTTCAGCAGAATGACGCTGCACCAGCTGTATTTCTTTTTTTCCATCTTCCAGCTTCAACCCGTTTTTCTTTTCACCGCTGCAGGAAATGACTAGAATACTTAAAAATACTAGTATATATTCAAGTTGAAAATTAGTTTCATGTTTAATAATTGGTTTTTGCAGAAAAGCAAGCATGAATAAATCAACTTTATTTTATTATTTGTAAATCTTTTAAAATTGTTTTGACAATTAATGAGTGCCGACCATTCATATATTTCTCACTAATTTTTTTTAATCCGACAAGTTCAACAGTAAGTGGAAGTTTTGTTTTTTTGTATTCTTCTTTTTTTGTATCAAAATCAAAATTCTTCACAGATGAATTTATTCTGCCAGATAAAAGAGTCATGTTCCCCAGTCTATAAGTAAAATTTTTCCTGAATTCTGGTGAAAAATCTAAAAGCCAATTTGTGTCTGATTTTGGTTCCTGTGGAATAATATGCTCCAAGGTTGATTTTTCATAATTTAATTGTTGAATCACAATATCGTCTTCGGTTTGTGCATTTTTAATCCAAATATACTTGGAAATAAATATCTTTGCCGTAAAATTATCTTGAATACTATTATCTATTGATTTTTTTATTTCTCCAATCTCTGTCTCCGATAAAGTAATTTCTTGTAAAGCAGCTTTTAAATTACCTTCATTTAATAAAGAAATACATTTGTACACTGGACCTGATGTAAATCTTGATACAAGAAGAGAATGAGTGATAAACTGTTCGTATTTCGTAATAGCAGTTAGAACTACATTAATTTTATATCGCCCGTTTTCAAAACCATTAAAAGATCGCGATAATGCTAATAAAAAATTTAATCCATATCTTACATTTCCACCATTCAAAATAAAATTTATTTTTGCTCTTAAAAACGGATCTTTAAATCGTAATTCTATTATATCAGTGTAATATTGAAGATTTGTTTTCAAATCGTCATAGAATAGTTCAATTTTTTCCTTCCTTACGGTTTTTTTATATTTTGAACTATATATATCATTCAAGTCGTTAAAAGCCGAATATCTTTGTTGGCTTGCTTTGATGCTTTCAACCCAGCGCCCAATAAAATCATCGCGTAAAGTAAAATTGCTTTCTAAGTAATCCCATTTGTCTCTAGAGTCTAAGCCTCTGTTTAGCTTATCGAATTCTTTCATTATGAAGTTTCTTAATAAGTCTTTATTAGCAAGAGGCAGTCCTCTATTGTTTAGTACTTCAAAAATATGATATGCCACCTCAAACTCAGAAGCAACAATTCTTACAACTTCAACATTGTTCTTTAAAAAATCAAAAAAATCATTTAATTCATTAATGCTTTCTATGGTTAGTTTGTCTTTTTTCAAGAATTTTTCTTGAAGTTTTAGTTTAAAATAATCTCGATTGTTAAAATATCTTAGCCCTATAACTTCATCTTCTTTTCTGACTATTTTCAGTTTTGTTTTGTTAAATTCTTCATTTCTTACAGCACTTTCCAATATTGAATCATAATCAAAACTAGAGTTCTTTTTCACCTTTACTTTCTTTGCTAAAACTTTTGCGCCCCTCCTTACTTTGTTGTAAATTAAATCTTCTATATCCGCGATTAAATCATTTGAAAGTTCTTTTATTTCATCAATTTTTGATTTTTCAGATGCATCTTTTAAAAAACTTCTTATAGCAACAAAGAGCAAAATCATTGAAGTTAGTCGTTGTTGGCCATCAATAACTTCAAACTCCCTTTCTTTACCTGTTACAACCATAGAACCAAAGAAATAGGCGTCTTTGTTTTTATTGTCATAAAAGCCTATCAAATCTTCCCACATTGTGTTTATTTGATTATTCCTTTCACTTTTACCTATGCAATCCCATGAATATGGTCGTTGATAGTCTGGAATCAAATAATTAATATCACGGCCAAAAAGCTCGTTGATTGACTTTAAATCAGGAAGAATTTTCATATTTTTTTTTTTTAATCAGTACTAAAGTATCAAAAACGTAGAAAAAAAATAATATTTTGTTCCAATGAGCTTTGTTTGTGAATAAAATCCCCCTTTATCAACACCCTCACCATAAGCAAAACCCTACCTTTGCCGCTGAAAAATAACTCTATTATGAGCAAAACGGTAAAAGGCGAACCCGCCACACCTGAACAGGCTAAACAACTTGGATTACTTCCCGAAGAATTTGAAAAAATTAAAGAAATACTGGGCGGACGCACTCCCAATTTCACCGAAATATCTGTTTTTTCTGTGATGTGGAGTGAGCATTGTTCCTATAAAAATTCGATAGTGTGGCTGAAAACACTTCCCAAAGACGGGCCGCAGATGCTGGCTAAAGCAGGTGAAGAAAATGCAGGACTGGTTGATGTAGGTGACGGGCTGGCCTGTGCTTTCAAAATCGAATCGCATAATCACCCTTCTGCTATCGAACCTTACCAGGGTGCAGCTACCGGTGTGGGTGGAATAAACCGCGATATTTTTACGATGGGTGCTCGTCCTGTAGCGCAATTAAATTCCCTTCGTTTCGGAAATATTGACCTGCCCAAAACCAAATGGCTGGTGAAGGGCGTGTCAAAAGGAATTGGTGATTACGGAAACGCTTTCGGAATTCCTATTGTAGGCGGTGAAGTGTTTTTTGACGACAGTTATAACACGAATCCATTGGTGAATGCATTTTCTGCCGGAATTATGAAAACCGGAAAAATGATTTCAGCAACGGCTGAAGGTCCGGGTAATCCTGTTTTTATTGTAGGATCTTCCACCGGAAAAGACGGAATTCACGGAGCAGCATTTGCTTCAAAAGATATTACCGAAGATTCTGCAAAAGATCTTCCCTCTGTACAGGTGGGTGATCCCTTCATGGAAAAATTACTCCTCGAAGCCACTATGGAGCTTTCAGAAACAGATGCTATCGTGGGAATGCAGGACATGGGCGCAGCAGGAATTACCTGTTCCACTTCCGAAATGAGCGCAAAAGGCGGAGTGGGAATGAAAATATGGCTGGATAAAGTGCCGACACGCCAGGACGGAATGAAACCATTTGAAATTCTGCTCTCCGAATCACAGGAACGAATGCTGGTGGTGATAAAAAAAGGCAGGGAAGAGGAAGTGAAAAGAATTTTTGATAAATGGGATCTGAATTGTGAACAAATAGGTGAAGTAACGGACAGCGGATATGTGGAGTACCTGTTTAATGGCGAACTGGTGGGATACATTCCTGCCAAATCACTCGTATTGGGGGGTGGTGCTCCCGTTTACCAGCGCGATTACTCCGAGCCGGCTTATTACAGCGAAACCAAAAAATTTGATATCAAATCGGTGAAAGAGCCTAAAAACCTGAAGGAAGTAGCATTCAAAATGCTGGCTATGCCCAACATTGCTTCCAAGCGCTGGGTGTATGAACAATATGATTCGATGGTGGGAACAGTGAATATGAGTACCAACGGGCCTTCTGATGCCGGAGTTGTTAATCTGAAAGGAACTAACCGCGCACTGGCCATGTGTGTAGATTGCAACTCACGCTACGTTTATTCCGACCCCGTTATAGGAACTGAAATTGCCGTTTCGGAAGCGGCAAGAAATATTACCTGTGCCGGTGGCGATCCTTCAGCTATTACCAATTGTCTCAACTTCGGAAATCCCTATAACCCTGAATCCTACTGGCAGTTTGTAGGCGCCATCAAAGGAATGGGTAATGCCTGCCGGAAATTTTCAACGCCCGTTACCGGTGGAAATGTAAGTTTCTATAACCAAACCTCCGTTGACGGAAAAGAAACGCCCGTTTTCCCCACGCCCACTATCGGCATGATTGGCGTGATTAAAGATAAATCGAAACGGATGACGCTGAATTTTAAACAAAAAGGCGACCTGATTTTTCTTGTGGGTCATAATAAAAACGACATTAATTCTTCCGAATATTTGTATAGCTATCACGGTGTAAAACTTTCTCCGCCACCCTATTTCAATCTTGATGAAGAATACCAAACCCAACAGGTGGTGAAAGCGTTGATCGAAAACCAGATGATCAATGCTGCCCACGATTGTGCCGATGGTGGATTGTGGGTGTCGCTGGTAGAAATGGCAATGCCCAACGAGTTAGGTTTTCATATTGAAACAGACAGCGAGATTCGCCCCGATGCTTTCCTTTTCGGAGAATCTCAGGGAAGAGTAGTGGTAACAGTGAATGTAGAACAGGAAGAGGAATTCATCGAATTCATGGCCACACAGGAAACCCCGTTTACTTTACTCGGACACGTTACCAAAGGAAAAATGGTGATTGATGAAGAGCATTTCGGTTTCATCAACGAAGCAAAAGAAATTTATGATGGTGCGCTGGGGAAGATGATAACCGCTAACTAAAAAACCGACAAGATATTCAAGGGTTGTAAAAACCTTAAATGTCTTGTTGATTCTTTAGCATTGTTTTGTCCCGCTGGGACAAACAGCTACGGGAGGGAGATGCTGTTAAAAATGTTTGGTACCGCTGGCACCGATAAAATTTTCAGTACAATTTTTTTTTGTATAACCGGCACCTGGGGTGCCAGACATTTTTAACACCCCTGATTCTTATCTGATCTTTGTCCCAGCGGGACAACACGTTGTTTCAGCTGTACTGTTTAATTAACTGCTCCAGTTGCGATGCCCCCAGCACCCCGCTTTGTCTCCACAGCATTTTTCCGTTTTTAAAGATCATGAGTGTGGGTACACCTTGTATCTGGTAAGCAGCTGCAAGTTTTGGGTTTTTATCTACATCAATTTTGATGATAGTGGCGTTGTCGCTCGTTTTTTGTTTTAATTCTTCGAGAATGGGTTTCATCATTTTACAGGGGCCGCACCATTCGGCAGAAAAATCCACGAGTACGGGTTTGTTGCTGTTGATGATGTCGGAGAAAGATTTTTTTTCTGACATGGCTAATGAATTTTTTGGTTCAGCGATGCCCATCCGCCACCGTTATACACTTCTTTATACCCGGCCGATTGCAACACATTTTTAGCAGAAGCACTTCTCATTCCGCTTGCGCAGCAGGTGATGATTACTTTGTTTTTGGGTAATTTTTTCATCTCGTGCTGAATCGCGTTCAGGGGAATATTGAGTGAGCCTTTGATGTGCCCTCCGCGGTATTCTTCTTTTGTACGTACATCCACAATAACTGCGCCTTCTTTTACCAGTTTTGCAAAATCGGCTTTCGGACCCATGCCCAGCATGTTTTTTAAACTGTCGATCATTTTTCTTCTTTTTTTTCTTTTGTAAATAAATTAAAAATCAATCCCCCGAAAATGGAACCGTAAATTGTGCTGTACACCGGGTTGGATTTGATGGAACACGAACCATTTTCGCACCCCACAAAATGGTAGTAGAGGTAGCCGGCAATGGCGCCAATAGCTAAACCAGTGATTAACAGGCGGTATTTTTTAAGGTAGATCATGTTTTATTCATTTAAACAAGATCTGTGGCGAATTGTTCGAAGAGGATAAAAAAAGAAAAAGACTGGATTTAATCAGTTTTCAGGATGTTTTTTACGCGTTCTACTCCATACCTGGGTTTTATTTCTTCTAATATGCCAGTTAAACCCGGTTCTGCTTTTCTAAACTGCATAAAGTCTTCTTTAGTCATTATAAGCTCATTTTCTGCCTCTATGATCAGGGAAGTTCGGTTTTTAAGCATGAATTTAATTTTAATTGATTTTGGATCAGAATGATTTGAATGAAAAGTATTTTTCAATAAACTGGTTTGATAAAATATTGCATTTATATCTTCATAAATTATTTTTTGTGAGTCCTCATTTTTTTCAATTTCCAGATGATTTTCATAAAAAAAAAGCTTTCCGTAAATAGTGTATCCTGACGTAAAAAAATGAGTTATTTTCCCGGTTACCAAACCAAATAGAATCCAGACTAATACTGCAAAACCAGCATTAAAAAAAGGAAATCTATCGTAAATTTTCAGAATAAAGTATAATACAATAAACGAAAATAAAATATAAACCATATTAATGATTTTTCTTTTACTTTCAGAAACTTCGGGATGAATAAGATTATATTTTAGTATTATTTTCCCGGCAGAAAACTCATTAATATAATTTTTGAGAGACATTAAAATGAAATTCTGTGTTTGGTACAATACCATCCCGGTGCATCCTCACTTACTTCACATCCTCCCAGCATAATTTCGCCACGATCAGCAGCTTCAAACATACTTTCGTCCGGCATTCCGTATTCAATTTTTATGATCTCATCCGTATGTCCCATAGGACATTTTAATTCATCCGATGATTCATTTTGCCGGGGAGAGTGGCACGAAAAAAGTAAAAGAAAGAAAAAAATCATCTGCGAAAATCTTCTCATATCATAAAAAATTAAATTAACATCTAACACCTGCCCTGAGCTTGCCAAAGGATCAGACTCTCACTCCAATTACCAAAATATCATCCGTCTGTTGGTATTTTCCTCTCCAGGCGATGGTAGTTTCGTGCAGTTTTTGTTTTTGTTCTTCAGGTGATAAGTTGACAATTGATAAAAGCAGTTCTTTTAGTTTACTGTATTTGAATTTTTTGTTGCTGGGTCCGCCAAACTGATCGGCATAACCATCAGAGAAAACATAGATCATATCGCCTTTTTTGGCCATGTATTTGTTATCGGTAAAAGTAACTTCCATTCCGATGTTTCCAATCGGGTTTTTATCCGGTTTAAGTTCTACCAGTTCGTTAGTGCCGTTAACGTTAGTAATGATCCATGCGGGAAGGTTGGCGCCTGCGTAATGCAATTCGTTGGTATTTCGGTTTAATGCACAAAGGGCGATATCCATTCCGTCACGCACAGCCATATCACTTGCTTTTTGCGAAAGTGTTTCGTGAATTTTTTTATTCAGAAAATTCAATGCATCAGCAGGAGAGTTAATCGTTTTTTCAGTGAGTGATGCTTTCAGAAAATTGGTTCCCAGGATACTCATAAAAGCACCCGGAACACCATGGCCTGTGCAATCGGCAGCAGCAAATAATGAAAGTTTGATGGGATTTTCTCCCGTAGTACTTACCGGTGAAATAAAATAAAAATCTCCGCTTACAATATCACGCGGCTGGTAATATACAAATGAGCCGGGAATGGTTTCTTCCACTACATCATTGGGAGGAAGAATAGCTTCCTGTATTCTCCTGGCATAGTTGATACTGCTCACCATTTCCTTGTTGATCTCTTCGATTTCTTTTTTCTGTTCTACTACTTCTTTTGTTCTTTCTGCTACTTCGCGTTCGAGACGAATATTTATATCGGCCTGTATTTTTGCTGTTTCCTTCATTTGAACGAGCAACTCTGCCTGGGCTTGTTCTTTTTGTTCCTGTATCTCGCGGTATTTTTGCGCCAGTGAAAGTGAAAGGAAAATAATTTCCATGCTGCTTCCTACCTTCAGCGCACCTTCGGTAATTACTTTATTTTCTATCACATTAAAATTACCAAGTATAAAAACCACTACCGAAACTACCAGTAACGAAAAGGCGAGAAGGAAAAACCAGTCGACCGGCAATTTTTTTGATTTCATGTAAATGATCGTGCACAGTGTTAGTACAGTAGATAAAAGTGAAACGGCATTTACTGCGGGATACATGGGGGAGAAAGTGGGCCCGGGAATAAGGGAAACCAAACCAATAATACCCACAACAATTATCAGAAACCTGTACACGCTGCTCATCCGCGGGAGATACTGAGGAAGTTTCAGGTAATTATTTCCAAACAGCAAAACAAAAAATACAGCGAGGCAGGCAGAGAGCAAAACAAAATGGTCGGCCCAATAGGGTGAATTTGGAAAAAAATACTGGTAAGCCATTCCGTCAAGCGAAAACTGTAACATGGCCATGCTGATCACGTACATCACATAATACAAAAATGCTTTACTCCGCAGAGCGAAATAAAAGAAGAAATAAATAATGGCGACAAAGATGAGAACGCCATAAAATAATCCCTGGAATAACTGGTTGGTATAATCATATCGCATAAAATCTTCCGTTCGCCAGAAGATAAGAGGCATGGTAATAACTTCCCCGTCACTTTCCAGGTACATCACAAACTCTTTGGGAGAATTGTCGGTGAGTTGCATTTTAAACATCGTTTTGCGATGCTTAAAGCTATGTTCGTCATAAGGAATATTGTCGCCCGAATACCACGTGCGAATGACGCGGTTACCCGATACCTGGTATAAAATAGCTTTATTGGTTACCGGCCGGGCTGTTTCAAGGAGAAAAAGTATTTCCTTCTCCATTTCGTTTTTCACTTTAAACCGCACCCACCATCCCGATGATGTGAAATTGAGATTTTCCACATTGTTATGTGTAGGTTGAAACGAAAGTGTGGTGTCCGTTAGAACCTGTTCGATGGTAAGTTTTTTTTCTGCATCTTCCAGGATCAATGCCTGTTTGGCGACAGAAAGGTTAACCGTTTTTTCGTTAAGAATAATTACAGGAACAGAAGCCGAAGCCGAAAACGTTACGGAGTAAAAAGAGAAATAAAACAAAAAAGAAATTACAGCTGCAGGGTAACTGAAGTTAGGAAGAAAGTCCGGTGATTTTTTGTAAAACTTCATTTCTGATCTCATGTCCGCCTTCGAATGGGAGATAAATATAATCAATTCCTTTCTCCCTCAGCAAATCCATTTGTTTTTTTAACGCATCCGCGGTAAGGAATTCGTCTTTATCGCCTGCGGCAATCACTACCGGAAGGTTTTTCAGGCGGCTGGCACTGAGGTCAAAATCCATATCAGGCGGAAAAACACCGGCATAAAGGATGAGTCGGGCGGGAGAAGCACTTCCCAGGCTTACCCATCGTGACACCGTGGCACATCCCTGCGAAAATCCTAAAACGGTTATACGGCAATGGTTGGGTAACCGCGATTTCCATTCATCATAAATTGTATCTAAAAACGCTGTGTAATCTTTTATGTCGTTCAACCGGTCTTCCTTTGTCATCCATGAAGCGCCTACACGGCCATAATTTCCTTCCAGGTAATAACGGTGAAAACCTTCGGGGGCAATGATAAAATATCCTTTTTCGGCCAGTACTTTGAATTTTTGAATGAACCAGGAGGCCAGTTGCCCGTAACCGTGACAAACAATCCATGCTTCACTGGTTTTTTCAGAAACCGAACCCATGGTGAAATAGCGTGCGGTTTTGGTGGCGCTGATATGATGTTCTTCTGTCATGGTTTGAAAAATTGCCGTATTTCGTAAGCCAGCCGCTGTGTATTCACTTTTTCGATAGGATGTTGTGTGTCGGGAAGCACCAGTAGTTTTCCGTTTTGTAAAAACCGGTATACCACCATTGTTTCTTCCA
Organism: Bacteroidota bacterium; assembly: GCA_049322335.1. GTDB lineage: Bacteria > Bacteroidota > Bacteroidia > Flavobacteriales_D > UBA2798 > JBMORL01. Next base: position 31,024 of record JBMORL010000107.1, read on the forward strand.
TCGAAACCATTGTATCGCGGTCGCCTGCTGAAACCATCACCTCGTTAGTTATTTCCTTAAAATCTTTTCCCGAAAGAGGATTTTCTTTTCCCATTTTCTGCATCATGTCTGCTGTTTTTTGCAATACGGTTTTCCAGTCGGCAGGGGAATGGCGTTCTTTCAATACCTGTGCAAAAGCAGGAATTTTTTCAATGATCTTTTCCGCATCCAGCATTTTTATTTCGCGTTCAGCAATATCTTCGCTCCAGCTGAACTTGGTGGCCAGCGTGAAAATGCGGTTTACTTTTCCGGGATAATGTTTTGCGAGATACAACGCCACGTATCCACCCATGCTGTAGCCAAAAATATCAATAGAGTTTATTTTATTTTCTTCAAGATAACGCAGAACATCTTCAGCAAACGCGGAAATGGAAAATTCTCCGGGAATCGTTTTTCCTCCATGGCCGCTGAAATTCAGCAGGTGGACGGTAAAATCGTTTCCCAACTCACGTTGCAGGGGTTTCAGTTGTCCCGATGAACCGATAGCTCCGTGCAGTAATAACAGATCCCGGCTCATATTTCCTTTAAAAAATGATAACCTTTGATGATAAATCCTTCACGCAGGTAAAATTTATGCCCGGCATGATTGGTGGTATAGGCATCCAGCATAACAGTGCGGCAGTTTTTATTTTTTGCTTCAGCCATACACCAGTCGGTGAGCAGTTTCCCCAATCCTTTTGAACGATAATTTTCATCTGTTACAAAATTGTCAATCTCCATGTATTTTCCGCTGTAGAATTTGGTAATGAACCAAAGCCCGGTTATGGCGACACATTTATTTCCGTCAAAAACTCCTGCCATCACATATCCGTGCGGCAACATATCATCCAGCATTTCACTCATGTTTTTTTCATTCAGCCACGGTTGTAACTGTTGCAACAACGGCAACTGACACAGCATTTCTGTTTTCGCGGTAATGTATTTTATTTCGTATCCCATCTTGTTTAATTCAGGTGTTGTTTGTTTTCCTTATAGCGTTCTGTTTTGGCTGTTCGTTAGCGGCCCGCGAGTCGTCCTACACAATGGCTTTGCTATTGTTCATTACACCGGTCATTTCCAATTTGTCTTTTAAAATACCAATTCCTTTTCCGTTTACAAATTCCGCCATTATTTTTTTTAATTCATCCACATTGGTTTTGCAGATTCCTTTTTCATTCATTTCCCTTATTGATTTTTTTTCCAGCAGAGAAAGATGTCCGTCCAGCATCATTCCCACCACCATCAGTTTCGATATATCTTGCCGCATTTCTTCCGGAAGTTGTAAAAGGGTCTGTAAAAACGTTTTTTCATCGAGGTGATGTTTTTCTTTGGTGGTGATACGAAAAGTTTTGAGCAGGTTCACCGATAAAAGATAATGGTTTTCGTGAAACGAACGTTTTTTTATGGCGAGATACTGCAAAATATCATACAACAGGTTTCGGAAAATTTCATCATTGCTGTATTTTTTATGAAGATAAAGCGCGGTGTATTGAATAACATTGGGAGCAAGAATTCTTACTTTGGCATGCCGCAGCACACCATTGGCAGCAATAGCATTCCATGTAGCCATAACGGGAACACCGGCAAGATCTACCACCACGCGCACCGCATAACGGCCAAGAATTTTTCTCACCAGCATTTTAAAAACCACATTGCTTAGTGAAGCTTTTACCTTGTTCCAGATAAAAATCATCATCAACCTGTATTTCGAATAACCCTGGTGTGGATCGAGGCCGATGTTAAGTTCGTTTTTTGCATTTTTTTCGGTACCGATATTTACCAGTGAGCGGATATGTTCATCGCGGTCGGGATCGTTTTTGGGAGGAAAGCTGCACACCTTTGCCATAGCATGTACAGCACGGATATTTATCACCACCAGGAACCAGATCTCTGCTACAGCCAGCACAATTCCGTAGAGTGTGGCAAAAAGCGGAAATTCTATTTCTGTACCGAAAATAACGGGATGAAAAGTCCATAATGTGAAGAAATCAGGCCAGAAATGCGGAGGAAGATAGAGCAGGAGCACCCCCAGCGTCCCGGCAAGGGCAGAAAAAAGGAGAGTTTTGATCCTGATTTTGCGTAACGAAGCCCACTCCTCTGCACTTAGTTCTTCGTCATAGCTATGTTTGGCATATTGGTTATCGCCATAGAAATAGCCATGAGCCATTCGTTCAAATATTCCGCCTTTGGGTGCATCGCCCGCCATACTTTTTTCGTCTTGATTACGTTATTTAAGCTCAAAATTAAAAGAAAAAATATGAGGAAATGGATACTGCTGGTTTTATTATTGAGAAGTGTTTGCGGAAACGCCTATCACGTGCATGGAGGCGAATTGACATATCAATGGCTGGGGGGGAATACATATGAATTTAAAGCAACTTTTTATGCTGACACCACATCTTTTTCTTCAAGTCCGTTAATGGAAATATGTTATGGAGATGGGCAATGCGATACAGCTGTTGGTAGTGTAATTTCTTCTAACGGAAGTGTGGTAAAATCGGAATACACATCAGTGCATGTTTATTCCGGCCCCGGCACTTATATTGCCAATTTTCAGTGGCCCAATTGGGCTTCGGGCATCATTAATATTCAAAATAGTGTCAATGTAGGTTTTATAAGCTATACAACGTTATATATTTCACCTTTTTTGTCAGGAAATTCTTCTCCGCTATTGACTACAGAACATTGGGATGTAAGCTTTAATCCCGGCACGATATTTCATACGGTGGCGCCAACTGATCCGGATGGAGATAGCTTGGTTTTTAGTTTTGTTCCCTGTTCGGATATGGCCTTAGGAATAGTTTATGAATATCCTGATGTTATTGCCGGAGGCACTTCCTGGATCGACCAGAATTCCGGCAGCTGGTATTTTTATAATTTACAGATAAATGGTACTTATGCCGTCAATTTCCGCATCGAAGAATACCGCAATTCGGTTTTGGTGGGATATGTGGAACGGCAGATGGTATTTGATTGGGTGGTGACGGGAGTAGATGAAACGGAAAATACATTGCCGGTATCGTTTTCGCAGGATGAACATGGGCTGTATGTAAATGCAGAAGAGATCATCAGCTCCTTTTCGGTATATGATATGTCGGGAAGATTGCTGATGAATGAAAAACACACAGGGTCATCTTCACTTACTATCCCTGTTTTGGCCCCGGCCTTTATTGTGGAAGTCACTACAGTAAATGGCCAGCGCATTACCCGGCCTTTTGTTAGCCGTTAAATCGTATATTTGTCCGCCAATAATACAAAATGAAAAAACTTTTTCTTTCTCTTTTTATCGCCACCGGAATTTCTTCCCAGGCACAGGTGGTAGAACTACTCAATGAAGATTTCGACAATGGTTTTCCTGCGGGATGGCAGAGTTTGGATGATGACGCGCTGGTGCCTTATGCTACTGTTTCCTACCTCGGAAATTCATTTGGCATTACCGAAGATTTTGATTCCACCAATGTAGGCGATAGTATTGCTGCGGCTACTTCATGGTTCGATCCGGTGGGACAAGCCAGTAATTATCTCATCACACCCCAAGTGTTGCTTAAGTCCAATGGCAATCAGCTGTATTACGAAGTAAAATCGCAGGATCCTTCCTATCCGGATGGATATGAAGTGCTCATTTCTACTACCGTTCCCGTTATCGACAGCTTTTTTGTTTACGATTCGCTTTTCTATACCAATGCCGAGTTGCCATACTGGACCGAAAGAATGATCGACCTTGATAATTTTGTAAACCAGAATATTTATATCGCTTTCCATCATTTTTCCAATGATAAATTCATCCTGTGCCTTGACAATATCCGCATTATTGCCGATACTACGCTTTCGGTAAGTGAGATGAATAAACAAATTTCTGTTAACGTTTATCCAAACCCCGTTAGTGATATGCTGTATTTTGAAACAGCAATGGAAATGAAAAACGTTAAAATTGAATTGGTGGATGTTTCCGGCCGCGTTTGCATGATACGGAATGAAAACGGATTCAGGGCAACTTTCCCGGTAAACGAACTGGAAAAAGGAATTTATTTTATCCGGGCGTATTTTCCGGGTTATCCTCCTGTTAACCGTACTTTCATCAAACAATAAGTAACCGGGGGCCCAGGGTTGCAAAATCTTAACTTTCCCGGCATATCCTTCAACTTTTTTGATTCTGTATTACTTTTTGCGCATAGGCGGATGACGTTAGTCATGCCGGTAAAAACAGGCAGTAGCCGGGACAATTTTATTATTAACCGGGGCGAGATTAAAATTTACCTGTATAACAGCGGTTAAAGGCCTTGTAAGCCGGGTTAATTTTATTACTTTTGATATATAGTGAATATCCGTTTACAAAATATTTATCCCTTGCCGATGAAGGAAGCAGCATTTCCGGGCGATAGTATCTGGAAAAAGGAAGTGGAATTCAGTTCAGGCAACGATTACCTTATTACAGCGCCTTCGGGCACAGGAAAAACTTCGCTTTTTGCTTTTATTTTTGGTATGCGGAAAGATTATGCGGGAACTATTGTTATCAACGAAAAAAATATCCGGAAAATTTCATTGAACCAGTGGGCTGAGTGGAGAAGCAGGAAAATATCACTGGTGGCGCAGGACCTAAAACTCATCCCTTCACTTACCATGTGGGAAAACCTTGAAATAAAGAACAACCTCACAAAACATAAAACAAAAGAACAAATCATCCAAATGGCCGGCCAGCTGGGAATGGGAAATAAGCTGGATCAGAAATGCGGAACACTTTCGCTTGGACAACAACAACGGGTGGCCATTCTCCGTTCACTTCTTCAGCCTTTTGAGTTTATTTTGCTGGATGAACCTTTCAGCCATATCGATGAAGAAAATATTCAGCTTGCAGGAAACCTGATTACTAACGAGTGCCGGGCAAACGGAGCAAATTTTATTATGGTCTCACTGGGAAGCGAATATTATTTCAATTACTCCCAAAAATTAAAACTGTAGAATGCTTACCCGTATATTACTTCGCAGCCAGCGCTTTTTGCAGTTAATCGTTGCCTTTTTCGGTTCTGTATTGGGTGCGTTTGTATTGCTTTTTTCGGTGCAGTTGTATTTTGATATGAATGAATCGTTGCTGGCCAAAGAAGATGCGCTGGGGAGCGATTACCTGGTGATACAGAAAAAGGTAGCCATGACCGACATGCTGGGAATGGAAGCGCCCGCATTTTATGAAGACGAAATAGAAGAGATAGCTGCCCAGGAATTTGTGGAAGATGTAGGCGCTTTCGAGCCGAGCCTCTTTGAAGCCAAAGCTGTAATGGCTAAGTCGGATAATTTTCCACACCTCAATCTCGACCTGTATTTTGAAGCGGTTCCTGATAACTTTATTGATGTAAAGTCAGAAAAATGGAAATGGAAAGAAGGCGATGAACTGGTTCCGGTAATTTTGCCTTCTTATTATCTTGATGCCTACAATTTTGGGTTTGCGCCCGGAAGAAACCTGCCACCTATTCCTGAAAAAATGGCTACTTCCATGAAACTGGTACTGGAAATTGAACATAAAAAAGAAGATTATACTTTCCCCTGTAAAGTTATTGGCTTGTCCGACCGCATCAACAGCCTTTTGGTGCCTCTTGATTTTTTACGTTTTGCCAACGAAAATTTCAGAAACCGGGAACCTAAAGCACCTTCCCGCCTCATAGTGGCAGTGGATGATATCACCAACCCCAAACTGTCTTTGTTTATGCAGGAAAATGACTACGATACCAACCAGGAAAACCTGAAAGGCAGCCGTATCAAAACCATCATGAATATCCTGCTTACCGTTTTTCTCATTATGGGTATCATCATCATCATTTTGTCTGCCCTCGGCTTCATTCAATACAACCAGATTATGATCAGTAATGTAAATTATGAAATCAGGGTTCTCATCCTGTTGGGTTACAAATACTTATATCTATCCTGGAAATACATCGCCTACCTCTTGCTCATGCTCTTGCTCGTGCTGTTATGTGCCTGGATGGGAATGATGTATGGAAAATCGATGTTTGATACCTTTATTTCAGAATACCAGTTTACGCCTTCCAAAAGCTGGTCGCCTTATACTTTTACGGTGGCTTTGCTGTTTTTTGCCGGTATGCTGCTGGCCAATAGCATAAGTATTATTCTTCATGTGCGCAGATTGGCAAAGGAATTGTAATGGGGTTAGTAGTCATTGGTCATTAGTCAGTGGGGCGGGCGGTCTTCTGTATTTACCAATGACTACTGACCAATGACTATTGACCTTCCCGGGTTAAAATTTTGTTAAAAGCAACTTTACATAACGTAGTGAGTCTTAATTTTAGAACATAAAAGAGAACGGATGAAAAGAATTTTTTTACTGCTGGCAGCGATGTCCCTGGTGCCGGTGCTGAAGGCCCAGAAAAATCCATTACTGAAATTTAAAATTACCGGGATAAAAGATACTACTGTCTTTTTGGCGAATTATTATGGTAATAAGCTGTACTACTCCGATACGACAAAAGCAGATGCAAAAGGAAATGTAACTTTTGGCACAAAGAAAAAATATGAACCCGGGATTTATGCTGTGGTGATACCGGGAAATAAATATTTTGAGATTGTAGTTAACAATGAAAATATTACAATCGAAACTGATACAGCTGACTTTGTATCAAAAATGGTGGTAAAACAATCAGAGGAAAACCAGTTGTTTTATGATTATATCAAATACATCAACGATAAGAAAAAAGAAGCCGATCCTCTCCGCGAAAAACTGAAACCACTCGATCCGAAAAGTGCCGAAGCAGATGTGATCCGGAAAAAATTAAGCAGCATCGACAAGGATGTGCGAAATAAACAAACTTCGATGTATACCGATCATCCGCAAAAACTCATTGCAAAAATTGTAAAACTTTCCATTGACCCGGATATTCCCGAAGCACCCAAAAATCCGGATGGTTCGCTGGTAGATTCTATGTTTGCCTACAAATACCTAAAGACACATTATTGGGACAATGTGGATTTCAGCGATCGCAGACTGGTGCGTTGCCCGTTTTTTCATAACCGTGTGGAGAATTATTTTAAAAACATGGTGGCACAGGTACCCGATTCTATTATTGTTGAAACCGACAGGCTCATTGAAAAAATTGATACCTGTAAGGAAATGTTTAAGTATGTAGTGCATTTTCTCACTTACACTACCGAATCTTCCAAAGTGATGTGTATGGATGCCGCTTTTGTACATATCGCATTTAAATACTATAAAACAGGAAAGGTTTTCTGGCTGGATAAAGACAAAGTGAAAAAAATTACCGACAGGGCAGATGAACTTGCCCCCATTACCTGCCAGACACCCGCCCATAATGTTTCATTATTGGATACTGCCGGAACCAAATGGGTGAAGTTATATGACATGAAAGCCGATTATACTGTTCTTATTTTCTGGGATCCCGAGTGCGGACATTGTAAAAAAGAGATGCCGAAATTTGCAGAGTTGTATGAGAAATGGAAATCAAAAGGCGTAAGTGTGTATGCCGTTAGTGCCGATGATAATGATAAATGGAAAAAATTTATCCGCGACAACAAAATGACTTTCGTCAACGTAGCGGCTCCCCAAAAAGTTTATTCCGACCAGCAGATGGCAGTTGACCTGATACAAAAAGGGCTTACCGACCTCAAAAGCCTTAATTATCGTACTACGTTTGACGTGTACAGCACGCCCAAGGTATTTTTACTTGATAAAAACAAAAAAATCATTGCCAAACAGCTGGAGGCCGACCAGGTGGAGAAAATCCTGGAATTTAAGATCGGAAAGCTCTAATTTTTCCCGCCCCGGGGCTAAAAACTTCTCTGAAATAGTTAACTTGGCATCCTGTGTTTATGACAGGATTGGCCCGCATATCATTTACTTTTTTGTTTATTCTTCTTGTCTTCGTTTCCGGGGCACAGGACCAGCAGGTTATTGACAGTTTAAAGGCCCGGCTCAAAAACCAGCCCGAAGATACCCTTAGGGCAATGATGCTGAATAAGCTGGCCTGGGAAGTAAGCTATATTAACCTGTTTGAAGGAGAAAAACTGGCCAAAGAAGCAGTTGCACTGGCAGATAAACTGAATCACGGGACAGGTAGAGCTGAAACCCGGAATACGTTAGGAACTATCTACTGGGACATGGGCGCACACGATGAGGCCATCAAAGAATTTGTAGATGCCGTTAAAATTTGCGAGGAAATAGGTTATGAAAGCATGATTGGTGTGATTTATTCCAATATCGGTGGTGTTTTTAATTCCCAGCTGGATCATACTGCCGCTAAAAAATATTATCGCCTTTCTATTGATTATTTATTAAAGAATAATAAACTACACAACCTCAAGCTGGCCTATATGAACATGGGTTCAACGTTTTACGACAGTAAAATACTCGATTCAGCTGAATTTTATTTTGATAAAGCTCTCGGGTTGGCCGATTCCACCAATTACGACCTGAGTGATGCAAGTATTTTTCTTAATTATTCTGCTCTTTATTTTGAGAAAAAAGATATCAACCGTGCTTTGTATTACAATGACAGGGCAGCAGCTATCATCGAACCGCAAAATGCCGATTACTATCGTGTATCGCTGTATATCGACCGGGGCGTTTTTTTGTGGAAAAAAAACCGTTCTCCCGAATCACTGGTACTGCTCAATAAGGCATTGAAACTCGCTGAGGAAATCGGATTCCGGCAAAAAGTAAAATCGGCATATCAGCAACTTTCGGAAGTACATGAAGACATGGGCAATTTCCGCGAAGCGTTGAAATATCATAAATTATTTTTTGCCATAAACGACAGTATCTTCAGCCAGGAAAAAAACAAACAGCTGAAATTACTGGAAGCCCGCTACCAGAACGAAAAAAACGAAAAGAAAATTGAAGTACAGAAAAAGGAAAATGAACTGCTTTCACAAAAAAATCAGCTGCTGGCGCTGGAAACCGAAAAACAACAACATGATAACGAAAAAAATAAAATAATTCTCTGGTTTGTATCCGGTATGGTGGTGCTTTTCATGATTCTGTCCTTTATGATGTTTAAACGATACCGCGACAAAAAGAAAACCAACATTGAATTATCGTTACAAAAAGCCATTATTCAGGAAAAAAATAATGAGATTACTTCTTCTATCCGTTATGCACAGCGTATTCAGAAAACCGTTTTATCTTCTGATGAGAATCTCAGGAATTTTTTCCCGGAGCATTTTGTTATATTCAGGCCAAAGGATATTGTTAGCGGAGATTTTTATTGGTCAACTGAAAAAGTGGAAGGTTCAAAGTTGAATGTTAAAAGCAGGGAGGATTCCATATCTCTTTCAACATTAAACTTTGAACCTTCCACTTTTTACCTGGCAGTATGTGATTCTACCGGGCATGGTGTTCCCGGGGCGTTTATGAGCTTGTTGAACACTTCCTTTTTAAATGAAGCGATCAATCAGAAAAAAATCAGGCAGCCCAATGAAGTGTTTAATTATGTAAGAAAAAAACTCATCGAAAACGTTTCTTCCGAAGGTGGCAAAGACGGAATGGATGGAGTATTGTTAAAGGTTGAAGATGGTAAAGTGGAAAGTTATTCTGAACCTTCATCCTTTAATGTTCAACTTTCCTACGCTGCCGCCAACAATTCTCCTGTTATCATCCGCAACAACACTATCATCGATCTTCCCTGCGATAAAATGCCGGTAGGAAAAGGGCATTATGAAAATGATTTTAGTTTGTTTTCAGCAGAACTTAAAAAAGATGATATGTTGTATTTGTTTACTGATGGATATGCCGATCAGTTTGGTTCGGAATCAGATTCAGGAAAACCTACCGGGAAGAAATTCAAAAAAAACAATCTGAAAAAATTATTGGCCGAAATTTCTTTACTGCCCGTAAATGAACAAAAAAATAAACTGGAAGCTACTTTTGATAACTGGAAAGGTGATTTTGAACAAATCGATGACGTGTGCATAATCGGACTCAGAATTTCATAAGATGATTTATCGTATAAAGAAAATATCAACAGGTTTATTTCTTGCTTTATTATCTGTGTATTCTTCTTATGCCCAGCTTAACCAGGACTCGTTAAGAAAAATAATCAGTAATACGATGCTGAATGATACGCTTCGTATTATGGCTATTGACAAACTGGCCTGGGAAAAACTAAACACGGATACAGATTCCACGTTGCTTTTGGCGAAGATAGAAATGGAGATGGCTGAAGATATTAAAAGTAAAAAATGGAAGTCGGAAGCCCTGAATACAATGGCTACTGCATACTATATAAAAGGCGATTACAGCCAGTCACTCGAACTTCACCGGAAAAATCTCATATTAAAAAAAGAGCTGAAAGATGAAAGAGGTTACGCTATTGTTTGTGTGAATATCAGCAATATTTATTCAACAAAAGGAGATTATCCTCTCGGGCTCGAATACCTTCAGAAAGGATTACCCACTTTCGAAAAATTAAAAGATAAAAAATCCATTTCCCGTATTATGAATAACATCGGGTTGGTGTATGTAAATATGAAAGATTATTCCAAAGCACTTTCCTGTTTTCGTTTGTGTATTGCTTTATATACTGAGAGCGGGAATGAACAACCTTTGGGTAATGTATACAATAACATGGGAATTGTTTATAAGGAAATCGGCATACCGGATTCTGCACAATTGTACTATGAAAAAGCACTTGCCGTTTATGAAAATTACGGGGATAAAAGAAGAATTGCAGCGGCATATGGCAATATCGGTTCTTCACTTGAAAAAATGAACCGTGTAGAAGAAGCCAAATCATATTTCTTAAAAAGTATAGAATTAAGAATACCTCTGAAGGATGAAGTGGGACTCGCACAAAATTATGCCAATTTGGGAATAGCGGAAAGAAGGTTGAGAAACTATCAGTCATCTCTTGAACATTGCCTGAAAGGATTGGAATTGTCGGAAAAAGTACAAATAATGGAAAGCGAACGGGCCAATTGCGAATGCCTTTATCTGACTTATAAAGAAATGGGCGATATGAACAATGCTTTATTGTATTATGAAAAAACAGTGGCCATTACAGATTCTTTATTTAGCGATGAAAAAACCCGTGATGTAGCGCGAAAGGAATCAAAGTTCGAATACGATAAAAAAGAAATGGCCTTGCAGGAAGAAATAAAACGAAAACAATTGCTTTTCGAATTTGAAAGAAAACAAGCCATCCTGCTGGCTGAAAACGAAAAAAAGGAAGCGGAATTCCAGGCCGAAATGAAAAGAAAACAACTGGCTTTTGAGTATGAAAAAAAACAAGCCGAAGAAAAAGTATTAAATGAAAAAAAAGAAATGGCCTTTCGTGAAGATATTAACCGAAGAGAAATAGAAAATGAATCTCAGCGAAAATTAATTTTTTTATTTGTGGGTGCTTTTGCTGTGATGAGTGTACTCGCTGTTTTTATTTATCGCGGTTATCGATATAAACAACGCGCCCATACTATTATTTCCCGGCAGAAACAGGAAACCGAAGAGCAAAAACTGATTATCGAAGACAAACAGAAAGAAATCATCGATTCCATTACTTATGCCAAACGATTGCAACAGGCCATTCTTGCTCCTCCGGAAGAAATCAGCCGGTATTTTCAGCAGAATTTTTTACTTTATAAACCGAAAGATATTGTAGCAGGAGATTTTTATTTTTTCGAATTCACCGGTTCGCATATTTTTTATGCAGCTGCCGACTGTACGGGCCATGGTGTTCCCGGTGCTATGGTAAGTATTGTTTGTTCCAATGCTTTATCCCGTTGTGTAAAAGAATTCGGACTTACCGATCCCGCTGAAATTCTCAACAAAACGCGCGACATCGTTTTGGAAACATTCAAAAAAAGCAACGAAACCGTTTATGATGGAATGGATATCTCATTGATAGCAATAGATAAAAACAATAAGCAGGTAAAATGGGCGGGAGCCAATAACCCGTTATGGATTTTCATAAACGAAAATAAATCCATTGCGGAAATTCAACCCGACAAACAACCGGTAGGATTTAGTTTTGAACCAACGCCATTTGTTTCTCACGAAATTAAAGTTGAAAAAAACGATATCATCTATCTTTTTACGGATGGTTATGCCGATCAGTTTGGTGGCCCTAAAGCAAAAAAATTCAAATACAGCAGCCTCAATAAACTGTTGTGCGAAGTTTCCTCTCTTGGAATGGAAGAACAAAAGAATAAACTCGAAAAATCTTTTGCCGAATGGAAAGGAGCTCTTGAGCAGGTTGATGATGTATGTATAATTGGTGTTAAGATCTGATACCCGGATGCCATTTAAACTTCATCCCAACCCAAAAATCACCGGCTTCTTATGCAAATCCGGTTTATGTGTTTTCCAGTAATCTATCGTTTTGGTAAGAATAAATTCATCACTACAGGTTATACTGGCCGCTATGCAAAGCAGGGTAGAAGGAATACAATTTTTTAAAAGATCATCCAGCACATGATTATTACGATAAGGCGTATCCATGAATAGTTGTGTATAACCCTGATGGGACATACGTTCCATTTCCTTTATTTTTTTAATCCGGTCATTCTGTTCTTTAGGTAAATAGCCGTGAAATGTAAATTGTTGTCCGCCTAATCCCGAAGCCATTAATGCCATAAAGATGGAAGAAGGGCCGCTTACCGGAATCACCGGAATATTTTTTTTATGCGCCAGCTTTACAAATTCGCTACCGGGATCGGCAATGGCGGGACAACCTGCTTCTGAAATAATGGCTGTATTTTTTCCGTTGAGAGGGAATTCAAAATAACTCTCCATTTCATCGCGGCTGGTGTGCTCGTTAAGGGGAACAACCGTATATTCACTGATCTTTTTTTCTGTCCCGCATTTCTTTATAAAAGCTCTTGCGTGTTTTTCATTCTCTGCCAGCACCACATCAGTTAATTCAAGAATAGTTTTAATCCACAGCAATGGCAAAGATTCCATCGGTGCGTCATCACCTAACGGACAGGGGACAAGGTAAATTTTTCCTTTTTGCATCAGTGTTGTTCAATAATTATTTTGCAGGCATCATCCAGCAGGCGATATACCTGTTCAAACCCGCTGTCGCCACCATAATATGGATCGGGTACCGGCATTCGTTCTCCGGGAAATGTATATTCGAGGATCATTTTTACTTTCATGCGTTCTTCTTCCGATTTTGCCTGGCGCACGATATCACGATAATTATTTTCGTCCATAGCCAGGATAAGGTCGAATTCCAAAAAATCGTTACGGGAAAACTGGCGCGCACGCAAACGCGAAATATCAATTCCGTATTTCTTCATTTTCATTACTGCCCTTGCATCGGGATTTTCTCCAATATGATAATTGGATGTTCCTGCCGAATCGATGATATAATTCTTTCCCGCTTTCTCTGCATGAAAACGCAACACTCCCTCCGCCATTGGCGAACGGCAAATATTTCCCAGGCAGACCATGAGGATTTTCATAGTGAGATAGTCAATGACTTTAAATAAAAATAAGCTATAACTGCCGGAGCTGACAGCAAAACACCATCAAAGCGATCCAGTACTCCGCCATGACCGGGCATAAAACTGCCTGAGTCTTTAACTCCGGCCTGACGTTTTAACATTGATTCTGTAAGATCTCCGATAGTTCCAAATACCGAAATTAAAATGGATATAACAATCCAATCGCTTAACCCGAGAATATTTTCAAATGTGAAGAAAAAAGAAAGTATAACGCCAATAGCTACCGAAAAAACCAATCCGCCAGCAAAACCTTCCCAAGTTTTTTTTGGTGAAACTGATTCCCACAGTTTTGTTTTCCCGAAAAATTTTCCGGTTAAATAAGCAAAAGTATCATTGGACCAAAGTATAAGAAAAAAGCCCAGCAAAAGTTCATAATTATAGGCAGATAATGGTGTGACAGTAAAATTTATCAAAATAACAAAAGGCAATGCTATATAAAACAATCCGGCAATAGATACAAAAGTGTTTGGAAATGTGGTGTTATTACTGAACAGATCAAACAATACCATGCTTACAAAGAAAAATGAAATAACGGCTATGGAAGGAAACCAGAAAAAATCAGGAAATAGTAAAGTTAATGCAAATCCGGTATAGAAAATGGCACCGGGAATAATTACCGGTAATGGTAAAAGTTTTTCGAATCCTGGTTTAGTTAAAACAAAAAACTCAAACAAGCCGATAACAACAATAACTAAAAACAAAACAGAAACAGCCGGTTTAGACCATAATATGCATCCGAGCATTATAATCAAAAAGAAAAAGCCAGTTACCGCCCTTGTCAGCATTTTTTTTTTTGTTTCTTCAAAAATACGGATTACTTCCAAAGCCCGTATCACATCATCGGGATTTACATACAATTCTTCTTCGCCAATCATGTGGTAGGCAGAATCTTTCTGGTTAAGGATAATGCAGCTAATGCCTTCGTCATTCAAAAGGGCTTTCAACAGGTGAACAGAGTGAAAATCGTTATTGGAGTAGATTTTTACCATCGGGTATGTGCAAAAATAGTGAGATTTTGAGAATTGGTAATCAGCTACTGTTCCCGATACGCTGCGTTGAATGTGCACAACTACCCGAACTGACGAAAGCTAAACTGTAAACAATGAATAATCACTGTCAGGTCGAGTAGTCGCGTGCACCCAACGTGACGTATCGAGACCTGTAACAAGCATGAAGATTATAACACTGGATTATCGTTCTTATCCGAACCCGGGTTATCCCATTCGATGGTTTTTTGAATGTTTCCATCGTCTTTATCGCCCTGTTTTTTTTCTTCAGTTGACTGCGTATTTTTCAAAGGCTCAATCTCAGGGCTGGTTTTTTCTTCCGGCTTTTCTTCCACAATTTTCGCATCTTCATACGGACGCTTCCCGAAAATAGATTCAAGGTCTTCCTTAAAGATTACTTCTTTTTCCAGCAATAATTCCGCGAGCTGGCGTAGTCTGTCTTTATTTACTTTTAATAATTCCACAGCTCTTTCAAATTGTGCTTCCACAATTTTTGAAACTTCTTCGTCAATAGTCTCAGCGCGTTTTTCACTATAAGGTTTACTAAATGAAAACTCAGCACCCTGCGGATCATAATAGGAAATATTCCCGATCTTATCATTCAATCCATAAATGGAAACCATCGCATAAGCCATTTTTGTTACTCTTTCGAGATCGCTCAATGCACCGGTGGAGATTTTATCAAAGTTCACTTTTTCAGAAGCTCTTCCTCCCAGTGTAGCGCACATTTCATCCAGTAATTGTTCGGTACGTGTAATTTGTCTTTCTTCGGGCAGGTACCACGCGGCTCCCAGCGATTGCCCGCGGGGAACGATAGTTACCTTTACTAACGGACTTGCGTATTGCAGCAGCCAGCTGATGGCAGCATGTCCGGCTTCGTGATAGGCAATTACTTTCTTTTCTTCTTTCGAAACAATTTTATTTTTCTTTTCCAGTCCGCCAATTACGCGGTCTACGGCATCAAGGAAGTCCTGCTTCTCAACGAATTTTTTCTTTTTTCGTGCTGCGATAAGGGCCGCCTCGTTACAAATGTTGGCGATATCTGCACCTGAAAAACCGGGAGTCTGGCGTGCGAGAAAATCCACATCCAGTCCTTCCGCCACTTTTAACGGGCGAAGATGCACGGCAAATATTTTTTTACGTTCGTTCAAATCGGGAAGGTCAACATAAATCATCCGGTCAAATCGTCCGGGGCGCATCAAAGCACGGTCTAAAATATCAGCGCGGTTGGTAGCGGCAAGAATGATTACACCGCTGTTGGTGCCAAATCCGTCCATTTCCGTCAACAACTGGTTGAGCGTATTTTCCCTTTCGTCATTGGCTCCCATATTGGGCGATTTTCCGCGGGCTCTTCCTATGGCGTCAATTTCATCAATAAAAATAATGCAGGGGGCTTTTTCTTTTGCCTGCCTGAACAGGTCGCGCACACGTGAGGCCCCTACGCCCACAAACATCTCCACGAAATCAGAACCTGACAGAGAAAAGAAAGGAACCTGTGCTTCTCCTGCCACTGCTTTAGCAAGTAATGTTTTTCCTGTTCCCGGAGGGCCAACAAGCAACGCTCCTTTCGGAATTTTTGCTCCGAGCTCGGTATATTTTTTCGGATTTTTTAAAAAGTCGACAATTTCCTGGATCTCTTCCTTGGCGCCTTCCAAACCTGCTACATCATTGAAGGTAATGTTGGTGCTTTTTTCCTTATCAAATAACTGCGCACGCGATTTGCCGATGTTAAAAATCTGTCCGCCACCGGCCGGGCCGCCACCAATTCTGCGCATGATAAAAATCCAGATGGCAACGATAATAATCAGCGGAAGTATGTAAGTGAAAATTTCACGCCCCCAGTTTTCTTCTTCACCAAATTCTTTTTCAAAAGAAAATTTCGCTTTCGAATCAGGATGAGCTTTCAGAAAATTTCTTTCCAGTTTTTTGCACGAGTCGAGCACTTCGTCCAGTTTTTTGGCAAACACTTCGGCAGGTCCAATGTTGAATGTATAATGTGGCCCGGCAGGAGTTTTGTCTTTGAATTTTTCGCTATGCATTCCTTTCGAAAGGCTGTCTTTTTTGATGGTGATGCGGGCTACCTTGTTATTGATTACATCCACACGTTCCACGTGGCCTTTGTAAGCCATTTCGTTAATAAACTGTTCGAAATTGGTATCGAAGGTGGAATTGTTCCATGAAAAGAGATTCAGGGAAATAAGAATAATTCCTATCAGGGCATAAATCCAGTAGAAGTTAAAACCCGGACGGTTGTTTCCCGGGGTTGGTTTTCGCTGGGGTTGTGGTTGCGGTTTATTGGCTTTGTTCTCGCTCATTGACAAATCTCACTTATTAATTTTCGAATTCGGTTCTTTTGGCATCGGCCCAAAGTGATTCCAGGTTGTAGAAATCCCTTGCTTCCTTATGAAAAACATGCGCCACCACATTCACATAATCCAGCAACACCCAGTTGGCATTTCCTTCTCCTTCCACATGCCAGGGTTTTTCTCCTGCTTTTTTCTGCGCCATCTCTTCAATGGAATCGGCAATGGCTTTTACCTGCCTCATATTATCTGCATCGCAAATAACAAAATAATCTGTTACCGCATTTTTCAGTTCTGTCATATCCAGGCAAACAATATTGTTTCCCTTTTTTTCCTGTATCCCTTTCACGATAGTATCAATCAGCTTTCCGGGGTTTTCTTTCTTCTTTTTCGCCATGTAAATTTCAAAGTTGACAAAAGTAGGTAAATTTAAACATTCCCCTTTATTTTGCAACCTTACGAATAGCTAAACAACACTATGGAGACTTTGTTCGCAGGCAGACAGGCCATCCGGCTCGAATCAGTGGATTCCACCAACGACTTCGCCTTGCGGTGGATAAAGGAAAACCCGTTTCACGAAGGGTTGCTGGTGGTAGCCGAAGAACAAAAGGCTGGTAAGGGGCAAATGGGCAACCGGTGGGAAAGTGAGAAGGGAAAAAACCTGTTGTTTTCATTGGTGGTAAAACCTTCTTTTCTACCCGCTGGAAAGCAGTTTTATCTCTCAAAAATTACCGCCCTGGCGATAAAAGATACCATACAAAAGCAGCTTGAAGAAGTAATGATAAAATGGCCCAATGATATTTACTGCCGGGGGAAAAAAATAGCCGGAATTCTAATAGAAAACCGTTTTTCGGGCGAGAACATAACAGCTTCCGTTATAGGTGCCGGTATTAATGTCAACCAGGTTTTTGCAGCAGCTGAAAAAGCTATTTCCCTTCAGAGTCTTACGGGAAGGGAAACAAACAGGGAATTACTGCTGGAAGAGTTTTGCAGCCACTTTGAGGGCTATTACCTGGCTCTCCGCTCGGGAAAAAGAGATGAAATAAACGGCCTTTACCTGTCATCATTATTGAATTTTGGTTCCGAAACACGTTACCGCGATGCAAAGGGAGAATTTACAGGAATAATCCGCTCTATAGCCGAAGACGGAAGGGCAGAAGTATGGAATAAGGAGAAAAATGCAGCCACGTGGTATGATATAAAGGAACTCGTTTGGGTAAATGAATAGCATTCAACCCATTCTTCATATTTATTCGATTAATCATGAAATAATGAGCTCCACCGGAGCGCCATCTTTGTAGAAAAGAAACAGACATGTATTTGTAAGCTCCGTCAGGAGCGTCATCTTGCATTAAACCAAATACAAAAAAAAGCCCCGAAATATTCCGGGGCCTGTGATATAAAACCGGTTTATATCAGCAATTTTCAATCACCATAGCCGATGCCCCGCCACCGCCATTGCAAATAGCAGCAGCACCCAGTTTCCCGTTGTTTTGTTTAAGCACATTGATCAGCGTAACAATAATACGGCATCCCGAACTTCCCAGCGGATGCCCAAGAGCAACAGCGCCTCCGTTTACATCCACTTTTGCGGGATTTAGTTTCATTTCTTTGATATTGGCCAGTCCCACTACAGAAAAAGCCTGGTTGAGTTCGAAATAATCGATTTGTTCGGTTTTGAGCCCTGCTTTGGCCAGTGCTTTGGGCAAAGCCAGTGAGGGAGCGGTGGTAAACCATTCGGGTGCCTGTTCCGCATCAGCAAAGGAAACAATTTTAGCTAACGGTTTAAGGCCAAGCGCAGTCATTTTTTCCTTACTCATCAGTATCACAGCCGAGGCTCCGTCATTGAGTGTGGAAGCATTGGCAGCGGTTACTGTTCCTTCTTTTTGAAACACCGGTGAGAGAGAAGGAATTTTATCCAGCTTTACATTGGTATATTCTTCATCTTTTGAAACCACGACAGGATCACCTTTGCGTTGCGGCACACTAACAGGAATTACTTCTTCATTGAATTTTCCTGCATCCCATGCTGCAGCAGACCGTTTATAGGATTCGATGGCAAAATTATCCTGCTCTTCGCGTGAAATATTTTTTTCTTTGGCGCAAAGTTCTGCGCAATTTCCCATATGTGTTTTTCCATATACATCGGTAAGCCCGTCATTTACCATTCCATCGGTGAGTTTGGCATCACCAAGGCGAAAACCATTGCGTGATCCCATCAGGTAGTGCGGAACCTGGCTCATGTTTTCCATTCCTCCGGCAATTACCACATCATTTTCTCCCAGCATAATGGATTGGGCACCAAGAGCAATGGATTTCATTCCCGAAGCGCAAACTTTATTTACTGTAGTGCAGATCACATTATTGGGTAATCCTGCAAATTTAGCTGCCTGCCTTGCGGGAGCTTGTCCGAGTCCGGCCTGCAACACATTTCCCATATACACTTCCTGCACTTCTTTTGGATCGAGTTTAATTTTATCCATAGCGCCTTTGATGGCAGCAGCGCCCAGTTGTGTGGCAGAAACAGAGGCCAGTGCACCGTTAAAACTTCCCATCGGGGTGCGAACGGCTGCAACGATATATACTTCTTTCATGATTAATTTTTTTATTGCCCGAAGGTATAGATTTTTGAAAAGATGTTTCTATCAAAAACAAAAAATAGTATGGTTTTGTTCAGGGATATACAACTAATTTTAAACCCGGATTATGCATTAGGATTGTAATATAGTAATGCGCAGAAGATTATCAGAAACAAATGTATCCGGGTTTAACCCCGATGAAACGCAGTTTCCATCGGCCTTTGGCAAATTTTTCATTTTTCTGATGAAAAATTTGGGTTAAACCCGGATTACGCATTAGGATTGTACGATAGTAATGCGCAGAAGATTATCAAAGACAAACGTATCCGGGTTTAACCCCGATGAAACGCAGTTTCCATCGGCCTTTGGCAAATTTTTCATTTTTCTGATGAAAAATTTGGGTTAAATGATTCAGGCTGATAAGATATTTTCCATAACCTTCACAACTCGCTAACTTTCACAACTTGCCCGCTTTCTTAACTAGTAATTCTCAAAACTTCACCACCAGTTTCAGGTTCACTCTTCGCGAAGTAAGGTAATTGGGAACAGAATACGTTCTTCCGGTAACATCTTTAATCCAGTCGTAGGAAATAGTGTTGCTTACGCCCAACAGGTTAAATACTTCCACACTCAGCCATATATCATCAAATTTTTTCCACATCGAATTGGGTTTCAGTTTTTCGCGTTTGGTGAGAAATTGTTTGGAAAAGCCAATGTCGATACGGAAATAAGCCGGGGTTCGCAACGTGTCTTTATAACGGTTGAAATCGGGCGGGCCATAGGGGAGTTTTGATCCGAACAATGTATTGAGGTGAACTTTAAACGAAGGCCATCGCGGCATTTCGTCCTGGAAAAAAACGCCTACCGAAACCAACTGGTCGGTGGGACGCGGAATATGTCCGGGTTGAAAAGCAGCGGAATCAACCGGTGTATTATTCAGTGTATACCCCGGAACAATTTTATCTCCGTCAGAATTATAATATTCGGTGTAGGAATCGTCTTTGATGTCTTCATACGTTCGCAAGAAAGAAAGTGTGGCCCATGATTCCACCCCTTTGATAAATTCTCCGTTCACTTTAAAATCCCATCCGGCTGCATATCCTTTTGAATTGTTTTTGGCATAATAACGGATGCGTACATTATCTACTTCATAAGGAATGATATAATCCAGTTTTTTAAAATACATCTCGGTAGTAAATTTGAATGTGCGGTTCCACATGTTGAAATAATAATCGCTTCCCGCCACAAAATGAATAGAACGCTGGGCACGGATATCGTAGCTGATATTTCCGTTCATATCTCTTAACTCGCGATACATCGGTGGCTGGTAGTAAAAACCGGTGGCAAAACGGAAAACAATATTCACCCTGCGGATAGAGTCATGTTTGTTGGTGTAGAACCAGCTGGGCGTATAACGAAAATTCACCCGCGGACTAACGACCACCTGGTTGCTGAAGTCCCAGTAATTGGCGCGTGCACCGATATTCATTTCAAAAGCCGAATTGCTGGTGAACACCGAATCGTTGATGCGGACGGTATCTGTTTTCACCCACAACCAGTTGTTTTGAATATGTCCCATAGCACGGTTGGATGAAAGAGCAATTTTTGCTTTGATGAGTTCGTTCAGTACGATCTGGTCGGCAGGAGTTTGCGGAACAGAATAACCAGCGCTGTCGAGCATTTCCCATTCGCTGAGTTTGTCGTCCATATTTTCTGCCTGGAATTTCAATCCCCAGCTCAGTTCCTTGTTTTCTCCATAACGGTGTACGCCTAAGTGGCTGAAGTTATAGATCCACACATCCAGTTCGTTTCGGGCATGATTGAGAAAAGTTCCGACTCCCCGTGTGAATGCCACTTCACCAAAATTTTCAGAACCCAGGTCTTTTTCCAGTTCATCCAGGCGATATTGTCCCTGTATATCGAACGCTTCTGTTTCGATGGAATGAAATGCGGAAGCAATAAATTTCAGTGAAGTATTTTCATTGACAGCATGCTCGCTGGTGATGGCCCCTGTCCATGTTTCAAATTGTGTGATTTCCTGTCCGTCATAATACACTGTAAGCCGCAACGCTTCGTTAATGGTTCCGAATTCTGTTTCGCGTGTAGAAGGAACAACGCGGAATTTATTATTGGAATAATGTGCCAGCAAAGAAATTTTCCATTTTTCGGTGATGTGATAACCTAACAGGGTTTGCATATCAGCAAAACTCGGGCGGTAATCTCCTTTGGTAGGAAGCGCATTAAGCACATACGAATTACTCCGGTATCGAATGCCCGACAAATGAGTGAATCGGTGATTTTCCGACATGCCTTCAAAATGTACTGTTCCGCCAAGCAAACTGGCAGAAGCAGAAGCTTTGGTTTCTTTCGGATCTTTGTATCGGATATCGAGAACGGAAGAAAGTTTATCGCCATATTTTGCATCAAATCCACCGGAAGAAAAATAGATATCCTGCACCAAATCGCCATTGATAAAACTCATTCCTTCCTGTTGTCCCGAACGAACCAAAAACGGCCGGTAGATTTCAATATCGTTTACATAAATTAAATTTTCATCAAAATTTCCCCCGCGCACATTGTAGGTGGCGCTCATTTCGTTATTGGAACGCACACCCAGTCCGCCTGATTTGATAATGTCTTCGATATTACCCGTCATGGTGGGAACCGATTTATAATTAATGGGAGGCATTTTGGGAAGGCGGATGCGGTCTTCATAAATCGTAAATTCCTTTATCTCGAAAAACAGGAGTGTCACGGCCATTTCGTAGGTGTCGCCTTCGCTTACTTTGGCTTTTACTTCGCGGGTGGTATAGGAAACGTGGGAAACACGCAGGATAACGGTAACGTTGGCGGGCACTTCGATTGAAAATGCTCCTGATTTATCGGTTGTGGTTCCGTTGGAAGACCCCAGCAGCAACACATTGGCTTCAGCCAGCGGTTCGCCCAGTTCATTACGCACATAGCCCGAAATTTTACCTTTTGGCTGGCAAAAAGCGGGAATGGCCATAAGGCCCAGCAGCAATGAAAAAATCAGTTTCCGCACGGGAGTCAAAAGTAACAAAATCTGCTCTTTAAACTGGAAAATAGGGGAGTTATTGTGGGAGTGGGAAGATGTTAGACCTGCCTCGCGCACTCTTCGCTTTTGCATAGCTTCAGCGAAGCAAAGGGCGTGGTGTAAGACTATGAGATGTTAGACGGAAAGACCTGTAAATGCTATTGTTTTATGATTTTATGCACTTGCGATTGTCCGTTGAAGGTAATTTTAAGGAAATACATTCCGGGTGAGAAAGCAGAAAGATTAAGGGTTGAAATTTTTGCATGATGGTTAAGTGCAGCTATTTTTTTCCCGCTGATATCGGATATTTCGAAAATAGCGTTGGTGACTGTAGGAAATTCGATGGAGATGTTTTCGGTGGAGGGGTTGGGGTAGAGTTTTATCAGGATATTCAATTCGTTTTCGCCAACGTTTATTCCCGATACGTTATAGCAGGAAGAGGTATCGCTACAAATGGATTGGTTGATTATTACAGCATAACTACCGTTTTGGGTTGGGGTAAAAACAGAATCGTTGGCACCGGGTAAAACGGAAAATGAATTCAGGCAATCCACCCATTGATAGGTTGAACTGTCATTATTGGCAGTTAATTGAATACCGTTTCGTGTAACTGAAGTATCTATGTAAATAGTTTGAATATCCAGGAATAATACGCTGTCACATCCGTTTATATCAAATTGCATCTGGTAATATTTTCCTGTAGAGTCATATTCGTAATTATTTAACTCATAAGAACCGCAGGATATAATGTTCAAATCTGTAACCGGTAAATTGCATTGAACCAGTTTTATGTCAAAAGCATCATTACCTGGGGTGGCATTAAATAAATAATAAGTGCTGTCTGCATCCGGATCAATATCTGCAGTTCCATTAAAACTTCCGGTACAGTAAATGTTTCCTGCATCATTTACATAAAGTCCGCCAATAAAATCTGTTTGTGTTCCTCCGGATCTTCCTGCCCATATCAGATTCCCATTGCTGTCTGTTTTTTGGATAAAAATATCTGAAGAACCATTGTCAGTTAAAAAATAATTTCCCGGCCCCGGGTCAAAATCTATTGTATTACTGAATGATCCTGCGATATATATATTATTATCACGGTCACTATCAGCAGAAGTAAGGTATTCATTATTACTACTGCCGATTTGAAAATACAATAAGATATTTCCGGCACTATCCAGTTTCAAAAACATTCCGTCAATTAAGCCTCCGCTTTGATAATAATTATCTGTAATTCCCGGGTCCACATCCACAGAGTCCGTAAAATTAAAACAGTATAATAAATTCTGCTGATCATCCATTTTAACACTTGAACTATAAATACTGTTGGATGCTTTAAAAGTTTTTGCCCAAACCAATTGGCCCGTTGAAGTATATTTAGCTATGTATTGTGCGGAGTTGAACATGCCTCCGTTATTTATGTTATAAACACCGGGTCCGGGGTCAAAATCCATCTGTTCATAATAACCACCGGAGAGATAAATGTTTTCATCATCATCACAAATAATAGTTCGTACCTGTTGGTATTGTGTACCATCAAAATTTTTTATATCCAATGTGTTGCCGTTTAGATCAAGTTTAAGATAAAATATTTTTGAATCTGTTGTGGCAGAAACTGTATAAACACCCGGGCCCGGGTCAAGATCACAACCCAATGCATTATGATATCCGGCAACATGTAAAATTCCTGATTTCGAAATATGAACATCGGTTCCATATTCTTCAAAAGAACATCCGATTTGCTTCATCCATGCAAAATTTCCGTTTTGATCTAATTTGAGAATGTACATATCATTTACAGTAGCAGAAGCAGAAAATATTCCTGTTCCCGGATCAAAATCTGTTGTGTTTTCGAATGAACCGGTAAGATAAACGTTATGCAGGGAATCTATTTCAATTGCACCCGTGCCGTCATTGCCTGTTCCGCCAATTCGTTTGGCCCAAACCAGGTTTCCAAACGGATCGAGTTTTTTTATAAAAATGTCGCTTCCACCTGCAGATGTATAAAGTAGTGTATCTGTACCCGGATCAAATTCTGATGTTCCCATAAATGTGCCCGATACATAAATGTTACCTGAATCATCAGCAATAATATGAGCAGAACCAACTGATCCTTGTGTATGCACCGCCCATTTTAAATCGGGTGCCTGTGAAAAAACTACCGGGTTTGTTTTAAGAAATAGACAAATTAAAATTGCGCCATAAAAAATGTTTCCTGAACAATAATGAAAGTTCATTTTATTTCAAGATTAAATCACCTGATACCTCCAGTTAAACTTATCTTCAATCAATCCTTTTCTCAGTTTTTCGAGGTAGTTGCTGATTTTGTTGGAGAACTCGCGTGTTTCGAGGTCGGGGAGTTCGTATTTTTTGTTTCGATAGCCGATTACTTTGATGTGTGCAATCGTTGCGGCAGTGCCTACACCGAAAGCTTCTTTCAGCGTTCCTTTTTTTAATGCGTTAATCACTTCATCTACGTGAATACTGGTTTCCTCCACGTTCATTCCCCAGTCGCGGGCGAGGGTTAATACACTGTTGCGTGTGATTCCGGGTAAAATAGTTCCGCTGGTGGGAGGAGTGAGTAATTTATCACCAATCAAAAACATCACATTCATCGTTCCCGATTCTTCAATGTATTTGTGCTCTTTCGCATCGGTCCACACTAATTGATGATATCCTTCCTGTTGTCCCATTCGTGCGGGATAAAGTGCGCCTCCGTAATTTCCGGCTGCTTTTGCTCTTCCCACACCACCTTCACAGGCGCGGCTGTAAACCGTTTCTATTTTCACACGCACCGGCTCGCTGTAATATTTTCCAACGGGACAGGTAAAAATAATAAAGCGATACGTTTCAGATGGTTTTACGCCAATGAATTCATCAGTGGCAAACATAAACGGACGAACATATAATGAAGACCCTTCCTGCACGGGAATCCATGAATGATCAAGCCGCACCAGTTCGGTAAGCGCTTCCATAAAAATATCTTTCGGTATCTGAGGCATGCACATTCTTTCGGCTGAATTATTCATGCGCTTGAAATTTTCTTCGGGACGAAAAAGAAAAACTTCTCCTTCGAGATTTTTATACGCTTTCATTCCCTCGAAAATGGACTGCCCGTAATGCAGCGCATGCATGGCAGGACTCATCGAAATGGGCTGAAAAGGCTTAATAGAGGCGCCTTGCCATTTTCCGTCTTTGTAATCCATCACAAACATGTGGTCGGAAAACTGTTTTCCGAAAGGAATATTTTCGAAATCAACTTCTTTTACCCTGGATTCTTTTATACGCTCAATTTTTATTGATCCGCTTTTGGTTTTTTCTCCTGCAATCATGATAATTTGTTTATGCACGAAATATAGCAAATTCCCGCCAAACCCAATTAACCGTTTAAAGAATTGTTAAAAATATTTTCATGAATAATCATGTATAAAATACCTTAGGAATCCTTGATTTTTAAGTATTTCCCATCAAAGTTGTTTCTTTTGTGCCAGGACAAAAGAAAGGGTATATATTTGAGTTAATGCAATCCAAAATCCACCAGTTATTACTCCAGTATTGGGGACACCGGCAATTCAGGCCGTTGCAGGAGGATATTATTGCCAGCATATTTTCGGGAAAAGATACCCTCGCGCTTCTTCCCACCGGGGGAGGAAAATCCATTTGTTTCCAGGTGCCTGCGCTGGCTATGGAAGGGATTTGTATTGTTGTCTCTCCCCTCATTGCCCTGATGAAAGACCAGGTGCAAAACCTCAATAACCGGGGAATAAATGCGGTGTGCGTAGTGTCGGGAATGGCGCGTAAGGAGATCGATATTACGCTGGATAACTGCGTTTACGGGAAAGTGAAATTCCTGTATGTTTCTCCCGAACGGCTGGCTACCGATATGTTTCGCGAGCGGGTAAAAAAAATGAAGGTGAATATAATTGCAGTGGATGAAGCGCATTGCATTTCGCAGTGGGGTTATGATTTTCGGCCGCATTACCTGCGTATATCCGAACTGCGTGAGTTGCTTCCCGCAGTGCCTGTTATTGCGCTTACCGCTACTGCCACACCCGAAGTAGTAAAAGATATACAGGAAAAACTCAAATTCAAAACCGAAAATGTTTTCAGGAAAAGTTTTGAGAGAAAAAATATCGCTTATGTGGTGCAATACGAAGAAAATAAAAACGAAAGGTTGCTGAAAATAGCAACGAAACTGAAAGGCTCGGGAATTGTGTATGTGCGTAACCGTAAAAAAACGCAGCAAACGGCAGAATTCCTTCAGAAAAATAGTTTCAGCGCAGGATTTTATCATGCAGGCCTCGATCATTTGCAACGCGACAAAATTCAGAAAGACTGGGTGGATGGAAAAATAAAAGTGATTTGTGCAACCAATGCTTTCGGAATGGGAATTGATAAACCGGATGTGCGATTTGTTGTGCACCTCGACCTTCCCGAATCTCCCGAAGCCTATTTCCAGGAAGCGGGCAGGGCAGGGCGTGATGAACGGAAAGCCTATGCCGTGGTGTTGTATAACGCTGAAGACCTTTCAGCACTCGAAGAACAACATACGCTTTCGTTTCCGGATGCTGAAACGGTAAAACGAACGTATCTCGCCCTGGGAAATTATTACCAGCTGGCCGTGGGATCGGGACAGGATGAATCGTATGACTTTAATATGACTGAATTTTGTCAGCGGTTTAACCTTCAGCCGGCCGTTACTTTTCATTGTATGCGGTTGATGGAAACAGCAGGATTTATTATGCTGTCAGAATCGTTTCATTCGCCATCAAGGGTGAAAATAGAAATGCCCGCTGCCGACCTCTATAATTTCCAGATAGCCAATCCTTCCTGGGATGGATTTATTAAATTGTTGTTGCGTTCCTATTCGGGAATGTTTGAAGCATTGATGAAAATAAATGAAAGCGACCTGGCTAAACGCGTGCAGGTAAACGCGGAAGTGATAAAAAAATACCTGGTGAAATTGTCGGAGCTAAATGTCATCACTTACATTCCGCAAAGCGACCAGCCCAAACTTACTTTTTTAATGCCCCGTATCAGCGACAGGGATTTTTATCTTTCTCCCGAAGTATATAACGACCGTAAAAAAGCTGCGGCTAAACGGGTGGGAGCGATGAAGCATTACGTATCCGAAACCCACCGTTGCCGGAGCCTGATGTTGCTGGAGTATTTTGGTGAAAAAAACGAATACCGTTGTGGCATCTGCGATTATTGCATTAAACAAAACAAACTCGAATTAAGCAATATCCAGGTAGAAGTGATCTCACAGGAGATACAAAAAATCACAGAAGCCCGCGCAACCGACCTGAAAGACCTTATTTTTCAGCTCCTTCACCATGATGAAGAAAAGGTAAAGAAAGTAATACGCTGGCTGCTGGATAATGATGAACTGGTTTTTACCGGTGATAATAAATTAAAGTGGAACGGATAAAATAAAAAATTGCATATTTGTCCTTATTCAGTCCGCTTTTGGTGCCCGCGTACTTTCTGTGCTTTCCACTCAGGCGGATGAGATGAAAAAAACAGAAGACATTAATAAAACATAACTACTTATAACTTTTTCAAATGGGAAACAATCTTTTAAAAGGGAAAAAAGGGATCATCTTCGGTGCCCTCAATGACATGTCCATTGCATGGAAAGTGGCTGAGCGTGCGCATGAAGAAGGGGCGGAGATCGTATTAACCAATGCACCTGTTGCCATGCGAATGGGGGAAATAAACAAACTGGCAGAAAAATGCGGAAATGCTTTGGTAGTTCCGGCTGATGCTTCGCTGGTGGAGGATATTGAGAACCTTTTTGATAAATCGATGGAAAAATTCGGAGGGAAAATGGATTTTGTTCTGCATTCCATCGGGATGTCGCCCAATGTCCGCAAAGGCAAACACTATACCGACCTGAATTACGATTTTTATGTAAAGACGCTGGATATTTCGGGAATGTCGTTGCATAAAACATTGCAAACAGCTATGAAAAAAGATGCTATCAACGACTGGGGTTCGGTAGTGGCGCTTACCTATATTGCCGCACAGCGTATTTTTCCTGATTATAACGATATGGCTGATGCCAAATCACTGCTGGAATCCATTACCCGTAGTTTTGGCTATCATTATGGTGTAAAGAAAAAAGTTCGCGTAAATACCATTTCACAGTCGCCCACGGTAACTACTGCCGGAAGTGGTGTAAAGGGATTTGATGAATTCATTTCCTATTCAGAAGCCATGAGTCCTCTCGGAAATGCCAGTGCAGCCGCTTGTGCCGATTATTGCATCACTCTTTTCTCCGATCTTACCAAATATGTAACCATGCAAAACCTTTTTCACGATGGCGGATTCTCCAATACAGGTGTGTCGCAGCAGGTGATTGAGAAGTTTGCAGGGAAGGGATAGAGTTATTGGGGATAGAGTTATCAGGAATGGAGTTATTGGGGATAGAGTTATTGGGGATAGAGTTATTGGGGATAGAGTTATTAGGGGATAGAGGGAATTGGCGATTGTTTACTGCCGGCTGTGAACTGCCAACTACCCACTGACTACTTCACTTCAATTTTTGTTTCTTCGGTAGAAATATCCATTTTCATTGTTACAGTCTGTTTTTTCTTAACGTTTAATTCTCCTTCGTAAACACTATCGGTACTGTATTCGTTATCAAAAATATGTTCCTGCCATTCGCCTTCGTAGAATGTTTCCACTACAGCACGTATTTTATGATTTCCTCGTTTTACTTTTACAGTGAATTGTTTTCTTTCTGATTCTTTGTGTACACCCGAAGTAGCAATTTTTTTCCCGTCAACATACACCACCAGCCGCGCATCGTGATCGTAGCCTTCTATAATATTTACGGTAACGTAATCAAAAGTGATTTTTCCTTTTTTCTGTGCGTGAAGCAAAGGGAAGGAAAAAAGAAGAGCCAATGTTAAAATGAACCGGATCGTTTTCATGATTTGTTTTTTTCAAAGATGGGAGAATTTTCCGGTTATGCGGATACGGTAAACAACGTAAATCAATATATACTTACTTTTCTCAGGATGAGGCCTTCATCAAATGTGAAATAAATGCAGGAGGGAGTTGTGTGGTTTTTGATTGAGTAAAGGTATTCGCCTTTTTTATCTGTTTCCTGCAGGGTAAATAGCGATTCTACATCTCGTTTTATGCTTTTTCCGCACTCCAGTTTATTGTTGAGAATGATTCCTGATCGTTCATCAAATTCTATTTTCGAAAAAATTTGATTTTTTGAAGAAGCTTTTTTGGCTGTAACTCTCGAACAGGTGATGTAAACTCCTGCTGATTCATATTGATATATTGTAAAAGTGGTGAAAATACAACTGCCGATATTGGCATGAACAGATCCGCGGCTTACTATTTCAGGTTTTCCCAACAGTTTTTCTATATCCCTGGATTTAGAAACTTTGAAGTTTAAATTGCCATACTTTCCTGACAAAGCGATGGAGGAATTCTGCGAGTAAGCAAAATGAACAAGAATTGTAAATAAAACAAGGATACTTCTTTTCATAACGGTATCCGGATTAATGTTATTAAACGGTAACGCCCATAATCTCGGCTACTTTCGAACCGATTTCAGCAGGGGATTCTACTACATGAATGCCGTTTTCGCGAAGGATTCTCATTTTCGCTTCGGCTGAATCATCTTTTCCTCCAACAATGGCTCCGGCATGTCCCATTTTACGTCCTTTCGGAGCGGTTTGCCCGGCAATGAATCCTACCACGGGTTTTTTATTGCCGCCTTCTTTGATCCAGCGGGCTGCCACAGCTTCATAATTTCCACCTATTTCACCGATCATTACAATAGCATCGGTTTCAGGGTCGTTCATCAGCAATTCTACCGCTTCTTTGGTGGGAGTTCCAATAATCGGGTCACCGCCAATTCCGATAGCAGTTGAAATTCCCAGTCCGGCTTTCACAACCTGGTCGGCTGCTTCATAGGTAAGTGTTCCCGATTTGGAAACGATACCAATTCTCCCCGGCTTAAAAACAAATCCGGGCATAATACCCACTTTGGCTTCACCTGCGGTAATAACACCGGGACAATTAGGTCCAACCAGCCGGCAATTCTTATCTTTTATGTATTCTTTTACTTTCACCATGTCGTTCACAGGAATTCCTTCGGTGATGCAAACAATCACTTTGATACCTGCAGCAGCGGCTTCCATAATGGCATCGGCAGCAAAGGCAGGGGGAACGAAAATGATAGAAACATCAGCCCCGGTTTTATCCACTGCTTCCTGTACAGTATTGAAAACAGGTTTATCAAGGTGTGTAGAGCCGCCTTTTCCGGGTGTAACTCCGCCTACCACTTTGGTTCCGTATTCAATCATTTGTGTGGCATGAAAAGTGCCCTCGCTTCCGGTGAAGCCCTGTACGATTACTTTCGAATTTTTGTTAACGAGTACGCTCATTTTTAGAAGTTTAATTTGCCTCCAAAAATAAGAAATTATGAATACCAAAACTCCTGTTGAAATTATAAATTATTAACGCGTTTCCATCCAAAAAATGTAAATTCGGGCAATTAATGAAGTATTCTTCCTTTGATAATCAAACCATTTGCGCCCTTTCCACCGGTCAGGGTGGAGCTATTTCGGTGATACGTGTTTCGGGGAAAGACGCGCTGACAATTGTTTCGCGCATTTTCAGCAAAGATATTACAAAGGCAGAAGGACATACCGTTCATTTTGGTTCCATAAAAAAAGGGGAAGAGGTAATGGATGAGGTATTGGTAACGGTGTTTCGCGGCCCGCATTCTTTTACCGGTGAAGATGTAGCTGAAATTTCCTGTCACGGTTCTTCTTTTGTCCGCCAGCAGATACTTGAACTGTTGATTACTAACGGTTGTGAGGCTGCCGCAGCGGGAGAGTTTACCCTTCGCGCATTTGTTAATGGAAAAATGGATCTTTCGCAGGCTGAGGCAGTGGCCGACCTGATTGCCAGTGAGAATGCAGCTGCCCATAAACTGGCCATGCACCAGCTAAAAGGAGGATTTTCTGCCGAAATAAAAAAACTGCGGTCGTCTTTACTCGACTTTGCTTCACTCATTGAACTGGAACTCGATTTTGCTGAAGAAGATGTGGAATTTGCCGACCGCACGAAACTGGTTTTGCTGGTGGAAAATATTCAGAAGATCATTTCGCACCTTTCCGGTTCGTTTCAATATGGGAATGCGATAAAAAACGGAATTCCTGTTGTAATTGTTGGTGTGCCCAATGTGGGTAAATCCACTTTGCTGAATGCATTGTTGCATGAAGAAAAAGCCATCGTTTCTGAAATTGCCGGTACCACGCGGGATGTGATTGAAGATACGATGGTGATCAATGGAGTGAAATTCCGTTTTATTGATACAGCCGGGTTACGCGACACCAAAGATATTATTGAAAATATAGGAATAGAAAAAGCGTGGAAAAAAGTGGAAGAAGCTTCGGTGATCCTTTATATGGTGGATGTGACGGAAAATAATCCCGGTACATGGCACAGAAACGTGGAGATGTTCAGGCAAAAACTTTCACCGGACAAAAAACTGATCATACTGGGAAATAAGATCGACCAGTTGCAGGTAGTGAAATCGGGTGCAAGGGAAGAAGGAAGCCTGGAGGAAAAATTCAGCGGGCTGGGAGAAGTATTGTTTATTTCTGCCGAACGTGGTATCGGTCTTGATGAATTGCGCGAACATCTTTTTGAATTTGTTTCTTCCAGCGAATTTTCGAACGACCGCGTTGTGGTGACCAATGCCCGGCATAAAACGGCACTTGATAAAGCCGGTGACTCATTAGCTGAAGTGCGTAAAGGGTTAGAATCGGGCCTGCCCACCGACCTGGTGGCCATCGATATCAGGAAAGCGGTTTTTCATTTGGGAGAGATTACAGGTGAAATAAGTACGGATGACCTTTTAGGGAATATTTTCAGTAAATTTTGTATCGGGAAGTGAAGTCTTTTCCTTTTCACATTTATTATCCTGATATAATCGTTACAAAAAACTTTTTAACTATTTAGAAATATTTAACAGCGCTATTAATCAGGCAATTGTTTATGCGGACACATCCTGATAAAATTTACAAGCGTTCATGATTAAATGTATTATACGGTATTTACCGTATTTCGGAATCCGTCTTCCTATATTAATTTTGTGACAGTAAAACATAAAAACACATCTATGAAAAAGCTGATTTTACTTTTTTTGATTTTAACTTTTGGCAGTAGCTTGCAGGCCCAGATACCCGGAGAAGCAGAATACCTGAAATCTGAAGAATATCTGGCAGCAAGAGACTATGAAAATTGGTATGAACAGTTAAAACTGGCCGCTGCCAAAAGCCACCCCGCTGCTACCGGCCGCATGGGAGATGCATATTATTTTGGGAAGCCCGAAACTAAATTAAAACAAAGTTTTGATGAGGCTCTTGCATGGTATAAAAAAGCGGCCGAATTGAAAGATAAAGATGCCACTTATCTGGTGGGAAATATGTATCGCGATGGAAAAATCACCGGCAAAACCTATACCGATGCGGTGGAGTATTATAAAACTATAGTTCCGAAGGGTAATTATGATGCGGCACAACTCATCGCTGAAGCATATATAACGGGAGAAGGGGTTACTCAAAATTATGCTACAGCAATGGAGTGGCTGAAAAAAGGTGAAGCGGTGAAGCATGCCGGTTGTATTTACGACATGGGATACATGTACAGAAACGGAGCTGGAGTTACAAAGGATATAAACAAAGCAATGGGATATTATGAAACAGCATGTTCGCTTGGGGATAAACTTGCCTGCGAGAACCTTGGTGAATTATATTACCAGGGAACAGAGATCACGGGAAGTGTTGAATTATGCCGAAAGTGGTATGAGATGGGATCTAATCTGGGAAGCTCAAAAAGCAGCTTTTATCTTTCTGTTCTGTATACTGCAAAAGTTTTGGAGGGCGGAAAAATTGTGGCAGCTGCTTATGCCAAATTGGCCCGTGAACAGGGACTCGATGACGAATCATATAAATGGCTGGCGGAAAAGATCAACGCGATGGAATGAATCAACCGGCAATCACTATTCTGAATTTTTCAGAAGAAGTTTTTCCTGTGATTTCAATAATGTACATTCCGTTTGCTAAACCTGCCAGGTGAATTTGTGGCTGAACTATTTTTTCACGTTTCAGTAATTTTCCTTCTGAAGAATAAATTTTTATTTCTTCATCACCCTGCAGCTGCCCCTCAATAAGCAAATAATCAGTAGCGGGATTCGGAAAAATTTTCCAAACAGAATGTGTACTTTGTTCCTCCACACTCACCAAAAAAACCGACTGCACGGCAGCATAGGCATTTACTTTTCCCCATCCCCAGCGCGTGCTGCCCCCGGGAGGAATGGTTCCTGTAAACGAATCGGTGCGGGCAGTGTTAATT
>JBMORL010000108.1:0-57747 GCA_049322335.1 Bacteroidota bacterium
CCCAATAACTCCATCCCTCAATAACTTCTTCCCCAAATAACTCCATCCCCAATAACTCAATCCCTCTTCTTCCCCGGCACCGGGTCATAACCATGTGTTCCCCAGGGATGGCATTTACGCAGCCGGTTGAAACCCAGCCACAGGCCTTTAAATACTCCCCATTCTTTGAGTGCCTCAATAGTGTATTGAGAGCAGGTGGGCGTATGTCTGCAATGCGCGCCAGTCATAGGAGAAATAGTTACCTGGTAAAACCGCACAAAAGCTATGAACATGTGCTTCATGGGGCAAATTTAGCAGTACTATGGCGAAAAGCAAAGATTTATTGAGTAACAGCAAGCATCAAACAGGAATAGAGCGAATAAGCTATTAAAGTATAGAGTCAACATACTTTTTTGTTAATTACTGACCCATTGACCATTTCGCTATTTTTGACAATTCTGTGACAAATGGATGAATTAAGTTATATCGGATTATTCTCGGGCTGCTTTCTTGGAGCAACCATTCTTCCGCTGGCCACAGAAGCATTTGTGGTGGCGATGCTATTGGGAGGATATGATCCGTTTTGGGTGGTGGTGGTTGCTTCTTTTGGAAACTGGCTGGGCGGATTAACCAATTACGGATTGGGTTACCTGGCTGATTTTCGTGTGCTGGAAAAATGGTTCAGGGTGAGTCATTCCAAACTTATGCGATTCCAGCAATGGGCAGAACGTTATGGAAGCTGGTCGGCACTTGTTACGTGGCTGCCGTTTATAGGGGATCCGCTTACTATTGCGCTTGGTTTTTTTAAAATAAATTTTTATAAAGTAGCCCTGTTGTCGTTTCTTGGAAAACTGGTGAGGTATATTGTATTGGCGTATATAACGCTTTATTTATAGCAACGGTCTTTATTTAGCCATCTCAAAAATAAATGTCCCCGCAGCTTTCTGCGGGGTATTCGTAAGAGGAATATTTATTTTTTTTTGTCGCAGTAAACTGCGGGGAATTAAACCTTGTCCAAGGCTCGTCCGCCATCTGGCGGATTAAAATACTCAGAAAAATCTTCCAGGCCTTCGTGTTGCTTAGACATGTATAAAAATGCAAAATTATGGAGTTGACTTGCGTTGCGGGTTAACGTAAATTCGGAGAAAAAACAATGAGTATGAAAAAAATTATTTATGGTTTACTGTTGTTTCCTTCGCTTCTGAAAGCACAGGGAACTGAATTTGCCTTTCTGGAAACAAACAATATCCGGGCGCGCACAGATTATCTTGGCAGACTGTTTAATGATGAATCACTCAACACAGCGGGATTCGAGGTTCCTGCCGGAAGCGGAAACAACACCATTTACATAAGTGGTTTATGGATGGGAGGTTACAGGAATAACAGTTTAAAATGTTCGGCACAAAGTTTCCAGGATGGGGATTTTCAGCAAGGGCCGGTAATGGATGCTTCCTGGTATAACAGCCAGCTGGCAACATGGCAACGCGTATGGAAAATTACCAAAAACGACCTGGAATATCACCAGCAAAATTTCACTAATCCCGGATACGTTATGCCCGAAGCGATTGAAAACTGGCCGGCACATGGTGATGTTTCAAAGGGGCAGGCGTATTATCTTGCTCCGTTTTGGGATGTAAATGCAAATGGAATTTATGATCCGGGAAACGGAGATTATCCGAAAATAAAGGGTGATGATGCTATCTACATGATTTTTAACGATGATAAACTTCATCTTGTCACAGGTGGATCTCCGTATAAAATGGAAATTCATGCCATGCTTTATGCCTTTGAATGTTCGGATTATAACGTACTTAATAATACTGTTTTTGTGGAGTATAAAATAATCAACCGTTCTAATTATAATTATACAGACAACTACATTGGCATGTGGACTGATTTTGATATCGGATGTTCGAATGATGATTTTATTGCCAGTGATGTGCAAAGAAGTATGTTTTACGGGTATAACGGTGATGGTACAGATGGAGCTTGTTCAGGATCACCGGGATTTGGAGATTATGTACCAATGACGGGTGTTGTTTTTCTTGACGGCCCGAAACAAATTGCTGACGGAATTGACAACCCGCTTACCAATAATGTTCAATATGCAGTGAATAATAACGGGATTGTATATAGCGGAACCGGAAATGGTTTCGGAGATGGAGTAGTGGATAATGAGCGATTAAACATGAGGCATTTTATGTATTATTTCAGGGATGACGTAACACCTCTTCCCGCACAGGGCGAGCCTTCCAATGCCAATGATTTTTACAGGTATATTAAAGGCATCTGGCAGGATAATACTCCGGTATATTATGGTGGATCCGGGCATCAGACTTCACCCGGAGCTATTCAAAACGGATTACTGGAATATGGTTATATGTTTCCCGGAAGTTCCGATCCTTTGTACTGGGGAAGCGATGGAGTTCCGTTTGTGACTTCACCCTGGAGTGAAATTTCTGAAGGTAATGTGCCTGCCGACCGGAGAGGCGTTGGTTCTACCGGTCCATTTAATTTTAATCCAGGTGAAACAATTACGATTCAATTTGCATTTGTTTACGCAGCCTCATCTACTCCCAACGACAGTCTTAGTGCACTGCCTGTTCTGCAACAAAGAGCAGATGCTTTGCATACATGGTACAACCTTAACGGAACTCCCTGCGGTGGTTCGTTTGGATTGTCGGCTGAAGAAGTGGAACCGGATGTCGATGTTTCGGTATTTCCCAATCCTGCTTCTGAATTTATTATGATTCAGTATCCTGAAAATTTTTCACCTGAAATAACTTTATCCGATATTTCAGGAAGAGAAATTTTATTTTCACAGGAAAAAATATCATCCTCACAACTACGCATTTCACTCAGTGAAATTTCTGCAGGAAGCTATTTTATTGTTCTTCGGTCGGGAGAAACCACAATGATGAAAAAAATAATAAAACAATAAAATTTACAGGGTGGGGTCATTCACTTTTCCCATAAACAAAATACTGCCTGTTTTATTATCGCGCAGGGTGAACAAAAACGGGTGATCGGCTTTGAATATCTTATACGTTTCACGCTGCCGGTAAGCGCTGGTTATTTCCTCCATGATCACTGCTGTGGCTGCCGCTGCTTCTGTTCCTTTTTCGCTTACTTCCACAAAAGCCTTATGAATTACCTTATCAATTTTCATCAGGGTTTTAACCGACATGCCGCTGAAATCGGCAAAATCACTGAAAGCTAATTCCATTCCCATTGGCTTCAGTATTTCTTCCAGTTTGAAATCGGTGGTCATTTTAAATTTGGGTAAGGTTAAATGAACCTGCTGGGGAAAAAACTTTTTAATCCATTTGGAATAATTTTCCTGGTTGAATTTTTTTTCCAGTTCCCCAATTCCGTCTTTTTTATCGGGAAGAAAAATTTCCATGGAAAGGGTATTTCCTTTATAAGGTAAACGAACAGCTTTTATTCCGTCCGCTTCCATGTATTCAAATGAATGTTTCTGCCACATGAGTTGGGCTTCTTTCTTTTCCTGCTCATTGAGGAAAAAGTCTCCTTTTTTGGTCATTGCAGAATCAAACTGGTGCGCCCAGTCGCCATAAAAATAAATGGCGTTTACCAGTACCAGGCGGGTATCGGGAGTAAGAATGTTTGGCTTTAATAATTCTTTTATCCTGTTTTTGGTTTTGTCTTCCACCCACTTATTGATAATTTTCCGGCATCCCTCAGGATCATTTTTGAAATCCATTTTCTCAAGGGGTGCGTTGAATTTTTTCTCCAGGTTATTCAAAAACTCCTGTACAAATTCAGTTCCCTTGTTTCCATACAGCCGGTTGGCAACATTGATCTCAATATCTTTTCCGTTCAGACTGTTGATTCCCGACATTAGCTCAGAGAAATCGCTGCTCACTTTTTCTTTTCCTCCCGAAAAATGCATTACTTTTTCCATGCATTCTGCTGTTTTTCCCTTTGCACCGGTATAGGTCATGGCCAGTGCCGTGGAAATACTATAGGGAGAAAGAAAAACGTTTTTGTCGTTTTTTTCGAGCTTTGCAAAGAGTTCGAAAGCGAATTGATTATTGTTTTCCGAAACACTTTGAGCAGGTAAAGCCAGCGCCCATCCTGAAAAGAGAATAACACCGGCTGTTTTCATTTTGAACATAAGGTAAATTTAGTAATCTGTACAGCAGAAGCACTTATCCGTTCAATCTTAACAAATCATTAACAGCATTTACAATTGTTTTTTGAGATCTTCAATCATCGATTCGCCAAAAAGTGTTTTTCCAAGGGATGGCTTTTTCATATCCACTTCGCGGAAAAGCGTCTGATCGTAAAGATCGAACTTTTTGTTGCCATCTCCATCTTTGCAAACCTTGATCAGCATCCGACCTGATTCTTTATAGTAAAAATAGGTAAGATAGTTTTCGTCTTCGGGTGTCAATTGAATAAAGTTGTTCCCCTGCAGATCGGAAATAAATAACATCACCGGGTCATTGCGGTCGAATTTTTTGTCTTCGTTGTAGTCGTTTTTCACCACATCATACATAATTACAGACTTTCCGAATTCGTGGTGAATGGAAAAAGAAATGATGTGCAATTTTTCATCCAGCAGTTTTCTGCTTTCACCGGTGTATTTGTTGTAAAAAATCAGGTTTCTTATGTCCACCACTTCCGTTTTATCGTTGGTAAATACTGAATAAGTACCGTATTCATTATTAAAGTCGGTATTGGCAAGGGTAATGTTGTAATTATAAGAAACAGCTCCGTTGGCTGCGCTGGTTACTTTATTGGTAAGCCCGAGCCCGCTTTTCAAAGTAGTGGTGTTTTCATCAGGTTTTTCAGTTTCATCAGGAACATAGTTGGCCATTCCTACCGGAAATATCACCAGGCTATCGCTGCTGAAGGGAGCAGGATCACCGATAATAAGCTGCGCTTCAGGTTCGTTTTTTTCCTGATTTTCATCTTTTCCTTCTTTGTTTTCTGAGTAACAGGAATGCAGCAGCACGGCCAGTGCGGGCATGAATGCGAGATAGCAGTGGTTTTTCATAGTCATATTTATTGATATCTCTTGTACACGTCATGAATGCCACTGTTCAAAGCAATGGTCGTTTTTTAACAAATTTTCAGTAATATTGGGCCATAACCCTAAATCATACCTGTTATGAATATTCTTCTCATCATTCTTGCTGTTATTGCCGGACTCATTCTTCTGATTGTTCTTTTCGGTTTTATGTCGCCACGCATCACCCGGATGGAGCGATCCATTGAAATAAATGCATCTGTCGAAAAAGTGTTTGAACAAATGAACAGCCTGAAAAATTTTGTAGCCAACTGGTCGCCATTTTCCGATTATGATCCCAATATGAAAAAGATATTTAATCATATAGAAACCGGCAAAGGCGCTCACTATACCTGGGAAGGTGATCCGAAAAAAGTGGGAAAGGGAACAATGGAAATTACCCATTCGGTAGTTAACAAAAGCGTTACTACCCATCTTGCATTTCACGGCAGGGGAGAGGCGGATGCTACCTGGACAATTCAACCGGGAAATGGAAATGTAAAAGTGACGTGGGATTTTATGGCTGACAATAAAAATAATCCCATCTCCAGGATATTCGGAAGGATGATGGATCGTTTTCTCGGCCCGGATTATGAAAAAGGATTGAAAAAACTAAAGGAATATTGCGAAAAATAAATGGCTGTTACTAACGTATTGGTAATTGGCGCAACCGGGATGCTGGGAAAACCGGTAACGGCAGAACTGCTAAATGCAGGCTTCCGTGTTTTTGCTTTGGTGCGCTCACCCGAAAAGGCAAAACGTGAATTGCCTTCTGATGTAAATTTTATCAGGGGCGATCTGAAGAAAAAAGAAGATGTTATGCTGGCAATGAAAGGAATGGATGCCGTTTATCTCAATCTTTCCATTAAACGGGAAGAAAAGAAAAATGAATTCCACAGCGAATCAGACGGGCTTGAATACGTTATTGCAGCCGCAAAAGAAAACGGAATAAAAAGAATTCTTTACCTGTCTTCCATTATTATGCGATATAACAATATGGATGGATTTAAATGGTGGGTGTTTGATATTAAGAATCAGGCAGTGGAAAAAATCAGATCAAGTGGAATTCCATATACCATTTTTTACCCCAGCAATTTTATGCAAAGCCTGTCGAATCTTTATAAAATGGGTGACAAAATGATGCTGGCCGGAAAATCAAAACATAAAATGTATTTTATTGCCGCAGAAGATTACGGCAAACAGGTAGCAAAATCACTTTCATTTAGTGATTCCGCTAACCGCGAATATGTTATCCAGGGCCCGGAAGGATTTACAGCAGATGAAGCCGTAAAAGTGTTTATTCAACATTACAAAAAAGAAAAATTATCGCACTGGTCGTCACCGCTTCTTATGTTGAAAATAATGGGATGGTTTAAACAGGAGTATGATTACGGATATCATATCGTAAAGGCCCTGAATAATTATCCCGAAAAATTTGAGGCAGAGAAAACCTGGCAGGAACTGGGAAAACCGGAAATTACAGTGGCGCGGTTTGCGGAGTCAGCCTGACTAAGTAAATATAACCAGATTTAAAACCTTATTCTTACCTTTTTTACAAAAAGATTACATGGGTTAAATAATTCCATATCAATACCCATTTTGATGTTAACCCGATGACCGTTATATCCTGAAATGAATTCATAAAGAACAGGAAAATCATAACTGTAATACAAATTAAGACTAACAGGGGCAAGATCTAAATGAAAACCCGATTGCGGGGAGATAGTAATTCCCTTTAGATCGTTTTCAGAAAACGCCACCGACTCGGTGCCCATATAAAAAACAAGAGATGAAAAAGCAGGATGCCTTTGTGGTGAAAAAAAGAATCTTGCCCCAAAAGAATAATCCGATTTACTTTTCCATTCGCACGATACACCGGCTCCCTTAAAACTGCTTCGCGTACAGGCTCCTTCTAAAAACCACCTGTCAATGGAAAAAGAATGCCGGTACGATTTATTAAACCGGTAAGCGGTTCCATAGTAAAGTGTTGTAGTTGAGTAACTATAGGAAGAAAAAGAATAGACATGTGATCCAATCATCAAAAAAACAAATATGACAGAATATTTCTTCATGGTTGATCAGGATAAATTTACCTGTTTTCCTGTTCTTTGAAAAGGCTGTTTATCATCTTTCCACCTGTAACCGGTTTATATACACGAAGCAATCCTTTTTAAGGATAAACATCCCTCGCAACCCGTGTTTCATACCCTGAACAGGCATGATTCGTCTTTTTATTTCATGGTTGAGATGTTTTTATATAGCTTTAAGCTATTGAATAAAGCCGTTTTCATATTACTTTTTTTCATAACAGGATTTGAATCTCTTTCCCAAAACGCAGATTCACTTCACAATGTCTGGAATGATAATAACCGCCATGATACCATCCGGCTGGAAGCGGCATCCATGCTGGTACGGAAATTTTTATTTTCCGATCCGCCAAAAGCATTTGCAATAGCAGAGGAAATGTTCGGATTTTCGAAAAAAACAAAATACCTCAGCTGGCAGGCCAGTTCACTGGCGTTAATGGGAGTGGCATGCGAAGTAAAAGGCGATTTTCAAAAAGCAGGAAATTATTACAACGAATGGAAAAACATCCTCGAAAAAACAGGTGAACGTCCCAAACTGGCCATGGCGTATAATAACATCGGAAATATATACTGGAAACAGGGCGATTTACTTACCGCTCTCGATTTTTACCAGAAAAGCCTCTCCATTCGTCTTTCACTTAACGATAAAACAGGAATGGCTTCCAGTTATAACAATATCGGGCTTATCTTCTCTAATCAGAAAGAACACGAAAAAGCGCTCGACTATTACAAAAAAGCTGAAAAAATATTTGAAGAGATTAACGATAAAAATAACCTGATCTCTACTTACGGCAACATCGGGCTGTCGCTGATGAAGCTAAAACGACACGATGAAGCGATGGTGTATTTTCAAAAAAGCCTGAAGGAAGCGGAAGAGAAAAAAAATAAACCGGGAATTGCTGCTGCTTACAATTCTATTGGCACTATTCTTACTGATAAAAAGGAATTTGACAAAGCCGTAGAGTATTTTGAAAAAGCAATTGAAATCAACACTTCACTCGGGAATTTTAAAAGTCTCGCTTCTTCTTATTACAATTTCGGTAATCTTGAAATAAACCGGAGTAATTATGAAAAAGCAAAAGAATTGTGTAAAACCGGTTACGACCACGCCATCAAAGCCAAAGTGTTAGCCGAAAAAATGAACAACTGCGAATGCCTGTACCTGGCCGAAAAAAAATCAGGACGTTTTAATGAGGCACTTGAATACTATGAATTATTCTCTTCCTATCGCGATTCCATTGCCAGCGAAGACCGCAGAAAAGAAGTGACACGTAAAGAAGTAAGATTCGAGTACGAAAAAAAACGCACAGCCGACAGTATTTTATTCCGTGCCCAAAAAATGACATTACAGGCCGAAGTAGAAAAACAAAAAGCGTTTGCGGAACTGGAACATTTATTGTCAGAAAAAAAATCAACCCAGATCGACAGCCTCAATAAAGAAAATTATATCCGCAACCTTGAAATAAAAAATAAAGAAAGTGAATTGCTGACGGCACAAAAAGAGAAAAAATTACGCGAAACAGAAATCAACCTCAAAAACCAAAAACTCGAACAGGAAAAGTGGCAGCGCTATTTTCTTTTTGCAGGTTTAATCATGGTGGTGATATTTGCTGTTTTTATTTTCAACCGTTTCCGGATTACACGAAAGCAGAGAAATGTAATTGCCATACAAAAAAAGGAAGTGGAGCACCAGAAAGAACTCATACAGGAAAAAAATACCGAAATACTGGATTCTATTCTTTATGCCAAACATTTGCAAAACGCCATTCTTCCCCCGATAAAACTGTGGAATGAATATCTTCCTGACTCTTTTGTGTTGTATAAACCAAAAGACATTGTTGCAGGTGATTTTTATTTTTTTGAAAAAATTGAAAACAGGATTCTTTTTGCGGCAGCTGATTGTACCGGCCACGGAGTTCCCGGGGCGATGGTGAGCGTGGTTTGCAGCAATGCGCTGAATCGTGCCGTAAGAGAATTTGCACTAACCGATCCGGGAAAAATTCTTGACAAGGTAAAAGAACTCGTACTGGCTACTTTCGAAAGAAGCGAACATGATGTTAATGACGGAATGGACATTTCGCTCGTTTCACTCACTCTAAGAGCGGAGAATAAAAACGGACAGCAAATTTCTTCGTTCCCGCACCCCGCATTCCCTCTGCAATGGTCGGGCGCGAATAATCCGTTGTGGATAGTGAGAAAGGGACAAGGGGACATGGAGCAGGTTAAAAGTGATGAGAGATCTGTGATGAATGATGAGAAAATAAACGACTCATCACTCATTATTCATCGTCCATCACTAATAGAATTTAAACCCGACAAGCAGCCCATCGGTAAATCGTTCGATTCGGAAGCTTTCACCACACATCATATCGAACTGGAAAAAGGCGATACATTATATGTTTTTACAGATGGCTACCAGGACCAGTTTGGTGGTGAAAAAGGGAAAAAATTTAATGTGAGCAGATTAAAGGAGCTTATTTTAGCTATACAACACTATTCCATGCAGGAACAACATCAGTTACTGATCGATAATTTTAATAACTGGCGTGGCGACATTGAACAAATAGATGATGTATGCGTAATCGGAGTAAGAATCTGAAATCACTCTATCCCTCAATAACTAAGTAACACCCTAATTATTCAACATAATAGGCATTACCAGCATCAATACATTTTCACCGCCTTTGTCATTTTCAGCAGGTAAAATGATGCCGGCACGGTTGGGGGCGCTCATTTCAAGCACAATATCACTGGTGTCGATATTATTCAGCATATCAATTACGAAACGTGAATTAAAACCAATTTCCATATCTTCTCCTTCATACGAACAGGTTAAACGTTCCATTGCTTCATTGGCATAATCAAGGTCTTCAGCAGAAATAGCCAGCTCGCTTCCGGCTATCTTTAAACGCACCTGGTGAGTGGTTTTATTGGAGAAAACAGAAACACGTTTTAGTGAACTGAGAAAAGTTCCGCGGTCGATGGTAAGTTTATTCGGATTTTGTTTTGGAATTACGGCTTCGTAATTGGGATATTTTCCGTCAATCAACCGGCATACCAGTGTGTGATTGTCGAATGTGAACATCGCATTGGTTTGGTTAAATTCGATAGTTACATCAGTATTAGCCGATGCCAGCTGGTTCTTCAGCAGGTTAAGTGGTTTTTTGGGTAGAATAAAACTGGCTGATTTGTCAGCTTTACATTCTTTCTGTGTAAAACGAACAAGTTTATGAGCATCTGTAGCAACAAAAATAAATTCGCTGCTGGAGAGCTGGCAATAAACTCCCGACATTACCGGGCGAAGATCATCATTGCCGGTGGCGAACAACGTTTTGGTAATGGCCCGCTGGAGAACATCTGCCGGAACCACCACTTTCGATGAGGCCTCAATATTGGGTACTTTCGGAAATTCATCACCACTGTGTCCTGATAATTTAAATTTACCGTTGTCGGAAGAAATTTCAATTCCGTAGTTTTTGGTATCGATAGAGAAGGTGAGAGGTAACTCGGGGAAATTTTTAAGGGTTTCAATCAGCAGTTTGGCCGGAATAGCAATGTTTCCGTCTTCTTTGGCTTCCACTTCCATTTTGGTAATCATGGTTGTTTCCAGGTCGGAGGCCGAAATGGTGAGCTGCTTTTTGTTGATCTCAAAAAGAAAATTATCCAAAATAGGCAACGTGTTGCTTGAATTAAGCACACCACTGATGGATTGCAGTTGTTTGAGAAGGGCGGTACTGGAAACAATGAATTTCATAGTCGGTTTTTTTATCCGAACAAATATAGAACGATTAGCCTGTTTCAGGCCAATTATTTATTCAACAATGAACAACAGTAAATTGTTAAAAACTCGTTAGCGGGGCGAAGGTGGTACAGTCATGGTAAACGCTTCGAGCGGCCACAATATCTTTGCAAAATGCCCGAATTGAATAACAGCAATCTCACCGGTTCTCAGCCGGGCAAAGGCCAGGTCTATATCCCATCGATAGGGTTTTCCTTCAAGATCTACCTGCCCGGGTTGCACTTTTTTATGATAGATCTTCAGTTCGTCTTTTACTTTCTGCTTGTTTGTAATTACCAA
The DNA here is from genome assembly GCA_049322335.1 of Bacteroidota bacterium. Lineage (GTDB taxonomy): Bacteria > Bacteroidota > Bacteroidia > Flavobacteriales_D > UBA2798 > JBMORL01. The sequence goes on from JBMORL010000108.1 coordinate 11,180, forward strand.
TCGAATGAATGGTTGAGCTTTTCGAAGGGAGTCTTCCTGTTCTTTTGACAGGTGGCCCTTATTGAGTGTTAAAAAGTTGATGTTTTTAAAGTTGAGCAGGAATGCACGAACGGCAACGGTATCAAAAGCTTTCACGGGTTTATTGCTGCCATCTTTCATTTCAAACAGGTTTTCCCCCAGCACATTGATGCGGTAATTATGGGATGACGAATCGCTGTTATAAAATTCAACCGATGCAATGTCTTTTACATCATACCTGAAAACAGCATGGTCGCGCCATTCGTATGGGTCGGTGAAAAAAGGAGCAGATAATTCACCCGAAAACCCGGGAATATGAGTGATATAGGGATTTTCTGCCTTTCCGTTTTCAGGTGTTTCAAGAATCATAAAACTTCCGTCAGCGTCTTTGGTGGGGTGTCCTACATACCATGTTTTCAGCCATGTGTCACCGGCAAAATATTCTACTTTATTGTATTTTACCGCCATGTTTTTCAGGATATTTTCCTTTCCCTGTTCCGAAACTTTTTCTCTTGCCTTTATCCGTTTGGCCGTATTTAAAATCACGTTGATGGCATCTATCCGTGCCATATATTCATCATTCAGCCTCCATAATCCTGGTTCCGCTTTGGTAAGCACGGCTTTCTGGTGATCCTGGTTGGTGATAATTATTTTTGTAACAGAGGCCGTATCGCTGATGGCAAAATCGGTTTCTGCCTCAGAAATTGTACTTGTTTTTCCCGAAAATCCCTTGTCACCGGCAACTATAGTATAGGCCCACCAGGTTAGTACGGCTAATACAACTACTGCAATTATAAACCAGGTAGTGTTTCTTTTCATTTTAACGTGTGTATTTTCTTTTTCTGAAAATTCCCTGAACGATCCCAAACAAAATAAACATCATAATGGGCATGTATACATTCACAAATTGCCATTTGCTTCTTTCTGTCACCACTTTTTCATTATTGAGTTTTCGAAGTGTTATAGTGCGCTGGCGAATGTTCAGTAAAAGATCATCTCCCAATAAATAATCAATGGCATTTAATACGAATTCGCGGTTGCCATACAGGTAGGCAGCCTGGCCATCGGGAGCAACAATTTCATATTTGTCGTAATACAGCGGAATATGTTTTGTTACCATCTCCCCGGTTTTTGGGTCGGGAATTTTTTCAAAATCATTCATAATGATATCTCCATCCGAAACCACCAGCATTTTATTAGGCCGGCTTTCTTTAACAAAAGTGTAATCAGGACTGCTTTCAAATTCAGGGGAAAGGCGGTTATTGAATACGGATTTAAACGTTCCTTCCAGCAATACAGCTACGGGCCTGCCGGGCTTCAGTTTGGAAGGAACCCAGTTTACCTGGTCCATTTCTATAATGCCGTAATTGATGCGCACCGGGTTGCGTGAGAAATAAGATTCGGGAGAAGATTTCAATAACACGGTTTTTTTCATTCCGGGATCATCGCCCACCGTATCAATAGTGCTGGCATATTCTGATTTAACAGGATTGATGTTTCGCGTGATGGCATGGTTTTGTTCGGGAAGAATCAAAGGAAAATAATACCAGGGATGCCAGCCTTTGGGATAGCCGGGAATTTTCAGAGGTGCAGACGAGCGGTCAACCAGCATATCTTTATTGATACGTACTCCATAAGTAAACAGCATATCATCCAGTTTCAGTTTTTTCTCTGATGCATACACTTGTCCTTTTACAAACAAAGTATCTTCATTTACATCCATCTGATCCACAAACCAGGCTACTTTTCCGCCTTTCATGATAAACTGGTCGATCACAAATTTTTCTTTTTCGTCAAATGCGGTGTCGGGTTGTACTACCAGCAGGCAATTGAAATTGCGCAGGGCGTGAATATCAAACCGCATCGTGTCGCGAATCACTTTTTGTATTTTTATCCTTTCCACCACATAAAACTGGTTAAGAAAATATTCAATATCGTATAGCTCATCACCGTTAGCTTCCCCGTGGCCTTCCAAAACAGCAATGCGGGGTTTTGATTCGCGGGTAGCGTTGCGTATAGCATCCATCATCACAAACTCAAGGTTGTTGATCACTCCTTCGGCCAGTTGGGTAAGATCTTCATCGCTGCGGATGGATTTTTTGTGAAAGAAACGGATGGGAAACTGCTGGCCTTTGTAACTGATGATGCCGGAAGGAAAAACATATTTGAAAGAAAGTTTTCCGTTCTCTTCAAACTCCATTTCGGTATAATTGAGTTTTTTAAGACGGTAAAGTTCGTCCATGAACATATTTCTTTCGTCTTCTCCTTCTATTGAGTAGGGATCAAAAAACTCATACTGTATATTTTCACCTATATAACTGGCAAACTCATCCAGTTTCAGTCGGATTTCTTCTTCGAGTACTTTCAGCTCTGATGGAAGTTCACCGGTAAGGTAAATGGTGAAATGCAACTGGTCGTTTACGTTTTTTTCGAGGTATTCGATGGTAGTGGGTGTTAACGTATAACGTTTTTCTGCTGTTAAATCATACCGCACAAAACGATGGGTGCTGATAAAGTTGGCCAGCAAAACAATAGCCAGTGAAATAACAAACAAAAGTTTTCCCGATTTTCTGCGCGATTGAAGAATAAGTTGTGAAACCAGCAAAAAAGTAAAAATAAGGCTGATAAAATAAATAATGTCACGTGTGTCGACCACGCCACGGCTGATGGATTGATAGTGCGAATAAATACCCAGCGATTTGATAAATCCGTCATACTTGCCAAATAATGAAAATGAACCGAGGTAATTAAAACCGAGATATAAAAAGAAACACAAAAACACCCCGATAATAAATGCAATAATCTGGTTTTGGGTAATGACAGAAGAAAAAATACCTATGGAAACAAATCCGGCAGCCAGCATCAGCAAACCGATATACGATCCCCACGTGGCGCCCGAATCAATATTACCGGGAGGATCGCCCAACCGGTAAATGGAATAGTAATACAACAGGGTGGGGATAAGTGAAATGAATACGAGAAGAAAAGCCGCCAGGTATTTGGCAAACAGAATGGAAAAATCGGTAAGCGGACGGGTAAATAATAACTCGATGGTTCCGGTTCTTTTTTCTTCGGCAAAACTGCGCATGGTTATAGCCGGAACAAGAAATAAAAATACTAAAGGTGCAAAGGTGAAAAAGGGGCCAAGGTCTGACATGCCCATCAGCGGAATATTAAAGGGAGAAGAGGTAAATGTCCACAAAAACAAGCCCAGCAGTAAAAGAAAAATGCTTACTACCACGTAACCAATCAGCGAACTCAAAAAACCGCGGACTTCCTTTTTCAGTAATGCGAACATGAAATTTTTTTACAAAGGTAACATTAGCAGCAAAGCAGAAAAGCCGGCAGTGTGCCTTTTTAATTAACGGTTGATAGCTGAAATGTTACGGCAGTCCGTTACATTTTTTTAAGGCTCATCAGGATGGAAAAAGTGCGGTCGATATCCTTATCCTTAACCACAATGGTAAATTCGTTGCTGGTGGAGATCACTTCGTTGATATTGATCCCTTCCCAGGCAATCCGCTTTAAGATGTAGTAATAGATACCTGATATTTCGGTGTTTTCCTTCGGAAGTTTAATGGTGATAGAAGCCAGGCTGTCTGTTACCGACATACCTTTTTCCTTTTTAAAGTTAACCATCACAAAATCCTTCAGCGAATTGCTGCAAATAATGGTGGTTTCATAAACTCCCTGCGAAAAGGTGCAAAACAGCTCTTTTTGTGTACTCACATGCTTCAGCAACTCGGCCTGGCAGATATATAAAGTCTCGGAATTAAGAAATGTGAAATCAGAAAGGTTGGAACGTACAATTACATCACCAATACTGTGCATAAAATTCTGAATGCGCAGATTAATCTTGTAATAATTGCTGGGTGCCATTCTGTTAATGGCCATAATTACCGCACCTTCCTTCACATCTTTTTTCAGACGCTCGGAAATTTCATCACGGATTTTCCTGGCTAACGAGGAGACGTTTATCAAACCGTCTGCAAGCGCTTCCTCCAAAAAAGGAGATTTGCGAATGATGTCCTCAACAACTTCTGGTATTGTAGTCATTGTTAAATATTATTACATCCTGTTAAAATATGGTATAAAAATAAGTGATATTTATCAAATAAACAAGTGTTTGTTTAGTTTTGTAGCGAAAAAAATTAAAAAATGAACAATCTGAATTACCTGCGCGGATCAATGGTGGCCATTGTGACTCCCTTTAATGAGAGCGGAAACGTTGATTTTGAGGCATATGCGAAGCTGGTAAAGATGCACCTGGAAAATGGAACCAATGGAATTGTAGTGGCAGGAACAACCGGTGAATCGGCTGCCCTGAGCGAAGAAGAATATGCTGCTCTTATTCGCTTTACAGTGCAAAAGGTGAATGGTGAAATACCTGTAATTGTAGGTTCGGGAAGTAATGTTACCGCCAAAGCCATCCGCCATTCACTCGTTGCTAAACGCGAAGGAGCTGACGGATTGTTAATTATCAATCCTTATTATAACAAACCTACTGAAGAAGGAATTTTTCAGCATTATAAAGCTATTGCCGAAAATGTTGATCTGCCCATCATCCTTTATAACGTTCCCGGAAGAACAGGTTCCAATATGAAAGCTTCATTGACGTTACGGCTTGCACATGAAATTAAAAATGTAATTGCCATCAAAGAAGCTTCCGGTGATTTAAACCAGGTAATGGAAATTATTGCCAGTCGCCCGGCAGGATTTAAAGTGTTTTCGGGTGATGATGCATTAACTCTTTCTATTATAGCTGCAGGTGGCGATGGATGTATTTCTGTTGTGGCCAACCAGGTTCCTGCTGATTTCAGCCGTTTGGTAAATGCTGCAATAGAAGGTGATATGGTTACGGCAAGAACTATTCACTACCGTTTGTTCAACCTGATGAACCTCAACTTTATTGAGAGCAACCCGATTCCTGTTAAAACCAGCCTTTATCTGATGGGCTATATTAAAAATATTTTCCGTTCGCCTATGGTGCCCATGACCAATACACGAAATACGGCTCTTCTAAAAGCAGAACTGGAAACACTGGGATTAATTGAATCGAAGAAACAGTCACCGGTTTTGGCAGAGAACATCCTTTGAACGATCTTTAACTAAATTTTACAATATGATAGTTATGAAATTCGGGGGAACCTCTGTGGGTTCTCCTGTGCGTATGCATGATGTAGCAAGGATAATTAATAACGGTCGTCCCGTTATCGTAGTTTTATCCGCTGTTTCGGGAACAACTAATAAACTGGTGGATATCGCCTATGATTTTTCCAATGGGAAAAAAGAAGACGGACTTTCTAAAATTTCAATCCTGGAGGCCTCTTATTCTCCGTTTATAAATGAATTGTATACTACAAAAGAAAAAAAAACTGAAGCGGCCGAATTTCTCAAAAATATTTTCGATCAGTTACGCTCGTTTGCCCGAAACGGATTTGGAATGAAACAATACCGCGAAGTACTGGCACAGGGAGAAATTATCTCCACCCAGTTGTTTTTTTGGTATATGCTGGAACAAAATAAAAATGCTGTATTGATTAACGCTCTCGAATTTATGCGCGTGGATGAAAACGGTGAACCGGTAATGTGGTATCTCCAGGAAAATATGCAGCGGTTGCTTACTGCCCATAAAGATTTTCAGTTTATCATCACGCAGGGATTCATTTGCAGAAATCCGTTGGGTGAGATCGATAACCTCAAGCGCGGGGGAAGTGATTATTCGGCTTCACTTATCGGTGCGGCCATTCAGGCAGAAGAAATACAGATTTGGACAGATATTGACGGAATGCATAATAACGATCCGCGCATTGTGGAAAATACGTACCCGGTGCGACATCTTTCATTTGATGAAGCAGCCGAGCTGGCTTATTTCGGAGCGAAAATTCTTCATCCCAGCAGTGTTAATCCGGCACGATCTGCAGGAATTCCTGTTCGGCTTAAAAATACCATGGATCCAACAGCAGCCGGTACGCTGATCTCTGCCGATTCTGAAAAAGGTATTATCAAAGCAGTGGCCGCCAAAGATAATATCATTGCTGTAAGAATTGTTTCTAACCGTATGCTCCTTGCTTATGGATTCCTGCGTAATGTTTTTGAAGTATTTGAACGATACAAAACGCCAATTGATATGATTTCTACTTCCGAAGTAGCTGTTTCGGTAACAATAGAAAATGAACAATACCTGAAACAGATAGAAAATGAACTTGCTGAAATTGCAACTGTGGAAGTGGATCGCGACATGACGATTATTGCTATTGTGGGCGATGATTTGAGTGACAGAAGAGGATATGCTTCACAGGTATTTATGAGCCTGAAAGAAATCCCTGTAAGAATGGTTTCATTTGGAGGAAGCAAAAATAACGTGTCGCTGCTGGTAGAAAAAAAATACAAAAACGAAGCGCTGCGGGCATTAAATGAAGGATTGTTTAACCCTGTGATGGCATAAGTATGAAAGCGGAAGATCTACAGGGAATAAAAACTCCGTTTTATTATTATAATACGGAATTGCTGAAAGCTACTCTTTCTTCCATATCCGAACATGCCGGCAAGTTTGGCTTTCATGTTCATTATGCACTAAAGGCCAATTGCAACGACCGTTTGCTGGGAATTATAAAAGATAACGGCATGGGGGCTGATTGTGTTAGCGGAAACGAAGTAAAAAAAGCACTGGAAACCGGGTTTTCAAAAAATAAAATTGTGTTTGCCGGAGTAGGAAAAACGGATGAAGAAATTTTACTCGGACTACAAAACGATATTTTTTGTTTTAACTGCGAATCGTTGCAGGAACTGGAGGTGATCAATGAGCTGGCGCAACGGGAAGGAAAAAAAGCAAAAGTAGCCGTGCGCATCAACCCAAATGTAAATGCCAATACACATAAATACATCACTACCGGCCTCGAAGAAAATAAATTCGGCATCAGTTCCACTCAATTAGGCCTGGTGCTGGAACTTTTAAAGCATCTTCCTGCTGTTGAACTGGTGGGATTGCATTTTCATATTGGTTCTCAGATCACCGATCTTAGTTCATTTAAGTCTCTTTGTGTTCGCGTAAACGAAATTCAAAACTGGTTTGAACAGCGAAATGTTTCTTTTTCGCATATCAATGTGGGTGGCGGACTCGGAATAGATTATTATCATCCCGAAGAAAGCCCCATGGCCGATTTTGAAAATTATTTTGCGTTGTTTCATCAGTTCATCGAGTTGCGTCCCGGACAGGAGCTGCATTTCGAGCTGGGAAGAGCAGTGGTAGCACAATGTGGTTCACTTATTACAAAAGCTTTATTTATCAAACACGGATTAAAAACCGATTTTGTGATCGTTGATGCCGGAATGACAGAGCTTATCCGGCCAGCGTTATACCAGTCCTATCACAAAATTGAAAACATCAGCAAACAACACTTGTCCCCAAACAGTTATTACGATGTAGCGGGCCCCATTTGCGAATCGAGTGATTATTTTGGCAAACGTGTTTTTATGCCGGAAACCGAACGGGGTGATTTGCTGGCTATCCGGTCTGCAGGAGCCTATGGTGAAGTGATGAGTTCGCGCTACAATTTAAGGGAACAGGCGGGTTCGGTGTATTCGGATGAAGTGAAATCAGGGAAGATGATAAAAATGTAGGATATAGTTTCTGTCCTTTTTTCTTTCGCATTCAATTCAAATACCCGTCATCTTAAATCTCCCTCAAAAACTCCAGTTAATTCCCAGTGCAGGAATAATTGGTAACTGATAAACCCGTTCTGAAGTTACACGGTCAACGTAGAAAATATTTTCGCGGTTGTAAACGTTGGTTACGCTCACTACAGCTTCAAGTAACGAAACCACTTTTATTTTGTCGGGTTTTCCTTCTTCTTTCCACGTTTTTTTGAATTCCCATCTGCGCTTGGCGGTTAAATCTAACCGGTGGTAATCGCTCAGTCGGAAGGAATTGAGTTTTCCGTAAATAATTGTGGGATCGTTGGCATTGGCAGTTACATAATCAGTAGTGATGTCTTCAAAGCTGATGTTTTGGTAATATCCCTGGGTAGGTGTAAAAGGCAATGCGCTTCCGTAAGCCCAGCGTGCATTAATTTCCCACTGGTCGTTTTTACCCAATAGCTGGGTGAACACAAAATTTACGTTATGACGCCTGTCGAAAATGGGAGGATATTCCTGCACACCGTCCCAGCGTGTTACTTTTCCTAAGGAATAAGTTAACCAGATATAAGTTTTTTTGCTGTTGTATTTTGCGAGAAAGTCTACTCCCATGGCGCTTCCGGTTTCAACAATAAAATCTTTTTTCAGCACATCAGGAACACCTGCTGTTCCGTCATCTTCATAAATTTTGTTGCGGTTGATATTGGTGAGCTGGGTAAAATCTTTATAATATCCTTCCACGTTAATGGTGATTTTATCGCCCAGGTCGTATTCTGTTCCCAAAATATAATGTATCGCTTTTTGAAGAGAATGATTTCTATTCACCACGTTTCCGTTCTCATCAACAAAATTTTCGGGAAGGTTATCGCTTCCGGAAAGAAATCCGTAAAAAAGATTCACTACATCCCGGTCGGAGTTGGCGCTGATCAGGTTTTGGGAATAAATTCCGCTGGCAAACTTAAAACGGAGGTTTTCGTTCATGTTGTATTTTACTCCCAATCGTGGTTCGGGAGAAAAATTTTCGAGTGAAGCATAGTAGTGCATGCGAAAACTGGGTTCTACCAGCAAAACACCTCTTGAAAACTTATAACTTACATATCCCGCTACTTCTGTAGTATTTTCTTCCTGGGAAATTTTACGGTTAACAGAATTGTACGTAACAAAATTAGTTCGGAATCCCTGCACATCAATTCCGTATTTTATTTCATCGCGTTTAAGGAAATATTTAAAATCAAAACCAAGATTAAATCCATCTACTTCCGAAAAACGTTCGGCACTGGTTTTGTCATCCAGCGAAATACCATAATGAGAATAGGAGAAATCGCCAAGAATAAGAACAGGATTTCCGGTAGGTACCAAAACAAAATTCGAGCCGGCTCCATACGAATTCCACTTGAGGGATGAAATTGCCTGGTATTTTACCGAATCGCTGAAGTTGAATCCGAATAAATTTATCTTACTTCCGTTTTGCCCGTTAAATGAAACTTTTCCATACAAGTCGGTAAAATTAAAAGGTAATCCGGCAGTATCTACATAGGTATACAACACTTTTGAAGTTTGTGCGAGGTAAGATGTTTTGGCCGAAAGCAGGTAGGAAATGGAAGAGCCGCCTTCTTTTTTGGGTTTCATCAGGGGGCCTTCGGTAAGTAGTTTAGCGCCAAAAGGACTTACGGAAAGTTTTCCTGCAAATTCATTACTGTTTCCATCACGTGTGGTAATGTCCATCACAGAAGAAATTCTTCCTCCGTATTCAGCATTAAATCCACCGGTATAGATATCTGCATTGCGGATGATATCCGTATCAAAAACTGAGAAAAAACCAATAGAGTGAAATGGATTGTAGATTACCATTCCGTCCAGCAATACTTTGTTTTGAATGGGAGAACCTCCGCGCACATAAAGTTGTCCGCCCTGGTCGCCCGTACTTACCACACCGGGAAGGATCTGGAAATAGTTGGCAATATCAGAAATACCACCGGTGGTAGGAATCATATCTATGTCTTTTTTCGTGGCTTTGATCACCGACATTTTAATGGTGGTTTGTGAAGCTTCTTTTTCGGCATTGATAATAAATTCGTTTAGCTCTTCTGAGGCTTCCTCGAGATAGAATTTTTTAGAAATGATCTCGCCAGATGTTACAGTAATATCTATGGTTTGAGGTTCATAGCCAATCAGACTTATGGTAAGTTTATAAGTGCCCGCGGGTACTTTTGAAAGTGTAAAAATTCCGTTAACATCGGCAGAAGCACCAATTTCGGTTCCTTCCAGGAAAGCATTTCCAAACAAAGGTTGATTGTCAGCCTTGTCGTAAATAAATCCGCGGATGGTTCCGGTTTGTGACTGAACGATGAGAACGGTCAGTAGAAATATAAGAGTTAATGCTTTTCTTGTAAGTGATAATTTCATTTGCGGCCTGCTTTTCATAAATGATGCGCGAATGTACCCATTTTCCCAACAGGCACAGATGAATTTTAGGTAAACGGAGGTATTACTGACGGAGTGAGCGGTTTTGATGTAGGAAAGGTAAAGTTGGCCGGTAGTCATTTTGGGATGCGGTTTTCTGAATTAGCAATGATCAGTCTTTTGTTGAAAAGATTTGCTGATATTTTTGGATGGAATGGAACAGGAAGTTACTTTTGAATATTATTTAAAATGAATCTAAATAGTGGCCATTAAAGTTTTGATAGCAGATACGAGCGAACTGATAAGAATTGGGTTAAAAACTATTTTATCGCGCCAGGATAATATTGAACTGGTAGGTGAGGCAATAAATCGTACTGAATTGAAAGACAAGATAGTAAGATTTCAGCCAGATGTCGTTTTGATTGATTATTCCAACCCGGCATTTACCATTGATGCCATACCCGAAATTCTTCAGCACATAAAAACCACAAGGTTTGTCGCCATCACCCAGTTTCATACCGGGTTGTCTATTGTCAACGGGATAAAAAGCGGTGTCACCAGCCACATAAAAAAAGATTGTGATGTGGGTGAAATACTGGATGCAGTAAAAGAAACAGCCAAAGGGAACAAGTTTTTTTGTGGTACGCTTTTACAAATGATAAGGGAAGAATCCATCAATATTGATGAAATAGAATCAGAAGAATTGAATTGCGCCCCTGTTTCCATCAGTGAGCGTGAAATGGAAATCATAGGCCTTATTGCCGAAGGATTTACCAACCAGGAAATTGCCGATAAATTATTTCTTAGCAGCCATACTGTAAATACTCACAGGAAAAACATAATGGCCAAACTGGGAGTAAAAAACACAGCGGGAATAGTAATGTACGCCATCAAGGCCCATCTCGTTAGTCCGAATAAATATTTGTTTTCAGCACAACAGTAGTTCAGCCGTCAGTCCGCAGTTCTCAGTTGGAAGTTTTCAGTCAGGCGAAATGCTGCTGAATTTGGTATTACTTTAGTAAAAGAGTCTTAACCACTGGCTGCGAACCACACCAGGGCGTGCGTAAAACTGAAGACGGTGTACTACTAACCGCTAACTGCCCTGATCTGCATACCCAGTCCAAATTTGTTGCTTACGAGCATTCCTTCTTCGTGAATTTCTTCATCTCCGCTGTCATAAAGCCATTTTATTTCGGTGGGTTTTCCGGAATGTTTTAGTTCGGATAGTTTGATAAAAAGATCCACAAGCATTTTTTGCGAAATGGAATTGATGTATTCGAGATAGAAAGTAAATGTAGTATGCGGAGCCGGATTTTTCATGTAATTATCCAGGTAATCCACCAATGGAAAATAAAAGGAAGAAGCATCTTCGGGAATAGAGCGGCCTGAAATTTCAAACTGTCCTGCATCCCCGTTAAAAAGGACAAAAGGCGTGGATTCGGTTTTTTCAAGTCGGATAGTATCCATAAATTAAAAGTACTAATTATTTATCAGGGGGAAAAAAGAAAGGGATTAACGGTAGAAATTTTTACGTATAGTGATCATTTTCATCAATGCCACTGCGCAATCGGTACCTTTATTTCCATGTTTTCCTCCCGAACGTTCTTTGGCTTGTAACATCGTGTTATCAGTGAGTACGCAAAAGATCACAGGTTTATTGTATTTCAGCCCTACATCTTTAATTCCCTGGCTTACGGCCTGGCAAACAAAATCGAAATGAGGCGTTTCTCCGCGAATCACACTGCCAATAGCCAATACTCCGTCTACTTCTTTCGAATCGAGGAAAAACTGTGAAACAAGCGGCAGTTCAAACGAGCCCGGGCAATATTGTACGTGAATATTTTCGGGTTTTACTCCTTGTTTAATAAAAGTAGCAATAGCACCCTTCAGCAGGTTTCCGGTAATTTCATCGTTCCATTCTGAAACGGCTACACCGATTTTCATTTTGTCGCAGGGAGCAATTTCCTCAGGATTCCAGGAAGAGAGATTTTTTCCTTCTGTAGCCATATTATTTTCCGGCTATACTTTTGGCCCGCACCAGGTATTTCTGGATATCATCACCTTCTGCCGAACTTTCATATTCATCATAAATACGCTGGTAGTATTCGGCTGCTTTGGCAAAGTCGTTTTTATCTTCATACGCAAGTGCAGCTTTTTTCAGGTAAAGCGGGGTGGTGAAACCATTTTCATTTTTCTCTATCGCTTCTTCATATTTCGCTATGGCCTCATCAATATTTCCCAGTTCGATATAAGCATCACCGCATTGCCCGATGGCCATAACAGAAAGAATATCGTCTTCCAGGTCGGTGCTTTCAAAGTTTTCGATGGCAGCTTCATATTGGCCGGTATTCAGATAGCAAACACCCAGATAATACAGAGCCAGGTCACCGGCTTCGGTTCCGCTGTATTCATCGGCAATCTGTAAAAAACCGGGATTGGTACCATCACCATTAATAGCCAGGTTAAACGAATCCACCCTGAAATAGTATTCGGCTTTCCACATTACGTTTTTTGCCTCCGCTTCAAGGGGTTGTTTATACAGTTTAAGGTAACCATAAAACCCTACAAGAATAACCACAATAGCCCCACCGATAATGGCCAGGCTGCGCTTGTTTTGGCGGATATAACTAACCGTTTTATTCGTGTACTGGTCGAAATCGGCCTTTTCGGCTTCTTTAACAGCTTTGGTCTTTTCTGACATTGTTCAAAATTTGGTCTGCAAAAATAGTGTTTTTTCGGTATTGGCAAAGAGTATGTTAAAGTGATGAGTGAAGAGCGATGAGTAATGAGTAATGAGTAATGAGAGCAAGGATGCCTGATAAACAACTGAATGGGTTGCTATCATTGGGTGGTCATTATATGGATCGTTCAGGTTTGCCTGAATTCCATTGTTTTTAACAATTTTTCAATGGTTTTTGCTCATATTCTCATCACTTCTTCGCTCATCACTCATCACCTTCTCCGGAATTCCTACTTTTGATCTATGTACCTTTCCCAACTATCTCTTATCAACTTCAAAAACTGCCGGGAAGCTTCGTTTGGCTTTACCCATGGAGTGAATTGTTTTTTGGGAAATAATGGCGAAGGAAAAACCAATATTCTCGACAGCATACACTATCTTTCTTTCTGCAAGAGTTATTTTAATCCCATCGACAGCCAGAATATCCGCAACGGGGAGGATTTTTTTGTGATACAGGGAAACTTTAAAAAGGAAGAAGAAGAAACCGAAGTGTATTGCGGGCAAAAACGCAATCAGAAAAAATCATTCAAAAAAAATAAAAAAGAATACAGCCGTCTTTCCGACCACATCGGTTTGTTTCCCCTGGTGATGATCTCTCCGTCAGATGCCGAACTGCTTTTGGGAGGAAGCGAGGTGAGAAGAAAATTTATTGACAGTATTATTTCGCAATACGATAAAACCTATCTCGAAAAGCTGATCAATTACAATAAACTGTTGCTGCAAAGAAACACATTGCTGAAACGATTTGCCGATGGAATGATGTATAATCCCGAATTGCTGGAAGCCTGGGACATACAGCTGGTGCCCGAAGGCCGTTATATTTTTGAAACCAGGAGAAAGTTTATCAATGAATTTATCCGCCTGTTCAGCAAATACTATGCGTTAATTGCCAATAACAATGAAGAAGTGGGAGTGGAGTACAAAAGCGACCTTCATACGGCCGATTTTGAGATCATCCTGAAAAATTCACTAATGCGCGACAGGCATTCGCAATACACACAAACCGGGATACACAAAGATGACCTGGTATTTACTATGAATGGCCAGCCGGTAAAACGGTTTGGTTCGCAGGGACAGCAGAAATCTTTTTTGATCAGCCTCAAGCTGGCACAATACTATTACATCGCGCGCGAGAAAAATACGTTTCCCGTTTTATTGCTGGATGATATTTTTGATAAACTGGATGACCAGCGCGTGGAGCAGTTGATGCTTTTGGTAACCGGAAAAGAATTCGGACAAGTTTTTATTACCGATACAAGCCTTGAAAAGCTTCCTTCGCTGCTGCAAAAAAACAATGTACATTTTAAAACATTCCATATTGCCGGTGGAGAAATGACAGAAAGCTATGAGCGTTAAACGGAATTCCAACCAGCAAAACCTGAAACAGGCTATCGACCGTCTGCTGGAAGCTTATGGATTAAAAGATAAAATGCTTCAGCTCGATATTATTTCTTCGTGGGAACAGATTATGGGAAAAGCGATAGCCAAACGCACCCGCGAAATGTATTTCAAAGACCGCGTACTTTTCATCACCCTCGACTCAAGTGTGCTGCGCGAAGAACTGATGATGGGAAAATCAAAAATCATCCAATTACTGAATGAAAAAACGGGGAAAGAACTGATTTCGGACATCGTTTTTAAATAACGGGAATCATTTTTCCATTTCATCCTTTTTCAATAAATTTGTTTTCATATTTAAAATCCAATGCCATGAAAAAACTATTTACACTTTTATCTCTTTTTACCATTTCTGTTTCTTTTGCACAAAACCAGTTGCCCAATATCGGTTTCGAAAACTGGACTACCACCACGATATACGAAAATCCCGATCAGTGGAGTAGCAGCAATTATGCCGAATATGCCACGGCCAACTGCCAGAAATCAACCGATGCACAACACCTGAGCTATTCAGCTTTGCTGCAAACTACACTGGTGGGTACTGATACAGCTTTTGCCTATGTTTACCTGGGTGAAACCGACCAAAACGGCCCTTCAGCAGGAATTCCTTATTCCACTTCGGTGAACCAGTTGAAAGGATATTATAAATACAACCTGGCATCCGGAGATTCTGCCATGGCTTTAGTGATTAAATTTTCGGGAGGATCAATGGTTTCAATAGATATGTTTCCTATAACTGGTGTTCAGAATTCGTGGACTGCGTTTACCTATTCCATCAATCCGGCTGCGCAGGATTCCATTTTTATTGCTTTTATCAGTACAAACCCTTTCGTTTATCCATCGTATGCGGTTCCCGGTTCGTATTTAATGGTGGATAATATCAGTTTGGCACATTCTGTTAATGGCCCCGGCCCGGCATTACCCAACTTTAGTTTCGAAAACTGGACGCCAGTTTCGTATACCGATCCCGATGGATGGGAATCATTTAATGCATTACTCACTCCGCTCGGATTAAATAATGTAAGTTCTACCAGCGATGCATTTGCAGGTTCACTGGCAGCACAATTGCAAACTATTTTTATTCCACAATTCGGAGACACGCTTCCCGGCAATCTGTATTTCGGTGATATTGATCAGTCCGGACAACCTTTAGCGGTTCCTTTTACCGGAACGCCTGCTACATTAACCGGCCAATACAAATACCAGCCGGCCGGTGGAGATTTGGGATATGCTGCCATGGAATTTTACCAGAACGGATCCATTATTGGCGGAAATATTTTTGCCTTCACCACCAGCGCCACTTATTCTTCATTCAGTATCACTACCAATTTGTCTGGCACCCCCGATTCAGCCATTGTTGTTTTCAGTTCCGGTAATAATCCCGGCAGTACACTGAAACTGGATAACGTTCAGTTTAACGGGGGAAATACAGGAGTGGAAGAAATTGTTCCGCTCTCATTTAACGTATATCCTAATCCCGTTAGTGATTATGTTTTTATTGAATTTGCAGACGGGATTAAGGTAATGAATGTGGAAATTACCGACATGCAGGGCAGAGTGGTTTTATCACAACAGGTAAATAGCCGGAAAACGGAACTGGATGTGCGTTCACTGTCACCCGGGATATATATGGTTTCGCTCAGCAATGCCGCCCAAAAACTCACCAAACCCTTCTCTGTGGTGAGATAGAAGAGGGATAGGTAACTTCACAGACATAAGACAAAATACAGAGCCGGTGGATGGAAACATTTACCGGCTTTTATATTTTTAACCCAAATTTTTCATTGGGGCAATGAAAAATTTGCCAAAGGCCGATGGAAACTGCGTTTCATCGGGGTTAAACCCGGATACGTTTTTTTTGATAATCTTCTGCCCATTACTATGTTACAATCCTAATGCATAATCCGGGTTTAAAAAGACATTGCAAAATCACCGGCAATCATTTACCTTTAATTCGAATTACGAATAATCAGAAACTATAAACGGCCATGAAACCCATTGAATGTCCCAATTGCGGGGGAAACAACCCGGTGCGATTATCGGAAGGCGAATACCGTTGCAGTTATTGCGATTCCCTTTTTCATTTGCAAATTGAAAAACCGCGCAGCACTCCGCTGGAAGGGACGCAGCAAAGAAAATTCGAGCAATACAAAAAAATGTATCAGCAGGGGAATTTCGACCCTCAGAAAACGGCCCGTAAAATCAGGATTTTCGTCTTCCTTTTCTTTATCATCATGTTTGGCATAGGTATTTCCATTACCCTATATACAATGTCAAAAGTTACCGAACAAATTACTACTACCATGTCGGGCATACCGCAGGATGGCGACTGGCAGGCTCCAACGGTAAGTCGCTTTTATGTTTTTGAAGGTTCGCAGGGGCCGGTGATCTGGTCGGTGATCCAGCAAACCAGACAGCGGTTGGATAGTGCAAGGTTTTATGTTTCATTAACCGATCCTGTTAAAAATAAAGAAATAACAACAGAAAAAATTTTTCCTACGATGACATGGGATGAATCGTTTCATTTTTCTGATCGCTGGGGTGAGCTGACTGTAGTTGGTGATACCGTTTGGGTGGATTCGAAAACCGAAGGATTGCATGCAAGAAATTTATACAGCGGAGAAATCATCATTGATATGAAATTTATGGTGAACAAATTCCCCCAACTGAAAAAAGGCATAGCTTCTTCGCAATACCAGAACTGGCGAAGAGCTTTCGAACTACTAACGGATGACGG
Source organism: Bacteroidota bacterium (assembly GCA_049322335.1). GTDB lineage: Bacteria > Bacteroidota > Bacteroidia > Flavobacteriales_D > UBA2798 > JBMORL01. The sequence goes on from JBMORL010000108.1 coordinate 28,114, forward strand.
GTTAAAGTTCCTTTTTGTTCCGGCTGAAATGAAGGTGCTTACCGAAAATGAATTTGATGGTAACAAGGATAAAGTGGAAAAAACATTTTATGTCATTATGGATGAAAACCGTCCGTTTTTGATGAGGATACATGAAAAAACTGAAAAATACAGGCTTAATCCACAAACATTTATTCATGATCCCGGGCGGTTTTTTAAAAATAAAAGGCACAGTAACAATGACGCGGAAGTGGACAGTGTGCGCACAAAAGACCCTTTATTCGGAGTAAATGTTTTATGGTCGGATGATGAATCGGTAATTGCTTTATACAGGGAATCGCTGAAGAAGGAATCAAAAGTACATATTACGCGTTTTGATAAAGACGGATCACAAAAATGGGATATCACCGGAAAATCATTGGGTGATTTTAATAAAGTATTCAGTGACGACATTTATGTTGTTACGCATGCCGGTAAAAAAGAAATAGCGCTTTCCTATCAGCGGGCCAAACGTTACGCTATTGGAATCGATATTGAAAAAGGCAAAGTGAATTGGGCGTTTGAGGAGTAGTATTGGTCATTTGTCATTGGTCACTGGTTGTTGGCGGCTGGGGGTTAGCAATAAAAACAATTCTCTTTTTTTGATTGTTCGTATAGTCAACAGTTTCCAGGTAATATTCTTTTCCTTTTTTGAGGTTTGAAATATCAAATTCGTTTTTAAAATTATTGACAGGAAAGCGTATCACAGGATCTTTTTTCTTTTTGTCGTATATATTCATTAAAGCTTCGGTACCGGTGCGGTAATAATAAATTTTCCCGGTGAAACTGAATTTTTTATCTGTATTGAAATCATCACTGCAAAGAGTATATCCGAAAAAAATGTCTGTATGTATCTCATTAATGGAATCATTGAATAATCGTATGGTATCGTAATGTAATCCGGTAGAAGTTTTTGTTTCTGCATAAATATTTATCGTTTGTTGGGATTCAATACAAAACTGACGACCAAAATCATCATTCAGGCAAACTTTTTTTATTGAAAAATTCGTAACAGCATATAGCATTGGCTTTTCGGTTCCAGCCCCGAAACAGTTATTCTCAGGCACGGAACTTATTTCAATAATATCTTCTGGTTTATACCTGAATAAACGGGTTGACTTGCCTTCCAGGTGTCTTTGACTTTCTAAAACAAGGTTTCCGGTACTATCATAATAATAAATGGTTTCTTCTTCCAGCATTTTATCCAACAGGTAAGGTTTGAGTTCTTCTTCGACATCAATTCCGTATTTGAACCATGTCTCTCTCGAAAAGTTCAGCGGGTACTTTTTAAATACTTGTCTTGACTGGATAATATTTCGCTTGTAATTTTCGATTATCATCACAGAATCACCCGAGAAATAAGTAATGGTGGTGTCTTGTGCACCCATCCGCCCCGGGCAGGTGAAAAACAAAAAAATAATCAAGAAGTAAACAAAAGATTTCATGGAGACTAATATAGTAAATATATCTTTAACATTTCAATTTTTAACTTTATAACTTTCAGATATAAAACCTGGATTTGTACGGGCGAATCGCGACTCGCTCCAAACCGGATATTTGATGACTTTCAACAATATTCCTACTTTTGCGCCATGAGCCGACAGGAAGAAATAAATAAACGAAGAACTTTTGCCATCATCTCTCACCCCGATGCCGGTAAAACCACATTGACGGAGAAGTTATTATTATTCGGTGGAGCGATCCAGACAGCGGGAGCGGTAAAATCCAATAAGATCAAAAAAACCGCTACTTCCGATTTCATGGAAATTGAAAAACAGCGTGGAATTTCGGTAGCTACTTCAGTAATGGCTTTTCCCTATAAAGGATTAAAAATAAACCTGCTCGATACACCCGGCCACAAAGATTTTGCGGAAGACACCTATCGCACCCTTACCGCGGTAGACAGCGTTATTCTCGTTATCGACTGTGCCAATGGAGTAGAGGCACAAACCGAAAAACTGATGAGCGTTTGCCGGATGAGAAACACACCGGTGATCATCTTCATTAATAAAATGGATCGCGAAGGAAGAGACGCTTTTGATCTGCTGGATGAACTGGAACAAAAACTGAATATAAAGGTCCGCCCGCTTAGCTGGCCTATTGGTATTGGTTCAACTTTCAAAGGCGTTTACAATATTTATGAAAAGCACATCAATCTGTTTGAAGGCAGTAAAACCAATATTGCCAAAGAAGTGATCAGCCTGAAAGACGTAAATGATACTTCACTGGATGAAATGGTGGGAGAACGCGGGGCCAAACAATTGCGTGAAGACCTGGAAGTGGTGGAAGGAGTATATGATACGTTTGATGTAAAAAGATATTTATCAGCTGAAGTAGCTCCCGTTTTTTTCGGAAGTGCGCTGAATAATTTTGGTGTACAGGAACTGCTGGATGCCTTCATTCAGTTTGCCCCTACACCGTTAGGAAGGCCAACAGACAAACGTTTCGTTCAGCCCACCGAGGAAAAATTCAGTGGTTTTGTATTTAAAATTCACGCCAATCTCGATCCCCGCCACCGCGACCGGATTGCATTTTTACGCATCGTTTCCGGAAAGTTTGAACGAAATACTTTTTATCACCATGTCCGCCTCAATAAAGAATTCCGTTTTTCCAACCCCACCAGCTTTATGGCTTCCGAAAAAAATGTGATCGATGAGGCTTATCCGGGTGACGTGGTAGGATTGTATGATACCGGTAATTTTAAGATCGGAGATACGATGAGCGAGGGAGAAAACATCCTTTACCAGGGAATCCCGAGTTTCTCACCCGAAATTTTCCGCGAACTGGTGAACAACGATCCGATGAAAACCAAACAGATGGAAAAAGGAATCCAGCAGCTAACGGATGAAGGAGTTGCGCAGTTGTATATTCAGCAGCCGGGTAACCGTAAAATTGTGGGTACGGTAGGTGAACTCCAGTTTGAGGTGATCCAATACCGGCTGAAACACGAATACGGGGCCTCCTGTTCATTTTCACCGCTGCAAATGTTCAAAGCCTGCTGGATCACTTCGGATAATAAGCAGCAGTATGAAGAATTTCTCCGCGTAAAAGCCTCCAATATAGCCTGCGATAAAGACAACAATCTCGTTTACCTGGCAGAGTCGCCTTTCTTGTTGAAAATGGCGGAACAGAATTACGGAGATATAATTTTCCATACCACCAGCGAATTCAAACGCCAGGCTGAAAAAACGGTTTAACTTTTGCATGGCTTTTGCGTTATAAATGATAAAAAGCCGGGTATGATTAAAATAATAGCTTTTCCTGTAGTGTTTTTCCTGTTGCCGTTACTTTCTTTTTCACAAGGTGAGGAAGAGGACGAAGAAGAAGATTCGTTGGTAAGAAAGGAATACAAATTTGCCGAATGGGATCAGGCTACACTCGACAAGGCGAATACCGCTAAAAATGCGGATTACCTTACCGAAGTAGAAAAAGAGGTAATCATGCTTTGTAACCTTGCCCGCATGAACGGAAGGTTATTTGCAGATACTTACCTGAAACAATACCTGGAAGAGGGTATAGTTGAAAAAAGCCAGTACACCGGGTCGCTGATAGCTGATCTGCGAAAAACCAAAAAGCTGAATCCGCTGATGCCCCAGAAAGACCTGTTTGAATGTGCCAAAGCCCATGCGATAGAAAGTGGAAAAAAAGGGACTATCGGCCACCAGAATTTCAGCAAAAGATTTAAAACCCATGCCCCGAAGTACGTAGAAACTGGCGAAAACTGTGACTATGGCAGCAACGAAGCTATCGACATAGTAATGAGCTTGTTAATTGATGAAGACGTGCCCGATAAAGGCCACCGGAAAAATATTTTAGACCCGAAATTCAAGTCGGTGGGTGTTTCCATCCAGCCTCACAAAAAGGAAGAATGGAACTGTGTAATGGATTTCGGTGACCTTTAAGCTCTTTTTGGCAGATATTCCAAAAAGTATATCTTTGCAGTCCGTTTTTAAGAAAAACAACTGATTTTTAAGACATACGATTATGAAAAGGACATTTCAACCCTCGTTAAGAAAGAAAAAAAACAAGCACGGATTCCGTGAAAGAATGTCGACCAAGAATGGCCGCAGGGTATTGGCAGCACGCAGAAAAAGAGGCCGCAAGGCATTAACTGTTTCTACCGCCAAGAAGCACAAACGTTAAAATTATTATGAAGATAAAAACTCCGTTTCGGTTTTCCGGGACGGAGTTTTTTTTGTTTTAAGTAAAGATGCAAGATAACTTCGGAGATAGCAGATGTAAAAGAATCTGAAAATTTGAGTAATTAAGAGAAGTGAAAATGATAAAAATCTAACAGCACGCAAAAACATAGCTTGCCACTGGTGTGGTACCCGGTCTAACATCTATCATCTCTGCGTCTAACATCTCATATCTCATCTCACAACCTCTGCAACGGAGTACAAACTCCATCCACGCAGCTATAACATTTCAGTTTGTCTTTGAAAACGGATGATTTGAAAACCGATTTATCGAGAAGCATGCGTACACATTCCTGTATTCCTTCGATGATGGAAGGATGCGGGTGAACCATTTCTGCCAGTTCTTCCACGCCTTTGTTCATTTTCATCAATAAAGCGCAGCCCTGGATGGCACTTGAAGCGTGTTCTCCGATGGCACGAAGGCCGAGAATTTTCATTTCATCATCGTTGGTGGTGATGATCTTGAAAAATCCCTGTGTTTTTCTCATACAGATAGCACGGGCAATAACAGAGTAATCCACTTTTACCACTTTTACGGGAATATTTTTTTCGCGGCACATTTTTTCGTTCATGCCCACTGCCGCCACTTCGGGATGAAGGAACATGATGGTGCATACGTTATCATAGGAAATCCGCTCTACGTTATTGTTTCCATAAACAATTTTCTCCACGGCATGGCGGCCTTCCAGTTCGCCCACGTTCACCAGCTGAATTCTTCCCGAAACATCGCCTGCTGCATAAATATGCGGAACGTTAGTTTGTGTATCAATGTCACCGATATGAATTCCTCTTTTACTCATTTTAACACCGGCCGCTTCAAGGCCCAGGCTTTCAATGTTGGGTTGACGGCCAATAGAAAGCAGTGCTTTTTCCACCCGTATTTTTTCCCTTCTTCCATCAGCATACGAAAGTTCATATTCCACTTCGCCATCTATTACTTCCAGGCGTTCGAGTTGCGCGCTGTGGTGAATAGTTACTCCTTTTTCTTCGAGGTTGCGCGAAACCATTTCCGAAATATCTTCATCTTCAAAAGGAAGAATGCGGTCGGCACGGTCGATGATATATACTTTTGTTTTTCCGAAATTTGAAAAGATGGTGGCAAATTCGCAACCAATCACCCCGGCACCTACAATTACAAGGCTTTTTGGGTAATCAGTAAGGTGATGAATACCATCGCTGGTAAGAATAATTTTCTCGTCCACTTTTACATTGGGAAGTGATTTCGGCCGGCTTCCTGATGCGAGAATAATATGATCGGCCCAAATGACTTTTTCTTCTTCTTCCTTTTTGATCAGCACTTCGTGTGCGCTGATCATTGTTCCCGTTCCCTTTTCATAATGAAAAACCTGGTTTTCGGCTTCCGTTTGCAATAGCTTAATGTGGCAGGAGTATTGAAACTTCCGGTCGAAGATGGCTTCGTTGATGGTTTTCATTACTTCTTCCCAGCTGATCTCGAAGCGTTTTCTTCCAACCGAAACAATCGTATCGTTAACACTGGATACTTTTTCAGAAAGTTCCCACATGGTTTTGGAAGAAAGTGCGCCATCATAAATTCCGGCTCCACCCACCTTATCTTTTTCTACCAGCAATACTTTTTTGCCAAAATCCACAGCGCGCATAGCTGCTGCATATCCTGCCGGCCCTCCGCCTATAATACAAATATCAAATTTTTCCATTCAGTTTTCCTGCGCTAAAAGTGGCGAAAATTAGTAATAAATAGCGTTTGTTTATACAAACAAACCAGCATTCCGTTTGTTGGGGATTTAGGTTAACTTTGCCGGCCGATGACTACCACCGCAGAAAACAAAAAACCATCCTTAAAAAGGGCCAAAAGCATATTCAGGTTCCTTTCGCCTTACCGTTTGGCATGGTCGGCCAGTTTGTTTTTTCTTATCCTTTCCAGCCTCACTTCCATGGTGTTTCCCCTGTTAATGGGCAACCTGTTTGGTGCCAGTGAGGCTTCTGCCCAAAATATCAGTCTTGCTGATCTTGATAATGCTACCAGTGTGCTTATCCTGTTGATGCTGGTTTTCGCAGCCCAGTCGGTTTTTTCGTTTTTCAGGGTATATCTCGGAAGTATTGCCACCGAAAGCGCATTGACAGATATCCGGCAAACGGTATACCAGCGCCTCATCAGCCTGCCGGTAAATTTCTATAACAGCAATAAAGTAGGCGAACTTACCAGCCGGCTTAGTGCAGATGTTACTCTTCTTGAAGAATCGTTTACCTGGATACTTTCTGAATTTATCCGGCAAATTATTGTGGTTATTGTCGGTATAACAGCTTTGGCGCTTATCTCCTGGAAACTTTCGCTGGTGATGCTCTCTACCATTCCGGTTATGGCATTAACGGCAGTTTTTTTCGGGCGATATATCAAAAAACTCTCTAAAAAAGCACAGGATAAAGTGGCCGAATCCAACTCGGTGGTGGAAGAAACATTAACAGCAATAACCAGCGTGAAAGCGTATACCAACGAATTTTATGAAATGATCCGCTATAAAAAATCAACTAACGAGGCAAAATCGTTATTGATAAAAGGCGCGGTGTGGAGAGGCGCTTTTATTTCTTTTATCATCTTCTGCATGTTTGGAGCCATCGTTTTTGTTATATGGCAGGGTGTTTTAATGATGCAGGCCGGTGAACTAACGGATAAGGGATTAGTGTCATTTATCATGTTCTCCATTTTTATAGGAGCGTCTTTCGGAAGTTTGCCCGATCTGTGGTCGAGGTTGCAAAAAGCAATTGGTGCCACCGAACGCCTGATGGACCTGATGGATGAAGAAAATGAAAAGGTGGAAACAGCAAAACAAACCGAAAAAACCAACCTGCTGAAAGGAAAAGTGGAATTCCGTAATGTAGAGTTCTCTTATGCCACCCGAAAGGATATTGAAGTGCTGAGAGGAATTTCATTTATAGCCAGCCCTGGTGAACAGATTGCCGTAGTAGGGCCTTCCGGTTCGGGAAAATCAACTATCGCTTCGTTGTTGCTCAGGTTTTATGAGCCGGTAAATGGTGAGATATTGTTTGATGATAAAATATCTTCTTCGTTCGGGCTCACCGAATTGAGAAATAGTATGGCTATTGTTCCGCAGGAAGTGATTTTATTCGGAGGAACCATCCGCGAAAACATCGCTTATGGAAAACCCGGGGCTTCTGATGAAGAAATCTGGCAAGCCGCCCAAAAAGCCAATGCACTTGAATTCATAGAAAAATTTCCCGAAAAACTCGAAACGCTGGTGGGTGACAGGGGTGTTCAGCTTTCAGGCGGACAAAAACAACGCATAGCCATAGCCCGTGCGGTATTAAAAAATCCTACTATTCTAATCCTTGATGAAGCCACTTCTTCTCTTGACAGTGAAAGCGAATCACTGGTTCAGGAAGCACTCGATAAACTAATGAAAGGAAGAACCTCATTTGTTATTGCTCATCGGCTTTCCACCATCAAAAACTCCGATAAAATTCTTGTTTTGGAAAATGGCGGAATCATTGAAAGCGGTAACCACCAGTCGTTACTGGCCAATTCATCAGGACTCTATACCAAACTCAGCCGGATGCAGGGAGTGGGGAATTAGGTATTGGCAATAGTCATTGATCAAAAAGCAACGAAACTTCCTTTTTAATCGTCTTTTAATTCGTTAACAGTGGATTAACATCCATAAAATCACTGAAAAATACCTTTTGGAGAACCATTCTTTCTTTTAAATTTGAGCTGCTACAAAAACTAACCTATGAGAATAAAATTCATTTTCCTTTTGTCGATCCTTGCAGTTAAAGGATTCTCACAATGTAGTTTAACACCCGTTGTTGATTTAAGATTTAACGGGAATGCAAATGATTTTAGTCCGTATGCGAATAACGGAACCATGACGGGAGCCACTTTTTCGGGAGACCGTTTTGGAAACCCGGGTTCGGCTGCCCAATTTGATGGCTCAAATGATTATGTAGATATTGGTTCCAATACCAGTTTAAATTTTGCAGACCAGTTTACGCTTTCTGCATGGATTTATTTTACAACTCCTGCAAATGACATGAAAATCATTGAGCAATGCGACAACGTTGCACAATGGGCTAATTACCAGGTTATCGTTACTTCCACGAGCCAGATAGGCGTAGGGCTTAGAGAAAATCTCGGAACCACAAAATATACCTATTCGTCTCAAACGCTGTCGTCCAACCAATGGTATCACCTGGTGGTTACGTGGAATAAAAGCATAAACGGGGGAGCGTGCCGTATTTTTATTAATGGCATTGAAACAACATATAGTATGCAGGAACCGCTGATAACAGATTTGTATGTGCTTACTCCCGAGAGTACAAAAATTGGTGCGGATGTTTATACGCCCCTGGATGCATACAGCGGTAAAATGGATGACCTGAAATTATTTCAATGTTCGTTGAGTGCTTTCCAGGCCGATTCCATTTATGAAGCAGAAGCTCCTATGGCACCATGCGGACTTACAATAAATCCAATTATTGCCGATCCCACCTGCCATGATGGAAATGACGGGGGAATTTCAGTAACTGTTTCCGGTGGCAGTGGCTCGTATTCCTACTTGTGGAGCAATAGCCAAACAACGTCAGGTATTGCCGGTTTGTTTCCGGGTGATTATACCCTTACCATCAATGATGGAGTTGATTGTGACACAATGATAACTTACACAGTAAATAACCCCGCAGAAATTACTTTCAATGTTTCAATTGTTAGTCCGAATTGCGGGGGGAATGATGGTTCTGCTATGGCTAATTTTGTTAATGGCGGACAATCGCCTTATTCTTATTCATGGTCAAGTGGTGATACGCTGGATACGGCCGATTCTCTTACAGCAGGAATTTATATGGTAACAGTTACCGATGCGAATGGTTGTTCGGCTTCTCAAACATTTGGTTTGAATAATACTACTTCACTTAATTTATCTGCCACCACCACCAATGCCAGTTGCGCAGGAGTGTTTGATGGCGATATTGATCTTACTGTTGCGGGCGGAACCGGACCGTATACCTATTCATGGTCGAATGCAGCTGTAACCGAAGACTTGAGCAATGTTAAGTCGGGTGCTTATATGGTGCAGGTTACCGATGCCAACGGATGTGTAGCGGTGTTGACGGTAAATCTTATTCATAACGTGATTGACCTTAGCGCAGCCAATATTGTTGATCCTACCTGTGGAAATACGAATGGATCGGTTACTGTTTTTCCTTCGGGCGGTGTTACTCCCTATACTTACCAGTGGTCGCCCAATGCAGGGGGAAGTACAACCAATAGCATTACAGGTTTTGGATCGGGCGCTTATTATTTAACTGTAACCGACAGCAACGGTTGCTCCGAAACCCAGGGATTTATGTTGAGCAACCCCGGTGGGCCGGTAGTTCAGTTAAATAGTATTACTTATGCCGATTGCGAAGGAAATAACGGGAGTGTGAACATAAGTATCGCAAGCGGAATCCCTCCTTTTTCCTATAGCTGGAGCAATGGATCCACCGCACAGGATCTTACCAATGTTACCGAGGGATTTTACGACCTGGATGTGATGGATGGAAACGGATGCGTTACCATGTTTGGTGCTGATGTCCCCGGACTGTTACCTCCGCCCATTACGCTTTGCATGACAACGGTAGATTCTACCACCGGAAAAGTTTTATGCGTTTGGGAAAAACCAGCGTTGGATCATATGAGCCACTTTAATATTTATCGCGAAAATGCTATTGCCGGGCAATATGATTTCTGGTTCAGCAAACCGTGGGATAGCTTAAGCCAGTGGACCGATCAAACAGCGAACCCTTTGATTCGCGGATGGAGATATAAAGTAACCATGGTGGATACCTGCGGAAATGAATCTCCGTTCGGAACCAACCACAAAACCATTCACCTTACCGCTTCATTGGGAGTCGGGGGAGTAGTTAATCTTATTTGGGATGACTATGAAGGATTTCCGGTGTCTACATTTTATATCGACCGTTATCATCCCAGCACAGGTTGGGTATTGATTGATAGTTTGCCCTCCAGCCTTCATTCCTATACCGATCCGTCACCTCCGGGATTAGGAAATCTTAAATACAGCATCGATGTAAAACCTCCATCCGGAATTTGTACATCAACACGCGCGGTGAATCATAATTACACCCGCAGTAACCGTGGCGGTTTCGAGCAACCATCAGTGATTCTGCCTTTAGAAAATATTCTTGACGTAAATCTTTATCCCAATCCTTCCAACGGAGATTTAACTATTGAATTACTGAATGGAGAAGCCGCTCAGGTTGAAATTACTGACCTTACCGGAAGAATTATTTTTTCATCACCGCAGAATTCGCTCAGGAAGGAATATTCTCTTTCGGCTTTCAGCAGCGGAGTTTATATTGTAAAAGTGTATTCGGGACAAAGACAGTTTAAAACCCGTTGGATAAAACAATAACTTTATCTCTTAATTCTTCCGGAATTTTAAATTTTGGAAGAGTTAAGAGTTTATTTTTAACCAAAAGGATCCCCCGTGTTTTTCCACGCCCGAAAGATTGTTATGTGACCAGACCGGTGAAATGATTTGGCTTAACTCTTTATCTTCGCTTATAAAATAATTGGGTAAAACCGTTTTGTATTTTTCAGGATTGGCCAGCAGAAATGCGGCCAGCATATACTGTTCGTTATAAAACCTGTCGCACATAAATTGAGGATAATCGTAGGGCAAATAAATATCGTGAATATGAACCAAAACATTTTTTTTCAAAAAAGGAAGTAATTCCAGGAAACAGATCATCGCATCGCTGTTGGGAAAAACACGGTGAGAATTATCTATAAACAGGATATCGTTTTCGTTTAACTCCTGTGTTATAAAAGAAATATCAGCTACATCTTCAAAAGGTTTTCTTATCACTTTATCTGCCAGGTGATCGATAGTTGCTCTTGGAAACGGATCGATGGAAGTAATTTTTGTCTGTAAACCATTTTCCACAATAGCTTTTTTTGCTGTTTTGGTAGAATTTCCTGATCCGATTTCGATATACACGCGGGGTTTATATTTTGCAATCATTCCATATAATCCTACCATATCCAGCCCGGGTAAAAAACCATTATTCCATGCCGGGTTATTTTCGTTTTTCTCTTCTTCACTTTTTTTGATCGTATGGATCTTGTCAGAGTAATTTAAAAAATCAGTAAGGAGTGATGCATAAAGCTCCCTGTTTTTATTGATCAGTTCATACAACATTCCATGAGCAGGTTTTCCATGGCCATAACGGGGTTTTACATCCACTTTATAGTCCAGGTGTATGCTCTGGTGTTTCGGAGATAAAAATTTATATAACGATTTTATTTTATTTTTCATTTATCGTTTTTAATGCCGGTAAAGTTAACGATTTTAAAATCCCTCACTGTTTTTGCATCAGGATACAATTCGAAAAAAAATCCCGGCTAAGTTTAACCGGGATTATTATTTCATTTCAAATTTAAAACTTCAAATCTTAAATTTTAAATCTCCCCGCCACTTCATCCCAGTTTACTACATTCCAGAAAGCTGAGATATAATCGGGACGCCTGTTTTGGTATTTCAGGTAATAGGCATGTTCCCAAACATCCATTCCGAGTATGGGAGTTCCTTTTACTTCAGCAATGTCCATCATGGGACAATCCTGATTTGGAGTAGAGCAAACGGCCAGCGAGCCGTCTGATTTTTTCACCAGCCATGCCCATCCCGATCCAAAACGGGTGGCACCGGCATTGGCAAACTGGGTTTTAAACTCATCAAATGTGCCGAATGTTTTAGTAATTGCTTCGGCCAGTTCTCCTGAAGGAGCACCGCCTTTGCCGGGGCCCATTACGGTCCAGAATAAATTATGATTGTAATAACCGCCTCCGTTATTTCTCACAGCAGCAGGTAGTTTAGATATGTTTGCCAGGATTTCTTCAATCGTTTTGTTTTCCCATTCTGTGCCTTTTATCGCAGCATTAAGGTTATTGGTATAGGCAGCATGGTGTTTTCCATGGTGTATTTCCATGGTCATTGCATCAATATGGGGCTCCAGCGCATTGTGGGCGTAAGGAAGAGCAGGTAATTCAAAAGCCATAGTTAATTTGTTTTTGGGGTTTGTAAGTACGACAAATCTAAGGGAAAAATGTTTGAAAAGAACGTATATTTAGTCCTGATTTTTTGAAAGATGGAAAATAAATCCTTTGGCCGGCAGGTTTTGTTTGTAATAGCGTTATGTGCAGGCTGCAACGAAGCGGATTCAACCGAAAAAGTTATACATTTCCCGGTAAACCATCAGCAAACGTATCACTGGAACCGGCAATTAAAATCAGAAGGATTATTAATCAACTCAAAAAGACACGGGATATGGAAATTATACGATCCCGATGGAAAGATAATGGCAAAAACCACGTATCATCTTGATTCGGTGACAAAAATTACCGGTTATGGCAATCCGGTTGCCGGGCATGTTGACAGTATAATGTCAATGTATGCTGAATTTGGCAAAAAAGACCTGCCGGTTGTATACGCGGGGCAGGTGAAAATGTACTTGTTTGATTCGGTTGTTTTGTACTGCGATTCACTTTTCCGGCCCGAAAATAATTACGATTCTATTATTGTTCCGGGAGAGTTCAAAATTATTTCTGCTAACGGCAATATATACGGAAAAGAATTGTATTCGGCAAATGAAATGAAAGATTTTCAAATCCGGAATATATCAGTTGCCTCTTTTCCTGCAAGATAAAAACCGGCTGAACGGATTCAGTAACAAAGCGGAATGGTTTTTGTAAAATCAAACTAAAAAAATCTTAAATTGGTCATATGAACCACTACCGCCTTTTCCTGGCTATAACGGGATGCATACTTGTTTCAACCGCTGCTTTCACCCAGGCGGTAAAAACGCCTTCGGTACGTTATCTGGCCGAATGGAAAGAAGATCCCGAAATGATGAGGAAAGCAGGTGTAAAGGAAATGAGGGAATTTGAAGTAAAAAAAACAGGAAGAGTAATGTCCGGTTTCTGTACTTACGATAAAGAAGGATACATCACCAGCGAAATTGCTTACAACAACGGGCAGGAGATCAGAAAACTGGTGTATGAATACTCACTTTACCATCATGCATGGACAAAATATGAATTTTTTATCAGCGGAAAAAAAAGCACTTCACGAAGAAGTGTGTGTGATAAAAATGGTTACGAAACCGAAAGTTTTTTCGAAAAACCCGATGGAAGTTTTGAATCGGAATCGAAAACTGTTCACTATTACAACAAAAATAATCTTGTGGATTCCAGCATCGGGCAAATGGGAATTTTTAAATACAGCTGGCATTTTAAATACAATGATGCGGGGAAAATGACAGAAGTAAAGTCAAAAAACCCGTTCAATCCCGACTGGCACTGGAAATATACCTACGACAGCACCGGCCGGTTGATTTACGAATACTGGTGGGAAGTGAACCGCAAAAAAGATTCTGCAAAAGTAGCGCACAGTGCGTGGGAGTGGGATACTAACGGAAGATTGATCAAACAAACAGGCGAGGGAAGAGGATGGAAAGAAATTAACTGTACCTGGGCGGGAGATTCTGTTGTGGTGGACATGAAACAAGGCCCCGAATTCGGCCCGCCCGAAAAACATGTGATTTGGTTCTCCCCTCAAAACGGAACTGTTACCCGCATGCGATCCTACAACGAGACAGGAAAATTAGAGAGCGATAAATGGTATGAGTATCTCTTTTATACTCAATAATTCTTTCAATTTTTTCCCCGCCTGAATCAATTTACGGTATATACCGTAGTTACTTTTCCCGTATTTTTCCGTTATTTTATAAAACAAAATTGGATTATGGCCGGAAAAACACTTTTATTATTCATTCTCATTTCGGCCAATGTCTTTTCGCAGGATATTTTTCCTTACCGCAAGAATCATCTTTGGGGTTATGCAGATGAAAACGGGAAAATAATTATTGAACCGCAGTTTAAAGAAGCCGGCTATTTTGGAAATGACGGAAGGGCAAGAGTAAAAAATGATTCTTCTGCCGCTATTATCAATAAAAAAGGAGAAATGGTGGTGCCGTTCGGATACAAATCAGTGTTTCATTTTGCCGAAGGACTAGCTGCGGTTTGTAAAGGAGGAGAAATTAACTGGATGCAGGGAGAAATTGTAGGAGGAAAATGGGGATACGTAAATGAAAAAGGAGAAGAAGTAGTTCCGTTTATTTATGACCGCGCTTACAGCTTTGAAAACGGGTTTGCGTTTGTACAAAAAGGCGGCAACTGGGGAAACTGGGGCGTAATTGATAAAACGGGAAAAGAAATTTTACCCTTTGTGTTTACAACTTATAGTTTTGATATGCGTCCCTATCCGGGAATAAATTATGGTGGTCTTCCGGGAGAATTCATAAAAGATATCAGCGGAACAGGAGATGAATGGGTGAAAATTAATGTAAAGGGAAAACCAATAGGAAGATCTTATAAAGCCATTCACGGTTTTTTACCGGAAACGGATAAAGATCCGATGCCGGAAACGTATATTAAAAACGGAAAATACGGATATACATTGAACGGAGTTGTAATAGTTCAGCCGGTGTATGATTATGCTTCTCCCTTTTATTATGGCGAAAAGTATGCAGTGGTGGTGAAAAACAATTTACAGGGAATTGTGGATGAGAAGGGAAAAGAAATATTTCCTTGTAAATTTCAGAAAATCCAGACATCGGAAACTGATCTTTTTGTATTTGAAAGAAAAGATTGTGTGCCATTGTTTGAAGCAGAGTACCTCGATCCCGGTGAATTGTTTTACAGCGAAGCTGATACTGCAGGTTGCAAAAGAAAAACGGTTTCGTGGGTGCAAAATAACAGGGGAGAAATCATTATTTCCGAAACAGACGGAACCATCCGGGTAATGAATAATGGAATGATTAAAGTGAGTCATATTAAACTGAATAAACAAACAAAAAGAAAATACCGGTTTCTGAATTATACAGGTAAAGAAATTTATGTGACAGGTGATTTTGAGTTTATTGAGGATAACTATGCAGAGGGTTTGATCGCTGCAAGAAAAAACGGGAAATGGGGTTATATCGATTCATTGGGAAATGAAAAAATACCATTTCGGTATGCCTGGGCCGGGAATTTTGAAAATGGTTTTGCAGAAGTATCATATTCAGAAGACAGAAACTACGGTACAGGAAAAATAAACAAAAAGGGAGTTGAATTTTTTGAAGATTCCTTTAATTTTAAAGAAACCGGTTGGGATAAACAGGGCAAAAAAGTAGTACTACTGGAAAACGATTTAACTTTAACTCCAACCGAATGCCGTGATTTTTTTGTGGTCAACCGGTATTTTCTGGCCTGTAAAAATGAAGAGGGACACGTGCAACTGATAAACTCAAAGTGGAACTTTTTCCAGGGATGGGGAAAATATGATTCTGTTTATGTTTATTCCAACAGTTGTTTTGCACTGAAAAGAGAAAATGAATGGGCGATTTTTTCACCCGAAGGAAAAGAACTGGTTCCGTTCGGGAATCTTAAACCCTATCACCTGAAAGAATGGAATGAAATACATGACGGGCTGGCTGTTTATGAAAAAGACACACTTGATCTGAAAATAATCAACCGGCAAGGAAAAAAACTATTTGAAAACAATAAAAGAATAATCAGGATTACAAAAATAAATGAGTCACGGGTTTTACTTCAAATGAATGATGGTTCGCACATTCTTGGTGATACTTCCGGAAACATACTGGCTGAACCAGGTAAAAAATGTACAGTTTATGATAATTTTATTGTAAGTCAAAAAGACAAGTTGTTTGGCATTTATAATCTTGATGGAAAATTATTGCAGCCGTTTGATATCATTAAAACCATTCCCTGTAAACCTTGCAGCGGACTTATCTTTCAGGGCGCTTCAGGAAAAACGGGAATTGTGCATCAACATCTTTTTCTTCCCGCAGAATACGACAAACTTGAATTACACCGGATATCTTACATGTTAAATGACGATCCTGTAAATGAAATGTGCGTTTTTGCGTTTAAAAACGGAAAAACCGAAATATGGTCACCGCGCAACATAAAACTTACCAAAGAAAGTTATGATGAAATAGTTATCAATGGCTATACATTAAAAATAAAACAAAATGGCAAATGGGGAGTTTTGGATGGTAGTTTTAATGAGTCTGTTCCGCCTTTGTATGAAGATATTCTTACACAGGTATGCACTCCCTACATTGTAAAAAAGAAAGATAAATGGGGACTTTACTGGGGAGGAGAAGGAGAACAGGAAGGCTCATTTATTTATGATTCCCTGTTGCCTTGCAGTGGCGGCATGAGTAGTTATTGCCTGGCACAAGTAAACGGAAAATGGGGTGCCATTGACGGAGGAGAAGAACCTGCCGTTTATTTTGAATATGATAGGATTGAACAATATCAACATACCGTTGGTGGTGATCCGGTTACATCTTTTGTTGTTAGTAAAAATGGAAAATACGGTATAACAGAACCGCGGTTGGATGGAGAACATAAAAACAGGTGGATAGTTGAGTTGGGATTGTATAATAAACTGAATTTATTTCATGAAGGGTACACGCTGGATGATGATGGTTCTGCGGTATCTTATTACCTGTTTGAGGGAATAACTCCTGAAGGGAAAAAAGAAATTATCGACCAGGAAGGAACTATCGTTGTTTCCGGTTATGAAAAAGCTACCCCAATGAATCCTGATTTTACAGATGGTTTTTCGGGAAGTTGTTTATTCGCTGTAAAAGAAAACGGGCTGTATTATTTATGCGATCCGGGCGGAAGAATTTCATTTGAATATGACATGGACATGAGTCAATCGCAACCTTTTTGGAATAACGACAGGGCCTATATCTTTGTTTACAAAAACAAAAAGGCGGGTGTAATAAACGCAATGGGGCATGAAGTAATTCCATGCGAATACGATAAAATTGAACCTTATGATGATGAAGAATCAGGGATGATCCGGGTTTGGAAAAATAAAAAAGCAGGAATGTGCAATAACGAAATGCAACTGGTCATTCAACCCGAATGGGATAAAATAGAAAGTACCGATTATTACGATGAAAATGACAGGCTCTATTACCGTTGCGTTAAAAAAGACAGTATGGGATTATTTGCGCCTTCGCAAAATAAAATTATTCTCCGCGGAAATTACCGGAATATTGAAGTAAAGGAATACGAATGCGGTAATCTCATTCTCGCTACCAAAAAAACAGGTTACGGTTTATACAAAACCAACGGAGAATTGCTGGGAGGCGGATATGAAATGATCCAATCGTTTTATCCCGGAATTTATATTGAAGGTATGGATTGTTATTTCCTGGTGCGGCAGCTCGGAAAATTCGGAGTGATTGGCGCTGACGGAAAATGGATTGTAAAACCGGAATACGATTCCATATCTGAACCTTCGGAGGAATGTTTTGCAGAGGGGAAAAAGAAAAAAGAAAAATTTTGCATTTCAACAGACGGAACTACAAAGAAGATGGAATAAAAAGGGTCGCCCTGATAGCTAACGGGAAGCGCTGCATTAATCCGTACAATCCGTGGCCGTATTTATTTTGCGCTCATTCCTGCCTGCCAGCGCGTAATTAGCGGTTTTTATCTCACCAGGATTTTCTCTGAAGCATAATAACGGTTTCCGGATATGCAAATGTTATACATGCCGGAACTTAATCCCGAAATGCGGATGTTGTTTTGTACAGTGTTCTCGCTATAAACACATTTTCCGCTAATATCATAAATCCGGATAGTTTTCGTTCCGCGACATTCAGCAGGATCAATTGCAATGAAAAATTCTCCACTATTCGGATTGGGGTAAACGGAAAAATGAAAATTTTGAATTGAAAATTCGGGAACAGTATTGATATTGGCTTGTGTGATTTCAAATTCGTAAAATGGATTTCCATTATTCAGTGTATCGGCTGTTTCTGATACATAGGTTTTGCGCTGTAATTTGGTTCTTACACGAATGAGTGTTTCCGTTTCAAGGTAGTTGTGTCCCTGTTTCAATAAGGGAATGGTAACCCAGCGTGCAGAACGCCAAACTCTAATATAATTACCTGAGTTAATTGAATTAGCTGCATAATTGGTGTACATTAATTTATCATGAATATTATATCCGCCATCATATCTTTCCATAAACTGAGTGACAGGACTTTCGCTATTTCTTTCTTCGAAAACATAAATATAATGCCTGCCACCAAACACAGGAAATCCTGCCCCGTCAAATGTTCGTTCACTCGGATTAAAAACCATATCTCTTCCATTGTCAACTGCAAGCCATGAATTTTCACCAAACGCCATGTTACATCTGATTCCTTTTTCCAGGTCAATAGCATAGCCGGGAAACCATCCCATTCCGTATGGCTGCAAACCGTTATAATCACCTTCAGCAGCATTATAGCCAGAATCCAATGCATTCAAACCATTTTTATCTACGGAAAGCGATCGCCTTAACCGCTGTTTTTTTGCACCATTTTCTGCCATTAATTGTTCCTCACACATTTCTATCACCGGGCATCTTGTCCATTTGCTTTTATCGTCTGTAAAAACAATATCTATGCTCATTTGCCGGCCGTAGGGATCAGCATTATTTGTGATTGAAAATTCTTTGGATATCGGGGCTCCCAGCGGATGCTCAACTGAATTTCCATCATAATTCGCACTTATAGAACATAAAGTATAAGGAGCAATAATTCTGTTGGTAACAGTTTCATAATATTCCAATGAATCCTTATAAGTAAAATCATTGAATGTACAGGGATCATTCCATATCTGTGGATATAAAACAGTATTGCAGGAGGTATCCCGGTTTCCTGCCCTTATCCAGTTTCTGTAATCCACCCCATCCGTATCGGCAACAAAAGTCAGCCAATCATTCGTGGTATCCATAAAATCTACTGTTACTTCGGTGGGTTCATTCATATTCAATTTCGGAATAATGTAATCTCCTCTTTCTATTGATACCAAAATTCCCATAGAAGAAATATATTGATTGTTGTATTGTCCCAGTGGCAAAGATGAATAGGCGGTATCTGTACTTCCCACTCGATAAATTTTCCAGGTGGATGCGGAATCGATTCCATCAAACTGAATTCTGTATGTGCCTGCTGTGGCGCTGTCAGGGTTATATAATGATACCATAACAGGAGCATTATGGCTTTTATAAACAGGGTTAATCATGTAATAATTGGAAATAATGGAATCTTCGGAAACCTGGTTTAATTCGAGGATATTATTTCCGTTATTCCGGCCTTCAATTCGTTTAATCTCCGGCCCATATAACCCGGTATGGGGAGTTTGAGCAAAAAGGGGTTGTGTAAATACAACAGCCACCAAAAGGGATAAAAATTTCTTTAACATAGGCGTTACGTTTATCAAATTTACCTTTGATACGTAAGCCTTACAATTAAATTAACACCAGGATTTTCGAATTTTATACAAGTCTAACCGCCTAAATTCATTTAACTACTATCCTTTCAGCAACATACTGCTCTCCATCGGTTACACAAATATTATAAAGTCCTGATGAAAGACCATTGACTTGTGTTTTTCCTGAAAAACGTTTTGTCATCACCAGTCTCCCGTTACTATCGTAAACAAACAAATCAGAATTTTCTTTCATACCGGTAGTTTCAACGGTAAAAAAATCATCTGAAGGATTTGGATAAGCTGATATACCAGCTGCTGATTCTTTTATATCTCCAATAGCAAGCAGGTAATCACAAAAATCAGTGGTTCCTGAAAGAGTGAAGGGGGAAGCAGTGAATAATGTATTTGCCACTGTAGTTACCGTAAGCGGAGTAATATTTACTATGGTGTCCACAGAAGCTGTTTCAAAATAAATATCATCCTGGATAGTAACAGGATTTACGAATGTGTTACACATATCATTGGTATTACCGTCAAAATACATAAATGCAGGTTTCCCGTCACCGGTATAAAGCGGAAAATTCAATACATTTCTTTTATCAGGAAAATCAGCGGAAATGCCGAAGCCTGTAGTGGTATACCCAATCGCTTTATTGGATTGTAAAACGCCTGTTGAATTAAAATGCAGTACCTGTACATTGGAACCGGTAGCAGCTATCAGGTAAAAATCTCCGTTATCCATGGTTTGTACACCATAGATATGCCCCGTAAGATCTTTAGCCATGATAATATTTCCATTGGCATCGAGCTTTTGAAAATAGGCACCCGTATTGCTGTTATTTCCGGCAATAAGCATGCTGTTATCGGAAAATGATTTGATAAACTCCGGCCAGCGGTAAGCTCCGTCATTAAAACTTTTCGACCAGATCAATTGCCCGTTGGGATCTAATTTTGTTACACACTCATAACTTTCATCCTTCAAAGTATTAATGATATCTCCGTCATCTGTTATGGTAGTTCTGAAACCCGGACATTTCCCGCAGGCAGGATCACCGGTTATTTTTGTGGCCCATTGCATATTTCCCGCACTGTTCAGCTTAATTATTCCGGAATAGCTTCCATCGGATATAGTAATATAAATTGAACCATCCGGAGCTGTATTTAAGGAGTGAGAATAATAGGTAGAATAAAAATCAGTGAGAGTATACGAGTTTGACCATTGAGGAATACCACCGGCATCTACCTTATCTACTTTGAATGTGCTGCCATTATTATGAAGAATCGCCAATCCTCCGTCAGCAGTATAAGAAATATCCATGGCCGAATAAGCCCCTATATTTAAACTTTCCTGCATTAATATAGTGCCTGATGAATTTAATTTAATAATATGTGTATTGGGTGTGGAAGAAGTGGTATCTACGTATCCAACATAAAGCCAAATGTTACCATTAGGTTCCGAATCAAATAAATATTTAGCCAGGTATCCTGGTTCGTTCAGAATTTGAATATTATTATTTTGTGAAAAGGATTGATTCAACAATGTAGCTGAAAAGAAAACGGGGAGTAGTATCTTTTTCATAGCAGATTGGATTTAGGATGAAAAGATAGGAATATTTTTGACATCTCAAAACACAGGGCATAGAAAATTATGCAAAAATGCCTGTTGAATGATTGAACCGGTTGTATGAGCCTGTAATCAGGGCTTCCTTTTATAATTTTCTTGCAAAATACAGTCCTTAAATGTATCGTAAATCCTTTTTGAAATCTAAACTAAACAAATTAATATACGTACTTGGCAGGGTTATGCCCAGGCTACCGGGAAGCAGCCGCATTAATCTGTGCAATTCGTGCAGTCCCACGCCAAATGTGCGTGGCCGCATTTCATTCGCGTAATTAGCGGCTGTATTAAACTAACGTGACTTTACTCTATACACCACCGCCATAATCGTCCCGATGAACATTACTATACAACCGATCCATAATATATTGATAAACGGGAATCGAATAGCATGCAATACGATAAACTCTCTTGTGCTGATGCTGATGGCGTAACGATCAAGCATTTTGTTTTCAACGATCACCCGTTTTTTATCCGGCAACGTATCTTTTATCACCAGCGGCTTATAAGATGACAATAGTTTTTTTGCATTGGCAGTATCGGCTATAGAAATGGTATCATAACCGGGTTTTATATTTTTCACCTCCACCAGCAGTCCCATTTCGGGGATGGTATCGGAAAAACTGCTGAAAGAACCGTCATCTTTTTTTACAAATACAGGATTAATGCGAAAAGGATACCGGAATTGCATATCCCTGCGGTCGTGCACCACGGCATCGAGTATAGTAATATCATAAAGGCTATCCAGTTCGTATAACGGGTTGAGAGTATCAGCAACGTCTTTTACATCATTGATACATAAAATAAATCCAGCCGAGGGAATGGTGTCGCCTTTTTTTGCTTCAATGGAAAACAACTCCATTTTATTATCATTCACCGGGTTCATGTCGGCATACTTGATGTGTGTAAATATGTCGTGAGTGATAAACCGTTTGGTGCCGGGTTCCGAAACATTTTGCATATCATTCAGCTGAACGAACGGGTAAAGTGTAAACAGGGAAGTTCCTGCTTCCACACCCAGCCAGGGTTTTGCTGCAATAAATTGTTTTTGATCCGGCAGGGCGATGATCTCCCAGTTCGCGGCATCGCTTTCAAATTTTCCTGATGACGTGTGGCCTTTTTTACATTGATAGATTTTACCTTTAAAATCGGCCAGCATTCCTGTTTCATACTGTGCAGGTTGATGCGAAAAATATTCCACTTCAAAATACTGGTTGAATCCCTCTTTTATTTTCCCCTTATAACAAACAAAATATTCTCCCATTAATGTCGTGTCGCCTTTAAACAACTGCACATCGGTTTGGTTACTCATGGTTTTTTTCTTCGGATCTTTTTCCGAATCCAGCCCGGCCAGGTCGTAGCCTTTATAGTTTTGCGAAAGTATTTCCTGTTTGTTTTGCGACAACAGGGCTCCGAGCATAACCAAACCAAAACCAATATGCGCGATAGATGCACCAGCGTGATTGAGTTTTCCTTTCAGGAATTTGATCCAGTAATCGAAATTTGCCGTAATAGAAAAAACTGATGCGAACAGTAATATATCAAAATTCCACCCGCTCAGGTTTACAAGCCATGCAACAGGAACAGTAATAAGAAGACTGATGATCAGCGAACGCAATAATTTTTTCCCCAATTCGGTTACATTTCCTGTTTTATATTTCATGAATTGGCTAACCGCGGATAAAAGACATATCACAACAGCAAAAGGAGTTGTCCATTTGTTATAGAAATGATTTCTTTCCGCTTCTTCAATGAGATTAAGATTGGTTTTAAACAAATGATTAATTACTTCCAGTGAAGTATTGAAAACAACAAAAAGCGCACATAAAACAAGCACAATGGCACCGATAAACATCCAGAATTCGCGCGTCCACAAATCTTCCTCTTTATCGGTTTTAGGAAAATGTTTCAGGTAATCAACTACCAGCATTTGCAGGGTGACGGCAACAAATAACAATGCTGTAAATCCCGGCCACGTTAGTATGAATGAACCTTGTTCCATAACCACGGTATTTTCGCGGTCAACAAAAATGGTAACGATAAGCAGGGTAAGGCAGAAAACCGAGTAGATCCATCGTTGCCTTCCGTTTACCAGCAGCATGACAAAACTCAGCCACGTAACGAAAACAAAAAAGAGCAGTAACTGGTTAAAAATATCCCCGCCCGTAAAGGAGTGCACGGAAGTATCACCCAAAATTCCGCTGCGCGTGAGGAAAGATGAATACAAAACCAGCACATAGGTGAGCAACGTTAGAAAAAAAGCTGAATAAAGCGATTTGGGATTGTTTTTATTCACCATCATCAGGTGAGCAGCTCCCACCAGTGTAAGCCAGGGAACAAAAGAAGCATTTTCAACCGGGTCCCACGCCCAGAATCCTCCAAAGCTCAGTGATTCATAAGCCCATGCTCCGCCCATCAATATTCCTATTCCCAACACCGCCACTGCAAAAAATGCCCAGGGAAGAACAGGTTTTATCCATCCCTGGTAATCTTTTTTCCATAATCCTGCAATGGCATATGCAAAAGGAACAGTAGTAGAAGCAAAACCCAGGAAAAGAGTAGGAGGATGGATAATCATCCAGTAGTTCTGCAAAACGGGATTTAAACCACTCCCATCTTTGAAAGTAGGATCCAGTTGCATGTAATCCGGAATCTGTCTCCACAAAAAACCAAGTCCGTCCCTGTCACGCAATAACGCAAAAGGATTAATACCGATTTTTGTTTCACCTAAATGAATACCCAGCATCATAGAAATGATGAATGCCTGGATAATGGCAAAAACAAAAATAACGGGAATGCGGAATTCTTTTTTAGCACGAAGCATCATCAATCCCATTACACAATGCCAGAACAGCCAGAGCATAAAACTTCCCTGTTGTCCGCCCCAGAAAGTAACCAGCAGGTATTTGAACGACATCTTTGAACTGCTTTGCTCCCACACATATTCATATTCAAAATACTGTACAATGAGCAGGTAGAACATCACCCCGATAAAAACAAATGATGAGACTGCTGAAACGAGGTATGCGTTAGTTCCCAGTTTTCCCCAGCTATTGGACGTTTCGGGATCGGAAGATTTTTTTACAGATAAAAAAGTGGCAAATACAGCCAGCAGGGCAGAGGCAAATCCGAATGAAATAAAGAAATTTCCAAGTTGGCCGGGAAGCTGGTGTTCGCCAATGTAATCCATTTTTATTTGCCTGTTTTATTCAGGTCGTTGTATTTGGAAGGGCATTTAAGAGAAATTTCGGAAGCATAAAACGAATCGCCTTCGGCATAACCGGTTACCACCACGCTCTCGCTGCGTTCAAAATCCTGTGGTTTGGCTTCGTTGTAGATCACTTTCCGCACATTATTCTCTTTATCTTTTAAATAAAAAGTGGTGCGCATCGGTTCGGAAATAATCTGCTGTGAATGATCGAGCCATCCCACTACGGTATATTTTTTTCCGGGTTTGTCAAACGCATCTTTAAAATTGGCATAGGTGCTGGCATTCGACAAGGAAGCAAAAATAACGGCAATGGCCACGGCAATAACTACCAGTAAAATAATATGCGACTTTTTCATTTTTGTTTGTCTTTTAGTTCTTTTTCCAGTTTCTTCACTTTTCTGTCCATCAAAATCAGGTAAACTACAATTCCTGTAAAAATGATCAGCATCACGCCAATCACCACATTAATCTTTCCCGATTCATGCATCGATTCTTCAAAAGAAGCTGCAGAAGAGGAAAGAGCAATAGCGAACAGTAAAAAACTCAATAAGTATTTCATGACAATGCGTTTTCAATTTTTTCAATTCGTACTTTCAGTTGCAGAAACCAAAGCGACAATCCCATCCAGCCTAATACAGCAGGATAAAACACTACGCGCAGCGAATTATCAATATCAAGATCGCTGAAAGGTTGGTTGCCTCCGCTGGCCGGGTGAAGTGAGTCGGCCATTTTGGGAAGCACCAGCACCATCACAATCATAATTACAAAAGCAAAAATATTGTATACGGCACTGATCTTTGCCCGCTGTTGTTCTTCCTGCAGCGAACCGCGCAAAACAGAATAAGCGAGATAAACAAGAGTAGTAATAGCAGCGCCATTGAGCTTGGCATCATTTACCCACCAGTTTCCCCAGGTAAAACGCGCCCACAGCGAACCGGTAGCCAATCCTAAAATTCCCAGCAGAATTCCCACATTAATGGCCTGTTTTGCGATGATGTCATGTTGAAGGTTGAAGGTTGAAAGATATTTGATGCTGTAAATAACGGATATCAGCATCACCAGCATCATAGCAAACCACATAGGGACGTGCAGCATGAGGTTGCGGATGGATTCATATAACATTGGCCTGTTGGGAAAACCGGATACATCCGGATTTTTCAAATCTTTCAGTTCGTTGTCTTTCACAAGAGGAAGTTCATTTTGATTTACCGGTTCAGAAGTTTTAATACTGAAAGCATTCGGTAATAACAGATGCCCGCCAGCATATTCCACAATAAGGTGGGCAGATTTTATTGCAATCAGTTGCGGAAGATCAATATTGAATTTAATTTGTTTTGGACTCAGTATTTCGATAGAAGAAGCATAAACAGGATAGCCATCTGTTTGCACATACACTTTGTATTTTTCACCCGAAGTAAATTTTGTGAAATCGGTGTTATAGCCATTTACAACGATTTCGTTGCTGCTTTCGGTAGTGAGTTCGTTTTTTGAAACACTGAATAACCCCGGTTTTAAGGGTGTATAAAGACTAAAAACGATCGTGTAGGTAAGCAGCAGTACAGTAAGATATTTCCACCAGTTTCGCATTGTTTTTTAGTCGCGCCAAAGGTAAGGAAATAATAGCACCGAAAGGGCGGGAACAAGCAGGTTAAGACTGATAACGACCATCAGGGGAGTAGTAGCGTAATCCATTGGCAATCCGCGGATAGCCGTACCTGATAATTCAACAAGCATAGCCAAAAGCGGAAGTATAAGCGGAAAGCCCAAAACAGCCATCAGTCCGAGGTTATTATTGGTTTTGGCGGCAATGGCGCTTAACAAAGTGAAGGTGGAAGAGAGGCCCGTGCACCCGAGTAAGATGGCCGAAATAAATAATGGCAGGTTGGCCCCTTCCAGCGGAGAATCTCCGACAAAAAACAGGTACAGAAGAAAAGCAATGCTACCCGTTGCAATCATCAGCAACATATTATAAATCATTTTTCCGAGTAATACAGCAGTGGGCGAAGCCAATGTGTAGAGGTAAAGCAGCCGTGCACGGTTTTCACTGAAAAAACTTTTGGATACCGCATTCAACGCACCAAACAAAAGGATGATCCAGAACAGTGTATACCAGGTAACTTCAGAAATATCCTGCCTGAAGGAGAGATAACAAACGTAAATGGTGCTGGCTACAAATAACAGTATACTGCCCAAACTGTAGCGGTTGCGCATTTCCATTTGCCATTCTTTTTTCAGAATGGAAGATATACCGGTTGCTGACACGGGGCAAAGGTAACCAAAGCAGGGTTCTCACTTTACTTTTCTTGTCAAAAATTTGTCAGGATTCAAAGAGGTGTGAAAAACACCATAGTTAATCACATTTTTTTTCGATACTACAAAATGGATCATATAGGGAAACTTTTTCAGCGGGAGGCAATGAACTTCATCATATCTTACCTGATACATGGGATTTTGAGACAATGCGGAGACAAAAAGGAGAAAATGCCTGTGAAATTCTTTTCCGAGTCCTTTTTTCTTTTTGTTATACCATCGGATGGCTTCCTGGATGTCTTTACGGGCATCCTCTTCAATAAAAACAACAAATCCCATTTATTCCAATTCGAAAGCGTTTTTTATATCCTCCCATTTCAGGAGTTTTTTCTTCCCTGATTTTACATCTTTTATCCTGTTACGAACGGTCTTCTTATGATCTTCCGGTATAACGTCCGACAGGTCTTCATCCAATGCCTGTGCGAGTTTTACTTTATCCTTTACCGGTAACTTATGGATAAGACGCATGAGCTGGTTAAAATCAAGGGATAATTGCAATTCCATTGAATATTCGGGTTTATTTATGCGAATATAGTTAAAAACTTTAAATTTGGGACAAGAAGAATCATATGAAAAAACTTTCCATATGGGTAACAGTAGTAGTTTTCGGTTTGCTATCCTGCAAAACCGAAAAAGCAACTACTTCAAAACCCGAACCAACAAACACCCAATCAGCCATGCCCACCATTCATTCCTTTAAAGTAAAAGACATTGACGGCAACGATTTCGATTTTTCTTCGCTGAAAGGAAAAAAGATCATGATTGTGAACGTTGCCAGCGAGTGCGGATACACTCCCCAATACAAACAATTGCAGGAGCTATATGATACCTACAAGGACAAAAATTTTGTGATCGTTGGGTTTCCCTGCAATGATTTTGGCGGACAGGAACCCGGATCGGAGACCGAGATCAAATCTTTCTGCCAGAAAAATTATGGTGTTACTTTTCCCATGATGTCGAAAGTGGGAGTTAAAAATGATACGCACCCCATTTACCAGTGGCTCACCCAAAAAGCAAAAAACGGAGTGGAAGACACCGAAGTGAAATGGAATTTTTTCAAATATCTGATCAACGAAAAGGGCGAGTACGTTAGAATGCTTACGTCAAAAGACGACCCTGTAAGTGAAGAAGTGATCAACTGGATAACGAAATAAACTATGGACCTTGATATACTGGCATTTGGTGCACACCCTGATGATGTGGAAATTTCCGCTTCGGGAACCATTCTGAAACATGTGGCGATGAAAAAAAGCGTGGGCGTGGTTGACTTAACACGTGGGGAACTGGGAACGCGCGGCAATGCAGAGTTGCGCGCCAAAGAAGCAGAAAAAGCGGCAAAAATTCTCGGTTTAAGTGTACGTATAAACCTGGGTTTGCCTGACGGTTTTTTTGAAGTGAATGAATCTTCCATTCGTAAAGTAGTGGAACAAATCCGTGCATTTAAACCCGAGATTGTTTTATGCAATGCCATTTCCGACCGTCATCCCGATCATGGCCGCGCCTCGAAACTGGTATCGGATGCCTGTTTTTTTTCAGGATTAGCGAAATACGAAACCGAACTGAACGGAAAAAAACAAAGCGCGTGGCGGCCCAAAGCAGTGTATCATTATATCCAGGATCGCTACACCAATCCCGATATCGTTATAGACATTACTGATTTTTTCAAAAGAAAAATGGATTCGATCATGGCATATGAAACCCAGGTGCACAATCCCGATTCAAAAGAACCTCAAACCCCCATATCTACTCCCGAGTTTCTCGAATACATCAAGGCCCGTGACGCTCATAGCGGAAGATTTATTA
Source organism: Bacteroidota bacterium (assembly GCA_049322335.1). Taxonomy (GTDB): domain Bacteria; phylum Bacteroidota; class Bacteroidia; order Flavobacteriales_D; family UBA2798; genus JBMORL01. The sequence continues at coordinate 56,619 of JBMORL010000108.1, forward strand.
ATGTAGCTTTTGCAGAAGGGTTTACTGTGGAACGTGCTCCGGGGGTGAAGAGTTTGTTTGATTTGGTGTAAGGGAACACGTTTAGCTTTATATTCAGCACCCCGTCTTCGTCAGCATTCCCATTACTTTTACCAGGTCTCTTTTTTCAGCAAATGAAGATAAGTACAACGTAAGCCTACCTACGTTATAATGGTGAGAATTGTTGATGATGAGATCGGGGCGTTGGTCGTTGTCAATATCGCCTATAAATACCAGCGAAGGCATATTTCCGTCAAGAAACGGCTGTGAACAAATGAGCTGTGAAATAAATTTCCCATTCTTTTCTGATTTTAAAAACAGTTTGTAGTTTTTAATGTTGTCCGGTTTGTCTCCGGTACCGGTGGCGATAATGGTATGGGTTGAATTTTTAAACAGGAAAGTATAAACAGCTCCCGGTAATACTGCTTCATTTCCCCTGATATCTACAAAATCAGTTTCCTTTTGGACTTTAATATCTACCCCCGAAAACAATAACAACGGAGATTTACCCTTAAGCATCACTTTTATACCGGTTTTAATTGACTTGTCCTTATCAAGGATCGGATCATGTTCATTGGAAAATTCCGGTTTTGTTTTTTGAAGTGAGCAGGTAGTTCCGTCAAAAAATAATCCCAGCCAGCTCATGCTTTTGGCGTTTTCGGGAACTTCACCCTTATGGAAAGAACCTGAATACAATAGTGTGGCAGGATATTTTGCTTCCGGATCGGGAAAAATATTTGCAGTGGAATCAGGATTACCGGCTAACAAGACATATATAAACAGCACATTCACTCTTCGCGCTTTAATTCATTTGTAAATGATCCGTCTTCGCTTTTATGGTAATAGAGTATTCCCTCATGCACAAAAAAATACTGAGGTTTACAACGGTGATGACCGGAGGTTTTGCAGTTGCATTTTTCATCTTTCCGGAGATCTTTTACCTTCTCTGGATACATTTTGAGTGTGTCGTTTTCCAAGCGCCATGTTCCTGATGTTTCTGTTTTTCCAAGAGAAGTTAGTGTATAGGTGGCCGTATATTTCCCGTTTTTCTTAAGTTTCAGGTCAGTGATAAGTGCGTGTTTTCCGTCTGCATTAATAATACTTTTGTATT
>JBMORL010000108.1:57847-64113 GCA_049322335.1 Bacteroidota bacterium
GTTCCTGATGTTTCTGTTTTTCCAAGAGAAGTTAGTGTATAGGTGGCCGTATATTTCCCGTTTTTCTTAAGTTTCAGGTCAGTGATAAGTGCGTGTTTTCCGTCTGCATTAATAATACTTTTGTATTTACCGGGTTTTACAGATAAATCCGTTTCTGCATCAGCTAAAACAGGCAATAAAAACAAAAACAGGCTGGTTTTTAACATATTCAATGTTACGAAAAATATCCGGGTTTTACAATAATTTTTGACTTTCTCTGTATATTTATAACATGATAACTAATGTTATGCGAAAACTGGCGTTGTTTTTTGGGATTTTCTGTCTCTGTATTCCGGTAACTGCCGAAATCAACATGGGATGGAGCGTGGAAGGGCTTACTGTAAAAGCGGATATTGTAGCCTCAGGAACTATTTTCAGCATCGACTCCACGGCCAAAACAAAAGGCGGAGATCGTTTGCTAACCTGCGGTATGAAAGTCACCAAATGGTTTAAAGGCGAAGAAAAAACCGATACGATTTATTTCGGGGCGAATCAGCATTATACTATCAACACATTTTATCAAATGAAAGAAAAAGAAGTGATGGTGTTTTTGGAAACAACCATTCAGGCAATGATATTTAAGGGAAATAATTTTAATAAATGGGCGCTGCAAAATGTTTGGGGAAATGACCCGCTGGTGATTGATATGGAAAAAATAAACAAACAGATTTTTTGTGCCAGCACTTTTAAACTCGTTAAAGATAAATACGAACTGGAACAAACCATTAACTATACATTACAACAACTGGAAAAATACCTGCGCAACCATAAAAAAGAAGAAATTAAAATTCAGTTTCTTGAAACTCCGTGGGACTCTGAAGCTCACCGCGTGTTAGATTCCGGCAGTGCCTGTTTTTTGTATGTTCCTCATTTTTTGTTTCCGAAATCCGAAACGCGGGATAAATGAAAAAGATTTTCTCTTTTGTTCTCTTTCTTTTTGCCATTGTTTCCTACTCCCAGGAATACATTATTACTACCCGTTCTGCTGTTTACGAAACCATGCTCACTACCCGCGAATCGGTAGTGAAAAATCTTGAAAATGAAATAGCGTTGCGCAGGTATTATAACAGCCTGCTGGTAATTAAAGATGACGCAGGGAATGATACCTGCCGTTTGTTTACCGCCCACGAAAAAACATTTCTTGCCTATCTCACCGGTGACTATAAAAGTATTTTGGAAAGAATAAAAAGCGGAAATGATCTTCACCAGTCGTTGCGCTTTGCCAAATGCAACAATAACGGCAACTGCCCCTGTGCCAACGAATACATTTACGACAGTCTTTTTGTTCGATCAGTTGATTTGCTGGCCGAAAAAGAGAGGAGCATCCGCGAAAAGATCGAAAAAGACCACTCGCTTTCATCTGAAGAAGAAAAACTGCTGGCCATTCATCTGAAATCATGCGTGGCATATTGCCGGCTTGAAAATTTTGATGGGGAAAAAATGAAAACGGAAGCCGATACTTTTTTGATGCATGCAAAGGATCCTTCTTTCCGAAAATATGTTCCGGCTTATATTTATCCTTCTTATAAAACTTCATTATTGGGTTTTGGAGCCGGGTTTCATTTGGGATATAACGCAATGCTGGGCGAAACCGGGAACTATTTTCGCGGGTTTGTTGGTCAGCAGGCCAACGTAGAAATTTCTGTAAAAAAAATCTATTTCAAATCCGATTTTATGTTCAGTTCAGGGAAAAAGCTGAAACAGGGTTTTACCTGGAACGGGTTTGATTTTACCACCGATTCGGTTGCTTTTATGATGGGATTTCAGCTGTTTGGCGGATATGCGGTGGCAGACAACGAACGGATTAAAGTAACTCCTTTTGCCGGAATCACCAATGCGAGTTTCAGTTTATCCGGAAATTCGAGAAATATGGTTTTTGCTACAAGCTATGCCGGTGGAGTGGATGTGGATTATAAATTTTTTCTTTATCGCTTTTACAATGATTACCAGGATTTGTTTTCCAATCCCTATAATAAATCGTGCTGGTTTTTGAGATTAAGGCTGGCATATTATCATCTGCCTGCCGAGGATAGTCGTTTTTCGGGCGCAGGTTTGTTTATCGGTGCAGGAGTCGGGTTTCATATTAATCGTGCGAAGAAAGTGGAACAGAATGAATAAAACTTATTAAAATTTCATTTAGTTTCTTATTCCGTTTAGCAAGTAATACCAAACTAATTTATTAAACCCAAATTTTGCAATGAAAAATTTGCCAAAGGCCGATGGAAACTGCGTTTCATTCGGGGTTAAAACCGGATATGTTTCTTTTTGATAATCTTCTGCGCATTACTATATTACAATCCTAATACATAAACCGGGGCCTGGTATTATGCCGAATGAAATTCTTTTAAAAAAACAAACCATGATAAATTTCACTTCGGTATAAAATCTAGGGCTTTATTATAAGAGTTGATGGCGTATGAGACAACCACACACTTTGCGTTTCAATAGCTTTTTTCCAGCTGTCAATACTGATCACCATCAAATCCTGTTGTTCGAGAAACTGTTTTTCTATTTTTCTTTCGGAATAAAGGGCGATATGATTGGGGGCGGTTTGTTCGATGGAACGAATTGTTTCTTTTAGCTCGGCATTTTGTTTTATCACCCCGGTAGCATCAAGAATAATTACCTGGGCATCGCTGTTGTGAATAAATTTCTGAGCATAAATAAGTAAAAAACTATCGCTGATGGAAAAAACAGGAATAAATATTTTTTCTGTTTTCTGAAGTTCTTTATCTACCAATACACCCACGGGAACTTTTGCGTTTTTCAACACCTGTTTAATGCTGTCGTCAAACAGTGTGTTTTCAAATAATTTTTCTTTCCCGGTAAGTGTGTCGTATAATTTATCGGGCATTATGATTTTAGTGGTAAAGCCAAGAATTTTTCCCAGTAACGTTCCTTCAAAAACCGATCGTCCTACTCCCACCATCAGCAAATCAAAATTTCCTGTATTGGCCGTCTCGGTAATTTCTTTATCCACATCCTGCGATGGTTTGAATAACGTAATTACGGGAAGATTTAATTTTTTTGCTTCTGACTTTACGGGCAAAAAACTTTCCTTTTCAAACTCCTGCCGGTTAAACTGGTTGAGCTCATTGGCAGGCGAGAGGTGCATAGCGGTGACACTGGAACCTGAAGAAGATTTTTTCACCAGTCCACTGGCCAGGCGCAACATTGATTTTCCCTTGTCGGCACTCCCGAACGAGATAAGAATTTTGTATTTCCCCGTTTGTCCCATTTCTTCCATTTCTGCCGGTGTTTTCTTTTCGGGAAACCATTTGTTGATGAAATGAAGGGCCGGGCCGGTCATGAATGTAGTTATAAGTGCCATGATCACCATCATCGTAAATACCTCGGTAGTTAGTACGCCAAGTTCCAGTCCGATGTTCAACACCACCAGTTCCATCAAACCTCTTGTGTTCATTAATGCACCAATGATCATGCTGTCGCGCCAGCTTTGACCCACAAATCTTGCTGAAAAAGCGCTGCCGAAAAATTTACCGGTAACAGCTACTGCAATAATAAGCAAGCATATTTCCCACATATAAATATCATTGAGTGCACCCACCTGTGTTTTCAATCCTGTATAAACAAAAAACAAAGGCAGTAATAATACCATCGAAACGTCTTCTACTTTTTCAATAAAAATGCTTCTGAAATTCATATTGGAAGGCATTATCACTCCTGCCATAAACGCTCCGAACAATGCGTGTATGCCAATTATTTCTGTTACCCACGAAGACACCAGCAGTGTTATAAAAAACATGGCCACCACGGGTTTGCTCAGGCTTTCACGGTTGGAATAAATATCACCCACTTTTTTCAGAAAGGGCTGAACCATTTTCCACATCAGCACTACATAAGCAATGGCCATCAGGATAGTAGTGAGCGAGCTTACCACCGTTCCGGCTTTAACAATGGCAATAACAGCTGCGAGAATACACCATGCCGTTATATCATCAGCAGCGGCACAGGTAATAACAATTGCCCCGATTTTTGTTTTGGATAAGCCGCGTTCCTGTACAATACGGGCGAGCACCGGAAAAGCAGTAATGCTCATAGCTATTCCCAGGAAAAGTGCAAAGGAAAGAAAGTTGATATTGTCGGGAACAAAATTTCCGTAAATATCAAGACTGCCATACATAAAATAAGCAAGTCCCATACCCAGTGCAAAAGGGAAAATGATGCTGGCATGGCTGATGACCACGGCATCGTTGGCGCGGTTTTTTAATACTTTCAGGTCGAGTTCCATGCCGATAACGAACATAAACAGAATCAATCCGATCTGGCTGAGGAACTGAAGATTTCCCAATGAGTTGACAGGAAAAAGGAACTCCGAAAACTCAGGAAAGTGCATTCCTATAAATGATGGCCCGAGAAAAATACCGGCAATAATTTCACCAATAACCGTGGGTTGGCCTATTTTTTTGCAGATAAACCCAAAGGCGCGGGCCGTTAGAATAATGGTAATAATCTGCAAAAGCAGTATGGCCAGCGGATGAGTGATGTTGTGCAGGTAGGTTTCTTTCACCTGCTCCCAAAACGTTACGGGAGTTTTGGCAATAATATCTATCGCTTTTTCTCCCTCCAGCGATCCGCCCTCAAGGATAATAAAATACATCAGCAGGGAAAAACCACCGATAGTGACGATATAGAAAACCAGGTTTTTTAGTTTCATTTCCGGATTACATAATGCAAAGATAATGGCAATTTGCGCAGGGGATTATCCGGTTTCACAGAAAGAAAATAAAATGTAATAAGCCCGGAAAAAACTGTAACAAAAAATCAGGTGGTCTTATTCCTGAACTCATGGGCGTAGTTTTCACTCAGCACAATTCTTTTTTCATCATTACCCGGAAGCGAAAGAATGATTTCATTGTGTGCAAAAAAACGTATGGCTCTGAGAGCGATAATGTCTTTTTTATTGACCCGGCAAAAAAGGTGAGCGGGTAGTTCCCCAAGCAACTCATCGAAGGAAATGTTTTTAAGAGTGAGCACCTGGCCGTTCTGTAAAAAAGCTGATTTATCCCTTTTCTCAGGTTCTGAAGTAGTGATATACAAAAGCTGATTGAAATACAGTATGGTTTTTCCTTTGCTGGTGTTTACCTGGATAAATTCTTTTTCTTTTTTTTCGGAAAGAAATCGTTTTTCCGCCCTTTTTAAAGCTTTTTCCAGCCGGTCGGCTTTTATGGGTTTACGGATATAATCAATTGCGTCTACTTCAAATGCTTCGGCAGCATATTCTTTGTAGGCAGTGGTAAATATCACCGGTTTTCCCTTCAGCAATTGGGCAACCTGCAATCCATTCATTCCGGGCATTTCCACATCCAGGATACACAGGTCGAAATCATATTGATTGATTTCGTTGACGAATTTCAGGGGGTCGTTGTATGATTTCACTACTTCCACACCCGGAAACTGTTCGCACATCATCCGCAGGTAGGTGAGTCCCGGTAGTTCGTCATCCAGCAATATGCACCTGAGCTTTGTGTTCAATTAAATTTATTTTTAAATGAGCGATATATACATCATTTTCTGTAAACTGGTCGAGCTGATAATTGTTTTTATAAATGATATCCAGCCGCTTTTTCAGGTTTATTTTTCCAAATCCTCCTTTTTCTTTTTTCATAACAGGTTTTTGGCTCACCTTGTTTGAAACAGTAAGATAAAACCGGCCGTCTTTGAGCTCAAATACCACCGATATAAACGATTCAGCGCTTTGAAGATCGGCATGCTTAAATGCATTCTCAATCAAATCTACCGTAATTAACGGGGCCACCAGTTTTTGTTCATAGAAGATATCATCTTCCTTTACATTGTTTTTTATTCTCAGGTCAAAAAGCGGACTCACCTTCAGCCGGTTGATTTCGATAAGGCTTAATGCAAATTCTATTTCTTCTTTTGGTGAAACAAACCGCTGGTCGCTTTCATATAAAATATAATCCAATACATTCGACAATTTATCCAGCGCATAATAAGTTTGATAGGCGTGAGATTGAATGGAGTTAAGTGTGTTTTTAAATAAATGCGGATTGAGTTTATATTTGATGGTTTCCAGTTCCATCGCATTCATCTTTAATTCCAGTTCCCGGTATCTTTTGTCTATTTCTTCTTTTTTATTTTTTTCTTTTCTGTATTGAAGAAAAAGAAATATCCCCGACACTACGGCAGCTGTCAGTAGTATACAAAACAGGATAGCGAGAACAGGCATGGGATTTGAAATTTGA
>JBMORL010000109.1:0-62962 GCA_049322335.1 Bacteroidota bacterium
GGTGAGGAGTAATTTTTTCATGTTGTTTAAGTTTTTAGATTGCCCAATTTAAGCAAAATTCATACCAAACAACGGAAAGGCTACAAATTCTTCAGCACATAATCCGTCATCATCGTATACAGGTGCAGTCGTGTATTTCCCCGGTAAATACCGTGGTTGCGGTTGGGATAAACGAACATATCGAATTGTTTTCCTGCTTTAATAAAGGCGTTGGTCATTTCGAGGGTACTCGGGTAATGTACATTATCCTCGGCCGAGCCATTGAGATCAGTAGTTCTCCTTTCAATTTCGTACGTGATTAATGGGTGAATTACCGATGGGTTGAAGGAGTATCAATTATCAGATTAAAATCCACATGATTGAATTGGCAATAATTCCGTACATGATCCAGTGAAAGCGATGCATTTCTACTTTATTTATTATTGAATTAAGTTAAATAATTTTTTTTGGATATTATGAGTTAAAAAAATCTCCCTTACAAGCTATCGGTTAAATAAACATTCGCTATATCTAAATACATTTCTGCCCCTAACGATATTTTTCATATTTCTGATACGAATAGTTTGTGGAAATTCTGTGCCTGTGTAATGAAGGAACATTTTATTACCACAAGTACTGGTGTTTTTCTCATTTTTTGCATTTTTTTACAATATGTTGAATCGGTTTAGTAAAACAATACCAGATTTTACTATCTTTATGGATTCTTGTCAGGCATGTAAGAAGTTAGCCGGTTTTTTGTAATCAATAAGAAAAAATGAATATATGGATTATCTTTTATATGCCATTGTTGAGATTGTACTGTATTACTGATTAAAGCTTTATGTAAATTAAAATTGAAATTAAAAATAAATACTATGAGAAAAATTCATTTACTATCAGTCTTGATTTTAGTCGTTTTACTGGTGAAAAATTCCAGAGCGCAGTCTGTTGAACTTACTGAGATAAGCAAAAAGGAATTTAAAGGGGTGCACCCGATTATGGATAACTCTACAAACGAGGTGAAGGGGTATTATTGTTATTATGTAAGGGAAAGACAGGGAAAAGAAACGGAATTTGTTGTAGCTCTATTCAACAAGTCGCTTGTGTTAATAAAGCAAACACCTATTGTTATGACCAAACGTTCAGCTGTTGATGGTAGCTGTTTCAACGGGAAAGAATTTTTGTTTGTATTTAACGACCCGGTGAAAAAAGCATTATCGTATGTTTCGATGGATACTACTGGGAAAATTATTAAAACTAAAGGCGTCACGGAAGAAAAATCATACACAGCTACAGCTGATGTCTTTCCTGGTGAAGATGGATTTTTTATTATAAAACCCATCAAAGAAAAGAAAGTGGGTTATTCTGTTGAAAAACTTGACAGGGAATTGAATTCAGTTTGGGAAAAAAGATATACAGTTGAAACCGGAATCGCAACAGCAGAAAATGTTCTTTCACAAAACGGTAAAGTAATGATCGTTCAAATGTACCGTCCGAAACTGATTTCTAAAAAAGTGGATATGAAATTAATTTGCCTGGAAGACAAAACGGGAAATGATGTTTTTGTTAGTAATCTCGGTAACGGTGAATCCACACTTATCCCGACTTCATTTCTGGTGGATAAAGACCAAAACGTTGTTGCCGGAGGCATGTATTTTGATGGAGAGAAATATACTGAAACCAACTCAGATGGAATTTTCTTGATGAAATATGACAAAAGCGGAAAAGAATTATTTGTTTCGAAAGATGATTGGGATAACGGTTTGAAAAAAGCTATTGCGAAAAATACTAAATCAACTGTTGCGCTTGGGACCAAACCCCGTGTTTATTTTCATTCTATTACTGAAAGTGAAAAAGGATACCAGATCATAAGTGAAACTTTCCGGATGAATTATCAATTGGTGAGTTCAGGACTTAAAGATCTGATCACCGGACGATGGATTGGTAGCATGGGTGGTGATGATAATAAACCCATCACTTTTGAAGTGCTTGATTTTCTGGTGTTTAATTATTCTAACGATGGAAAACTAAGTGAATTTAATATTATTGAAAAAGAACACACTAAAATTTCTTGTTATTATCCTTATAACCGGATGGCAGGATTACGTTTGGCACATGCGATTAAATCTTTCAGATATTTTGATTATGCATTTACCACAAAAATGCCTGGTCAAACAGGGGAATTTTTGATTTCCTGTCACTATTCTAAAAATCCGAATTTCGGGATCACATCGCTTGAGCCGGATAAAATGTCGGAAACAAAACATATACCTATTGATAAAAGAACTATCAAAGACGGAAGCATAGGGGTTTTAAAAAACAATCCGGGCAAAGTGGTTGTGTTTATTTACAACAGAAAAGAGGAGAACCTGATCCTCTATACGATAGATGTGAAACCCTGATTTCCCGAATCAATAGAGAAAATGCAGAAAACAATTTAGTTTTCTGCATTTTTCCATAGGAACAGGATCAATTTCTTTTTTTATGTTATCGTTTGACGATTATTTAACGGGAATTTCAGGACGCTCAAAGCCGATTCCCAGTTTAATGCCAAGAGAAAAATGAGGAATAGTATTTTCTTCTTTAATTTTAAATAAAGTAGTCAATCCGCCTGATGTATTGCAATCGTAATAATCGAAAACGATGTTGCGTAATCCAAAGCTGAAGTAATATTCTATTATGGCACTGCTACCAACATCAGTTATATAACCAATTAATAGCTTACTGTCAAAAGTCGATATAGTTTCTTTCTTGTCCTGATAGGATGTACTTCCGCAGCTTTCTAATTCCATAAGATAGGACCGATATTTGATATCCACTCCAAAATAAAATTCATCAAAAACATAACTCGGGTAAAGCCGGATGTTGGTAGAAATAGAATATCCTATTTTTCTTTTCCGTTCATCAAAATTCTCGTAGAAACCGTTTGATTCAAATAATCCACCCATAAAAATATTGGGATAAGTAATACCAATTCCTCCTTCAACGCTTACTTTTTTCTTTAAAACATGTTCATAGAATACCGGAAAATCACCTACGATAGCAAGAAGCGGACTAAGTTTTATCGCTCCGGAGTATTCCGGTGAATCATTTTTCTTTCCAAGTGATGAATAGGTAACTCTTACGGTTGTGACATTGTCTTTTTTATCCTCCACATATTTTAAAGTGTCTACAGGTTCGATACGAACAGGCTCTTCCTTTTTATTGATGACTTCCTTTTCCCCGTTAAAGTATTTAATCATAAATACTTCCGTCTTAAGAATAACATACAAGGGGCCTTCCGGGAGACTGTGTTTTTTGTATTTTATTTCGGTCGTATTGATCTCAATTATTTTTGCTTCAATTTCATCGCCATTCATTTTTATAATTGTATCCTGTGCTAGTAACTGGCATGAAGATGCCCCCGAAGTGAAGATCATCATCGCTAAAATTATCTTTCTCATATTACTATTTTGTGTTGTTTTTTATTGGAAATCATTTGATTGAAATGTATCTACAAATTCTTCAGCACATAATCCGTCATCATCGTATACAGGTGCAATCGTGTATTTCCCCCGTAAATGCCGTGGTTGCGGTTGGGGTAAACGAACATATCGAATTGTTTTCCTGCTTTAATAAAGGCGTTGGTCATTTCAAGGGTGTTCTGGTAATGTACATTATCATCGGCAGAACCATGTACAATAAGCAATTTACCCTTAAGTTTTGAAACATGGTTAATCGGAGAATTGGTATCGTATCCATCTGCATTTTCCTGTGGCCTGCGCATAAATCGTTCGGTATAGATGTTATCATAATACCTCCAGTTGGTAACAGGCGCTACCGATATTCCCATTTTAAAATAGTCGGCTCCTTTGGTCATACATAGCAGAGTCATGTAACCGCCATAGCTCCATCCCTGGCAACCGATACGCGACTTGTCTACGTAGGGCAAATTACCCAGGTATTTTGCAGTTTCTATGAGGTCTTCTGTTTCGTATTTACCCAGTTGCAGGTACGTACATTTTTTAAATTTTTCCCCGCGATACATCGTTCCCCTCGGATCCACACAAACAATCATGTATCCTTTTTGAGCCAACAACTGGTGCCAGAAATAAGAAGCTCCGTCCCAGGCATCTTCCACTTCATTTTTACCGGGGCCTCCATAAAAAGTAAGATAAACGGGATATTTTTTCTTCTCATCAAAGCCGATGGGTTTTATCATCCATCCGTTCAACTCCACATCCTGCGATGTTTTGAATTTAAAAAACTCTTTTTTATTCATTTTGTATTGCGACATCCTGTTGATGAGTTCCTGGTTGTCTTTCAAAACTTTTAATTGTTTTCCTGTAGCATCGTGCAGCGAAATATAAGAGGGTGTGTTGGCATCCGAATGATAATTGATATAATATTTCATGCCGTTGCTGAACAAAGCATCATTGGTTCCCTTGCGCGTGGAAAGTTTTTTCTTCCCGGTTCCGTCTGTTTTGATGCAATACAAATCTTTTTCCATGGGCGATGATTCAACGGAAACATAATAGATAATTCCTTTTTTCTCATCCATTCCCTTAAACTCGGTAACATCCCAGTTGCCGGATGTGATTTGAGTTTCTTTTCCGTCAAATCCTACAACGTAAATATGGTTATACCCGTTTTTTTCACTGGTGCGAACCAACGCCTCGCGGTTATTGAAAAAAGTAAGATCGTCTGTAATGTCAATATACGTTTCAGATTTTTCTGTATAAAACGGGTTAAGTTTTAATGCGGTTACCGTATTGGAAGAGTTTCCTGTTTCCACCATGCAATATTCCAGTTTGTTCTGCAGGCGGTTCATGCGCAATACCACCAGGCGGTTATCATTGTTGGTCCATTTTATTCTTGGAATGTAAATATCCGCTTCTTCCCCGAGAGACACAGGGGTGTGTCCTTTTTTAAGGTCATAGATGCTGAGTGATATTTTTGAATTGTCTTCACCCGCTTTTGGATATTTGAATTTGTATTGCTGCGGATAGAGCGAACCATAAAATTCCAGTTCAAATTCCTTTACATTCGTTTCGTCAAACGTATAATAAGCCAGTTTTGTCGATCCGGGCGACCAGTAAAATCCTTTTACAATAGAAAATTCTTCTTCATATACCCAGTCGGTGGTACCGTTAATGATTTTATTTTTTTCTCCGTTGGTGGTTACCTGCGTTTCGGCTTTGGTGTCGAGATGATAAATAAAAATATTATTCCCTCTTACGAATGCCACCATTTTTCCATCGGGAGAAAATTCGGCCAGCATTTGTTTTCCTTTTCCGGGATCGGCAAGGGGAGTAGTGGTCTTTGATTTGATATCGTAGATATAATATTGCGCATAATACGATCTGCGGTATACCGGTTCGGTTTCTGTAGCAATCAGCATTTTTGTTTCATCAGCATTGAACTCATAATCTTCTATCATCACCGGGCTGTCTTTATAAACCACATCGGCTGAATTCACAATGGTTCCTTTTTTCGAATAATCCTTATAGGCATATTTGTTTACCTCGGTCATGTTTTTAGTGTCGGCTTCCAGAGCTGTAAAATGTTCACCATCGTTCATCGAACGCACTTCATCCACACTTTCGGGGACAAAAGTCCGGCTGTACCAGATCAGTTCGTTGGTGATCTCTTTTTGAGCATTCAGTTGAAGGGTGAAAGCAGTAAAAAGCAAAAAGGCAATTCGTGTTCTCATGGTGGCAGGTTTAATGCCGAAAATTAGGTAAATTTTCAGGGTTATGTTTACCGTTTATCAAAAACTATGCGGTTTAGGGAAAAACGGGGTTTTCAGTGCCATTTCATCCGTTTGATTTAGCTTTTTTTAACGCACGGGCTTTTTATGATTCATTAATTTTATGTCAATAATCCTCCGTATTATGGAAAAGCGAATAAAATGGATCGTATGTTTTCTGTTATGGGGCTTGTTTTCCCTCAGGGCGGGGGCTTTTGAGTGGAAAACAGGTGATATCGTTTTTCAGAGCTATGCCGGTTCGCAGGGATTTGCCATTCAGCTGGCCACCGGTTCCGTCTATAACCATTGCGGAGTGGTGATCGTGAAAAACGGAAAACCATACATTTTTGAAGCAGTGGAACCCGTTAAATTTACTTCTGTTGAAGAATGGGCCAAAAGAGGAAATGAAGGGAAATACGTGGTAAAAAGAATAGTCGGTGCCGACTCACTGATCAATAAATCAGTGGAACAAAAAATGCTGGCCTGGGCCGAAAAACAAAACGGAAAGCACTATGACATTTTTTTCGAATGGGGAGATGAAAAATTATATTGCTCGGAACTGGTATGGAAAATATATGGCGAATGTACAGGCATTGAATTGGGAAAGCCGAAAGCGCTGAAAGAATACAAACTCGACAACCCGGTGGTGCAGCTTAAACTCAAAGAACGTTATGGAAAATCTATTCCCTACGACCAGAAAATGATCGCTCCTTCTGATATTTTTTCCAATTTTCTGTTAACCACTGTATTTTCCAATTGATTTCACCGGCAGTGGGCCGGCTCACACCATAAATAGGGAAATTTTATTATTATTGCATCCATGCAGCCCAAAGTACTGATCATTGAAGATAATCCTATTGTACGAAAGCAACTGGAAACCATTCTTGCCCCTGTTTATGCCGAGCTGCATTTTACCAACAGTGTGCGCAAAGCCATCGACCTTGCCCGGTATATGGAATTTGCCGTTATTCTTACTGATGTGCATACGCCCGACAGTAATGGTTTTTCACTGGTGCATGAGTTGCTGGGCAAAAAAAAATCGGCCGAACAATATGTCATTCTTACCAACAGCAACGAAGACGAAGCTGAAAATATAATTAAGGCTTACAACAGTGGCGCGGTAGATTATATCACCAAACCTTTCCGTGCCGGTATAGTAAGGGCAAAAGTAGAATTGTTCATCCGCCTCTATAAAAAGAGAAAACGAATAGAACACCTTTTATTAAATATTCTTCCTGCTTCCGTTTCAGAAGAGATCCAGGAAAACGGGAAAGCTCTTCCCAAAAGATTTGGATCAGCAACGGTAATGTTCACCGATTTTAAAGCGTTCTCTGTAAAAACACTTGAACTGGCCCCGGTAGAACTGGTCAATCAGCTCGACTGGTACTTTAATGAATTTGACAAGATTATTTCAAAATATTCCATAGAAAAAATAAAAACTATTGGTGATGCTTACATGTGCGTATGCGGGGTTCCCGTTAGTGTGAAAGAAGATGCACTGCAGATGGTAATGGCAGCTAACGAAATAGTGAATTTTATGGAGAAGGAAAAAAGAAGGAATATACGTGCCGGGAAAGCTTATTGGGAGTTGCGGATCGGAATTCACACGGGGCCGCTAGTGGCAGGAGTAATAGGGAAGAAAAAATTTGCATACGATATCTGGGGAAATACGGTGAACATCGCTGCGAGGCTCGAAGGGGCAAGTACTCCCGGAAAGATAAATATATCAGAAGAAACCTATAAACAGGTGAAGAATTATTTCGTTTGTTCTTCGCGCGGAGAAATTGATGCCAAATACATTGGAAAGGTGAAAATGCATTTTGTGGAAAGCATTCGTCCCGAATTTTCAGTGGAAAGAAAAGGTAAATTGGCCAATGACGATTTACGTTCTGCTGCCGGTATTTCTGAAATACAGTTTGAAATACTGAAAGAACAGGTGTTATCTGCTTTGCGAAATGAACTAAGCGATGATCTCTATTATCATGGAGTTCATCACACGATAGATGTGATGAATGCTGTAAAAATAAATGGCAGGGAAGAAAACGTTCCTGCTGATGAACAGCTATTGCTCGATACAGCCGCCTTGTTGCATGACACAGGATACATACATCGCTATGAACAAAACGAAATACTGGCTGTGAAATATGCGCAGAAAATACTTCCGCCATTTGGTTTTTCTACCGGCCAGGTAAAAATTATTTGTGGGATCATCAACACCACCAAAACTAAAGCAGTACCCAAAACGTTATTACAAAAAATAATGAATGATGCCGATTATGATTACCTCGGCCGCGAAGATTATCCTGAAATTGCAGAAACGCTGTATAAAGAATTAAAAGTCCGCAAAAAACATCTCACTTCCCGCGACTGGCTGCTGATGCAGATAAAATTTCTGGAACATCATCGCTATTACACCACCTGGGCCATCACTCACCGTAGTCCTGTTAAGACGAAACACCTGGAAAGATTGAGGAAGGAACTGGGAAGGAAGGGATAGCGTTTAAGTCATAGAGAAAACTCAAACAGAACACTAAACTATTGACCTTTTGCTGCCAACCACGCCCTTTGCTTCGCTGTGCGCCTGGGCTGAAGCTTCAGCGTAAGAGTAAGCTATGCAAAAGCGAAGAGCGGATGGGGCAAGCTGCAGGAACATTTATTTCACCATTTATAGTTGTTTTTGTATTCATTTCTTTTAAATTTAAAGGCACAAAACCGGCTGTATGAAACATCTCAAAAAGTACTCAATATTGCTAATGCTATTGGTAATAGCTATCCATGTAGCGGCCCGGATGGGAGGAGCAGGAGGTGGTGACAGCGGAGGAGGCGGTGGTGATTTTGGTAGCAGCGATTACAGCAGCGGAAGTGACGGAGGCTCAGGTGACGGGGAATTTATTGCAATAATTATTTACCTGCTGATTTATGCAGCAACACTTCCTTTTCCCTATAATGTTATTTTTTATGGCGTTTTGGTTTTTCTTGCCTGGTACGGATATCGTTCCTATCACAGGCGGTCTCCCCTTAACCAGTTTAAAAAAGTGGATAAGGGATTTATTCCTGATAATAAATTAAAAACCCGGCTTTCTCAGTTGGAGAAATTCAGCGAAAGTGAATTTACTGAAAAGATGAAAAAAGCTTTTTACGATATGCAACAGGCCTGGTCGGCAAAAAAACTGGGAAAAGTGAGAAAATTTATTTCTGATGGAATGTACCAGCGATTTTCTGTTCAGATGCTGATGATGGAACAATTGAAACAAACCAATAAAATAAACACGCTGGATCTGCAGGAATTCAAAATTGTTGCAGTAGACAGTGAACCGGAAAATGATGTGATACACGTACAGGTAAAAGCATGGATTGACGACCAGTTTATTTCAGAAAAATATTCAGAGCTCAACCAAAAATTCAAAGAAACATTTGTGGAATACTGGACATTTGCCCGCAAAAAAAATGCTACCGGCAATGATATTTATTCAGACGATAAGTGTCCCAATTGCAAAGCAGTGCTCCCCGAAGAAATGGGAGAAGTAAGCGTTTGCCAGTCATGCGGGTCGTTCACCAACCTTGGTGATCATGATTGGGTTTTATGCGAAATTACGCAGCCCGCTCAATTCATTCGCCAGAACCAAAGCAGCGGTGCCCGTGAATCGTTATTGAAATCGGTATATAACCGGATTGGCGAGAATTTTTCAGCTCAATGGCTCGAGGATAAAGCCAGTAATGCGTTTTTACAATTGAAAGTGGCTTACGCACTGCGTGACAGGAATCGCATCCGCAGATTTTCAACCAAAGAATTTGCTGAAAAATTTCAGCTGGCTCAAAAAGAAGGTTTGCTTTATAACCGCTTGTTCACCGAACAGGTGACAATGGTTAATTTATTCGAAGACGGGGATAATCTCATTGCACCTTTTCACATCAACTATATGGAGCAGTGTGTGACCGTGGAAGAAGGAAAACTTCATGTCATCAATAATGTGCCCTTTGCCGGGGAAATGTATTTGCTGCTTACCAAAAAGAAAAAATCGCAGGCAGGCAGATTCTCTGCGTTTTCCCACAAATGTTCCTCCTGTGGTGCCACTGCAGCCGATTCGCTGGCACTCGAATGCGAATACTGCGGAAATGTACTGAACGATGATTCCAAAGACTGGATCGTTTATGATTATATGAATGTTTCCGATTATATGACATTCAGAAATTCGGTGAGCAATGCGGTTTATAATTCAAAAGAAGAACGCAGGATAGAAAAAGTGGATATCGATATCCGCGATTATGCGCTCAATAATATGATGGTAGTTTTGTCTGCCGATGGTTCGCTTTCGGATGAAGAACGTGATCATGCGTTTGCCATGGCCAAAAAAATGGGATATAATGCAAAGAATGTTTCAGCGCTTTGGGAATTGTCATCCAGCGGAAAACTGGGAGTGAAAATGCCGGATGAAAAAAAGAAGCGTGAAAAAGTATACCGTATAATGGAAAAAGCAGCTATGGTGGATGATAAAGTTTCGCCAGAAGAAGAAAAAGTATTACAGGAAATAAAACAAAAATACCTGAACTGATAAAAAAAACAGATGAAAATTTTATTTACCATAACATTGTTTTTTTTAGTTTACTTTCTGCACGCACAGGCATCCGGTGACATTTATATCGTGGATATTCATCGCACCGATTCGGGAATAGTATTTAATAATCTGCAAAATGTCACGCAACACAAAGGTTACGACAATCAGCCCTGTTTTTCGTCTGATAACAAATACATTTATTTCACTTCCATGCGCAGCGACAGTACAGCGGATATTTATCGCTATGACATAATGAAAAAACAAACCAAAAATTTGTCCAACACTCCTCTCACCAGTGAATTCAGCCCGAAAGAAATGCCGGGAGGGAAATATATTTCAGTGGTGATGGTGGAAAAAGACGGAAAAACACAACGACTCTGGAAAATGAAAAAAAGGGGAGGAACTCTTTCCATTATTAATAAAGAACTGGATTCGGTGGGATATTATCAATGGAAAGACGAAAATCATTTAACTGCTTTTATACTGGGTAAAAATGATATTCATACGCTCAGAAAAGTGCAGCTTCCGAAATCAAAAAAAGATACTTTATCAGAATTTGTCATGGATGATTCGGTGGGAAGGTGTTTTTATCATTGGACGGTTTTTCAAAGAAAAGATCCATGGGTATATACCACATATTTCAGCAAAAGCGGAAATAAAGTTGTTTCAGCTACCGGAAACCATACCGCTTTCGAAATTAATGCCCCGGGAAAAGGCGAAGATTTTGTTTTTGACGGATTCAATATCTGGATGGCAGACGGAAACAGGTTGACACAATTTAATTATACGTCACCAAAAAACTGGATTCAGCTAAAAGGATTTGACTTTCCAAAAATAAAAGGCATCACCCGTTTGGCTATTAGTCCCGATGGTAAGAAACTGGCTTTTGTTGCGGAGGATGGTGAGTAGTTTTTACCGGATGTTGTCAGCATAAATCAGCAAAATCTGCGGGAGCTGTTTTCGAAAAGTTTATTTCCCGCAGATGGACGCAGAAAAAGACATTTATTGGTTATTCCCGTCTTAATTTATAAATACTGATTATTTTTACATTTGTTTTGCATGAAAAAATCAGTCGTTATAAAAGTATATGGAAAGGTGCAGGGTGTATCTTTTCGCTATTATACACGTGAAAAGGCAATCGGGCTGGATGTGGCAGGGTTTGTGAAGAATGTGGATGATGGATCAGTATATATCGAAGCAGAAGGTGAAGAAGAAAAAGTGAATGAATTAATCAAATGGTGCAAACACGGCCCCTCGTCAGCAAGGGTGGATAAAATAGTTGTTGGTGAAAATAAATGGCAGGGGTTTTCGGGATTTGAGATAAGAAAATAGCCGAACCTATCCAGCCTTAAGTTTCCGCCCGGCTCCAACCTTTAACCTTCACATCCTCTCCAGCACCACTTCAATCAGTTTTTTTATTGTGGTATGATAATCTTTTGAATATTCTTTTCGATACCGGTTGGCAATAATAGCACAAACAGTAGCGGTATGATGTCCAAGAGATGCGCCTAAACCATAGAGTGAAGAAGTTTCCATTTCATAATTGCATATCCGAAGTCCGTTATGAGCAAACTTTCTCAGGCGTTCATTTACATCCCCGGCCGCAGCTTCCAGCCGTAATTGTCTTCCCTGCGGGCCGTAAAAACCATTGGAAGTAGCCGTAATTCCGGTGATCATATCTTTTCCTATTCTTTTTACAAGGGCCTCACTTCCTTTTACCATATAGGGCGGATTGAATTGTTTGGGCCATCTTGTTTGCGCAATAAATGCTTCCAGTAGTTCCGCCTCATCTTTTTCGTAAATCGTTTTGTAAAAATGCATCACTCCGTCAAATCCCACTGCGTGAGTAGAACATACAAAAGAGTCGACAGGTATATCTTCCTGCAGCGATCCGCTTGTTCCCAGGCGAACAATGTTGAGGGAAGTTTTTTTCTCCTTTATTTTCCTGCTGGAAAGATTAATATTGAATAAAGCATCAAGTTCGTTCAGCACAATATCCACATTATCGGTTCCGATTCCTGTGGAAATAGCTGAAATACGTTTCCCGTTATATACTCCTGTATGCGTAACGAATTCCCGGTTACTTACTTTACATTCAACAGATGAAAAATGTTCTGAAATTTCAATTACCCGGTTTTGGTCGCCCACCACAATAATATTTTCTGCTACCTGCGAAGGAAGAAGATTGAGATGATAGATCGCCCCGGCAGGAGTAACAATCAGTTCAGAGGGCTCAATAGGTTTTTCAGAGGACTGAAGCGCGACAGGTTTCATGTTTATTTATCAAGACTTCCGAAAACTGATTTCAGGATCTCGGAAACACGTGCAACAGGGTCTTTACGTATTTTTAATTCCTCTTCAGCAATCAGCACAAACATTCCTTTTATTCCGCCTTTGGTTACATAATCATCCAGGTCGGGATTTACCTGTTGTCCGCCTGTCAGCGAAGTTACCTGGTTGTATTTGGTGATGATCGGGTTCCAGTAATCGGTAAGTTTTACTTTTTGTAAAGCTACTTTTACTTTGGGTAAAAAAGCATTATAGAGGGCGGTAGAAGTTTTATCTTCGAGATATTTGGTAGCGGCATTATCGCCCCCGTTCAAAATACCAAATCCATCGGCAATGCTCATACTGGTAATGGCATTCAGGAAAATAGGGCCGGCTTCTTTTGCCGCTTCTTCTGCACCGCGGTTCATCGTCATAATAAATTCATCCACTTTGTTTTTCATTCCCAGTTGCTCCACTTTTTCCTTTACTTTAATAGCATCCGGAGGAAAAGGAATAAAAATTTTCGGGTTTTTGTAAAAACCGTCAAGTTTTGATGCAGTAGACGAAGAATTATTGGTTCCTACTGAAAGAGCCTCTTTTAACCCCTTGATAACATCTTCGTTAGTCAATTTTTTCTCTCCCGAAGTGCCACCGGTAATGGTATTGGCAGTATCCATGGCTTTTTCCAATTCGGTGCAGGCAACAAGGGTGGTTACGGCTGCAACGGCTATAATGATCCTGGTTTTCATAGTGGGTTTTAGTTTGTCTTCAAACATACAAATATTTTGCCACAAAAAATGGTAATTTTGGCGCTCAGATGACAGTTAAGGCAGAGATCATTTCTATTGGCGATGAGTTGCTTATCGGCCAAACGGTAAATACAAATGCCGCATGGATAGGACGTGAGTTGAGTTTGCTTGGGATAGAAATCCACCGGATCACTACCATCAGCGACCAGCGCGAAGAGATCATCAGCGCCATTTCCGCTTCACCGGCAGATATTATTTTAATGACAGGTGGACTTGGCCCTACCAATGATGATATTACCAAATCTACCCTCGCTTCCTATTTTGGTTCGAAACTGGTAAGGAATACTGATATCGTTCAGCGGATAGAATCTTATTTTTCGCAACGCGGAAGGGAAGTATCGGAGGTAAACAGGCAACAAGCCGATCTTCCTGATAATTGTACTGTGCTTACTAACCCTCTGGGCACTGCCTCAGGTATGTGGTTTGAAAAAAACGGGAAAATTGTGATTTCCATGCCCGGGGTTCCTTACGAAACCAAAGCAATAATGACCAATGAAGTGCTTCCGCGCCTGAAAGAAAGATTCCCTCTTCCGCATTTGGTTCACCGTACCATTCTTACACAGGGAATCGGTGAATCGTTCCTGGCAGAAATAATTAAAGACTGGGAAACACGCCTCAGAAATGACGGACTCAGCCTCGCTTATCTTCCCTCACCGGGAATTGTAAAACTTCGTATCACCGCAAAGGGAGGTGAAAAGAATAATCTGGAAAAGCAGGTGAATACATATATAAACGAACTTCTGACACTCGTACCACAATATATTTATGGTTTTGAAAATGACCGGCTCGAACAGCTGGTGGGAAATCTGTTGACAGAAAAAAAACAAACACTTTCTACAGCCGAAAGTTGCACAGGCGGATATATTGCCCATATGATTACATCCGTTCCGGGAAGCTCAGCTTATTTTATGGGAACGGTGGTTTCGTATTCCAATCGTATCAAAACAGAAATACTGGAAGTGAAAGAAGCTGACCTGAATAATTATGGTGCAGTAAGCAGGGAAGTTGTAGAACAAATGGCGTTGGGAATTCAGAAAAAATTTCAAACCGGCTATTCTATTGCCGTTTCGGGAGTAGCGGGCCCTGACGGAGGAAGTGACGAAAAACCCGTGGGCACCGTTTGGATTGCCATAGCTTTTCCCGGTGGTGTGGAATCGAAAAAATTCTTGTTTGAAGCCGACCGCATAAGGAATATTCACCGTACAGCACTCACCGCCCTTACTATGCTCAGGAAAAAACTCCTGGAAAAATAATTAAAAAACTAACTATGGAATTTTCAATTGAAAAGTCGGTGGAAATACTGGAAAAAACCCCTTCTGTTCTCGAATATCTTTTACGCGACAGCTCAGAGGAGTGGCACATGCTCAATGAAGGAGGAGACAGCTTTAGTCCCTATGACGTTATAGGTCACCTTGTTCACGGAGAGCAAACCGATTGGGTGATAAGAATGAATATTATTCTCAGTGATGCCGGCAACAAAGCCTTTCCACCCTACGACCGTTTTGCCATGTACGAAGAAAGTAAAGGAAAATCCATTAATGATCTGCTTACTGAATTTAAAACGCTGCGTGATAAAAATATCCGTTATCTTTTATCACTGGAACTAACAGAAAAAGAACTTGGCCTCACCGGTATTCATCAGAAATTTGGAGAAGTAACCCTTAGGCAATTACTGGCCACCTGGGTGGTGCACGACCTTAGCCACCTTGCACAAATTGCACGGGTAATGGCTAAACAACATAAGGATGAAGTAGGGCCGTGGCTGGAATACCTTCCGATATTAACGAGGTAACTTCAAAAAATCACTAAAGATACAAATGACGATATTCTAAAAATGACGAATAGTGAATGATGAATACATGAGTTTTGAATTAAGAAGTGAAATTCCTGGATCAGTTAAGTTCTAAAACACCCGATACTTATAACTAAATAACTAAAACTGATAACCACTGACTCCTGACCATTTACTAACAAATTATTTCAGAAGATTCACATGTCCGTAAAAAACTTCTTTTTTACCTGATACCATGTCTTTCACTTTTATTTTCCATACATAGGTGTCTTGTTTCGAGATCATACCCCTGTAGGTGCCATCCCATCCTTTGTCTACGTTATCGGTTTGAAACACCAGTTCGCCCCAGCGGTTAAAGATCATAAACTCATATTGTGTGGGATCGATGGAATAATCTTCGAACATGGGAATAAAAACTTCGTTTATCCCGTCAGAGTTAGGTGTAAATGTATTGGGAACATACATGATAAACAAAGGATCAATCACTACGGGGACAAGTGTATCATCTGTGCATCCGTAAATATTTTCCACCAGCAGGTAAACATCATACGTTCCGGGAACAGCATATTCGTGAACGGGATTGCTTGCAGTATCCAACGTTCCGTCACCCAGATCCCAGCTCCATGTGTCAATACTGCTTACACTTAAATCAGTAAAAGTCAGTTCAGGTTGCCAGATAGTGGTGGGTTGCGGATCGGCAGAAAAAGATGCAATGGGAATTGGAAATACAGAAAGCATATCGTTAATCGTGGAATCAGAAACACACCCGTTGCTGGTAGTAACAGTTAGTGTTACATCAATCAGCAAAGGCACCTGCGAAGTGTTATAAATACAAAAATTAGGATTGGCTGAACTGGAATTTTCACCTGTACTGAGCACCCAGATGGTTTGATTGATAGTGCCACCGGCAACAAATGAATTGTCGGTAAGATTAAAACACAGCGGTGAACAACTTTGTGTTACATCAGCTGAAAAATTAACGGTTGCCTCAGGATAAACAGTAGCATTCTGGGTAGTGGAATCAACGCATCCGTTGGAAGAAGTAACAGTTAAGGTAACCGAAAAAGTTCCGTCACCGGGATAAATGTGGGTAGGGTTGGCAAGTGCAGAATTTGTTCCGTCACCAAAATCCCAGTCGTTAATGGCAATCGTACCTGAACTAACGGTCGACTGGTTAGTGTAACCTGTAACAGCTCCTTCACAAACTGAAGTCATCACAAAAGCTGCTGCCGGAATCGGGTAGGTAGTAACGGATTGTGTGACACTGTCAACACATCCGTTGCTGGAAGTTACTGTAAGCGTTACATCATTTGATCCGTCTGGTGTATAACTGTAGGAAGGATTTTGTAATGCAGATGTTCCCGATCCATCTCCAAAATCCCAGTCCCATTGCGCAATAGTGCCGCTTAAAACCGTAGATTGATCAGTAAATGGTATAGCAGTTCCCAAACATTGGTTGATAAATGTAAAATCTGCTACCGGGGTATCATATACGGTAACGGTTTGTGTTGCTGTATCGCCACAGGCAACTCCCGACATAATAATCAGCGTAACCGTATAATTTCCTGCTGCTGCATAAGTACTGGTAGCGTTATAGGCAGTATCCGTGTCGCCATTTCCAAAATCCCAGTCGTAGGTAAAACCTGTGGAGCTGGTATTGTTGGCGTTTACCTGTTGTCCTACACAGGCATTTGTAACATTAAATGTAGCAGTGGGCATAGGAGTTACAGTTACTTGGTGGGTAATTGTTGGTCCCAGGCACCCGTCATTGGTAATAGGAGTAAGCGTTACATTAAATGTGCCGGTGGTGGCGTAAACGTGAGTTGGATTTTGTGTATTTCCGGCCGGAGTTCCGTCACCAAAATCCCAGTTCCATTGAGTGATAGTTCCATTGGTTACGGTACTTTGATCAGTAAAAGAGTTGGCTGTTCCCACACACTCATTGGTGAAAGTGAATTCCGGATTGGGCATATAGGGAATCACAATATTTTGGGTGATGGAGTCCACACAACCCACATCCGAAGTGGCGATCAATTGAATGGAATATGTTCCCCCTGTTGCATATTGAAAGGAAGGATTTTGTGCAATGGAAGTTCCGGGTACAGCACCATTCATTGTCCATTGATAGCTCATGGTTCCCGAAGCTATAGTGGAAGTATTGTTGGCTGTACTGTTGGATCCCGGGCATCCCGGTGTGGTTGTAAATGATGGCACAGGAAAGGGAGCAATTATAACCGTATCTGATGCGTATCCGTCACATCCCATATTATTTGGTACGAGGAGTGAGACAATGTATGTTCCCGGTGCTGCATAAGTGTGAGAGGGGTTTTCAAGAGTGGAAGTATTCCCATCCCCAAAATCCCACTGCCATGACGAAGCTCCGGAAGATGTACTTGTAAAATTGACAGTCGTGCCCAAACAAACGGGGTTGCCGTTAGTGCTTTCAGTAAAACTGGCTGAAGAACCGGCATCAATGGTGATAGGAAAAGTACCTGACTCGCACCCTGACGTATAACTGATGTTGGCTACACCGGGAGCAGTGGGCGTAAAGCCGGTTATATTTCCGCTTCCCGAAGCCGGCAAACCGATTCCGGTATTATCATTTGTCCATGTAGTTCCGGCACCAAAAGTGATGTCGGGCAGTGGTTGGCCCACGCATCCAGTTACCGGACTTCCCCCCGTTGTTGTTCCCGGAATGGTGAAATTCACAGTGAGTGGATACATTCCGCAGCCGTCTTGAGTGAACACCGTATTTCCTGAAACAATAGTAAAAGAAATAGGAACACCAGAAGGCAAACCTGTATAATCGTAAATAACCCAATCATTATACAAATTGGCCTGACCGGGACATTGGGCAGCAACAGTTACAGGAGTAACACATCCTGGTAATGATCCAAAAGGAATATC
Organism: Bacteroidota bacterium; assembly: GCA_049322335.1. Taxonomy (GTDB): domain Bacteria; phylum Bacteroidota; class Bacteroidia; order Flavobacteriales_D; family UBA2798; genus JBMORL01. Next base: position 18,040 of record JBMORL010000109.1, read on the forward strand.
AACAATGCCGGTAACAGGTGACTGGGTTTGGGTAGAAGGAACTCCGTTTACAGTAAGTGTAATCGTCATATTGGTTCCGGCAGGATTTTCTGTACTATGCCAGTGTTCAACAAATATCCGCAGGTCGCCATTGCAGCTTACGCAATAAGCTACCTGAACAGAATGCGAAAAGGCTGAAGGTATAAGAAACAGTAGCAATCCAAAAAACGCGAGGATCTTTTTCATAGCAGAATGCATAAAGGTGGTCTTTTTTGCAGTAGTGGTCATAACAAGGGTTGTCCTTTTTATGTTAGTTTGACGAGGTGTTTTTCAGATGGTTGCCTGTGGTTGAAAAATCCTTGTGCATACAAAACCCGATCCGGTTATTTTTAACAAAACGGGGATTTTATTTTAAAAAATCAACGCATAGCGGATAATAGTTATGAGCGTTTACAGGTATTTTTTTTGATAATTTTGAATGTATGAGACTATATCTGCTGCTTACCTTGTTTTTTTTGGCGATCGGATTTCCGGTAGCATATACCCAGCCTGCTTTTCCGCAACCGGTGCAAAAAATTTCGAAAGTAAAATATGATGTTTCTTTGAGAGATACTTTTTTTGAAAAAGAGTATTATAGCCTTCAGTGGTTTATGCTGCAGAATGAAGATGGCAGCTATTCATCTGCACTGGCAGACAGCCTGGGAAACCCGGTAATTGATACAGCTAAAATGGTTCACACTGCTAATTGTGTTTCGCAGCAGGGATATGAACATATAATAAGGTATTGTGATGCCTGGTATAAAGGAGATACCTTACTGCTTTTTCTGAACGATATGACGGCTTCAACTTATGACAATCTCCTGGTAAAAGTTATTAATGGAAAATTTTCGTGCCAGTACTGGACGGCCTATCCTTCGCTGCAGCGGTCACAAAAACTAACGTGGACCACCACTTCGCAAAAACTGGAACTGGACAGGGAAAAGTATAAGGCAGGAGATAAACTGAAAGGAAAAATTTACGTGATGATAAAAGAAGAGCAGTTGCAGCATTCAGGTAAAAAGGAAACCTGTATTATTCTTATTGAAGGTGCGATAAAAACCAATCTTATTTCTCCCTGATATTTTTCAAAAAAAACTCTGCCCGTTTTTTTACAGGCAGAGTCAAACAGGCAGAATTTTTTTGTTTAAGCAAGTTCTTCCACTTCAATCATCTTGAAAGGAATATTAATGATAGCCTGGTAATCTTCACCGGCTTCCAGCATATCTTCATCATCCTGCTCATAAAACCAGTTAATCACCATTTTGGTAGAGGTTACTGTTTCCAGTTTCTTGAATACATCAAGAATACATTTGGATGAACTGGTATTGAAATATTCCAGTTTGATGTTCACCTGGGTTTCAGCTTTCGGGCCTTTGGCATAAGCTTCAATCCAGTCGAGCATGGGTTTGTAAAACTCAATGGAGTTTTCGGGGATAGAACGCCCTTTGATCTCCAGAATACCGCTTTCTTTATTAAAACTTACAGTCGGTGTTTTTGGTGTTCCTTCAATGTTAATGTTTTCCATGGTTCTGCTTATTTAGTTGGGTGTTACTTTTACATTAAGTGAGAAAAAAGAATTCGTATTGTCTACCGGCATAAAATTATATTCCAGTTTCTGTCCTGATTTACGCGCTATGTCAATCATCCCTAATCCTCCGCCACCTTTTTGCGACATCATACCATTATTGAGCACAGCCTTGTAGTATTCTTTCAATTGCTCTTTGTCCATTCCGTTAATAGTATCCAGCTTATCTTTCAGGTTGGTTACATTTTCAGAAAGAATAAAATTTCCGGTAAGAATAAAGTAATGATCATCTTTTTTTCCAATCATAAAAATAGCCGACTTATAACTTTCATTGTCGGGAATTTCGTCAATGTGATGATAAAGATTTTGAAGACATTCCACCAATACATTAAACACTTTCTTTTTAATCTTGGGAGATTCATCCACAGAACCCAGCTTCGACTCCATGATCTGTAAAATGGAAGTAAGTAACTCTGATGTAACCGAGCCCTTAAAAGAGAGCATAATGTTATTACGCTCCAGTTTATCATAAATATCAAAGATGTCCAGCATACCTTCCTGCAAGTTGCAATCTTATTGCATTTCGAAGTTAAAAACTTTTCCGTTAATTGTTAATGTAGCCTGCTGATCGCATGTTCCGTTTCCGAAATCAATGGTGCGTGTAGCAAGTCCCGAAGGAGTTATTTCTACTGTTCCCTGGCTGATCCATTTGCAGTTACAGTTTTTGATTACAGCACTTGTTGTGGATACAGTAAAAGCTGAACCTTTGCGGTTAACGGCATTGGCTGCTTCTGTAAATGAATAAGAATCATCTGTTGGATCGGTAGGGGTATTGAATCCCGCTGTCCAAGTCATAGTTGTAGTTCCATCGTATGAGATAGTCCACGTAGAAGCAACACATTTTCCGCCTGTAACTACTTTAGAATAGTTATAATTTCCATTGTTTTGAAGGGTCATATCTCCTTCAAATTTCAGTCCGTCAACATAAAAGTTGGTAGGAACCACCCGAACCTGGCCTCCGCTTAGCTGGAAGTTACTGTAAAAAGAAACAGTCAGTATCCCCGATTTCATTCGGCCGTCAGTATCCACACAGCCCGAAGTGCCATAATTTACTTCATACACCAGTGTATCACCGCTGGCAGGCCAGTTGGTGGTGTCTCCGGCTATACGAGTAACAGTGGCACAAGTATAGAGATTGGTTTTATCCAGGCCTTCTTCATTTACGGTAATATTGTTGGTTACCGGTAAAACCGTATTGTAACCCAGCTTCAGATAAGCATAATCTACAGCCGATTGGGTATCGGTATCCGCTTCTTCCTTTTTGCAGGAAGCGATAAAAAGGGATGAACCCAAAACTAATGCTAATACAGAATTTTTATTCATACGTTTTTCAGGGTATTTTTTGAATCACGAAAATAGTTAATTTAACCGTAGAAAATCAGATTTATCGAAAAAAATATAAGTTTCGTGCCCCGTTTTGATGAATGCACTCAATTTTTTGATTAAATTTAATAACTCAAATGGCTGCTATGATAAAGAAAATTACCCGCCTTACCCTTATTTTCTGTTGTGTTTCATTCGCTACCACCTTATTTTCACAAAAGGGAAATATACGGTTGCAACAGTTTTTGAACTCCCCAAAAAACAATTTTACAGATGTGTATGTGGCTGGCGACCATGATAAAATCCGCGATTTTGTAAAAGAAAACGGGGGTGTTGTGAAATACAGTTTTTCAGGGTATTTAGCCGTCCATATTTCTTCCAAAGCATTGGGTGAACTTTCGCGCCAGCAATGGGTGAAAAAAATATATTTTGATACCTACAGGCCGGTCGCCCTGAATGACTCTATGCGCCTGAGGAATAATATCGATTCTGTTCATAATGGTTATGCTCCTTTACATGAAAAGTATACGGGTAAAAATGTGATTTTTGGATTTATTGATACCGGGGTGGATTTTATGCATCCCGATTTTATGGATTCCGCGGGAAATTCGCGCGTGGTTTCCATCTGGGACCAAAGCATGGCTTTTGATGCTACCCGCACACCCCCGCAATATGGATACGGACAACTTTGGGACAGCAGTGATATTAATGCCGGTATCTGTATGCATGTGGACGATTCGGGACACGGAACCAATGTTACCGGTTGTGGTGCCGGAAACGGTTTAGCCAGCGGCACGCACCGTGGTGCAGCGCCTGATGCCAACATTGTAATTGTTGAAAGTGATTTTTCTGCCACTAACTGGCTGGCCACTATAGCAGATGGCGTGGATTATATTTTCAACTATGCTGATTCGAAAGGAATGCCGGCTGTAATCAATATAAGCCTGGGTACTTATGAGGGCTCGCACGATGGACGTGATTTGCCGGCTTTGTATATAGATAGTCTTATCCGTGCAAAAGGCGGAAGACTGGTTTTTGCAGCTGCCGGAAACTCGGGAAATATCGGCAGCTATCACCTGGAAACGACAGTTGACAGCGATACATCATTTACCTGGTTTAATTATACACCATCCGGACAATCTGCCCTGGGTTACGGGGCCGTGTTTTTTGAAGTTTGGGCCGATACAGCTGATTTGAATAATGTTCAATATGCAGTAGGTATGGACGATTCTACAGGCGGAAATTACCGGTTCAGGGGAAGAACAGATTTTTTTAATGTACTATCAAATCTCGGTACCACACTAACCGATACCATTACTAACGGAGTGGACATTTTAGCTATCGTGGATTATTATGCCGAACTGCAGGGAGACCATTATCTTTTACAGGTGCATCTCAATGAACCCGATTCGAATCAATACCTGTTTCGCTTTATGACAACAGGAAACGGAAGATTTGATGTATGGACTGAGTCGTGGATGGGAACAGCGGGAATGATGCAAAGCGGAAGTGTTCCCACAGTGGCACAATATCCCGATATGGTGAATTATGTGGCTCCCGATTCAAGTAAAATTATTGTAAGTTCATTTACCTGTCTTTCCAGTGTAATTACAGTTGGAAATTACGTGAACAACAGCAGTTATGTCGACTATGCCGGAAATACCAATACGTTTCCCATCACTGTTGGAGAAATTTCAGTGAACTCCAGTCGCGGGCCCACGCGTGATAACCGTGTGAAACCGGATGTTGTATCGCCCGGAGATCCCACTTTTGCTGCCGGAATTTTGTGGGTACTGACCTTTTGGCAAACCAACGATCCTACGCGTATTTCTCCCGATGGATGGCACATGAGAAACGGAGGAACCTCACTCGCTACACCTTCCGTTGCAGGAACTGGCGCACTGATGCTGGAAAAATGCCCCTCGATGAACTGGCAGGATTTTAAAACACTTCTTACCGGAAATGCAAAAGCCGACTCCTTTACAGGAACCACACCCAACCAAAGCTATGGCTATGGAAAAGTAAATGCTTTTCGTACCCTGGTGGCAACAGAATTTACTCCTGCTATAACAGGTGATACATTATTTTGTAACGGTCAATCTACTGTTTTAACAGTGGATATGTTTTATGACAGCTATTTGTGGAATACGGGAGACACTTCCATGTCCATAACGGTTGATTCAACTATGATGATCAGTTATTCTGCCACTAACAGTAACGGATGCCGCGGGTGGAGCGATACCGTTCAGATTACCGAATCGTCTTCGCTTACACTTAGCCTTACACAGGGTGGAGTAATGAACCAGTTTTTGTTTGCGTCATTGACCGGGGGAATAAATTATGACTGGTATAACAATAATAACCTGGTAAACGGGCTTGAAGGAGATACTGTTCTTATTCCTTCAGGAGGAGATTGGTTTGTAGTGATGACAGATGCTTTTGGATGTTCCTATACTTCAGATACGGTAATGGTTATTATGGGTGTGGAAGAAGCAGAAGGAACGGCAATGGAAATATATCCCAATCCCAATAACGGGGTGTTTACCTGTAGAATTCCATTCAATGAAGAATATTCTCTTGAATTGTATAACGGAACAGGTCAAATACTTTTCAGCGATAATTACAAAGGGATGAAAGGATATGAATTTATCCTTCCCGATGGAGTTTATTTTATTAAACTGTCTTTGGAAAAAGGAATTTACTCCGGGAAAATTATTGTTATGCGGTAATTTTTGAATTGAGATAGGTACCACACGATTTTCTTATCATCAGTGTGGTAGGTAATTCTATTTTCAATGGTTTATCCTCCGGGCGGTTTTTATTTATCAGCGAAAGTAATTCTGCAAAAGCTACTTCACCGATTTCATCTACCGGTTGAGCCACTGCCGTAATGGATGGGGAATAGAATTTAAACACATCAATATCGTCAAAACTAACAAAAGCCAGTGCATGCGGAATACGGATATCCAGTTCTGAAAATGATTCGAGACAGGCGAGGGCAATGTGGTTGTTTACAACAAACAAACCGTCAATTCCACTGGATGTGGAAAGAAGCGATTTCAGTTCGCGCTTCACAGAATTTTTTATATCCGAAAAAGGAATTTCGCGCACCAGGTTTTTGTCAAATTTAATTTGATTGTCTCTTAATGCCTGTTTATATCCTTCCAAACGGTCGTGAATAGTACTGATATAAGAAGGAGAGATAGTAAATATGGCTATTTTTTTCAAACCGTTTTTGATAAGCTGGTTTACTGCATCAGCAGACCCTTGTTTGTTATCTACCCCAACAGAAACACATTTCAGTTTATCAATACTACGGTCGATAAATACAGTAGGAAACTCTGACTTGGCTAATGGAGAAAGCTGTGCAGGGGAATTCTGAGAGGAGGAAATAATCAACCCGTCCACCTGTTGAGAGTTTTTAAGGATATTGATAAGTTCAAGTTCTTTATCCACATCTTCATCCGAACTGCATAACATGATGTGATAACCGGCTTTACGGGCATTGTCTTCAATTACACGGGCTATTCTCGAATAAAAAGGGTTGGAAATGTCCGAAACAATTACACCAATTACATTTGATTTTCCGGTACGTAAGCCACGTGCTGCACGGTTGGGCTGAAAATTCATTTCAACAATTTTCTTTAAAACCCGTTGTTTGGTTTCCTCACTGATTCCGTATTGCTCTGATTTATTATTAATAACCAGCGAAACCAGTGTTTTGGATACACCTAAACTTTTAGCAACATCGTCTATTGATACTTTTTTCATTGTCTTTCAAATATAAAGCATAATTCCTAAAAAAGTTTAGATTTCTGTTTCACCTATTCCATATTTAACAGTTTTATAAAAAAGAATCATCGTATTCAGTCCGGCCTGATAGTGCAACGGGATATTTTATTTTTTTAAAATGATATATAAACCGTTTATAACCAAGGTATAAATTACAGCCGGTAATACGTTCTGTTTTTGTATAAGCACATGCAGAGAAGAGGATTTTAATATTTAACAGCCGGATAATTTTCAGTTAAATTCCCATAACTATCGGTTTTTCAGGATTCAAATAAAACTATAGGCTAAACATTTGATATTATATCTAAAACGATAAACTAAAACGATTAAGGAATACAACTGTACAACAATTTTTTCTCTTATTTAACAGATATTCATTTCATTAAGAGGCAACGCTTCCTTAACTTAGCCGTCACATTTTTTACCAGGCCCAGGCTTGGTTTTATTTGTTCAAAACTCTAAAACGATTTAGAATGAAATCACCTCAACATCCTCTGTCGGAAATTATCAGCCTGAGAATGATTTTCAGGATGGTTATTGTGATACTGTTTAGTCTCCTTTTGGTGGATAAATCGCGCGCACAATGCTCTTCTGCAGGTGGAACTAATGCCGGAAGTTTAACTCCCGCCACAGCATGGCAAACAGTTACAGGTGTCGATCGCGGTGAATATTTTACTTTCAGCGGAAATTCATGCAACACCTATACATTCACCTTCTGCAGTAATGGCGGTACAGCAGGATTTGATACACAAATTACTATTACAGATAACACAACCGGAGCCACGTCCTATGCTTATAATGATGATTTCTGCAGTTTATCTTCTGAAGTAACTTTTACACCAACTACAACCGCCACCTATCGGGTATTTGTAACACGTTATTCGTGTCAAACGGGTGGAGCCGGTACCGGTGCTACTTTAGCATATCGTTATACAGCTGCCAATACAACCAATTCACAATACTCGCTGGTAGATGACGCCACATCGGTTTCACCATTTAACTGCGTTACGTTAACTCCTAATTCTACCAACCAACGCGGATGTGCATGGGATGTAAACAGCACATTGGATTTTACAGCAGGGTTTACCTATGATTTCACTGTTAATCTCGGATCAAGTGATGCCGGAGCAGACGGAATGAGTTTTACCATACAAAACGACCCTCGCGGAAGATGTGCCTGTGGAACAGCAGGAGGTTCGCTGGGTGCTGGCGGAATTACCAATTCGATTATGATAGAAATTGATACCTACCTGAATTTTGAAGACCGCGATGATTTTACTACTTCTTTTATTGGTTGTGCTGGTGCCGAAGACCCCGATCATCTGGATATCTGGGTAAACGGAACCATTAATCCTGATCTGGATGGAAACTGTAATGCTACTGCCGGTGGTGAACGCGTTATAACAACAGCCGCCCGTTTACAAAATCCTCCCGGAGTAAATTACAATATCGAAAACGGATCCAATCATTTGCTTCGCATCACATGGACTCCCGGTAGCCCCGGAACCCTGAATGCAACGGTTATGAATATGGCCGCTACCATCACTTATGGTACGGTAGCTTATTCATTTAATCCCATGACTGTTTTCGGGACCAATACTCCGTATTTCGGGTTTACTGCTTCTACAGGCGGATTATCCAATACACAATCCATGTGTGAGCCTTCTTCATTACTTCCGGTAGAATTTACCAATCTTACTGCAAAATGCGAAGATGACGGAAATAAAATAGAATGGTCGACATTAACAGAAACCAATTCCGGTCATTTTCTTATAGAAAAATCCTATAACGGAAACGATTACCAGGTTATAGGTTCGATAGAGGCTGCCGGAGATAGTTATGAAGAAAAATTCTATTCCTTTTTTGATGACGCTTCATCCAAATTGGTTTACTACAGGATAATACAGTTTGACAAAAACGGGCAAAGCAAAATCTACGGGCCTGTTTCTGTTAATTGCGGAGATGATTTTGAACTGGAGGTTTATCCGAATCCGGTTAATGCAACAGAATTTACCATCGCTTTAGGAGATTTCAGAAATCTTCCCGAAAACATTTCTATTATCGACCAGACAGGAAAAACGGTTTATACCCAAAACGTTTCCACTTCAAAATTCACATTCAGTCCCCGGGATTTTGCCCCGGGAATGTATACCGTTATTGTACAAAAAGGAAGTTCTTTTGCTTCCAAACGGTTTGTCATCACCCGCTAATCAGCGTTTCGTCAGTTATTCCTGCCTTTTGTCTTAATTTCGGATAAACCAACAGGATTAATTTTAAATTTGCGCCCGTTAATCCTGTTGATTATGGCTGAAGTAAAAGAAATACCCGCTTCCCTTTCCGAAAACCCGGTTATTGCACAAATGGCGCAAATGGGCCACGAGCAGGTAGTTTTTTGTAATGATGAAGATTCAGGCCTTAAAGCCATTATTGCCATTCATAATACCGTTCTCGGCCCCAGCCTGGGAGGAACGCGTATGTGGCCCTACAAAAACGAAATGGAAGCACTGAATGATGTGCTCCGTTTGTCGAGGGGAATGACGTACAAAGCTGCTGTTTCGGGATTAAATCTCGGAGGAGGCAAAGCAGTTATCATCGGAGATTCGAGAAAAGATAAGTCAGAAGCATTATTCCGCAGATTTGGAAAATTTGTGGAAAGCCTCGGTGGAAAATACATCACAGCCGAAGATGTGGGAATTTCTCCCCGTGAAATGGCGTATGTGAATATGGAAACTTCACATGTTGCTGGCTTGCCGGGAAAAAGCGGTGATCCTTCACCCGTGACGGCTTATGGTGTTTATATGGGAATGAAAGCCTGCGCCAAAAAAGCATATGGCAGCGATTCGTTGAAAGATAAAAAAGTAGCAGTACAGGGCGTGGGCCATGTGGGTGAATACCTTGTGGGCCATCTTGCCAAAGAAGGAGCAAAGACTTACATCAGTGATATTCACGAAGACATATTGGCACATGTGTCTAAAAAATACGGAGCTAACGTAGTAGGGACAAACGATATTTATGATGTAGACATGGATATTTACGCTCCCTGCGCATTGGGCGCAACCGTAAACGATGATACTCTTCTGCGTCTTAAATGTTCCATTATTGCCGGGGCTGCCAATAACCAGTTAAAAGATGAGAAAAAACACGGGGAAGAAGTTATCAAAAAAGGGATTATCTATGCTCCTGATTTTGTAATTAATGCCGGAGGATTGATTAACTGCTATACCGAAGTAAAAGGCCTCTCTGCCGAATGGGGAATGCAGAATGCAGAAAATATTTACAACACGATAGCTTCTATTCTCAGTGAGTCGGCCGAAACATCAACGCCCACGTATCTTGTGGCCAACCGAATGGCCGAAAGAAGAATTGAAGCCATAGCAAAAATCAAAAAGCATTTTTAAAAAAAACAGACAACACTTATACCGTTCTTTACATTATGTTGAACAGAAGGCATCTCAGGATAAAAGTATTGCAATCATTGTATTCGTATTTTAATGCGGGCGATAATGATTATGTGAAAAGCGAAAAAGAGCTGCTGGCCAGTATCAGCAAAATTTACGATCTCTACCTTTATTACCTTACTTTTTTCGAAGAAATTGTTGTTCATGCGTCCAATCGTATTGAGGAATCACGCAATAAAAAACTACCCACCCGGGAAGATCTTCAACCCAATTTGCGGTTTGTAGAAAACAGGGTGTTCACGAAACTGGTGTCTAATCCCGCAATAAAATCCGAAGCCTCCAAAAGAAAAATATCCTGGCAAAAGGAACAGGATATAGTAAGAAAGGTTTTCTCTGCTATCCGCCAGTCAGAATTATATAATCAGTATATGGTAGTTCCTCAAAGCAGTTTTGAAGAAGACCAGGAATTTGCTGCCGCTATTTTTAAGGATTACTTTGCCAATTCCGAACAACTCTTGAATTTTTTCGAGGAGCAGTCCATTTTCTGGGTAGATGATATTGATATGGTATGCGCTGCGGTGATAAAAACAATAAAATCCACCACTGATGGCAACAAGGCTGATGCCATTTTACCTTTGTATAAAGACGAAACTGAGGATGCAAAATTTGTAAAAGACCTTTTTAGAAAAGTAACAACAGGAAACGATGAAGCAGAAAAACTGATCAGTGAAAAAGCCGCCAACTGGGAATTGGAACGAATTGCGCTGATGGATATGCTGCTGATGAAAATGGCTATTACCGAAGCTATTGAATTTCCCACCATTCCCACCAAGGTGACGCTGAATGAATACATTGAAATCTCCAAATTCTACAGTACGCCCAAAAGCAATGGATTTATCAATGGAATTCTGGATAAGATTTTTGCCGAACTGAAAAAAACAGGAGGCATTAAAAAAGCGGGCAGGGGATTAATAGAAGATTAATTAAAGATAAAATACAATGAAAAACAAACACATTTTATTTTTACTAACGGTTTTTGCACTTACGTCATTCGGATTTACAGGATGCAGCGGTGGAAAAGCAGGCCAGAAAGAAATAACTTCGGCCAATATCGATCCTGAAAATCCACCGGTGATGGACTTTGAAGATACGCTGTATAAATTCGGAACCATTTCACAGGGGCAAACGGTTAAACACACTTTTGTATTTGTAAATAACGGAAAATCCGATCTCGTTATTCAGTCCGTTGATGGATCATGTGGTTGTACTATTCCCAAAAGCTGGCCGAAAGAACCTGTTGGGCCCGGGGAAAAAGGCGAAATTGAAGTAAATTTCAACAGCGAGTCGAAAGAAGGCAAACAAAGAGTGCGTGTAACTGTTTTAGCCAATACAGTGCCTACCAAAAATGTTCTTCACTTGTGGGGAAATGTGGTGGTGCCGGAGTGAGGGGAGTTATTGAGTGAAACAGGAATGAAATAAATAAACTTTCGGTAGTTAACATAGAACATAAAACCTAAAACCTAAAACAATAAAACAATGAATCTTTCTATTCTTCTCCAGGATCAACAAGGCGGCTCGATGGCTACCACACTTATCATGTTCGGACTTATCATGGTGGTGTTTTACTTTTTTATGATTCGTCCCCAAACCAAAAAAGCCCGTGAGGCCAATAAATTCAGAAATAATCTTGAAAAAGGCCAGCGCATTGTTACCATTGGCGGCATTCACGGTAAAATTGATGAGGTAAAAGAAACCACGCTGATTATTACTACCGAAGGTGGCGGAAAACTGCGTATTGAAAAAGCGGCTGTTTCTCCTGAATTCAGCGCTACTTTGAACGAGAGCGGGAATTAATAACCGTAATAAAAGAATGATTTTATTCGCAGAGGTAACTATCCTGTGAACATTCACACAATGAAAAATCCGGATATCATTATCCGTAATGCTGTTACAGAAAAAGATTTTTCAGCGGGAAGGGATTTGTTTCTCCACTATGCCGCTTCTCTGAAAATTGATTTGTGTTTCCAGGGATTTGATGAGGAATTAAAAATTATTTCCGTTCAGTATAACCAGCCTTCCGGTGTTTTGCTGCTTGCTTTTGATGGAGATGTTGCGGTGGGATGCACTGGCCTAAGGTGTTTTGAAAACGATAGTGCCGAATTAAAAAGAATGTATGTGCTGCCCGCTTACCAGGGAAAAAATATAGGAAAACTGCTTTTGAAACACGCCATTGATGAAGCCAAAAAACTGGGATACAAAAAGATTTTACTTGATACTTTGGAAGAAATGATTCCCGCACGTACGTTATACAAATCATTCGGGTTTTATGAGATTACCTCCTATTACCACAATCCGCTGGATGGGGTGGTGTATATGGAAAAACAGGTTTAAAAAACAAAAAAACCGCCAGCTCAATGCCAGCGGTTTCAATTTAAGAAGTACTATTTTTACTCAACAATAAATTTTTCTTTAATCGTTTTACCATTTACCGTTATTTCGGCAAAATAAATTCCTTTTTCCAGCGCTTCGTTTAGTTTAAGATCCACTTTGGTGGAGTTGGCTGCTGAAGTATAGACTTGTTTTCCGGTGATGTCATAAAGTACAACAGAAGTAATCAGATCAGTGGCTTCGATAGTGAAATTACCATTGGAGGGATTAGGCATGATGTTAATTTGCTTTTCTGCTGTAACAACGGGAACCGACATCAGGATAAGCGCATTGTCTATCGCTGTGCGGATATTAGTAGTATCGTTGGCCTGGTTAAAGCTGTTTTTTTCATACACCACAGCATGTGACGATCCGGCAACAATTACAATGGCCGGCATAGGTGATCCGGTCATGTAATAATTTTTTTCATTCATGCAGTTTTCAAAACCGGCATTAAATGCATACCCGTTAAGCATAGGTTGAACATTACCGGCACAGGTATTTCCTGTCCAGTAATCCATATAAAAGAAATTCACTCTTCCAGGATGTGATACATCGTATTTCGCTTTTAATGTATTGATAAGATAATTGGCGGCTACGCTACAGGAAGAACATCCCATACCGAATTCCATTACCACCACTTCCTGGTTGTCGAGCAGGCTAAACAGGTTTATACTGTTGCTGGAACAATCGTTTTTGGTCCAGTCTTGTGCCGTAGTTTGGGCAAAAGAAACGGCCATAAGTGTCATTGCGGTTCCTGTGAGTAAAAGTTTTTTCATATTTTTTGTTTTTTCGTTATGCAATTTAGGGGTTATTTCCGAAAAATGAGTGGTTTGGCTGTGGTTCCTTTCTCCGTTTTCACCTTCATTATATAATTCCCATTTGAAAGGATTCCATCTAAATCCATTCTTACCTGTTTTCCTTGTACAGGCAGTGCCAATATTTCCTTTCCGTTCATATCCACAATGATAATGGACATTATCTCATAAAAGGATTCAGCATAAACGACTGAGGAGGCAGGATTGGGAAAAACAGAAACAGCCCCTCCGTCTTGTATTTCTTCCACCCCGTAATAACCACTGATCACCACCGGGGGATATTCGGTTTGCCAGATGGAGTCGGTATTCATGTTCATATATTCTACAGTAACTGTTCCGGTAAACTGTACTGAGGGGCTTAACATCACACCATATCTTTCGCCCGGCATTACCATTACGGTGTCGGTAGAAACAGTATTGGGTAGCGGGCGCCCGTCAGAATCTACTACCATTGCATTAAGTGAAGCGGGAAAAATAACGCGATTATTGTAAAAGCCGATATTAGCCAAACGCACATAAATGGGTTCATTCACCTGCCCGGTTATCTTTACCGAATCACTGTTAAGTTCCTGTTGTGCGAGGCCGTTTATCAAAAAATAATCGGGCAAATAGGGCGGAAGCATAATCTGGTCGAGAGAATCATCATGTACAGGAATACTGTCGTGCCATTGTTCATCTATTTCACTCATCAGCCATTTGTATTGCTTACTGAAAAAGGGGCCGCCTGTCCATGCATTATTGGTTCCGTTAGCAGCACGAACAACTATCAATCCATACATTCCCATCTGTACGTGCACTACATCCCCCACGTGACAGTGATATAAATAGGTGCCGGCATTAGTAGCTTTAAAACTATAGGTAGTATCCTGCATATGTTCCAGCCAGAAGGAAGTGGCGGGATCTCCGTCATTGCGCGTATCCACATCCAGCCCGTGAAGGTGAATAGTATGATGTTCTCCCTGCGAAATACTGCGCGCGTTGATCACTACCGAATCGCCTTCGTTGCACCAGATGGTGCGTGAAGGAAGTACAACCGGTGATGAAAGTAAAGGAGTGATGCCATAAATGCGCATGGTGTTTCCGTCCCACATGGTATCCGTTCCCACATTACTGCGCAAAATAGCATCGTAATAAAGTGTTTGCTGCGCCTGTGCGGAAAACGTTATACACAAAAACAATATGTAAATAATTTTTTTCAGGGTAAAATTTCCATTATGGTAAACATTCCGTTAGGGTGAATTCCTCCTCCTGAAACGGCAACAAGATTGTGATCATGCACACTGTATCTCCCGGTTTTATCAGGAACAATCATCAGTAAAACGGATTCCATTCTTTTCAGCGGCCATGTATCTTTTCCCGAATTTACCTGCATCCACCCATCGGAAGAATAAAGGCAAACCGGGTGAAATCCGTGAAAATGCAAACTATGTGATGATTGCCCGGTATTGGCCACGAAAAGGAAAATGGTATCGCCCAGGCTAACCGATACAGTGGCTGAAGTGTCATTGGCCAGTTGAGGAAAACTTTTTCCGTTGATGGTAAAATAATCAGGATCGTATTGCGAAAAATCTGCGTTTCCACCGGCAGCAATCGTATTGTTAAACCCGGTTTGGTGTTCTTTAATATTCCAGAAATAACGTTTGGCATTGGTGTTATTGCTTACGCAAATCATGCCGGATAATCCCATATAACGGTTTTGCGGATAAGCGTAATTATCGTAATAAATAAAAACTCCCTGTTGCGGAAAGTTTATGTTTACAGTAATGGTATCCCCGGGGTTGAGTGTATTGTTGTTGCCGGTCGTGGTTTTAATATCAAAACCGTGTACAACAGTGTCGTTATTGATAACGGTTAATTGCAAAGTATCTGAAGTGGAAAGCTGGATAACGGTATTTAATGAATTGTAGGAAGGAGAATCATTAAAAGCGTAAAACGGGAAATTGGTTCCGCTTACTGTTGTAAATAAACCACGGTTGATGAAAAGAGTTTGAGAAACAGTGGCAGAAAAAACAGGCGTAAAAGAAACAAAAAGAAAAAACGATAAAACCTGTTTCTTTAACATGTTCGTTTATTTCTTGATGAATGAACGGTTGTATTTAATTCCGGATAATCCGTAATAAACCAATGTGTATCGTCCGGGGGCCAAAGACGAAACAGGAACATTAACCGTAGAAGCGGAAGAAGTTTGAATTACCCTTCCTGACTGGTCGAGGATAGAATATCCTTTTATAACATAGTTACTGCTGAAATAGAGAAAATCATCAGCCGGATTCGGATAAAGCAGAATTTCTTTTTCTCTTATTTCACTTACTGATGAAGGTTCAGAGTTGACGATCCATGTGAGCGTATCTCCGTTGGAAGGAGAGTTAACATCATACACATAAATTCTTACCGTAGCTGTTCCCTGGATGGAATAGGGATTGATGTTTAGTCCTAAAAAACCCATACTGGCACTCATAACGGGCGACATGGTGCCGCTGGAAGGCAATCCTACATAACACGAAGCATAATCACAAAGTGAAAAATCCCAGCCGGCCTGAATATTGGAGTAAACAAGATTCCAGGCCAAATTGAGTGTATCACCCGAAACATTGTTCTGGTAAATATCAAAAATAGAAAGCTGGTTGGCCGGGGCCGTAACAATCAGCGTATCGTTGGGAGAAATAGTGTAGGTCTGTGATTTTGCCTGTAAAACAGTAAACAAAACCAAAAATGAAATCAGTGCTTTTTTCATAATCCCTGTTTTTTCAAATTTAGGAAGAAAATGAAGAAGAGAGAGATACAATATTTATTGTATTCTTGGAAAGGGAACGAATCCGGATGGATCAGTAGGTAACGATTACTGCAATAGAGAAAATTAAGAATAAAACAAAGGTGATTAATAATGTAATTTCGTGAATACTTCTCTGAAAATTACGGGCGGGAGGTTGTTCGTTTGTCTTCATAGCGTCTCGTTTTCGTAACATAAGACGTGGGGTAGTGGGGTGGAGGTTGTTTCTTTTAAAAGAAAATAATTAACATATTCATTTGTTGAAAACCACGCCAGATATTTAACAAACATGTTAAAATAAAAATCCCCGGTAGATTTAACTCCGGGGATTTTATCATTTGATTTTCAGTTTATTGAGCTGAACTTTCGGTTTTTTCGGGTTTGGGCAACAACACCTTTCTGGAGAGTTTATACTTGCCATTCTTGGGGTCTTTTCCGGTGACTTTAAATTCCACCATATCGCCTTCTTTCAAAACTTCTTCTACTTTTTCAATCCTGCGGTGATCCAGTTCACTTACGTGAAGGAGTCCGTCAGTTCCCGGAAGAATTTCTACAAATGCTCCGTAAGGCATGATGGTTTTCACTTTTCCTTTATAGATTTCGCCCACTTCAACAATGGGAGGGAAAGCAATGTTTTTCACCCTGCGTAAAGCGGCATCAAGGCCTTCCTTATTGTTGGAAGCAATTTCCACTTTCCCTTTTCCGTCCACTTCTTCAATGGTGATAACGGTATTGGTTTCGCGCTGGATTTCCTGGATAATTTTTCCACCCGGGCCAATAATCGCCCCGATAACATCCTGTGGAACCTCTATATAAACGATTCTTGGTGCATGTGGTTTGTAATCTTCTCTTGGCTCGGAAATGGTTTTCATCATCTCTCCCAAAATATGCAGTCTTCCCTGGCGGGCCTGTTCCAATGCATTTTTAAGGATCTCATGAGAAAGTCCGTTTACCTTAATATCCATCTGGCAGGCAGTAATTCCGTTTTCTGTTCCGGTTACTTTAAAGTCCATATCTCCCAAATGATCTTCATCTCCGAGGATGTCGGAGAGAATAGCATATTTCGAAGAATTTTTATCCGTGATCAATCCCATGGCAATTCCTGAAACGGGTTTTTTGATTTTTATTCCTCCATCCATCAATGCCAGCGTGCCGGCACAAACGGTAGCCATAGAAGACGAACCATTGGATTCGAGAATATCAGAAACCAGGCGAATGGTATAAGGATTAATATCTGTACCCGGAATTACAGGTTTTAATGCGCGCAAAGCGAGATTTCCGTGTCCGATTTCTCTTCTTCCCAAACCACGGATAGGACGGGCCTCACCGGTAGAGAAAGGAGGAAAATTATAGTGGAGAAGGAATCTTTCCTGTCCCGAGTGAATTACCCCGTCAATTTCCTGCTGATCGAGTGCGCTTCCAAGAGTGAGGAAAGTGAGTGATTGTGTTTCTCCTCTTGTAAAAACAGCAGAACCATGAGCACCGGGAATATAATCCACTTCGCACCAGATGGGACGGATTTGTGTGGTGTTTCTTCCGTCAAGGCGAATTCCTTCATCAAGGATCATTCTGCGCATGGCTTCTTTTTCCACATCGTGATAATAAGTATCAATCAATCCTTCTTTTTCTTCTAACTGTTCGGGGATAAACGTAGTTTTAAATTCTTCCACAACTTTGGCAAAAGCTTCACCGCGTTGTTCTTTACTGGTTCCTGATTTGGCAACAGCATAGCATTTATCGTATGTAGCGGCCCAAACGGCTTTTCTCAGTTCTTCATCATGTGTTTCGTGGCAGTATTCGCGTTTTTTTCCCTGGTGTTTCGACATCAGTGCAAGTTCGTTTTGAACGGCACAGTGTACTTTTATAGCGGCATGGGCTTTTTCAATGGCAGCGATCATTACGTCTTCCGAAACTTCTTTCATTTCACCTTCCACCATCACGATATCTTTTTCACTTCCGGCCACAATAAGATCGAGGTCGGCATTGGCGAGTTCTGATTTAGTGGGATTAATCACGTATTCTCCGTTGATACGGGCCACGCGTACTTCAGAAACGGGGCCATTAAACGGAATATCTGAAACAGCTAATGCAGATGATGCGGCAAGGCAGGCAAGAGCATCGGGCAATACATTTTCGTCAGCAGAAATAAGTGATACGATCACCTGGGTGTCGGCATGAAAATCGTCCGGAAAGAGTGGACGAAGGGCGCGGTCGATAAGACGGCTTACGAGAATCTCGTAGTCGCTGGGACGTGCTTCACGTTTAAAGAATCCTCCGGGAAATTTTCCGATGGCGGAGAATTTTTCTTTGTACTCAACAGTAAGCGGCATAAAATCCACTCCTTCTTTTGCATCTTTGTTGGCGCAAACGGTGGCGAGAATCATGGTGTTTCCCTGTTTCACCACTACCGATCCATCAGCTTGTTTGGCCAGTTTTCCCGACTCAATAGTGATAGCCTTTCCATCACCCAGGTCGATTGTCTTTTTAAATCCTAATTGCATCTTTTATGTTTATTAATTATTTACTTTTTTCAAAAAAAAGGGCAATAGTCATTCAACCATTGCCCCCTCCATAACTGATCTTCAAATTTATTTTCTGATGTTCAGGTCTTCGATGAGTTTCCTGTACTTCATAATATCTTTTTTCTTCAGATAATCCAGCAATGACTTGCGTTGTCCTACCATATCAATAAGGGCTTTTTGAGTGCCTTTATCATTTTTGTTACCTTTCATGTGTTCGGTAAGGTGGTTGATGCGCTCTGTAAAAAGGGCTACCTGTGCTTCGGTATTACCGGTGTTTTTATCGGTTTTTCCGTGCTTGCTGATTACTTTCTTCTTGGCTTCTTTTGTGAGATACATATTTCTCTTATTTTTTTAACAGGCTGCGAAGATACAAATATTTCATTTATCCCTTACGTCAGGGCTAAAATTATCCCATTATCATTCTGATGGAATGGCTGATCTCTTTTTTCAGGTTTTTGCGTTCAACAATATAGTCGATAAAACCCTTTTCCAGCACAAATTCAGCGGTTTGGAACCCTTCCGGAAGGTCACGGCCAATGGTTTCCTTTACCACGCGTGGTCCTGCAAATCCAACAAGAGCTTTGGGTTCGGCTACATTGATATCGCCCAACATGGCAAATGAAGCAGTAACCCCACCGGTTGTAGGATCGGTAACAAGTGAAATATAGGGTAATCCTGCATCAGAAAGTTGGGAAAGTTTGGCTGATGTTTTAGCTAACTGCATCAATGAATAACCGGCTTCCATCATTCGCGCACCACCTGATTTGGAGATGATGATAAGCGGAGATTTTTTTGATATGGCCATATCCACGGCACGGGCAATTTTTTCTCCCACAACAGCACCCATCGATCCGCCAATGAATGCAAAATCCATGGCAGCTATCACTGTATTCTGCCCGTCAATTTTTCCTGTGGCACAGCGAATGGCGTCATTTAAACCGGTTTTTTTACGGGTTTCCTTAATGCGGTCGGTATATTTTTTCGAATCAACAAATCCAAGCGGGTCGGCTGAAATAACATTTTGTGCAAATTCTTTGAATTTTGAATCGTCAAATAATATCCAGAAATATTGTTCGGCACTTATGCGGTCGTGGTGCTGGCACTGGGGACATACCCAATAATTTTCGGCATGCTCATCGGTTGTTACCACATGATTGCATTCCGAACACTTATACCAAAGTCCTTCGGGAGTTTCCTTTTTGTCTTTGGTGTCTGTTGTAATGCCTTCTTTTACTCTTTTAAACCAACCCATGTTTTAAGTTATTGAGTTATTAAGTTATTGAGTTATTAAGTTACTGGTGAGGGATGAGTGAAAAAAACTCTATTTCTCAATACCTTAATAACTATATTCCTAAATCAAGCTATCGTTATTTTTTTATCCAGGTAAACATCCTGAATAGCATTTAGTAATTCAATTCCTTCTTTCATTGGTTTCTGGAATGCTTTTCTTCCGGAAATTAATCCATGGCCGCCCGCGCGTTTGTTTATAACAGCTGTAGTTACTGCTTCAGCAAGATCGCTGGCGCCTTTTGATTCCCCGCCAGAATTAATCAATCCTACTCTTCCCATATAACAATTAGCCACCTGGTAGCGGTTAAGGTCGATGGGATGATCAGTGGTTAACTGCGAATAAACTTTATCATGTGTTTTTCCGAAGTTGATAGCAGGGTATCCACCGTTATTGGTGGCGAGTTTTTGTTTGATGATATCCGATTGTATGGTAACTCCGATATGATTGGCCTGTGAGGTTAAATCGGATGCCGTATGAAAATCTTTTCCGTCTTTTTTGAATCCTGAATTTCTCAGGTAGCACCACAGGATAGTAGCCATTCCCAGTTCGTGTGCACGATCAAATGCCTGTGCTACTTCCACAATCTGCCGTGAAGATTCATTGGAACCAAAGTAAATGGTAGCACCAACAGCAGCAGCTCCCATTCGGGCAGCATCTTCCACGGTTCCAAACATAATCTGATCGAATTTATTGGGATAGGAGAGAAATTCGTTGTGATTTATTTTAACAATGAAAGGAATTTTATGGGCATATTTTCTTGAACAGGAAGCCAGCACCCCATAGGTAGAAGCCACAGCATTACATCCGCCTTCAATCGCCAGTTTGATAATATTTTCGGGATCGAAATATATCGGGTTGGGGGCAAAAGAAGCTCCTGCAGAATGTTCAATTCCCTGGTCAACGGGTAAAATAGAAACATATCCTGTTCCGGCCAGCCTTCCATGGTTATAAATAGCTTCGATATTTCGCAACACCTGGTTATTGCGGTTGGTGGGGGCAAACATACGATCGGTAAAATCTCCACCGGGAAGGTGCAGCTGATCTTTGGTAATGGTTTTACAGGTGTGATTTAAAAGTGAGTCGGCTTCAGCGCCCAGTAATTGTGAAATGTTAACGGACATGATTCATTGAATTTGGGACGACAAAACTAAGCATTTTTAAGAGACGAAGAAGCGGAAAAAAGGTGCTGGAGGTCAGTTATTTAACAATAATTAATCGCTGTAATCCGTGAAAAACTTCATTCCCGATTCTTACCAGATAAATCCCCGCGGGGAAACCGGAACGGCTATCCACCCAAAATTCCGATTTTCCTTCTGTAGGAAAAGACAAAACGAGACTTCCGGTGAGGTTAAAGATTTCCACTTTTCCGTCATATAATTTTTTTCCGGTTTCGATGGTAAACCCGTTTTGTGCGGGATTGGGATAGATTAAAAGCGGGATTTCATTTTCATTCACCCATTCGTTCCAGCCCATGGATGGCGACTGGTAATACAGCCGTTGCCCGTTTCCTTCATCCTGCCAGTTAAAAGCAAGGGGCGATCCGTTATTATCAAAAAACAAAACCGTGTCCAGTCCCGTAAAATCAATCATAAACGATTGTTCTGAAACCAGCAGCGCATTATCCATTATTACCGAAAGCGTATCGCTGTTTAATTCTGTATGAAACTCCAGCGAATCGCGTTTATGCCAGAAATCGCCATATTCTTCGAAAGCATAAAATGCTGATTCATTTTCCACGCTGTCTGCATATGCCTGTAATGCTGATAATTTATACATACGGTTAGGATGAATAAGCAATGTAACCGGAGAATGGTTGTCTGCATATTGCCGCGTTACGTTAGTCCATAACTGCGCCTTTTGCAGGTAATTGGTTTCATCCATGGGGCTGGTACTGAAAACATCCGATATCATCATGGGAATTTCGAGAATAGTGGATTCATTTCCGGAAAATGAACGTGTATCCAGGTCATAAAAAGGAAACCCGGTGAGAATATTTCCCGCAGAAAGAGTAGAATTAAACTCATACCCGGTTTGCATCAGTCCCAGTACAAGCGAATCAGGATAACACAGGTGCCCGGCACGGAAACTTCTTACACTAACGGTATGATCATCTTCAATCAGGTTTTTTGATACTTCAAGTTCACCCAAAACAGTGCCGCCTGTTGTTATTCCTCCTGTATAAAAAGGCTGATAGGTTCCGGGAGTATTTCCCAAATTTCCATATGGAAAAACAGATTCGTCATCAAAATCGGGAAAATGTCCGACAGAGTGGGAGGCAAGCACATGTCCGCCACTTAACAAATAATGCACTTTCGACCATGAGCCCACATAAAAACCCGTCATCCAGCCGTCACTGATATAGCGGGTGGTGAGATTGTATTGTGCCGAAATATTTTTTGAGGTTTCATAATCAGCAAAAGCCTGCATGGTATCAATACCTGTTTTACTGTCCATATCGTGTGTTACCAGCACAACATTTTTGGTGTTGTAGGGTGAAGTATACTTTGAAGCAGAAAACGGAATATGTTTTCTTATGATGTTACGGAGAATAAAAACAAAAACATCACCGGTTGGTTCAAATCCATTGGAGTAAACGCGCTGGGCTTCGAGGTCGAGATCAAGCTGGTTGCGCAACGAAACATCCCTGAAATCAGGCCCAAAGGCATAAGAGTGTCCGTTTCCATAACTGAAATGCGACAGCGCACAGTTTCCGTTTTCATAATTTCCAAGCGATTCTGCACCGTTTAACGTATAAAAACGTGTGAAAAATGTACTTCCCTGCGAAGTGTCTCCCAGTGAAACGGTAACTTCCATCGAATCATTTATCATTGAAAAATAGCCGGGTTGTGTCAGCGTATCCCACGTTACGCGATACAACTGGTTTGAGGAGCTATCTGCTGAAATCCCAAACAGGTTATAAAGCGTGGAATCTCTCATGGATGAAGCTACCAGGACACCGCCATTGAAAACATAGTTATACAACTGGGTTTGCTCTGAAGCTGTAAAAACAGTATCCAGTATCCGCGATCCGGTAATGATAACGGGATAATTGAAAGCAGTATTAAGTTGTGAGGTGGTATCAAACGGAACACCGGCCATGCGCAACATTCTCACCACGGAAAGAAAACGCGAATTATTGGTTTCTGCATTCCGGGTATTCATATTCAGAACTACTGCTTTCCGGCCGGGTTGGGCAAAAAGGATGCCCGTACAAAGAACAAACAAAAGATATAGCAGACAGCGTTTCATTCGGGGACACTAATATAGAAAATAAAAGTCAGACAGGATATCTTTTCGGGAAATCGAAATATTTCAGTTCACCTGTATCCTGCGATACCATTTTCCAATCGTTGAAATCAAAATGAATCTCTGCCACACCACAGGTAGGAATGTTGAGGATATCCGACCCCGAAAGGTAATTGCAAAATTCTGTGAATCCGGGATTGTGGCCTATGAGAATAACAGTAGTCCATTTATTATTCAACCCGTTTACTATTTTCAGCAGGCTTTTTATTTCTGCCTCATAAATTTTTTCTTCGATGAGAATATTTTCTTTATCATAATTCAGCTCCCGGGCTATTTTTTTGGCGGTACTTCCTGCGCGTTTGGCATGACTGCTGATAATAACATCAGGACGAACCCCTTTATCAAACAGAATTTTTCCCATCATCGGGGCGTTTTTTTTTCCGCGGCCGTTTAGTGGACGATCAATATCTTTCACGGAAAGATCATCCCAGCTGGATTTGGCGTGGCGGATGAGAAAGAGGGTTTTCAAGAGACAATCTGTTTTATTATTGTGCTTTAAATGGCAGTTGGGGGAGGCGACCTGCTATTTTAAAAACATAACTTATTAACTTTCCACTCTGGTTCAGAGCGAAGCCGGGGAATTTAATTTTTTTCTGAAATTTTCCGCTACCACCAGGTCTTTTGTTCCATGTGTCCACGAATAAAAACCTTCTCCCGACTTAACACCGAGTTTTCCGGCTGTTACCATATTCACCAATAACGGGCAGGGGGCATACTTAGGATTACCAAATCCTTCCTGCAACACTTTTAAAATGGAAAGACAAACATCCAGCCCGATGAAGTCTGCGAGTTGCAGCGGCCCCATAGGATGAGCCATTCCGAGTTTCATTACGGTATCAATTTCTTCTACACCGGCTGTGCCTTCGTGCAGGGTGATGATGGCTTCATTGATCATGGGCATCAGTATTTTATTGGCAACAAACCCGGGATAATCATTTACTTCTACCGGCACTTTTTGCAATTTTTTTGAAGTTTCCATAACGGTATGCGTCACTTCGTCAGTGGTAGCGTAGCCACGGATAACTTCCACCAGTTTCATAACGGGAACGGGATTCATGAAGTGCATGCCGATCACTTTTCCGGGACGCGAAGTAACGGCAGCAATCCGGGTAATAGAAATGGAAGAGGTGTTGGAAGAGAGAATGGCATGTTCGGGTGCATGCTGGTCGATTTCCTTAAATATTTTCAACTTCAGTTCCACATTTTCAGTAGCGGCTTCTACCACGAGGTCGGCATGCGAAACACCATCCTTTACAGAAGTTGAAGTAGTTATATTTTTTAACGTATTGTTTTTGCCGGCTTCGGTAAGTGTGCCTTTTTGTACCTGTCGATCGAGGTTTTTGCTGATAGTGGCCAGTGCTTTGTCGAGTGCCGGTTGCGAAACATCAATAAGATTTACGCTGTAGCCGAATTGTGCAAATACGTGGGCGATGCCATTTCCCATGGTTCCCGCACCTATTACCGAAATATTTTTCATGTGTTCTAAATTTGTCCGAAATATAGTGCAAAATCATGTTTTGAAAGCGTATTTTTATGGGGAAAATATACAAGTGTTCAAAACCAGGCATAAATGGTACAGGATTGGCTCTTCGGAGGAGGAGCTGCGGGGTTCTATTTCCGAAAATGGCATGAAAGTGATGCAGGTGGGACGCTATTCTGTTTTATTTATTTTGCACGATAATGAATTATTTGCAATAAAAGACCGGTGTCCGCACCAGGGTGCAAAACTAAGTGGCGGAGCTTGTACCAGGGACGGATATATCGTTTGTCCCTGGCACAAATTCGGTTTCGACCTGCGAACGGGCAGGGGAGCGGGATTGTATGTGGATAAATACCTGTTGCAACAACGCGAAGAAGGGTTTTGTCTCGGTGTGGAGTATTTCAGTTGGTTCGGAGAGTAGGAAAGTGTAAATTTGAGAAGAAGAAATTTTGAAAAGCAGAATCATTGTACAATGTCAAGCCAACTGAAAAAAATGTGGATTTACTTTATTGGCGGAGCAGCTGTTCTCATTTACATTTTAATTGAATCGCGGGGAGAAGGTGATCTTACTATTTTTTTAAAAGCATCACGTGATCTTGCCGATGGAAAAAACATGTATCTTATCATGTATAACGAATGGTTTCGTTATTACTATGATGTGTTGTTTGCCCTGTTGCTTTTTCCCCTAACCTTTTTGCCGTTTTATTTTGCGAAACTCACCTGGCTGGCGCTAAATGTATTTTTTGTTTTCCGTATATGGAAAATCATTAACCACTGGTTGCCGTTGAATCAATGGAGTGAAAAAACAAAAATTATTTTCACCCTGCTTTCCTTCCTTTTCGTGATGCGTTTTTTGCGGGATAATTTTCACGTGGCGCAGGTCACTATTTTTATTCTGTATCTCACCCTCGAAGGATTATATCACATAGGAAAAAACAAAAAAATAGCAGGAAGTGCTTTTCTTGCGCTGGGAATAACCATCAAAATTTTGCCCGTAGTGTTTATTCCTTATCTTTTTTACCGTAAAGAGTGGAAGGCGGCATTGTATACCATTGCATTTGTTGCTTTCTTTTTGTTGTTACCGGCTTTATTCATCGGTTATCATTTCAATAACGAACTTTTAACCGAACGATGGAACCTGGTGAATCCTTCCAGCCAGCAACATATTCTCGATACATCCGAAAGAAGTTTTCATTCGCTTACAACTCTTCTGGCGACATTACTGGTGGAAAACAGTGGCGATATGCATGCCCTTCCGCTGAAAAGAAATATTGCTGATGTTCCGCTGGAGCGATTAGGGTGGGTAATAAATATAGCAAGAGGAATATTGATATTGCTGACACTCTATTTTTTGAGAACTCTGCCATTTAAAAATGTATTTTCACCTCTTCAGCGCCTGTACGAGGTAAGCTATATTTGCCTCATTATTCCGCTTATTTTTCCCCACCAGCAGCATTATGCTTTTTTCTTTATTTTCCCTGCCGCGGCTTATCTTTTGTTTTATTTGATAAGTATGGAAAAGAAAAATACATTGCTTTTAATTTTTCTGGCATTGATCTACCTGGCAACCAACGGAAGTATTCTGCTTGGAGCGTTCAATAAGTATTACGAACATTATAAAATTCTTACTTATGGGGCATTGCTGATGGTTGTTTTATTAGCGGTGTGCAGGCCGGGACAAGAAGTTTTGACTATAAATAATAAAAAGAATTAATATGAAGTTGTTGTTTTATGTATACATATTACTTCTCCCCCTGATTGCCTTTTCCCAACGCGACACGGTGATTGGCAAGCACAGCTATAATCACATTGAATTTTACGAAAACGGGAATATCAAATTAATGGGAAATATTGAAGATAGTGTAAAAACCGGGAAATGGTATTTTTATCAACCCAATGGAAACTTGCTGGCAAAAGGTAAATTCTGTAACGGAATTGCCAAAGGGAAATGGGTGTATCATGATTATGGTGTATTGCGCACATATAATTGGAAATGGAGCAAAGGATTTAAACCGGTAACAGTGTTTGTAATACAAAATGAAAAAGCGATTTTAAAACAAACCATTTACTGGGATCATGGTGTGGTGCGCTTTTTTGAGAATGGAAAAAGAACAGGAGGAATGAAGTGGTGAGGGATTTATTTTTTTGATTTGTATTTGTAACTTAATTTTTTTCCAGCCCTTTCGCCCCTCTTAAATCATATTTTATCCTCACCACATATCTGAATCCTACTGTAGCAAAAGATGAATCTTTATCAGCAAAGGTTTTCATTTTAGCGCCTTCAGGGTTTGTGTGGTCAGGTAAAATTTCTTTATTGTGGAACCAGTTTCCTCCGCGCACCAGCTTCATACGCAACCGGTGATGCAGTGAATCCTTTTCGGCCATTTTTTCTCTATAGGAAGTTACACTTGTTTTTAACATGAAAAAATATCCTCTGTTAAATCCAGCTATAGGTTCAGTAAATTCTATACGTGTTTCATTCGTCCATTCCGAAACGTTGAATTCGAGACCAATGATATTTTTTTTATAAAACCTTTCTTTTTTACTATAATGTCCATGAGAATATGGAATTTCCTGAAGTACTGTTTCTGCTTTTTGATATTTCATTGGAAAATATTCGTGTAGTATTTTGTATTGTTCAGTCAAAATAGAGTCTTCAGCTGACAGATAAGCAGTTTCATTCCTGATACCCGAAAGAAGTTTATTTATGTCATACCAGGGATGAAGCGCCAGTTCAGTTTCCCACGACTGGTCCAAAAAACGATAGTAATATTTCTTATAGGAAGTAGAATAATTATGCAAACATGCGTATTCCCATTCATATTCATTGGGAAGAGAAACTTCTACTGTTATTTTTTTGGAAGCAAGTTCCTTGTTGATCCTGTTTGTTTTCCAATGGCAGTAAGCACGCGCCTGTTCATGTGATATGCCCACCACCGGATAATTATCATAAGCTATATGCCAGAAATACATATTGGTTAACGGATCAACCAGTGAAGTTTTAAAATGTTTAATCCATTTTAATGTGTCGGGATAAATATTGAGTGTTTTTTTTATGATAAAGCGGCTGATGTCAGAATGATTTTTCGGTGAATCGCCCGGTATTTGTTTTTTTACCTGTTCATCATAATCATAATAAACATATTTGAACTTAGAAACATCAAATTCTTTTCTCCTGTAGTATCTTTCATTATCCGGTAAATACATTTCTTGCAGAATATCTTTATACTTATCATCAGAATATTTGAATTCTTTTTTCCAATTGATGTCCCAGTTATATGTATCCAGTTCATTTCCGTTATCATCATATACCGGGATCAGAAATTCTTCCGGGTATTCTTCTGCTATCAATCTTCTGGCTATCGAATCCCTTACCCAATAGACAAATTCCCTGTATTCGGCATTGGTTACTTCGTATTGTTTGAAAAAGAAAGGCTGGAAATACTCTGAAATATCCCGGTTTACAATACTATCAATAAAAAATATCCCAAAGCGGCTGATCCAGGCATGATGAAATACATCATTATAATAGCGCAGGGCCAATGGAAGTTTTGGTTCATCCTTTTCCAACTCTTCACCTGGATTCAAATACACACATCCTTTAATTTCATTAAATACTTTTCCTGTATAATAATACACCTCTAGTTTTTTCTCCAGTAGTGATGAATCGAATTCAAAGGGCAAATGCGAGATGTTGAAATTTTTTATGGGAATCTCCCTATGCTTTTTTTCAAATTTTTGAGCGAAAGTGCAATCCGCATACCACACGAATAAAATGCCAAATACAAGAAAAAAATATTTTTCCGGTTTCATTTATCGAATATAACGAAATGCCGGGAATAAATTACAACCAAAAAATCAAAATCTTCTATATACCCAATAACTCCATCCCTTAATAACTCCATCGCTAATTAAAAGTCTTCTTATCCCAATCCGAGTCACTTAGCCCCCTGAAAAAGGAAAAACGGAAAAAAATGGTGAATCCGCCAATAAGAATAAGAAAATGAAAAAAGAAAGTGATGCGGTGAAGTCCCCAGTAGCCGAAAACATTATTTACAGCCATATTGCTTTCGGGAACAATCCATCCGTTGGGAGTAATTAACGCTACCAGCGCAGAAATAGCAATAAGTGTAATGACCAGGTTTTGGAGGGATTGGGAGGGAAATGCCAGCGCCCTGCGGTACCACTTCATATCCGTTCCCCATTTATGAATGAGGTAAAATTTTCCTCCTGTTGTTTCGGCAAAAAGCATGGGGTCGGCATCGGCATCGGCCAGGCGAAACAATCTTTCGGGAGCCATAATTTTGAATTTTTCAAGCCGGGTTTCGCTCTTTTTCTGCAACTCCCTGATCTTAAAAACAGCTTCCTGAGGAATGTTACCTTTATATAATTCTGAATCAAGAAACCGCATCCGGTAGCGGATACAGGTGTTTTTGATCTCTTCCAGCGAAAATAATTTTTCGTTTTCGAATACGGGATTTATGGAAAAACCAGGTTTGTTTCCCTTAATAGTATCTATGATCTCTTTCTCTCCGCGGGCATCCTGTTCAAGGATATCTTTAGCCTGTGCCAGCAGCTTTTCCTGCAGCAGGCGCTCCCTTTCTTTTTCCAGTTCGTCCAGTAAATTGATGTTTTTGAACATTCGGGCGGCAATGGTGTACTACAAATTTAGTAAAAGTCATTTCAAATCGTATCGTTAATGTTCTGTTAATTTTTAAAACTGATGTCTTTTTTCAATACATTTAATACCGTAAAAACAAAGCCTATGAAAAAGTTGATGACGCTTACCACTGTTTTTCTTTCATTTAGCCTGCTGGCCGGTGCCGCTGATGATGAAAAAATCCTGAAATCAAAACTTTCCGATGTAACAGTTTTTCTTAATGGCGCAATGTTGCATCATACGGCTTCCACAACAGTAAATATCGGAACCACCATAGTGGTATTTGAAAATGTTTCCACCAAAATTGACAAGGAAAGCATCCGCGCCTATGCCACCAATGGAGTGAAAGTAGTTTCCACCCAATACGAATCGGTGAAAATTACCAGTGGTAAACAGGATAGCCTGAGACTGAAAAAAATTAATGATACCCTTCCCAATATCTCGCGCGAAATAAGAAGGCTGGGCGCTCTTCAGAAATCGTATGAAGCAGAAATTAATATTTACGCTCCCAATAGTAATCTTACTACCGATAAAGGTGTACCGATGGCCGACCTGATAAAACTATCCGATATTTACCGCACAAGATTATCGGAAGCCTACCGCCAGTTGTTTCTCATCAGCGAACAAATAGCTGATCTGAATTCCCTGAACGCAAAATATATGGATGAAATTACCCGTATCCGTGCGGGAGTAAAAATTACATATGTGCAATGTATCAAACTCACTTTGTTTTCAGATATCAACACGGCTACTGAAATTTCCATGAAATACCTGGCCGGTGGAGCAGGGTGGACGCCCAAATATGATATTCGTGTGGACGGAGTAGAATCGGGCATAAAACTCGATTACAATGCCAGTGCTATGAACCAAACGGGTGAAAACTGGGAGAATGTGAATATTACATTATCTACAGCCGATCCTCACCGCAATCACCAGATCCCGGCTCTTACTCCGTGGACGTTGAGTTATAGCAGCTATGGCAGTTATGGGGAAGGAAAGCTGGATGAATATGGCGCCAAAGAAGTTTCGCGCGACCAGGCTTACCGTAATTCAGGCGGACTTGCTATTCTTGATGGTGTGAATTATGAAGAAATTGATGTTCCGGCAGTGGTGATCGATTTCGAGATTAAAGGTAAATATACATTGCCTTCTAACGGCCGGGCCTATACGATGGAAGTAGCTTCGCATAAACTGGATGCTTCTTTCCAGTATTTTGCAATTCCTAAAGTGGATAAGGACGCATTTTTACTTGCTGCCATTACCGGTTGGGAAAAACTGAACCTGATCGAAGGCCCCACCAATATTTATTTCCGCGAAACTTACGTGGGGCATTCCTATATCAATCCGCAATATGCCAATGATACGCTGGATATTTCTATGGGAAGAGATAATAAAGTGATCGTAAACCGCATCAAGGTGGAAGATAAAGATGCCAATAAAGTTTTCGGAACGATTAAAGAAGAAAAATTCACTTACCGCATAACGGTGAGAAATACCAATAGCGCCAAAGTGAATCTCGAACTCCTCGACCAGATTCCCGTGAGCCAGAGTGAAGAAATTAAAGTGGAACTGAATGAGAAATCGGGAGCAGAACTGGATGAAAAAAGCGGTACACTCAAATGGCGTGTCGATCTGAAACCAGCTGAATCGAAAGAATTCATTATTTCATTTACAGTGAAATGTCCGAAAAATAAACCGGTAAGAGTTACACAATCGGATAAGATCTCGCAAAAAAGATATAGGGCGAAGTTTTAGGAGAAGTGAAGGGCAGGTGAGATTAGGAATGACGGATTTTTTGAGAAAATGAAAATTTAGTGCTGGCCGGTTACGATAAATTCTATTTTACCAGTACCCTGTTGATCTTTTTTACCAGCGAAGGGCCTTCGTAGATAAAACCTGTGTAAAGTTGTACCAGTGATGCTCCTGCATTGAGTTTTTCAATGGCATCCTGTGCCGAATGAATGCCACCTACGCCAATAATGGGAAAAGATTTTCCTGATTTTTCACTGAGATAGCGAATCACTTCAGTCGAACGGTTTCTAACGGGCTGGCCACTTAAGCCTCCCGCGCCTATGGATTCGAGATTTGATACTTCAGATTTTAGATTTGCGCGGCTGATGGTGGTGTTGGTGGCAATTACTCCGGCAATTCCGGTTGATTGTACGATATCCACAATATCGTCCAGTTGTTCGTTGGCGAGATCGGGAGCGATTTTCAGCAGGATGGGTTTTTGTTGGGGTTGACTTTTGTTGATGTCCTGCAAACGCGACAATAATTTTGTGAGTGGTTCCTTGTCCTGGAGCTCACGAAGGTTGGGAGTGTTCGGAGAGCTTACGTTCACCACAAAATAATCCACATACGGATAAAGTTCATGAAAACATTTTTCGTAATCAGCGCCCGCTTCTTCATTAGGAGTTATTTTGTTTTTTCCGATATTACCACCAATGATAATACCGGTTTTTTTGTTTTTTAGCCGTTCTGCAGCAGCTTTGGCACCTTCGTTATTGAACCCCATGCGGTTGATGAGGGCTTCATCCTTTGGCAACCGGAAAAGCCGTGGTTTCGGGTTTCCTTCCTGTGGAAGGGGCGTAACGGTTCCTATTTCCACAAAACCAAAACCCAGGTAACCCAGTTCATCAAAAAGTTTGGCGTCTTTATCGAATCCTGCGGCCAGTCCCACCGGATTTTTAAAATGTATCCCGAAAACCGTTCTTTCCAGTGATCGGTCTTCTGTTACAAACATTCGTTTAAAAACCGCTTTCATTCCCGGAATGGCCAGTATTACTTTAAGATTACTAAATACAAAATGATGGATTTTTTCGGGGTCGAAGAGAAAGAAAAATGGCTTTATGAAGAGCTTGTACATTGAGGCAAAGATAGAGGTTTTTAGGAAATGCGGAATGATGAATAATAGAATACATGAA
Organism: Bacteroidota bacterium; assembly: GCA_049322335.1. Lineage (GTDB taxonomy): Bacteria > Bacteroidota > Bacteroidia > Flavobacteriales_D > UBA2798 > JBMORL01. The sequence continues at coordinate 50,354 of JBMORL010000109.1, forward strand.
TAGCGAAGTAAGAAGAAAAATACGGATCAAACGATTGTTGATTGCTGTTTTTTGATTATTGATTTAAAAGGCGAATACCGAAATGACGGGTGACAAACTATGATTTATGAATGAAAAGCAGTTAAGTTTTTGTTTCGAAAACCTTCAAACTGAGAACTGCCGCCTGCCTACTGCTTTTTCTCCCACTTCACCAGCCACGTAACCGTATAATATTTCTCTTTCGATCCTTCCGGTTGCGGAACGCCCTGCGAAATAATTCCTTTTTCAGGATCAGAATTTACGTATTCGCGTTTTTCGGTTTTTACGGTTCCGGTTATGGTGAATTCTTTATCAATTTCCGCGTCATTCCAGGAGTGAAGGTTTTCCAGGTAATAAACACCATCAGCAGTATGTAGTGTTGCTCCGTCCTTATGATTCTGCGCTTTGCCGGTGACCGTTATGGTTTTGCCTTCCATGTCTGATGATTTTTCTTTCACTGTATCGGAAGTGGTGCCGCAGGAGAAAAGGAAAATAAAAGCCAACACACCTGCAGATTGCTTCAGCCTGCAGAGCCAGGCTTCGCAATGACGCGCGGGTTTCGATTGGGAATAAAAAGAATAAAAATTTCTCATACCAGCGATTTTATTATTTTCTCCACCGAATACCCTTCGGCTTCGGCCATGTAATTGCGAACGATACGGTGACGCAGAATAGGCTCGGCAACGGCCTGCACATCTTCAATATCGGGTGAATATTTTCCATGGATGGCTGCATGGCATTTGGCGCCAATTACCAGGTACTGTGAAGCACGCGGCCCGGCCCCCCAGGATAAATATTTATTTACAAGTTCGGTGGCTACAGGAGTTTGCGGGCGGGTTTTCGAACTTAGCTTTACGGCATATTCCAATACATTATCAGCAACAGGAATTCTGCGTATCAGGTTTTGAAAGAAAATTATTTCTTCTGCACCCAGCACTTTGTTCAGCTGAACTTTTATATCGGAAGTCGTATTTTTTACAATGTTAAGTTCCTCTTCATATTTCGGATAATCTACCCAGATGTTGAACATAAAACGGTCTAACTGGGCCTCGGGCAGAGGATAAGTTCCTTCCTGTTCAATGGGATTTTGGGTGGCTAAAACAAAAAACGGATCATCAAGTTTATATCGTTTTCCTGCTGCGGTCACTCCGCGCTCCTGCATGGCTTCCAAAAGAGCCGATTGCGTTTTTGGCGGGGTACGGTTGATTTCGTCAGCCAGAATGATATTGGCGAAAAGCGGTCCTTTGATAAACCGGAAATTCCGTGATTCGTCCAGTATCTCCGATCCGATAATATCTCCGGGCATTAAATCGGGAGTAAACTGAATACGGTTAAAACTCAATCCCAATGCATCAGCAATGGTATTTACCAAAAGGGTTTTGGCCAATCCCGGCACACCTACCAGCAAGCAATGCCCGCGGCTGAAAATGGAAATCAGTACCTGGCTTACCACCTGGTCCTGGCCCACAATTACTTTTCCTATTTCCCTGCGAAGCTCTTTTTGTTTTTCTACAAATGCGTTTACGGCTTCTACGTCTGATTTGAAATTCATTCTGTTTTAGATTCGTTTGTAACAAATATAAGGGAAATAGGAAATAAACGTATGATTTATAGAAAATTGTGTTGCTTTTTGGTTTTGATACCTTGAGATTTAAACAGTGTCGAGAACTATGAAGCAATAGGCTTTTAAAAAGTGAATCGAAAAAAATCCGCTATTGCTTAATGAACTTTTTACAGGTATTTATATTTGAGCTATTTATTTGTATAAAATATATGCCCCGAGAGAGGGAACTACACTCAATTTTTTCTGAGTTGGTTTGTGAATTTCCCGATAAATGAATTTTTCCTGTGGGATCAAAAATTTCATACTTAAAAGGTGCTGTAAATGAAACCTCTACAATTCCTGTTGTAGGATTAGGTGAGACTGATAGTGATAAAAGTTCATTAAATTGAGAAATGTCTACACCTGAAATTAATAAACAGTTTGTGGTATCTGAACATCCGTTATAGCTAACAATACAACCATAATTTCCGTTCCCATTTGGCAATAAAAAAATATAATTTGTTTGACCGGAAAAAGGAGCATAATTGTTGTCACAATCAACCCATTGAAAGGTATACCCAGACATTGCAGTAGTAAAGAGATATGTGGTTTGTTGAAAGATTGATGCTGAAATGGATGTGACATCGATTATAAATTCAGTTTTTCCATTACTTGATGAACAACCCGAATCCTGCACATAAAAACAGGTGTCTGAACTGATATATGGTGTTATAAATGGATTTCCTGCCCCAATAATATTTCCATAATAACTTGTGTCCAGCCAATTAACAATCCCTGAAAAATTTACATCTAAAACTAATGAATCACCAAGACAAACATTATAAAAACCATTTCCCTCATTATAAAACACCCTTTTACAATTTTCCATTTTATACATCGAAATTCCGTTTTGAATTCCCCCAAAACTAGTTGCAATCAGGAACGTGGAGTCTAAATCTACCATGCCTTTCCCTACTAAAAATTGATTTTGAGGATGAATATCTGAAATTCTTACTGTAGATAATGAATCTCCGGTTGTCCTCCAAATTTCAGCTTGATGTTCGTCTTTGTTAATAAAGTATAAAGTATCTCGAAACATTAAGGACATTTCGTAACCCAGATTATAATATGAGTCTGGACCGGGAATAATGTCTTTTAATAAATATGTGCCATTTTCAGTCCCATTAGACACCCAGATTTCATTTCCATTTGTGGATGTATACGCATTCATGAAAATAATAGAATCATTTGTTGCCATCATATATGGAGAACTGCTTCCTGAGCCCGGATTAATATCTTTTACAAATCGGATGGAGTCAGAGCTGTGATCATAAACCCATAATTCCCTGCCTGCAGAAGAATTAAATGCAGAAAAAAAATATTTATTCCCACACTTCATGAAATTTTGAGGTTCAGAGCTCGTAGAGCCAGGAAATATATCAGATAATAATACTGTACCCGCTATTGTTCCATCAGTCATCCATAATTCTCCCCCGGAAATATTATCTTTTGCATAAAATATTAGAGTATCTCCAAAAAACTCAAATCCCCAGGGGTTAGAACTCGAAGCCCCAGGGTAGATGTCTTTAAATAATAGTGTGCCATTGCCAGTACCGTTAGAAATCCATAATTCCCTTCCGTATATAGTATCAAAATGATTAAGATAGATAAAACTATCATTTGCAATCATATTCCCGATTTGACCGTTATATCCAAAGTTCTTTACTAATACAGTTCCGGGATTCGTGCCATCTGTTTTCCATAAATTTTGGGTATTAATGGAGTCTCTGGCTACAAAAAATAACGCGTTTTGAAAGATTAATCTTGGGGTTGGATAAGATCCAAAGCTACCCGTGTAAATATCTTTAATCATATATGTACCAATTAATGTACCATCAGATACCCATAACTCAACTCCTGATAATGTATCTTCTGAACCTGCAAAATATACTCTCCCATTAAAATCAAACAGTCCGGTTACATAGCCATAGGTCCCAAAATCCTTTATTAATAAAGTTCCCACATCTGTTCCATCGGTTTTCCAAAGTTGAGTGTAATCAATAGTAAAAAATAATTGACCATTGCTTTTACAATAGTTTGCGATATTCTGACTCAGGGTTATTCCAGAAAAATCTTTTACTAAATCGAATGATTGGGAAAAAGCGGTCACTTGCGTGAAAAAAACGAGCACTAATAAATGTAGTTTTTTCATTCAATAAAAATAAAAAATAGAAATTAATAGAAAAAGAGAAAACGGAACATATTTTCTCAATTCTATACATGTCTAACAACAAAAAAGCCCCGTTTTCACGAGGCTTTTGATCTGTTATTCTTCCGTTTGAGGAGGATTTTCTTCTTCTTTTTTTGTGGGCTTCTTTTTGGCTTTGCTTACTTTAAAAGTAAGTTCTGATTTTTCCTTATCAAATCCCACGTGAATGGTGTCTCCTTCTGTCACATTGGATTTGATGATCTCTTCTGCAAGAGGATCTTCCAGGAATTTCTGTAAAGCACGTTTCAGCGGACGGGCACCAAATTTTTCATCAAAACCATTATCGGCCACATGGTCTTTTGCTTCGGGAGTGAGATCAATTTTAAACCCAAGTTCATTGATCCGCTTGAATAATTTTGCCAGTTCGATATCGATGATTTTGTGAATGTCTTCACGTTTAAGTGAATTGAACATCACCACATCATCAATACGGTTCAAAAATTCGGGAGCGAATGCTTTTCTGAGCGCTGCTTCAATAATTCCCTTGGTATCTCTTGTCTCTGATTCTGTTTTCGCTTTGGTTCCAAAACCAACACCGGTTCCGAAATCCGAAAGCTGGCGTGCACCGATATTGGACGTCATGATAATGATCGTATTGCGGAAATCAATTTTTCTTCCCAGTGAATCGGTCATTTGTCCGTCATCGAGTGCCTGTAACAAAAGATTGAATACATCCGGATGAGCTTTTTCTATTTCATCGAGCAACACAATGGAGTAGGGGCGTCTTCTTACTTTTTCGGTAAGCTGTCCGCCTTCTTCATATCCAACATATCCGGGAGGTGCGCCAATCAACCTTGAAACGGCAAATTTTTCCATGTATTCACTCATGTCAATGCGTATCATCGCTTCTTCACTGTCGAATAAATATTTGGCCAGTTCTTTTGCCAGTTGTGTTTTTCCCACACCGGTAGGCCCAAGGAAAACAAACGAACCTATCGGCTTATTGGGATCTTTTAATCCCGCACGGTTACGCTGAATGGCCTTCACCACTTTGGCCACTGCTTCTTCCTGGCCAATTACTCTTCCATGAAGCGCTTCGGCCATCTGCATCAGTCTTCCGCTTTCCTTTTGCGCAATACGCTGAACCGGAATTCCTGTCATTTGAGCCACTACTTCAGCAACATTCTCTTCAGTAACGGTTACACGCTGCAGTTTCGATTCTTCTTCCCACTTACGTTTTGCGGCTTCCAGTTGTTCCTGCAACTGGCGTTCGGTATCACGTAATTTGGCGGCTTCTTCGTATTTCTGGCTGCGCACTACGTTATTTTTCTCTTCCTTGATATCTTCAATTTTCTTTTCTATTTCAAGAATATTTTTCGGCACATTGATATTGGAAAGGTGTACGCGCGAACCTACTTCATCCAAAGCATCAATGGCTTTATCGGGCAAATGCCTGTCGGTGATATAGCGTGCGGTTAATTTTACACAGGCGATAATGGCATCATGCGTGTAATTAACATTATGGTGATCTTCGTATTTCTCCTTAATGTTGTTTAGAATCTGGATAGTTTCATCTACCGTAGTAGGTTCCACCAGCACTTTCTGGAATCTTCTTTCCAGCGCACCGTCTTTTTCGATGTACTGGCGGTATTCGTCTAACGTGGTTGCGCCTATGCACTGAATTTCTCCGCGGGCAAGAGCGGGTTTAAACATATTGGAAGCATCGAGCGAACCCGAAGCGCCACCGGCACCTATAATGGTATGAATTTCATCTATGAAAAGAATGACATCGGGAGATTTTTCCAGTTCATTCATCACCGCTTTCATTCGTTCTTCAAACTGACCGCGGTATTTGGTTCCGGCAACAAGTGATGCGAGATCCAGTGAAACCACGCGTTTGTTAAAAAGCACACGCGAAACTTTACGCTGAACAATTCTCAATGCAAGCCCTTCTGCAATGGCTGATTTTCCCACACCGGGTTCGCCAATCAGGATTGGATTATTTTTCTTTCTGCGTGAAAGGATCTGGCAAACGCGTTCAATTTCCAATTCACGCCCCACAATAGGATCGAGTTTTCCTTCTTCAGCCGATTTGGTAAGGTCGCGACCGAAATTATCGAGTACAGGTGTTTTGGATTTGCTGTCGCTTCTGCGCTGGCTTTGCGAAAAGGAATCGCCACCGGCTTCATCGTCATCGTCAGCAGGATTGTTGGGTAATTCTGATTTAGGAATGTTATTGTTTTCCTTCAGCATGTTTTCAAGTTCGTCTTTCACGGTAGTATAGTCTATGTTAAATTTATTGAGTGATCGAGTGGCCACATTGTCTTCATCTTTCAGCATGGAAAGCAACAGGTGTTCTGTTCCTATTACCGCGCTTTTAAAAAGACGTGCTTCAAGATAAGTTATTTTCAATACTTTTTCAGCCTGTTTTACCAATGGCAAATTACCCGCATTGATATTTCTTGAACTTCCGGGATTGAGGCTTTTTTCGAGCTCTTTCCTCAGATCTTTGGTATCGGTGCCAAGATGTTTGATGATTTTTACGGCCTTGCCTTCCCCTTCACGGATAATTCCAAGCAGAAGATGTTCAACACCAATATAATCGTGCCCCAGCCTCAAGGCTTCTTCGCGGCTGAATGTAATGACATCCTTGACGCGGGGCGAAAATTTTGCTTCCATAGTTAATTCCCTTTCACTGTATTACGCAGCAAACGCGGGCAAGTTATGCCATTTGGCTGCTCTTTCAAAATTAGTTACAACATATTTTTTGTCCATTGTTCAAAACCCGTTTTTATCAACAGAATTTTGTTTACAATTGTGAGTAAATTTTACCTTTTTTCCTAAGCGAAAAAGGGTAAATTCGTCCTCTTTTTTAATTTAACAACAATTGTGCTAAACCAAGGCAAGGAGACGTTATGGCAGATGGCGAAAAAATAATACCGATCAACATTGAAGAAGAAATGAAAACCGCTTACATCGATTATTCGATGTCGGTGATCGTTTCCCGTGCGCTACCGGATGTGCGCGATGGTTTAAAACCGGTTCACAGGCGGGTGCTTTACGGAATGCTGGATCTTGGCGTTCTTTCCAACCGCCCCTATAAAAAATCAGCAAGAATAGTGGGAGAAGTGCTGGGTAAATACCACCCGCATGGTGATACCTCGGTATACGACACCATGGTGCGTATGGCCCAGGAGTGGTCGCTTCGTTATCCGCTAATTGACGGCCAGGGTAACTTTGGCTCGATTGACGGTGACAGCCCGGCTGCCATGCGTTATACCGAAGCCCGCCTGAAAAAAATAGCAGAGGAACTTTTGTCAGATATCGATAAAGAAACGGTTGATTTTCGTCCGAATTTTGACGATTCTTTGCAAGAACCCACCGTACTTCCTTCACGAATCCCCAACCTGTTGGTAAATGGTTCATCGGGAATTGCTGTGGGAATGGCCACCAACATGCCTCCCCATAATCTTACGGAGGTCATTAATGGTATCATTGCTTATATTGATAACCCGGGCATTGATGTAGGGGAACTGATGAAATATGTTACCGCTCCCGATTTTCCTACCGGTGGAACTATTTATGGTTATGAGGGAGTGCGCAGCGCTTTTGAAACCGGCAAGGGAAGAATTGTTGTTCGCGGAAAAGCTACCATAGAAGAAGACGGAGGAAGGGAAGTGATTATCGTTTCTGAAATACCTTATATGGTGAACAAGGCAGAAATGATTAAACGTACGGCCGACCTGGTGGAAGAGAAAAAACTGGAAGGTATTTCTGATATACGCGATGAATCCGACCGCAGTGGTATGAGAATCGTTTATGAAATTAAACGCGATGCCATAGCTAATGTAGTATTAAATAATCTCTATAAATTCACTGATTTACAGAGCTCATTTTCAGTAAGTAATATTGCTCTTGTTCAAGGGCGTCCGCAGACGCTAAATCTGCATGATATGATCGGGTTGTTTGTAGAACACCGGCATGATGTAGTGGTGCGCAGAACCAAATTTGAGCTGAGAAAAGCCGAGGAACGCGCGCATATTCTTGAAGGACTGATTATTGCCAGCGATAACATCGATGAAGTAATTGCCCTGATTCGCGCCTCTGCCAGTCCGGATGAAGCCCGCGAAAAGTTAATGGAACGGTTTAAATTGAGTGAAATACAATCTAAAGCGATTGTTGAGATGAGGCTACGTCAGTTAACTGGTCTTGAACAGGATAAACTTCGTGCAGAATACGAAGATGTAATGGCCCTGATTCGTGAATTGAAAGCTCTGCTTGAAGATGAGGGCCTTCGTATGCAGCTCATCAAAAACGAGATGCTGGAGATTAAAGAAAAGTATGGGGATGAACGCAGGACTCAGATTGAATATGCTGCCGGTGACATCCGCCTGGAAGACATGATTGCTGACGAAGAAGTGGTAATCACTATTTCCCATATGGGTTATATCAAGCGTACACCACTTAAGGAATACCGTACCCAGGGAAGGGGAGGAGTGGGGTCAAGAGGTTCAGCCACAAGGGATGAGGACTTCCTCGAACACATATTTATGGCTACCAACCACGACTACCTGCTTATTTTTACCGAAAAAGGAAAGGTGTTCTGGGTTCGTGTTTACGAGATTCCCGAAGGAAATAAAACCGCCAAAGGAAGAGCTATCCAAAACCTGATCAATATTGAGCAGGATGATAAAGTAAGAGCTTATGTAAATGTGAAAGATATTACTGATCCCGAGATGATCAAAGACCGGTACATCATTCTTTGTACTAAAAAAGGCGTGATCAAAAAGACAGAAATGGAAGCCTATTCGCGGCCACGTCAATCGGGAATTAATGCCATAACTATCCGCGAAAACGATACTTTACTGGAAGCCCGCCTCACCAACGGTAAAAACCATATTATGATGGCCCTCAATACCGGTCGCGCGATTCTTTTCCATGAAGAAGAAGTGCGTGATATGGGAAGAACAGCATCGGGCGTTAGGGGAATAAAAATTGTGGATGAATCAAAAGAAGAAGTAATAGGCATGATCTGTTTTGAGAATATCGAAAAAGAAGAAGTGCTGGTAGTGGCTGAGAAAGGTTATGGAAAACGTTCACTGGTAAGCGAATACCGTATTACGGCAAGAGGCGGAAAAGGAGTAAAAACCCTTAACATTACCGATAAAACCGGAATGCTGGTGGCCATCCACAATGTGCATGACGACAACGACCTGATGATTATTACCAAGAGTGGCATCACAATAAGAATACCTGCCAATCAGTTAAGAACAATGGGCCGTGTTACTCAGGGAGTAAGACTCATCACTTTAAAAGGAGAAGAGGAAATTGCTTCGGTAGCGGTAGTAAATAAAACCGATGACGAAGAAGAAAACGCCATTGATCCAAATGTAGCCGAAATATCAGGAGAACCTGCCGACCTTGGTGCTATAGAACCTGAAAACGATGATGAGAACGGTGACGAGGCAAATGGCACAGAAATTGACAATGATCCTGTGGAATAATAAAAAACCTGCATCCAAATTATAAAACGAACACCATGACAACAAAAAAGATCATCCTGGGAATTGCCTTTCTGGCATTTTGTTTTACCGGGATTGCACAGAAAAATAATCTCACCAGCGCCATTATGACGTTTAACGATGCCCAAAAAGCCATGCAGGGCAAAAACAAGGAAGGCGCTAAAAAGTATGTTATCCAGGCGAAAGAATATATTGATAAAGCCGCTGCCCACGAAGAAACCATGAAAAGTGCCAAAATGTTTTTCTACAAAGGGCAGATCTATATGGTGGTGGGCGCTTTTTCTGCAGCAAAAGAACCGGAATTTACCCAGTTTGATGCTGAAAAAACACTGGACGAAGCCATGAACTGTTTCCGTCAGTCAATTGCCAATAAAAACAAAAAAGAAGATTTTTCAGACCAGATTACCATGACCATGAACCAGGGACGGTTTATTGCCTTTAACCAGGGAATTGACTATTATAACAAGAAAAAGTATGACTCAGCGATGATCACTTTTGAAGGGTGCGTGGAACTGATGGACGTTGTAGGGCAATTTGACACTTTGTCAGCGTTTAATGCCGGTTTGTGTGCAGAAAAAATAAAAAACTACGATAAGGCGATCAAGTATTTCAGCAAATGTGCCGATGTAAAATATAACGGGGCCAGTATGTACGTAACACTGGTGAATACTATGTTTGATGCCGGGAAAGAAGATGCTGCTTACGAATACATCAAAAAAGGGCGCACAGAATATCCCAAAGACAAAGACATTATTGTTACCGAACTTTCCTATCATTTAAGGAAAAACAACAACGAAGAAGCCGAAAAAGCGCTGAATCTTGCCATTTCCAATGATCCAAAAAATCAAATTTTGTATTTCAGTGCCGGTGTGGTGTATGACAATCTGAAGCGTTATGCTGATGCTGAAAAAGCGTATTTAAAAGCCATTGAACTGGATGCGAAATATTTTGATGCGTATTTTAACCTGGGTGCAATGTATCACAACGAAGCGGCTGATATTTACAACAAGATAACCGATATTAAAGACAACGCACTGTATAACCAGGAAAAAGGAAAAGCCGATGAGCTGTTCAAAAAAGCGCAACCCGTGTTGGAGAAAGCCCGCGAGATCAATCCCAAAGACCGCGATAACCTCATTATGTTACGCAACGTTTACGGGCGTCTGAACCTCACCGACAAATGGCAGGAAGTGAATACGCAGTTGAAGAATAACTGAGGAAGATGTTAGATGTAAGACGGTGAGATGTTAGATATTAGATAAATGAAGAAAGGAGCTAAGGCTCCTTTTTTTGTTTCGTTTAGTCATTTTCCGAACGCTTTTTGAGGAGCAGAAATCACCGAAATGATAACCGGATTTTATCATGTTTTAAAAAAATTGATTATCTTGTTTAAATGAAAGCATATAGAACGATTATTGTTCTTGTTTTTAGCCTGACTTATTATTCAGGCCACACACAAACTTATGCACCGGTGGGGAGTTATTGGGTGTATCACTATACAACTCCATCAACATTTGAATATAAAGACATGTATTTAATCACTGGTGATTCTGTAGCGGGAAATTGTATATATAAGAAAATGAAATTAACGCGTGAAGTTATTGCAGGTTTTCCGCCACCACCAACTATTGGTACAATTTATACTTGGGACAATCTTATCGGAGTAAAATACTGTAACGATTCTGTTTTTAGTGGCAACAGATTATTATATCATTTTAATATGATACAAGGTGACACTTTCTATTATCAAACTCAGGCGCAAGACTCTGCTTATTTCGTTGTGGATACTGTTTATAATATCGCGTTGAACTCAATCACTTTAAAAAAATGGGAAATCACGAGATATTATTCATGTTTCCTGACCACAAAAGATTCAATTATTGAAAAAATAGGCCCAATTGGTGATTTTATGACTTTACAGGAGGATTATTGTATTGGTTCCTATTGGTGGAATCTGATTTGTTATAACGGCCTTACTTTTCAATATAACGAACCCTGTGGTACTGTAGGAATCAACGAAAAGGAAATTGTTTCCGGAAAAAGCATTTATCCCAATCCCGTTAGTGACCGGTTGTTTTTGGCTGATGAATTTCTGAACATAGATTTTGAGATTACCGACATACACGGCCGGAAAATGGGTTTCGGGAAATACCAGGGTAGTATTGATGTGAGTGAAATGGCAACCGGGATTTATTTTATCCGGATATCTGGAAAAAACGGTAGTTTTTATCAAAGATTTATTAAAAATTGAAGATTTGACGGTTTCGGTTTCCGGATTAATCAAAACCTCATATTATGGTTATATTATTGAAAATCAAATGTATAATATATATATATTTGTCTTATAATTTATACGCATTATGTTACTTTGCTTCGGACTGTGAGAGGGATAATCCATTAACTCAAATCCCGATGCCGTTAGTAAATAATGTTGGAGGAAATAAAAATGGAAGAATTAGCCCCAACACCGTTAGAATGGTTTGAAAATAATGAATTAAACTCTTTGATGTTGAAATATGGGTTTAAGAAAAATCAAGACGTTGAAATACCATTTATAGAATACAAAAGAGAATCAAAAAAATATCCATATACAATTTCTATAAATACTTCAACAAAAAGAGTACGATTATTTGAAGGATGGGTAATAGAACCTTCTGCAACAGTGTGGAAATCTATGTTCCCTGAAAATCTATCGGACTTAGAAGCATTATTAAGGATGACTTCTTTTTATTCCTAATCATCATTCATCGCGCCATAATTTGACATAATGGTCAGGACAGCTTCTTTATATTGACCTTTACTTATTTCTAAACTAATTCTATTAAAAGCATCTCCAAATTCATTTTGAGCATCATATCCTTTTATTTTGCAATATTCATGTGCTAATGTTCTAAATTCTTTATAACAGATATTTATTTCATTTAATGCGTTTTTACCATAAGGTTGCACATTGTTCAAATTATCCAAAGCAGTTTGTCTTTTTGTCTTAAAATTCATTGTTTTCATTTATACATAAATATATGAAATTTTGCATTTACGGGGTGCGGCTGGAAAACCTTGAAAACGACTTCGGCACAATTCCCGTTACTTTTCAAGGTTTTAGAAGGGGCAATTTAGCATAATGTCTAATTATAGGACTAAGGGGTGGCACTTCGCCCCTTTGTCCTATAATTTACATTATGTTAAATAGAAATTATTCAACCGGCACTCTCTGTTTTACCAGTCGCGTCTTTTATAAAAACTTGTTATGAAAGCCTTCCTACTTGCCTGTGTTCTGAATCCGGTTGTTTCGTTTGCACAACATTCCCCTGCTGTTT
>JBMORL010000110.1:0-6605 GCA_049322335.1 Bacteroidota bacterium
TGTTGATCCCTTAGCATGGAAGTACCCGGAAATATCACCGTATGCAGGTTTTAATAATAACCCAATTTTATTTACTGATCCTTTAGGTTTGGAACCAACGAAATACGAAGACGAAAAAGGCAATTCACTTGGAGAAGTAAAAGACGGTATTGATCAAACCATTACTGTAAATGCTGAACAATTTAGGCAAGCTGAAAATATTGCTAAACAAAAAGGGTTAGATATTTATAACAACGAAGCTCATGGAGTAGCATTTACAGAAACATACTTAAACTACGCTCTTAATCATGACAATGTTGTTTTTGAAAAAAACTATGTATTGGGAGATTTTACAATTACGGCAAGTGCAAATGATGGTTTGAGTGTAGATATTAATTTGAGTAGCAGTAGCAATAGTAGCAGCGGTAGTGGCGGTGGAAGCGATGATTGGTTAATGGGAAGTGCCACACAACATTCTGGTGTACCAATGTGGGGGTCTGACAGTAGAAGTTGGTTGAATTCGTCCTCTATGAGAAAGGGGTATTATACATCGTACATGGATGTAAGCGAATTTTTAGAAATGGTTTCACTTATAAACCGTCATTTTAAAAATGGTAGGTTTCGTAACCCAAATGATGCAGCTAAAGCATGGGCAACAAAAGATATAAATGGATTATATCGGAATTTAACTGGGAAAAACGGTCCTGAAGCTTGGGGACTTACGTGGGGGAAGGTATACAATGATGTTGCTAAAGAACTGAATAAACCAGTATTGGGGGGATCTACAAGTGAAAGTGTTCAAGATACAGTTGTTACTTTTACTATTTTGATGTTTAGACAACATGGCGCGTACTCATCGAACGAACAAACTGAGAAAGACTCAACTATGAGCAAAGAAGACGCAGAAAAATTGAAATCAACAACTATTCACCGATGAATAGTATCATCATCATTATTTCCTTTTTCGGAACCCTGTTATTATTTCAATGTTGTAATTGGCATGCGGAAAACAACGAAGTAAAAAAGGAAATGAAGGAAGATGAAAGAACGTGTGTTAAAGTTGATTCTTTGTGCCATGATACTGTAATTGTGAATTATTGCAAGGAATTTAGTGAGGACGGTATGTTAATAAGAGAAGGTTTATATTTCAACAATAAACCGTTCCGAATGCATAAGTTTTATTCAGAAACCGGAAAGATTCAATGTATAAGGGAATATTTGGTTACGCCCAACAAACCATATCTTCTGAACAGAATTTTTAAAATTAATGAAAACGGTGATACGATAAAATTAGAAAGTAATTATTATACACTTCTACAAAATAGAAATCGTTTGCAGGTTGGTGACACATTGATTGTAAATATAAATTTAATTGCCCCCTATTTTAATAGCAATAATATTATTGTTTTTCTTGAACATCCTGATTATCCTGATGAATATCAGTACGAATTACCAGCAAAAAATAATAAAGCAAAATTCTATTACATAACAAAAACCAAAGGAAATTTTTCTTTACAGGGTACTATCAGAGAATATCCCGAAACAACAAGCGAAGCAATAGCTAGAGACCTAATCTTTTTTGTGGATTTTACCGTTGAATAACAAACTTAAATCACATCAATTTGTTCTGAGTCCGAAACGTTTTTCTTTCTATAGTATTTTATTATGCTATTGATAAGGAATGCTAAAAGCTGAACAAAAAAATAGAAGCACATTGAAATGAATATCAGTTTAAAGTATGTACCTATAGTTTTATTTAGAAACTTTGAGTCTAGTACAATATTCAATTTAACAATCCAGTAAATTTCTTTGAACAACACTGCCAGTGAAATGGCAACTATCACATAAAATGTTCTTTTCCTGAAACTCCATTTACGTAATATAATAGTAGCACAAACAGGCGGAATAATATATGCTGATGTTAAAAGTACATTTCTCACCCATATATATGGCTGTTGAAAAAAAACATTGAAATAAGTGTAGGAGAAATAAGAAATAAAATAAACGAGGAAGATTAATAACAGATACGCAGGTACTCTCAGTTTAAAATTTACCCCCGGTAGCATAATCACTTCAAATTATTTGTTTTGAGTTTTTTTCCTCACCAAAACCTCTGCAAGTTAATATCTTTGAGAAACGGATCAAGCTGTGCGATGTCTTCAATGGTTTTGATATAATCCACCTGGTTGGTAAAAAGATTTAGAAACGCTTCTACGTACTCACCATTAAGCGTATAAAGAATAACGAAATGCGCCCCATAGTAGCGCATGCCTAAGCACTCACCATGTTGTAAAAGGAGCTGTTCACGTTCTTGCGGAGAGAAGAAAGAAAAATCCATGTTGTCACCTATAACAATTTCAGTTTAGCCGCTTTAATGAGGTTATCGAGGGTATAGAAAATATTTTGTTTATCATTTTCCGGTAGTTTTTCAATATCCTGCAAACGCTTAAGCGTTTTTTTATCCAGCAGTAAAGAAGTTTTACCCAGCAGAAAATCCAAACTCACTTCCAGCACATCGGCAATTTTAGAAGCCACTTCCACCGAAGGTTTAACCTCGTCACGCTCGTATTTACCGATAATATCACCCGAAGTACCCACTGCTTTACCCAGGTCACCTTGCGAAATCCCCTTACGCTTACGCAGTGCTGCTATTTGTTCTCCAAAAGTCATATTTAGCTTTAAAACAGTAGATTTTTATAAATAAGGGCAAAGATAAGCGATAAAAATATCATAACAAATGAATAAAGGACTTGCCCGGTTCTGATAAATCTGCTACTTTTGTGATAAATATATCGTCATAAAAAAGCCGGAAAATAATTTTCAACATAAAAACTACTTAGCATGATAACAGAATTAGACACCCACAACCCCGATCACATCACCTGGAAGTACGAACAGTTATTGTTCAGTGTATTGGGAGGCATACGGTTGGAAGGACTGGACCGCTTGCGCGTAACGGTAAAAATAGAGTTCAAACAAACCGCCATCCGGCACAACCTCGACCTGTACAACGACAGCCAACTGGAAAAACTCATCCGTAAATGTGCCGAACGTTTTGAAGTAGGCACGCACTATTTAAGTAAAGCCATCAGCGAACTGGTCAACCGATTGGAAAATTACCGGATGGAAGAAATAAAAAAGAAATCCGACAAACCCGAAAATAAAAAAACACTTACCGAACATCAGGTAAAAGAAGCAAGAGAGTTTTTAAAACAGGAAAATTTATTGCAACTCACCGGAGAACTCATTGGCAAAAGCGGGATGATAGGCGAAGAAACCAACCGATTGTTGATGTATTTGATTTTTACATCGAGAAAAAGAGAATATCCCCTACACATCATTAGTCTTGCAGCAAGCGGAACCGGGAAAAGTTATTTGCAGGAAAAAGTAAGCGAGCTGATACCCGAAGAAGATAAAATAGAAATAACGGTCTTAAGTGAAAACGCATTTTATTACTTCGGTCAGCGCGAACTCAAGCACAAACTTTTACTCATCGAAGATTTAGACGGAGCCGAAAATGTACTTTATCCCTTAAGAGAATTACAAAGCAAAAAGAAAATAAATAAAACCGTAGCCCACAAAGACAGCAAGGGAAATACCAAAACCGTACACCTTACCGTAGAAGGCCCCGTAAGCGTGGGGGGATGCACTACCAAAGAAAGTATTTACGAAGATAATGCTAACCGCAGTTTTTTAATTTACCTCGATGAAAGCAAAGAGCAGGACGAAAGAATCATGCAACGCCAGCGGGCACTAAGTGCCGGTAATATAAATCATGAGGAAGAAAAAAACATAAAGGAACTTTTAAAAAATGCTCAGCGCATATTGCAGCCCGTTAGTATCAGAAACCCCTACGCAGAATTTTTAGAGATACCCGTAGAAGTCTTTAAGCCAAGAAGAACCAACGCGCACTATTTACAATTTATCGAGGCGATTACTTTTTATAAACAATACCAGAGAGAGCAAAAAGCAGACGAGAATACAGGAGAGATTTTTATAGAAACCACCTTGCAGGATATAGAAGAAGCTAACGGGCTGATGAAAGAAATTTTACTCCGGAAAAGTGATGAATTAAATACCGCCTGCCGGAGGTATTTTGAATTTTTAAAAGCATGGATGAAAAGCGAGAAGAAAACACAGTTTACCAATAAAGAAATACGCCACGCCTTGCGTGTCAACCACAGCAACCAAAAACGATATATGCTCATGCTGATCGAAAACAACCTGATAAAGAAAGTGCAGTTAAAACACAAGAGTTACGCCTACGAAGTGGTGAGTTATGAAGAATACGAAAAACTGCAAGGCAATATCAGCAACGTACTGGATGGCATTTTAGAGAAACTTAAAAAAAATGCCCCCACCAGCCCGGTGGTTCACGGTTCAGGTAAAGTTCACAGCAGGAATGAACTCAAGAAAGCCGCGCCAGCAAAGGAAAAAACCGGAAAAGTTCAAAAGTTCGCCCAAAAGGAAGAGCAGCAGGAAAATTTATCAGAAGTAAAATAAAAAATCTCACTACTCACCGATCAATACTCAATACTCACTACTAAAATCCCAATACTGAAAAAAATGAAAAGACTGATTGTAAAAAGCACCCACTACAATTATTTAGAACAAGGTTTTAAAGAATGGTTAGACACACTGGGCTATGCCCAGCGAACGGTAAACGGTTCACCCTTGCAGGTGCGTGAAATGCTCCACTATTTTGAGCAAAAAAATATCTGCCACATTACGCAGGTAAAACCAAGGCACATCAATGAATTTATCCGCTACCTGCAAATGCGCGGAAACTTAAAACACGGAGGCGGGTTAAGTACAAGCAGCATCAACAGCTATGTTACCTCCATGAATCTTTTTGCACAGTACATCAACCAAACCGGAAAACACATTTTAGATATTAATCCCAGGAGAATGAACAACGAAGTAGACGAGAGAATTATTTTAACCCAGCAGGAAATCAAACAACTCTATGAAGCAACATTTACACCACACAGGCAAAATACTATTGCAATGGGGCAACGCGACAGGGCGATCATTGCTATTTTTTACGGGTGTGGATTACGGAAAGACGAAGGCACACGATTAGATGTAAGTGATATTAATTTAGGCAAACGGTTGATTTTTGTAAAAAAAGCAAAAGGAAACAAACAACGATATGTACCCATTGCACAAAAAAATGCAGAAGACATACGCGGCTACATAGAAGAAGGGCGCTATTGGTTTTTGGAAGACCATCAGCAAAGTACATTCATCCGCAACACAGGCAGAGCCTTTCCTAAAAAACAAAATACCGATGATGAAGCCTTTTTTTTGAACATGGAAGGAAGAAGGATGCAGAGTTTTTACCAGCGGTTAGCATACATGAGGGAAAAAGCCGGGATAGAAAAACATTTTTCCACCCATAATTTACGCCACTCTATCGCCACACACCTTCTACAAAGTGGAATGCCCATAGAGGAAATCGCCAGGTTTTTAGGACACGCCACACTGGAAAGCACACAAATTTATACGCACATAGTGAATCAACTCAACAATGAAAAAAATGAAATTTATGAACCTACAGAGTTTTGAATATTACCTTATGGAAGACGGTTTACGGGAATCTACCGCAATGGAGCACGTAAGAAATATCGAACGTTTTTTGGTGTGGGTAAAAGAAAATGAACTAACGGGTATCGAACAAATGAAATACAACGAACTATTAACCTATGTGCAGTATCTCAAAAGTAAATCACTTTCCATTGCCACCATCAACATACGGATATGCAGCCTTCGTAAATATTACGAACACTTAAAGCAGGAAGGCATCATAGAAAACAACCCCGCAAGAAGAATGCACCTCAGGGGAAACATCAAAAAAATAGTAGCCCATCCCTTAACCTATAATGAACTCGAACAACTCTACAGCGAATACGCAAAACCAAAAGAACATTACAGGGAAGAAAAACACAAAGCTGTTCATAGAAGAAACTCCGTGATACTGGGACTGATGATCTGGCAAGCCGTACACAGCGGAGAACTTTATAAAATAGAAATACAGCACGTAAAATTAGAAGAAGGAACCATTTACATACAAGGATGCAGCCGGAGTAAAAGCAGGCAGTTAAAATTAGACAGTAAACAGATCATTGCACTGCACACCTACATCAGTGAAACAAGTTTTACCAATGAAAAACTTTTTTCCGGCAACCTGCGCAATGTAACCCAATCCATTTTAAATGAAGTCAGGGGAATCAATCCGGTTATCCGCAATGCATCACATATCCGCTGCAGTATAATATTACATTGGTTAAAAATGTACAGCAAGCGACAGGCACAATACATGATCGGTCATAAATGGATAAGCTCCACAGAACATTACCAGGAGCAGGAAATAGACGGGCTCACCGATTTATTAAGTAAACACCACCCATTCCAACAATAAACTTTTTTCTTTCAACTGAAACCCCCGTCTCCGTTACCAAAGACGCCCACCCACAAGTCCGGCCCTGCAAATACAGGTAAAGCGGTGTTCACTACAGCCCCGCAAGACAAAAGCAGCGCCAGGTGCAAACCAAACCAACAAAAGCTGATTACAGCCCATGTTGGTTTGCTTCGCATTTTTTGCTGAAGCAAAAAACTTCGCCTGT
>JBMORL010000111.1:0-6564 GCA_049322335.1 Bacteroidota bacterium
CGCCCGTTTATCCTGAGTGATAACGAAGTGATGTTACTGAACTTCGAGCTGAACAAAAACACCTCTTTAGGAAGCGTTTTTAATGCACTGTTCAGTTATGCCAACACAACGGCAAGGGATGAAGCAACGGTAACGATTCCGGCATTCGTGCCCGGGAACTACGTCAATGCTCCATCAGGTGCAACGCATTTCAGATTGGTAATGTCGATTGGAGTACTTAGCGATTATGGTTTTGAACCATCGAGCAAAAAGTACGAGCCTTTGGATGCATCCACCAATTTAATGAACGCAACCGTTTACAGTAACGTTTTTGATTTAGCTGACCCGTCAGTTACTGCGAACTTAACGGCTACACTTTCCGGTTCACCAACCCTTAGCGGTGACCAGGTAGTTATCCAGATGTTAGGAATTGAGTTTTTCCAACGCATCGGAACTACGGATTACCTTTTTGCACAAGGCAACGCGATGAAGATTATTAACGTATTCTAAAGCGTATGAAAAACAAACAAGGGTAAAACCCTCTGCCGTTGGCAGGGGGTTTTTTGTTGTTTGTATCTTGCATTTTCGGGGTTTGCTATTTAGCGTTGATTTAAGGCGTTTTTCTGTGCCGGTGGTATCTTGGTAGGGTCAACCCTGTGTTTTACGTTTGTAGGGCTTGATTAAGCGTTATTCTTAGTATTTTATACCTACGGTTGATTGGTAGCTTTAGGGTCGCACTATACGGGTTAAACATAGCTCATCTATGGCTCTGATACGGCTTTAATACGGCTCAACCCCCTAAAATCGGTTTAAAAAAATCCGGATTTTTAACAGGCCGTTACCTTCGAGCTCGATTTTTATTAATAGATAAAATCGGTCGTGCGGTGGGTTTGTGTGTTTATCTATTAATAAAAATGAGCATCCAAGCGGAGGGATAAAGTTTGTTCGGAGCCGTCATGTTGTTTCCGCGCGGAAGGTGGAACGGAACTTTATTTTTTCTTCCTGTGGTTGATGTCATTTTTTACGGTCAACTGCATTTCTTGGGTGTGTCGGTAAAAAGACAGCGCAGGAAAAACAGCCCTGAGCGTGTGCAGGGAAAACGGCTGCAATGAATGAAGCGTAGCGGAATGGTTTGCGGACGTTGTGTCGCGAGCCGCTGCGAGTGGAGGCAACGGTGGAAGCACGGGAGTTTTTTCTTAAAAACGGGTGCGACCTATGTTGTAAACACAAGGGCTTACCTTGCTGCCGGCAGGCTAAAATAAAAGTCAAGCCCGCAGCCGTTGCCGACCCGCAGGCGAGCCTAAAATGGGCAGCCGGTGGATTTTTTAGTGGCTGAAGAGAACGGAATGAGCATTGCCAAGCGGAACCATACCTATAAAAAAATCAATTATTCCGGTGACGCCTGGCAAGCGCAATGAAGTGAACGAAGCGACTAAAAAAGACAAAGGAGGCTGCCGTGAACGAAGGCAAGGCAATGAAAAGCGTGACAAAGTGCCTTAGCACCCGTCAGGGCAAGACAACTGTTTTTTATACCTTAAAAAATTTACACTGAATAAAAAACGGTTGTTTTGCTTTGGCGCGTCTTTTTGTATTGCCTTGCCGCAGAGAACACCGCTTTTCCTGCGCTGGCTTGTGTGGTGGCGTGTGAGGGCAAAAGCAGTGCATACAAAGCCAAAAACTTTTTTCCTTTAAAAAAATGCTTTGTATGGACTGCTGCGCGTTCTTTGGGGAAGGTTACAGCTCTTGCCATGCAAAAACTTTTTACCTTAATCTCAATCATGGCAAGTGCTGTAACCGTGCGGTGAGATCATGTACGGATTTTATCAGCTGAACGGATGATATTTGTTTAACGCTTCCTGCAACTGTTCTACATCATTCTGTTTGTACTTTTCTGTTGTTCCCGGATATTTATGCCCGGCATAGTTCTGCACAAGAGTAATATCATGTCCCTGTTTTAATAAATTCGTGATGACACTTTGCCGGATGGTTTTACAGTTTACTTTACGTGGTGAAAAAGTTTCCTTGTAGTTTCGTTTGAGATGGGTAACAATATCTTCTACCGTAAACCGATTGTTTCTTACTCCAATCAATAAAGCTTTTTCGTTTTCACTCAGCTTGTGCCTTCTCGATAATTTGTTTCTTACTTCATTGATGTATTGATAAAATAAAAGTACCTGGTTGGGTTTTAATGTCAGCTCTCTTGCATTGGTGTTGTGTCCGCCTTTTACATAAACGGTTCCTTCATTCAGGTTTACATCATCTACATTTAAAGCGGTGATTTCTCTTGGTAATAATCCCTGATAAATTAATAAACTCATTAAAACTTTATTTCTGTACTCTAATGCGTTGAACCTTTCTTTGCGGTGTAAAAGTGTTTCCAGTTCTTCGGCTGTAAATAAATCCTGTAATTGTATATCTCTTGATATTTTATCGCGTAACCGGATGGAACGGGCCGGGTTGTCTGCCCTCACTCCGGTATAAGCCAAAAAATCATAGTATTGTTTAATGCTGCTGAGTATCCGGTTAACTGTTCTTGCACTGTTGTATTTTGTTCTCAGCTCACCGATATAACCGACAATATCGGCATGGTAATAGTTTTTTGCACCCGGATGATTGGTTAAAAAAATTTCAATCTCGCGTATATAAGCATTCACACTTCCCATACGCAAACGCTGTTTTAAATACTCCTGCAATGTCATAGCTTGCGTAAAAGTTTACGGCTCACTTTCGCGTATATCTGTGTGCTTTCCAAATAGGCATGACCTAAAAAATCCCTTACAAATTCGCTCTTTAAACCGTTTTCTAAAAGATGTGTGGCAATACTATGGCGTAAATGGTGCAGGGAGGTTTCGCGCGGTACCGTGGTGCGCTCAATGATTTTTTTCAGTAACTTGTTTAAATCACCCGCGTGTATTCTTCCTCCCAAACGATTGAGTAAAAAGGCTTCTTCGCGGCTGTGTTTATTTCCTTCCGTACGCTCATATAAAACATATTCTTCCAGTTCTTTTTTTACGCTTTCCGTGATCGGTATTACCCTGCGCTTTGCTCCCTTTCCGGCTCGTACATAAACCAGTCTTG
This sequence comes from Bacteroidota bacterium, assembly GCA_049322335.1. Classification (GTDB taxonomy): domain Bacteria; phylum Bacteroidota; class Bacteroidia; order Flavobacteriales_D; family UBA2798; genus JBMORL01. The sequence continues at coordinate 3,058 of JBMORL010000111.1, forward strand.
TTTTAAAATGTATGTCTTTTACATCTAACTGTTCTCCCTCTGCCCTTCGTAGTCCGCAGCTGTAAAATAAATGCAGGGCTGCCTTTTCTTTTAAATTAACGGTTGCATTAAAAAGCTCTTGTATCTGTTCCCTGCTCAGGGGTTGGCGCGGATTGGATTCGACTTTTTTAAAACTTAGTGCGCTGATGGGATTTATTTTGATCTGCCGGGTTATCTCCAGCCAGTTAAAAAACAACTTTAAGGAATAAACATGGTGATGGATATGTACGGAACTTAAGCCTCCTTCTTTAAGTTTACAGGGTCGTATAAACAAGTATTCGTAAAATTCCATGATGTGCTGCCGGTTGATTTCCGTTACAGCTAAATAACCGCTGTAATCAAAAAAAGAGTGTACTAACCGGGGTAACATTTTACAACTGCCACTACTGTAGCCCAACCGGATTAAATACAACTTAAATTCATGGATGACTGTTTCAATATTCTGCATCGTAGGTAAATTATCGTATTGGTATTTTTTTATTGCGCTTGCACACTTTGCCGAACACCGAACGCCAAGGCTGTTTTATTTTTATTTCAGTTGATTTTCAATTGAAAAATAAAATCATACTGCTACCGCTGGCGTTCGGTTTGGTGTTCGGGCTTTACTGAACGCCAAAGCTTCTACCTGTTTATCGAGGTCTTTTTTTATCCGCTCTTTCAGGGCTGTATAATCATCCCAGTAAACAATCTTGTATTTAAATCCACGATTAGCAAAACCATACTGCTGTACATATTCCAACTCCGTTAGTTTGCTTAAATAAAAATGCTGTTGGGTTTTGCCCAGGCCGGTTATTTCCTTCACTTCAAAACGAGAGAACTCATAGTTTTTCCCTTTTTTCAGTACGTATGCTTTTAACTTTTCATAGAACTGGCGTAAACTGCCGTCTAATTCATCCACCTTTAATACAATACTGTCGAACATCACCGTTATTGCCGTTTTTATATCTTCCGTATCGGTTAGCAATCGCCCTCTTTCATCTCTCTTTCGCTGGTACTGGTGCAATAATGTAATTTGCTTGATAAAACTTTGGAACAGATCGTTTAACCTGCGTATTTTATGTGCTTCTTTCGGTAAGCGTATTTCATTGGCATAAGGGTTGATTACTTCCATCGGTTTTAATTCTCTTACTACATTCTGGATGAACGCAGCTACTTTTTTCTCCTTGTCTTTATCAATGCCTCCGGCTGCCCGCTGGTTCTGATACTCGATGATTTTTTGTGTCTGTTCTTCGCTCTCATTTACCGCTATTAAAAACACTCTCCCCATATTATCCTCGTAGATTTCTCCCTTGGTGGTACAGCATATCGAAGCAATAGGACCTTTAACGGTTCTTTGTCCTGCCGTGATTTGTCCGTTATCGAGTTTTATACTGGTGGAACTTGTGATTTCTCCGTTGCTTTGTAATTCCCTAAAAGCAAATTCAGCTTCTTCACTCAATCCGTCAATATCTTCCAAACATAACAGGTGATTTTTAAAAAAGTGGCTTGGGTAGTTGTATAAACTTTTGTCGCTGATGCGTGTTAAACAGGTTACTTTTTCTTTGGGCATGCAAGCGATTACCTGCTTTAACAAACGTGTTTTTCCGCTTCCTGATGAACCTTGTATTAATGCGTGGAGTGGTTCGGGCATTTTAAAACTCATGGCGATGAGCAGTAAAAAAATACGGTTGTGTTCTTCTCCGGTTATTCCTGCCTTGCCGAGTAATTTGTTTAAGCGGTTAAGTAAATCCACTTCTTTTAAAAACACTTCTAACTTTTGTTTTTCCTGTGGCGTAAGCAGGTTTTTAATGGCATCCGGATTGTTTTCGCTGTTTTTATTTTCTTCCTGGTTCAACTGTTCATTGCGGTAATCGTCTAATAATTCAGTGAGGGTATAAAGGTCTTTTTCCAGTAAATCCTTTCTTACATTCAGTTTTTCGCTTACATCCTTGCAAAGTTTTTCCGCCTGTTTATCCTCGTATAAATCTACTTTATTGCGGCTTTTCTGACCCGTGGCAGGATCTTCTACCATGAGCGTTATTTTCATATTGTCTAACGCTTTACTGATTCCTCCTTGTATATAGTAAATGGCGGTTTCGGTTTTGTAGGTGATTTTGTAAGGGTTTTTGGTGTCTAATTTTTCGGTTTCAACGTTTGTGGTTTGTGGTTGTTCAACCTGTTTTTTATAAGGTGATTTTTCTTTTTCAGTTGAAAGAATAATTGCCTGCGGTGGCTCACCGCTTGAAAAGAAAAAATTACGCTGCTCGATCAGGTGCGTAAAAATTTCGGCACTGTGTGCAATGTAGGTGCTGTTTATATCTTCATTTTGTGGTAATGTAATGGCTGATATTTTCACCTGTGGCAATAATCCTTTTAAAGTTTCCGCTACTTTTTTTGTTGCTTCCCGTCCAGGTTCATCATTGTTGAGTATAATAATTACCTCTCTTAATTCTTTTAGTTCGGTAATGGCTGATAAAATTTCTTTGGTTAAACCGTTCGTTCCGTACAATGATAAAATGGAATAATTCAAAGCGATTTCCTTTATCTGTAACAGGGTGGCCGCATCAATAATGCTTTCGGTAAGAATGAGTTTTTCGGTTTCGGCTTTGGGATATCCCGGGTATAATCCGCTTCTTTCTTTTAAATAAAAATGCCGTTGCTCTTTATCATTGGTGGTTGAACGAAAATATAAACTGCATACCTGGCCGCCCTGATTCTTTAACGCAAACACAATACAGAACTTTCCAAAAGGTTTATAGGCTTTTTCTCCCGTTCGGCTTTTGCCTCCGGTATCTGATAAAATTCCCGTGTGCAAACAGTTTTCTATTAACTGATCGTCTTTTCTTGCTCCATGATGGAACTGACCGGTATTGTAACCGATTTCAAGTATAGTATAATCCAATGCCCTTTTCTCCATGTATTCCCGTGCAGGTTTTGAGTTGTGTACGGCATTCTTAAAATAGGTAAATAAATTAGTAAGGAACTGTGTCCGGTTAAATGTGCTGTTGTTTTGTTGTTGTGCCACCGGAACAACCGTAACCGTTTTTTTATTGCTGCTGCTTATTTCCGTTGCCAACTCCTTAGCTTTGTTCAGTGCTTCGTGTTTACTGCAATTTTCTTTGTACATAATAAAATCAATTACATCGAGGCTTTTACCGTGTGTTTGGCAGTTGGATGAAAAACAATAGGCTGTATGTGTTTTCCAGTAAAGTTGCATGCTCGGGGTTTTATCTGCGTGGAACGGGCAGTTAATGCGGTTGTTCTTGTCAGCCTTTAACCCGTAATGGTGTATCACCCGGGCAAGGGTTAAGCCCTGTTTAATATCCTGTATCTCCATGTTGTTGATAATTTTTAGTTATAGCCAATCATGGCTACAATATTACCAACTATACCTATACCCAACAAACCCTAAAAGACCCTACTTTTCAACACTTGGCTATAAATAAGTGGTTTTTATAGCTGAATTGACGAATTTTGTTGTTGATAATT
>JBMORL010000112.1:0-59244 GCA_049322335.1 Bacteroidota bacterium
CAAAGCTGCGCGAATGAAAGTAGTGGCTGTTCCCGAAGATATTCATTATGGCGAAAGCAGGTTTTTCGCTGCCGATCACATCATGAAATCATTACTCGAAGTGAATGAAGAGTGGTGGAGGGGAATGGTAAAGTAAAGGAAGTGTAAAAATAAATGTAGTCTGTAGATACAGGGGTGCAGGAATGCGTGGATACTATCACCCCTTCGGGGTTGGGAAAGTGTTTTAAGTGTTGCCCGATAAAATAATTTCACTCCTTCGGAGTTGATTTAAATGATATTCTTGCTGGTGAATCAAATGTTAAATCTTGATGAGTCAGTTTTCTAAATTCCGGGGAATGAAATTGATTTAATCCAAAGTAATACAAAACAATCACTGAACCCTGGAGCGGGTGATATTAATCACACACACTCACTTGCCCATCCAATCGAATAAAAACCTCTCTTCATAAGGTATCCCGTGTAAATCGAGCATTTCCATATACTCTTCCCTGAAGGTTTTTTTTCTGTGATGCTCTTCCTGGTTAAGAATATAATTGTATACTCTTTCTACGTGCGATTTGCTGTAAGAGAAAGCTCCAAAACCTTCCTGCCACGAAAATTTTCCGGGAAGGAATTTATTATCGTTAATAAAGCCTGATGAATTGTTTTTTATATCTCTCAATAAATCCGACACCGAAAGCGATGGCTTTAGTCCGAAAAACACATGCACATGATCGCCCACCCCATTAACAATTATAGATTTTTGACCCTTATTGGTAATAATTCCTGAGATGTATTTAAACAATTCTTCGCGCCATGGTTTTTGTAAAAGATTTTCGCGATACTTTACTGCAAATACTGCTTGTATGTGAATTTGTGAAAAGGTTCCCGCCATATTTTTTTTGCACAAATGTAATCATCCGCATATAAAATACATATACGTGAATTTACGTAAGGAGTTTTACATAATACCAAATCACTTTCAGAATATTTCATAAAGTAATTAGGTGAAAATTATTTTGGATCATCAAAACACAGATGCCTTCAGTCAATGCCTGAATCAGGCAACTCCGAAGGAGTAAAATTATATAACCCTGAACAAAATCAAAACAACCATACCACCCTGGGGTGGTGACATTATACACAGATTCTTTCAGTCAAAGCCTGAATCATCAACTCCGAAGGAGTAAAATTATTTTAACACAAGTCAAAAACAAAACAATCACTTAACCCCGAAGGGGTGATAGTATACACGCATTCCTGCACCCCTGTATCTACAGACTACATTTATTTTTACACTCACTTCATCATTCCCCTCCACCACTCTTCATTCACTTCGAGTAATGATTTCATGATGTGATCGGCAGCGAAAAACCTGCTTTCGCCATAATGAATATCTTCGGGAACAGCCACTACTTTCATTCGCGCAGCTTTGGCGGCAATTACACCATTAAATGAATCTTCAAATACAAGACAGGAGGAAGGATGCACATCCAGAAACTTTGCGGCTGACAAATAAACGGCAGGATGTGGTTTTCCGAATAATTCGTGTTGTGCCGAATGAATAACCTTGAATTCATTTTTGATTCCCAGTTTTTCTACCACAGCTTCGATAATGGGAACCGCTGATGCCGAAGCAATGGCCAGTGGCAGATTTTTGGTTTTGAAAAAAGCAATGGATTCATATACCCCGGGGAGAACTTTACATTTTTGATTCACCAGTTCAATAACGCGAAAAATAATTCTTTGTTCGATTTCGTCTTCCGAAAAATTATCCCAGGGAAATTTGTTTTTCCAGTGTTTCACCACTTCGTCAATGCGGAGGCCAACTGTTTGAAAACACATCTCATCGGTAAGTGTGATTCCCACCAGTGAAAAAACTTCTTTTTCAGCCTCGCGCCAAACCGGTTCACTGTCGATGAGCAGGCCGTCCATATCAAAAATAACTGCTTTAATCATATAGCATTTTGGTCAGTTTGTTGGCGTAAATCATTTTTCCGTTAAGGTGAACACGTACGACAGCTTTCGACATGTCTTTTTGTGTGAGTTTTACTTCCAGTAATTCCTCCTGCACGGACGGTTTGGAAATTTCTTTATTGGCTGTAGAAATAATTTCATCTTTCTCATTATAGATATTCACTTCCAACTTTCCTTTTTCTGAAAGAAAATAATGAAAATTGATATGACCTTTGTCTTTAACGGAAAGTTTTACTTTGCTAACGAGCTGCGATGTATAAGGAACCTCACCGTTGAAATAGTTAAACAGTTTAAAAAAATACAGGTTTCCACCCAGGAAAGAAGTGGTTCGTTCGTCAGTTACATAAAGATTATTCTTGTTGTCGAATGCCACAGCTTCTTTTTGGGTAAAATTGTGAAATAAAAATTCAGCGGAATGGCCGCCAAAAAAATCGCTTCCGGTGAAATCGTAAAACAACCATAATTTATTGCAGGAAATGATCACCAGTTTCTTTTTATCGGGATGTATATCAGCTGAAGTAACAGCTTCCTGTAAAAAACCAAGCCTACCCATACAAAAACTGTCGCGTGGAGAAACGGTATATTCACCGGGAAGATCGGGCACAGCGTATAATTTGGAATAGCCGGTGAATGGTTTGGTATTGTTTTTCGAAAAAATAAAGAGTGAATCATTGAACCAAATGATGGCTTCGGCATCAAAATTCATGTTTTCGGCAGAAGGCGGGAACATCCGCTGGTCGGCAAAATGAATTTTTATTTCTTTCGGTTTTTCATTTTTATCGGGGTTAAGTTTATAAATCACCTGGTCTTTTCGCTGGTTCATATTGTTGCCAATGTCTGCAATATATAAAAACGAAGAATCATCCAAAGTAAGGTCTTCCCAGTCAAAATTTCTGGTTTCATTCAGTTTCAGGCATTTTTTCAGTACTGCTTTTTTATCCATCACAAACAACAGGCTTTCATTATCTCCGTCATTGTGTGTAATAAACTGGTTATTGAAAAACTCCAGTCCGGATGACTCGCGAAGTGCCGAAGGAAGTTCATACGTGTATTCAGGATGAATGCGCTGGGAATGTGCTGAACTTACGAACAGGATAAAAAAAGAGAATATAAAAATTTTATACATCATATTTTATTTCGGCAGCGGTGTATTTGGGATGGAAAATCACCCCATAATACTTCAGATCATCGAGTACCACCTGGAGAAATGCATTTTTCATGCCAGCCTGGAAATTCCACCGGGTTTCGGAAAACCATTCTTTGGTTTGCGTTTCAGAAAGCGAATACCGGGAAGAAATTTCATTTGTAATTTCAGGTGAGGCAGCACACTGATGATTCATTTTTGCCATCTCTTCGCAAAACCATTTTACCTCAGCAGGAAAATCATGAATAGTGGGAGAAGCAGCTACCAGCACAAAAGGCGGCCAGGGAGTGGGCACTTCGCCTATCCTTGCCAGGTTATATTTATTGAGAAAAGGTTCGGTAGTGAACTTTTCCCACAAAAAAACATCTGCTTTTTTTTCTTTCAGCGCTTCCAAACCACCTTCCAGGGAATTGACGGTAATGAAATCCATTTTTGAAGTGTCATAACGGAATTTTCGTGCATGCACCATCGCCATCAGGTGAGAGCCGGAACCCATCCGGCTTACTGCAAAACGTTTTGAAAAAATTTCTTCTTCTCTTTTTATCCCCGAATCAGCAGCTACATGAATACCCCATTTAAGAGGAGAAAGCACATGAAATTGCAAAAGCCGGGAATGGTTGTCTTTCTGCAACTCAGAAATAATTCCTTCGGTGAGTAACACAGCAAAATTTATTTTCCGTGAACGAAGTAGCTGGATCATTTCACCTGTACCACCGGCAACATCCTTCCATAGCAACCGGAAATTATGTTTTTCAAAAACATGATTGGCTATCGCCTTTTTAAAAGGATAATTAAAATGTTCGTTTACTCCGGCAATAATGAATTCTGTCAAGGCAAATGATTTTATTTATTTGAGCACAAAGATAACAAGTCTGCGCTTTTACTTTTGTTCAAATATCCATGCTTTTCCGAAAACGCCACGCAATTCCGAAGCTTTATTGGCCGCTTCGTGTACATCAGAGGATTGAAATGCTGCCACATGAATCAATCCGTTGAAAGTACCAAGATTTACCGGTTGAAGTCCCTGTGAGGAAATTTTATTCATCATCGCATCGGCATTGGCCTGTTGCGAATAACAGCCAACAATAATATAATAAGTCCCGGAAGAAGGTGTAATGGTTTCTGTTTTTACCGGGGTTTCTGTAGCTGTTTCTGTGGTTGAAATTTTTGTTTCTGTTTCTGTGGAATTTATTTCCGGTTCAACGGTAACAGCAGAATCAGCGGTAAAAGCAAGAGAGTCTTCGTTCATCATCACACTGTCTGCCGGGTTATTCTCTGTAGTTTCAGCTGGTTTTTTAGTGTTGTTGTTTTCCTGCTTTTCTGTTTTTGTTTCTGCGGTTGGTTCTCCCATTCCCAGCATTTGCATCAGCTGGTCTTTGTATAAAAATCCTGCCGTTCCTCCACCGCCCACTATCACCAGAACAAGGACAATCCATATCCATGCTTTGCTTTTTTTCTTTTTTACAACAACAGGTTTTGATTTTTCGGTTGCAGAAATTTTTATTTCCTGTTTTTTTTCTGCTGAAGCGGTAATAGTTTCTTTTACCGGTTCGGGTTGTTTTTCAATAACAGGCTTTTGTTCTTCTTTTTTTATTTCAGGAATTTTTGTTTCGGGCATAACCTGTTTTACCGGTTCGGGTTTTTCTTCTTTCATCACCGGTTTTTCTTCCTGTACTGTAATTGTTTCAGAAGCACCGGCATCCCAGGTAAAAACAATTTTTTCTCCTTCCATTTTCAGTTTGCCGATATTTTTCACCGACACATCACGTCCCGATTGCAACAGGGATTGAAGGCCGCTGGTAAATACTTCCAGTTTTTTACCTGCATCTTCGGCAGAAATATTTTCTTTTTTGGATATATAGGAAACCAGCAGGCCGTCATTGAATTTCAGAAACGGATTAAATGAAACGGCTGGCGAGGAAGGCGCATTGTTTACAAATGCACCAACCCCGGGAAGAATAACGGTTTTATTATCCTTCAGTAATTCGGAAAGGTATTCTGCTTTCACCCTGTAATTTTTTCTCAACCAATATACAAAAATTACAGGAAGAAAAAAGGGGTGAAAACTCACCCCTTATTTATTTATGCACCCATCAGGTTGAATAACACAAATGTTGTGAGGAATACTATCCCGAGTACAAGCCCCACATAAAGATTCGAACGGTCTCTCATGGCTATAAGTTTTAAATTTTTGTTCCATTTTAATGAGTACCGGTTTTTGCATATTTCCTTTTGCTATCTGTGTAGTTTAACGCAAAAAAGGGGCCAATGTTGGGTAGGTTGATCAGTAAAAGCTACCATTCAGTCAAAAAAAAAGGCCACTCACAGGAGCGGCCTTTTTTGGAAGAAAATATCTTAGAGTTCTTCGATGGAGATCATTTTAAAGGGCACAGAAATGATAGCCTGGTAGTCTTCCCCGGCTTCCAGCATATCTTCATCATCCTGTTCGTAATGCCAGTTGATGATCACTTTGGTTTTTCCGCCATTATTAAGATTTTCAAGTTTTTTGAAGAAATCCAGAATGCATTTGCTGGAGCTGGTATTAAAGTATTCCAACACCACATTTACACTGGTTTCGGGTTTCGGGTTACTGCCATACGAATCAACCCATTCGAATACAGGCTTATAGAATTCAATCGAATTTTCCGGGATAGAACGGCCTTTCAGCTCCATAGTTCCGGTTTCGCGGTTGAAGTGGATGGTGGGCGTTTTGGGGCTTCCTTCCATTACAAGATTACTCATAGGATTGATTTTTAACTTATGTGACGAATATACAAAGGATTTTCATTCCGCAAAGCCCAAAAACCGATAAAATTTAGGGGAAATCGCTCTTTTCGGCCCTATAGCCGACCAGTTTCTTCTGCCGGGGGATAAGCTGAGGGTTGTTCGGATTTTACCAGTTGACGAAGCAAAACAATATCTATAACGGTATGCGCACTGATACAGAACCATATTCCTGCTTCTTCAAACATCCATCCGATAAAGCCAATTACCAGTGTAAGATACAGGCCATAGAGAGAAACTCTCCAGTCAAACGGATTCAGGTAGCCGTGTAGTGCAACGAAACCGATGGAAGTGATTATAATTCCCAGTTGTGGTTGTATAGCCGCCCTGAACAACAGTTCTTCACCGGTACCGGCACAAAAGGAAACAAAAACAATACCTGCGCCTGATAGTCCAAACTGCCCGATAATTCCTTCGTATTTGCTGCGAACGGGTGATAATAGCTTCGACCTGACAATGAGCCACCCCAGCCGGGCAGTAAGAAAACCAAAAACAATTCCCCCTGCCAATTGCCAAAACGGGTGAATTTTGTTTTCAAATACTGTTTGCCAGTTTTCATCTGAAAAAAAATAATGAATTACCCAACCGATGAGGGGAAATCCAACCAGGGTAAACAAGGCCAGCAGGTAAATGGTGCGTTTGGGAAACAAATTTTAAGTTTTGAATTGCTGCAACCAGTTTTTAGCAGCCTCAATATTATCAAAAACCCTGAAAGGTTTTTTAGGGCGGTAAAATCTCATGTAAAAATTAGCAAGAATCCGGTAGCCCAGGTTATCTACCACCACTGCGCAAGCTGAAAAAGGCTGTTTATCTTCTATTTTTTTGGAAAAGGAACGGGCTTCGCGGGTAACATTCACTCCTTCGCGGATCTCCAGCAACATAGGCAAAGGGCCAAAGGGAGCCAGTTCACTGTAGAGGCGATGATGTTCTTTTTTCACTTCCACAGTAATCTCGGCTTTTTCGAGGTAAATTACCCTTAAAATTCCGTCTTCAATCCAAACTTTGGCCGTTTTTGTTTTTTGTCCCGGCTCGTAAAAATTCTTTTCCACTTTCCTTCTCTGCTTCCTTTACTTTTACAATTTATATTTATCTACCAGGTACACCATAGCTGTAATAGCTGCGGCACCCAACTCCAGTTCTCTTTTGTTTACCGATTCAAACACATCGGTTTCGGCATGGTGATGATCGAAATATCTTTGCGAATCGGGGATAAATCCCAGCAGCAGAATATTTTCATCGTATTTTTTCAGCGGGCCAATATCCGCACCACCATAACCTTTTTCGAACATATGGACTTCATAAGGTTTAAAAAGGGTTGTCCATGTCCGTATCTTTTCCAATTGTTCATTGCTTCCCTGTACGCTAAAACCACGGGGCACAAAACCTCCGCGGTCGCTTTCAATTGCTACATAATGTTTTTCTTTTTTTGATTCTGCCTCTTCAGCATATTTTTTTCCGCCTCTTAACCCGTTTTCTTCATTCATAAATAATACTACGCGAATGGTGTGCCGGGGTTTGTAGCCGGTAACTTTCAGCAGGTGCAACACTTCCATCGAATGAACAATTCCTGCTCCGTCATCATGAGCACCTTCGCCAATATCCCAGCTGTCGAGGTGGCCGCCAATGGTAATATACTGGTCGGGGAATTCACTTCCTTTTATTTCACCGATGACATTATACGATTTCACATCTTCCAGCATTTTACAGCTAAGTTCCAGGGTAGCAAATACTTTATTTCCTTTTTGCAGTTCGGAAGAAAGCAGGTCGGCTGTTTCAGTACTTACTGCTGCAGCGGGAATTTTTGGAAGAGAATCTTTATATGATAATGCTCCTGTATGCGGATGATTATCGTGCGAATGGGTCATGCTTCTAACGAGTACCGCCTTTGCGCCATACGAAGCGGCAATGGAGGGCCCGGTGGAACGCTGATCGACACAACCACCGTATGCCTGAAAAGTATTGATGAGTTTATCTTCGAACGGACGATTGAAAAAAACGATTTTTCCCTTTATTTTTTCTTCTCCCAGCGCCTTTAATTCGTCTACGTGCTGTACCTCTATTATTTCTGCCTGCATTTTTCCGTTGGTGCCTACCGATCCGCCCAGCGCAGTAAGTTTTATGTTCTGAACTTTTTGTTTCCCGTCAATACCTTTGGGGTTGGGTTGAATGGTTACTATTCCCTTTTCCACCGACCCTCTTACCCAATGAGGCACCATAATTTCCTGCAGCCATACTTTATCCAAACTATACCTGTCCATTACCGATTTTCCCCATTCCACAGCTTTTTGTGCCTGCGGAGATCCGCTGAGGCGATGTCCTATTTTTTTACAGAGATAGCGAAGGTTTTCATAGCATTCTGACTGGGTAAGTGCAGCGTCATAAATTTTACGGAGCATCAGCGAATCTTCGGTGGAAGACTTTGAATTTAACCAGGAAATCAGAAACAGTAAAGGGAATAATTTTTTCATGTACAATTTATTTTTATCACCACACCGGAACATCAAATGAAAATCCTGCTGTGAATCTTGGCAATTCGGGCCAGGCGGGAAAAACCTTATCATTAAAAATATCCGACAACCGGTAGTTGCAAAAAACAGAAAGATAATTTACACCGAAACGTGCTGTTACTCCATAATTAAACGGGTTAACAAATTTTAATCCGCGTAAGTAATGCTTGCTGTAAGTATATCCGAATCCTGTTTCCACTTTATCTTTGGTAATGTGTCGCCTGATGAATGCGTATTCGGCAAATCCCCCGAGATCGAGGTATTTTCCGAGGTGGTCGCCACGCTTTACAAAATTGAGCCGCATGAACAACGTATAATTGGCGTTGATAAGAAAAAGTTTTTCTTTTTTATGTTTCTCAAATCCGCCAAACACTTTTTCATCGTGTTGTTTGATGTTATAATTCTTTGCGTTGAAATTAAATTCACTCCCGATTGCAAAAAAACCATTGAACTGTTTTTTTGTTCTCCATCCCATTTCGTAATACCATGACTTTTCGGGATTGATTTCGGAACCTGTGCTGTCGGGTGCACCGAACAAAACACCGATACTGGTAAAAGAGGAATAATACCTGTCTTTATTGGCGCCCACTGTAGATTCAGTAAGGGTTTCTTCCACTTCATCCTTAATCAATATGGTTTGCGCTCCTGCTGCGGAGAATAATAATAAAAATACAGCGACTAACGTTTTACGCATTGCTATTCGTCTTTGAGTTCAAGTGCCACATGATAGCCTTTATACCAGATTCTTATTTTCTCACCGTGAGTGATAAGGCTTTTGTCCAGCGAAAGCACATTTTTATCGTGAACGGAAATTACATAATACGTGCGGATGGTACCATCAGCATTTTCGATATGATAAAACACATACCCGGGAAACTGCGTATAGGTATAGGCGGATGTATTGGAAAAATCCATGTCGTAGATATGCATATTCCCGGTTTCGGCTTCGGTCGCATCTTCATTTCCGAACCGGTTATTGGGTTCGTAATATACCTGTAGTGGTTCCGCAATGGCAAACACTTCATCTTCAATTTTCATATGCCATACAAATTCGGAATCGGCTACTGTAAAAGTGGGAGCAACCGAATCCATTTCATTGAAAAACCACTTAGCCTGGGGAACGCCATAACCATGAACATAATCGAAATAAGGATAAAGATCTGACGATTTTTGAATGGCTTCTATCACCTGCATGTTGGTCCAGTCGGGATGCAATTCTATTACAGCCGCTGCAAAACCGGCAACAAGAGGAGAAGCAAAAGAAGTTCCGCTTTGTTCAAAAGCACCGCTTCCATCGCCCACCATTGCGTAACCGTAAGCAGAGACATTTGGTTTTAATCTTTTATCTGCACTGGGGCCATACGAACTCCAACTGGCATGAATTCCGGTATAGGGATTTATTCCTCCAACGGTGATCACGCTGTCCGCATCACCGGGAGCGGCAATAGTTTTCCAATCGGTATCGCCTTCATTTCCGGCAGAACAAACCACTACAATTCCTTTTCTTGCGGCCATTGTAGCAGAACGTGAAATCAAACCTTTTTTTCCGTTCATATCGCTTTTAAAATACCAGCGTGTAGTATAGCCGAGGGAAGTATTGATAACATCTGCACCGTTTTTATCAGCCCACTCCATTGCGGCCAGCCAGTTTTCTTCTTCTTTTATTTTTTCTGAGAAGCCGCGTTCTGTTTTTGCCAGCAATAATTCTGCTTTGGGTGCCAGCCCTGCACAAATGGTATCAAACATTCCCGATATGCAGGTGGCCACATTGGTTCCATGTGAATGGCTGTGGTAAGCGTTTTTTTCTTTCCGAACGAAATCATAAGTGTCTATCACTCTTTTTTCGTCTATCACCTGCGTAAGCTGATCGCAGGAAGGAAAACCGGTGAAACCTGCATCAAGAATAGCTACGCGTACACCTTTCCCGGTAATTTTATTTTTTCTGAAATATTCCCCCGACATACGCTGGGTTTGAGCCAGCAATAATTGTAATTCTCCTTTTTTTAAATCACTCAGCCCGGTAGCAGTAAGTTGCACATCGTATTCTTCCATCTCTTCTACCAAAGCAACAAAAGGGAGTTTTTTTACTTCCTGCATCTGCGCCTCATTTCCATATGCTACTACCATATTAAACCAGCGTGAAGCAAAACCGGTGGAATCGCATAAAAGTGAAACCGCCTGAATATAATTTTCTTTTACCGGTTTGTCGGTAACATCATCCAGCGGAAGGTTATGTTTACATCTTCGCTCAATAGCCTTTTCATCAAAATAGGTATACGGATTGAATTCCACCCCGTTTTTATCGGTAAAAAAAACGCGGTATTTCTGTTGCGCATTTACCAAAACAGAGAGCAACACCGGCAGGCAGGCGAGAATAAATTTTTTCATCTTTTGGGGTGGACTAAGGTAGAAAATTCCCCTGAGAAAAGAAATTGTGGTAAAGAGATAGAGTTATTGAGAGACGTTGTTTTTGAAGGAAACCATGAATATTCATGCTCGGCTCTATCCCTTTATTCTTATTAACTACATTCCTTTTTAGTTCTTCATCTTCACCAGTTTATCCCGGTTAAGGAGGGTGATTTTACTGCCTTTGATATCAATGAGTTTTTCGTCTTTGAAATCAGACAATGTGCGGATTACTGTTTCTGTGGCAGTGCCTACAATATTAGCCAGGTCTTCGCGGGCAATGGCCATGGTAAAGTGTTCGGAATTATTGTCTTTGTACCGGCTTTCGAGTAGCAACAAGGCTTCCGACACGCGTTTTCTTACCGAATTATAGGCCAGTTTTATCAAGCGTTCTTCCATTTCTTTAATATTGTTGGAAAGCATTTTGATGAATTTATTGGCCACATCGCGGTTGGATTGGAGCAAAAGGAAAAAATCTTCTTTGGGAATAAGGCATACTTCGGTTTCTTCGAAAGCCATAGCCGAATCGGTATAACTGGTATCTTCCAGTAATGCAAGGTAGCCAAAAAATTCACCTTCATTATACAACCCGGTGATGAGTTCTTTCCCGTCTTCGTTATTTTTATAGGTTTTTACTTTCCCTTTCGAAATGAAGTAAAGGTAATTGGGATGAGAAGTTTCGGTATAAATATTTTCTTTTTTCTTATAGGTTTTCATTTTCCGGTTCTCGGATATTTTTTTCAGGTCGTGCATGCTTTTCACTTCCGAAATAAAATGATCAAGTCCCTGTATATCGTTTGAAAAACTGGATTTCAGCCGTTCGTTTTTGGCGATGCGGGTTTCTACTGCCGAGAGTAATTCCATATCGTCAAAAGGTTTGGTGAGATAATCATCTGCGCCCATAGACATGCCTTTGCGGTAATCTGATTTTTCTGCTTTGGCCGTAAGAAAAATAAAAGGGATGGATGCTGTTTCGGGATCTTTACTGAGCATATGCAATACTCCGTAACCATCCACTTCAGGCATCATGATGTCGCAGATAATGAGGTCGGGTTTTTCATGTTGGGCTTTTTTTACTCCTTCTTTTCCGTTTTCGGCAGTATGAACATCGTAATTGGCCAGCTCCAGTATCTCGGCTGTGTTTTCACGCATTTCGCGGTTGTCTTCAATCAATAGAATTTTCTTCATATGGCATTGTTATTTTTTATTTACAGGCAATTCGACTGTAAAGGTGGTTCCTTCGCTGGGTTTACTGGTGAAACTGATTTTTCCTTTCATCAGTTCAACATATTTTTTTACAATATTCAATCCGAGTCCCGTACCCTGGATATTGGTAGCATTATTGGCACGGAAAAAACGTTCGAAGATATGCTGCTGGTCGTGCTCCGGGATTCCGATACCCCGGTCGGTTACATCAATTTTGCAGTTTTCACCTTTAGCTTTAAAACTAACGGTTATCGGGCTGCTTTCAGGAGAATATTTTATAGCGTTTGACACCAGGTTAATGATTACGTTTTTCAGAATCTGGTTATCAAGACTAACAATTGTATTGGTCTGTCCTTCGTTAACGAACGAAATAGACTGGCCGCTTTTAAGAATGGGTTTCAGTTCATCAAGCGAAGAAGAAATAAATGATTCGATTTCAAACTCCACGGGGTTATTGCGGATGATGCCTTCCTCGAGTTTGTCGAGTGAAAGAAAATCATTCAGTATTTCGGTAAGATTGCTTACCGAGGATCGGATCCGTTCGATATGTTTTACCCGTTTTTCTTCATCTTCGGCAGCATTATAACGGGCTATCAGCGAAGCAGAAGAAAGAATAGTTCCCAGCGGGGTACGGAATTCGTGTGAGGCAGTGGTTACAAACCGTGATTTCAGTTCATTAAGTTGTTTTTCCTTCTCCAGTGCCTGTAAAACTTCTTTTCTCGACTCATCCAGTTTTTTTATTGCTTCTGCCAGTGCTGTTGTTCTTTCTTTCACTTTTAATTCGAGTTCTGCATTCATTCGTGAAATGGCTTCGGCAGATTGTTGTAATTTTTCATGAGCTGCTTTTAATTCGTCCTGGTGCTTTTTCCGCTCAGTAATATCAGCAATAAAACACATGATATACACCACGTCATTCATTTTAAAATTGCTGATAGAAATTTCAATAGGAAATTCCTCGCCATTTTTGGTATAAGCAAACAATTCCCTCCCTTTTCCCATAGAACGGGGCTCAGGGTTCTGCGTATATTCCTTACGATATCCCGTATGATGAGACCTGTGACGGGGAGGCAACAGGTTTTCAATTTCCATTCCCATCATTTCTACCTGGGAATAACCAAACATTTTTTCGGCTTTTGGATTGGCCAGTGTAATTTTCCCTGCTTCATCCGTTACGAGGATTCCTTCATTGGCATACTTAAACAGGGAAACCAGCATTTCATCATTTTTGTTTACAATCATCGCCTTATGTTTTCTCCAAAAGTAATGATTGGCAGAACGAAGTTACCCTGAAAGGCCGGGAAAAAACTGACAAAAGTCATTTTTGCTGTTGATAAGCGTCATCGAAAACCGCAGTTTTTGAGAGTTATTTTGCTTAAAAAACAAGCGTTATGGAAAACACAGAAAGCAAACAGGTATTCAGAAGTGCAATTTTCACTTTTTTGGGGTGTGCTTCACTAGTATTTATAGTAGGTTTTGTTTATTGTATTTCAACGAATCACTGGCTGGGGCTGACTCTTTTAGGGGGCGCAGGGCTTCTTGTTTCGGGGATAGCCGCGTGGGCGATTAAATCTGAAAAGTAAACCGATATGGCCATGGAAAAGTATAAAACACAGAAGGCATACACTCTTCATGTTGAACATTCACAGTGGCTGGAAAATCTGCGTTTTTATTCGGATGAATTGCGTTTCCTGAGAGACAAATTAGCGGAAGTAACAGCAAAAAATACTTCAAAAACAGTAGTAAAGATGGCTGAGCATTTTCAAAACCAGTTTATCATCCAGGAAAATGAGATTGCAGAACTCAAGCATTTTATCAATGAACATGAAAGATACATTGAAAAGAATGTAGGCCACAACCCGGCAGCCGATCACAAATCGATGGCCGATCACATGATGGAACGCGACAGGATGGAAACATTTGAAAAACTATTCAAAGAACTGAAAACCGACTTTAAAAAGTTTCTTTCCAGGACGATGTAATTTCCGCGCCTGGTTTTTGGGGTGCCCCGCTTCGTATTATGAGGCGGGGCTTTTTTACACTGCTTTGCTAAACAACTGCCTGTCATTTTCTGTCCGGGGAAGATAGTCATCCAGTTCCATACAGATATTTCGTATAAACTGTTTTCCCTTTTCCGTTACAATAATTTGTGATCCGGCCCATTCCATTAAACCATCCTTTACATATTTTCCCATTCTTACCCTTAATTCATTTTGTTCAGTTGAAGAAATATCTGTTTCAAAGCGACACATCAGTTCCAGTATTTTTTTTCGGATAGCAAGATCGTGCTTCGTCAGTAAATGTCCGTTTTGAACAGAATATTTTCCCGCATTAATTTTTTCCATCCAGTTTTCAATTATTTTATCGTTTTGTTTAAACGCTGTCCATGAATCGCTGATGGCCGACACACCAAGACCGATGAGTAACTTTGACGATGTTGTGGTGTATCCCATAAAATTCCGGTGCAGTGTTTTGTTCTTCGAAGCCACCGACAATTCATCAGCCGGAAGCGCAAAATGATCCATCCCGATATCTTCATACCCTTTGCGAAGCAACATTTCTTTTCCCAATAAATACAATTCCATTTTTATTTCTGCTGAAGGAAGGTCGTTTTCAGTAAAACTGCGCTGTGCTTTTTTAATCCAGGGAACATGAGCATAGCTGTAGTAAGCTATTCTTTCCGGATGAAGTGAAATGATCTTTTCCAGTAATTTTTTTTGTGTTTCTGCATTTTGAAAAGGCAACCCGTAAACAATATCAAAGTTTACGGAAGTAAAGCCGGTTTTGCGCGCATCTTCGGCCAACGACTGCACCTGTTGCCAGGTTTGTTTGCGGTGAATGGCTTGTAAAATTTTTTCATCAGCGTCCTGCACACCAATGCTTATCCTTCGAAAGCCAAGTGAAAATAAAGTATTGAGGTGTTGGCGGGTAGTGTTGCCCGGATGTGCTTCGAAACTAAAACTGTGTGCGGTATGAATTTCCGAATCAGCCAATATTCCGCTTACCAGGCAATGAAGATTTTCAGCACTGAAAAATGCAGGAGTTCCTCCACCCAGATGAATTTCACTGATCACGGGTTTTTCATAAAACAATTTCACATACATTTTCCATTCTTTCAGCAGAGTTTCGATGTAAGGTTTTTCAACGTTATGATTCACCGTTATTCTTGTATTGCAGCCACAATAGGTACACAAACTTTCGCAGTAAGGAAGATGGATATAAAGGCTGATCCCGTTTTCTTTGTTTTCTGAATGAAAAGCGGAAGTTGCCGATTTTTTCCAGTTTTCTTCCGTCAGGTTGTTTTTCCAGAAAGGCACTGTAGGATAGCTTGTATAACGCGGAGCGGGCACGTTGTATTTTAAAATAAGTTCCCTGTTCATATAGCAAAAATTATTTTTTTGAGGGTGCGCAGCAATCATAAACGCAGTCATTTTTTATATCAGGTATTTTGATCGTGAACTGATGATCTTTTAATTGAGGGCTCAGGAAAGGAATCCCCAGGTTAAGTCCCCTGAGAATGAGCAACAGGGCCATCACCGTTACAACAGCCGGGTATGTTTTTTTAAAAACCGAACGAAAACGAAGAGACGCAAGTCCACCCGCCCAGCTCACTATAAAAAGAGCGGGAATTGTACCAAGCCCGAAAAAAAACATGAATACAGCGGAATGGAACACATCACCCCAGGCCAGGGCACCGGCCAGGGCAACATAAACAAATCCGCAGGGAAGCAAACCATTGAGCAAACCGATAGTAAAAACAGAAAGTGAAGTGCGAACAGAGAATAATTTACCCATCTTTTTTTTCACCCACCGGATGAATGAAAGCTGTTGAACAAAACGGGTGAGCCTGTTTTCGGGAGCGATAAAAAATAAACCGGCCAGTAAAATCAATCCTGACAAAACAGAAACAACTCCCTGGTGAATACTGAAATTGATTACATACCCTGCTGCACCGGCAACAACACCCAACAGCGAATACGTCATTGCCCTCCCGGAATTATACAATAATGCGTTCAGCCATTTTTTTCCTTTCACAACCGAAGGAATAGTAAGCGCAATGGGGCCGCACATTCCCACACAGTGAAAACTTCCGAAAAGTCCAAGTAAAAAAGCTGTCCACGTAAACATATCAGATGTTTATGGTTTTTTCGTTGTAATAGTTAACGTCACCGGCCTTCCAGTCGATTTGTACATGATATAAACCAGGCGGAAGTTTTTCAATCGGGACGGTTTGTTTCATTCCTGTTCCGCAATTCACGGAAACTTCCATATCGTTTTTTTTATCAGAAGGAGAATAAATATGAATAGTTCCCGATATTTTCTCCTCATGAAATTCGGGAGGAAATCCGATTTCGATCCTGTGATTCTCCGCATCAACAGTAAGCGGATGAGCCAGGCTGTTACTCCGCTGAATTTTATCTATTTTTTCCTGGTGCTTTAGTTCCTGTTCATAATAATTATCTGTTACCAGCTCTACTTTGTGTCCTGACGCCAAAAATACAAGCGAAAGAATCATCACTACAAATCCGCTGTAAAGCACTGCTATTTTTGTTCCCCAGTTCATATTAGTTTATTTTAACAGGGCCCAGAAATGAAGCGGAAACAGTTTCCAGTTTTTCATCACCGTTATACACCCCGATGGTTATTTTTGTTTTTCTTTTATTGATTTCTTTTTTCGGCAGGTATACAAAAAATTCACTTTCCCCTTTTGAGCTTCCTTTCACTAAAGGGTTTTTTCCTACCATCACTATCTTTCCATTTTCAGGAGACTCCAGTTTAAGCGTAACGGGGATATCTTCAAATGTTTTATTGATGATTTTAAGATTATACAAATTGCTGATGGTTCCATCATCGTGCTTCTGATACAGCATTCCGGGAGTACGCAACACGGTAGTTTCTATATCCGAGCGGCTGAGCAGCAGCCAGGCTACAAATCCCATCAATGCAAATAACACCATCGTATAAGCTTTGGCTTTGCGGGTAAGTTTGAATGGTTTTTTATTTTTAATTTCATTTTCAGAAGCATAACGGATAAGGCCTTTGGGCAGCCCAACGTTTTCCATCATAAAATTACAGGCGTCAATACAGGCTGTGCAATTCACACATTCCAGCTGCGTGCCGTTGCGGATATCAATTCCTGTGGGGCAAACTTTTACACACTGCAAACAATCGATGCAATCTCCATGAGTTCGTTTTTCATTTTTCTTAAAATGTGTGCGTGGCTCTCCTCTCACTGTATCGTATGCCACCACGATAGAATCTTTATCCAGCAACACGCCCTGTAACCTTCCATAGGGGCAAACAATGATACAGGCTTGTTCGCGGAACCAGCTGTAGATGAAAAAAAATACGAGCGTAAATACAATTATCGAAATAAACCCGGCCACGTGTTGTGATAGCGGTTCGGACATGATACGGAAAAGAGCGTCAGTGCCAATAATATAGGCTAAAAAAGTATTGGCAATGATAAATGAGAGTATAAAAAATGATGAGTGCTTAAGACTTTTGATAAAAATTTTATGGCTGTTCCAGGGTTCTTTATTCAGTGCTTTTTGCCTGGTATCATCACCTTCGATTGCATACTCCAGTTTTCTAAAGATCATTTCCATAAAAATGGTTTGCGGGCACACCCATCCGCAGAAAATTCTTCCGTATACTACTGTAAACAGAATAATAAAAACGGCAATGGTAATCATCAGCATACCGAAAAAGAAAAAATCGTGTGGCCAGAATACAGCCCCGAATAAAATAAATTGTCCTTCGGGAATATTGAGCAGGAAAAAAGGGTGGCCGTTTACACGAATAAAAGGAAGAGTAAAAAACAGGGCAATATAAATAAGGCTTACCAGTGTGCGCCAGGTATACAGATCTCCCTTAGGTTTTTTGGGATAAATCCAGTTTCTTTTACCTTCTTTGGTGATCGTGTTTACCTGGTCGCGAAAAGAAGCATCGGTGGTGGGTATGCTTTCTGTTTTCATTTTTATTTTATTGTATCGGCTTCTCTTATCAGTGTGTCAACAGGATTTTGCAACGTATCGGAAATATTTTCTTCGGGAATATATAATTCACCCTGTGGTGCTTTAGCTCCAGAAGGGTTAGTTCCTCTTAATGAAAGAATATAACTGGTTACCTGGTGAATTTTTTTCGGATTCAATTCCTGTTGCCATGATTTCATTCCTTTTTCAGGCCATCCATACTTCACTGATTTGAAAACGTCTTTTACACTGCCACCATGTATCCAGTAATCATCGGTAAGGTTCGGCCCTATTCCTCCTTCACCCGAATTTCCATGACAGGCTACACAGAATTCCGTATAAATATTTTTTCCTTCATTCAGTGAAGTTTCGTCTGTTAACATCGTAACAGAATTTTCATCCACGTTATTGGCTGCCCGTTTATTGTATTCTTCTACCTGTCTTTGTCCTTCTGCCATTTCATTTTCATATTCCTGCAATTGTAATGATCCCGTTTTCAGCAGATGGTAATGGATAAGATAAATCAGTCCCCATATACAGGTAGCATAAAACATATACTTCCACCAGGGCGGAAGGCTGTTATCGAGTTCACGGATTCCATCATAATTATGGTCAAGTAAAATATCTTTTTCTTTTTCCAGAGAAACAGAAGCATTAAATTTATCCATCAGTGTTTTTTTCTCTGACACCACACCAGCCGGTTTACTGCGATATTCCCAAAGGAGGACACGTATCTGGTTAAGGAAGAATAATGCAACTGCTGTTTCAAAAATAAGAAAGGCTACCAGCGAATAAAAAATCACAGGGTCAATTCCATCTACGCTCCAGTCGGATCCCGTTACTCCGCTTTCTGCAGGCACTGAAAGAGCATGAACATTAGCAGAAAGAAAAAGTAAAACAATAATTCCTGCTGCTTTTCCCCCGTTGTTGGATTTTATTTTTTCTTTTTCATTTTTAAAGTGCATGATGGATTTAAGCATAGCCACCAGGACAAGAATAAGAATGAGCAGGAAAATAGCGGCCACCAACAATGAAATAAAAAGTGATTTGGAATACATGGATGAATGAAAATCATCCGGCCCGGGAGTTTCTTCTGCAAAAGCGCTGGCAGTGATCAAAAGAAACACAACCTGTAAAAGAAGGTGGCGCCATTTTACCCTGCCTGATTCAATTGCTCTCATGGTTATTGTTTTTAGGTTCGTTTTCAAGCGGAATGCGGCTGAGTTCATCCATAGTTTTTTTATCGCTCTTCACCACATAAATACCCAAGAGGATAAAAAAAGTGAAAAAGATGAGAAATGAAATCAGCGGATAAATTCCGATGCCGCTGATGGATTCGAGGTAATTGATGAATTTCATTTTTCCTCCCCGTTGTTTTTGGAACCGGTTATTGAATGAATCTTAATATCTTTTCCGAGTCGCTGCAGGTAGGCGATCAGGGCAATGATCTCTTTACCGGGATCGGCACCTGCATCTTCCAGTTCGGTATTTATTCTTTTGGCCACACTATCGGCCTGCGCCCTTAAGTCGTTATTGGCCGTTGCGTCATATCCTTCGGAATAAGGAACGCCAAGAGTTTGCATCGCTCTTATTTTGGCAGGAGTGGAAGAAGTATCAATATCTTTTTCAAACAACCAGGGATAAGGCGGCATAATGGATCCATTGGAGGTAAGTGTAGGATCGTACATGTGATTGTAATGCCACGAATCGAGGTATTTTCCTCCTACCCGATGCAAATCAGGCCCCGTTCGTTTTGATCCCCACTGAAAAGGATGATCATAAACAAATTCTCCTGCTTTCGAATATTCACCATACCGTGCCGTTTCTGAACGGAAAGGCCGCACCATCTGCGAGTGACACACATAACAACCTTCACGAATGTAAATGTCGCGGCCCTGCAACTCCAGTGGTGTATAAGGCTGCACACTGGAAATAGTGGGAATATTTGATTTTACCAGGAATGTTGGAATAAGTTCCACCAATCCACCGATGAGAATAAGTATCAGGCTCAGCACCATCAGTTGCACCGGTTTTCTTTCTATCCACCTGTGCCAGTGTTCGCCTTTGTGTTTTTGATAAGTGGATTCAAGTGCGGGGGCAGAAGTTTCTTCATTTTCCAGCAGGTTTCCTGATTTTACTGTTTTCACCAGGTTATATATCATAACCAGCGCTCCCAGCACGTATAACGTTCCGCCTACTGCCCTCATCTTATACATAGGCATAATCTGGTTGACCGTTTCCATAAAGTTTCCGTAGCGCAGTGTTCCGTCAGGATTAAACTCATCCCACATAGCCGCCTGTGCAAATCCTGCCCAATACATGGGTATAGCATAGAATAATATCCCGAGCGTTCCGAGCCAGAAATGCCAGTTGGCCAGTTTTACAGAATAGAGTTGGGTTTGAAAAATTCTTGGCAACAACCAATACAATACTCCGAAAGTGAGGAAACCGTTCCATCCCAGCGCGCCTACGTGAACGTGTGCGATAGTCCAGTCAGTGAAATGGCTGATGGCATTTACATTTTTAAGTGAAAGCATCGGGCCTTCGAAAGTAGCCATACCATAAGCGGTGATGGCAACAACAAAAAATTTAAGTACTACATCATCGCGTACTTTATCCCATGCACCGCGCAGTGTAAGCAATCCATTGATCATTCCTCCCCACGATGGAGCAATAAGCATTATAGAAAAAACTACTCCGAGCGATTGTGCCCAATCGGGAAGCGAAGTATACAACAGGTGATGGGGCCCCGCCCAGATATAAATAAAAATGAGTGCCCAAAAGTGAATGATGGATAGGCGATAAGAATATACCGGCCTGCCCGCTGCTTTAGGAACAAAATAATACATTAGTCCGAGGTAAGGTGTGGTTAAGAAAAAAGCAACTGCATTGTGTCCGTACCACCATTGCACCAATGCATCCTGTACACCGGCATACCACGAGTAACTTTTGGTTAAACTAACAGGAATTTCTATTGAATTTACAATATGAAGAACCGCCACGGTTACCAGTGTAGCGATATAAAACCAGATGGCCACATATAAATGACGTTCTCTTCTTTTAATGATGGTGCCGAATAAATTCCATCCAAACACTACCCAGCAAAGAGTGATAGCGATGTCCAGCGGCCATTCCAGTTCAGCATATTCTTTTCCGGTAGTGTAACCTAAAACGAGTGATAGAGCTGCGAAAACGATAATGAGCTGCCAAAGCCAGAAGTGGAGATTACTTAAGAAATCGGAGAACATTCTTGCTTTACACAATCGTTGCAACGAATAATATACTCCCATAAAAATTCCGTTTCCCACAAAAGCAAAAATTACTGCATTGGTATGAACAGGACGTACACGCCCGAAAGAAGTGTATTCGCTGGCAAAATTGAGTGATGGATAAATAAGCTGAAGGGCAGCCAGCAAACCAGCCAGCATTCCGATAACACCCCAAAAGGCAGTGGCATAGGCAAATTTCTTTACCGTTTTGTTGTCGTAATAAAAGGTTTGCGCTTGCATATTAATTTTTTGCATTTAAGTTTTCGGTGGAATTATTTTTTTCAGGCTGATCATCCATCAGGATTCTGACAGAAGGAGAAAGATCATCATCAAATTGTCCGCTGCGGCTGGCCCAGAAAAATGCGGCCAGAAATCCGATAGCCACCAGCAGGCTAATTATTATCAATATCAGCAATACACTCACGTCACTTATTCTTATTCGCTTCAAATGTAGACGGCAGGCATTTTTTGCTGCATGACGGGTGTCAACATATAAAACTGATAGTAGTCAGTTTTTGTTTTTAAGTATTGATTTTGAGAGGAAATACACCGAAAGAGTGGTAAACAGAATGATAGATACAGAACTGGCCGGCATCAACACCGCAGCTACTAACGGAGAAAGAGTTCCCGTAACGGCAAAATATATTCCGATCACATTATAGATAAATGAAATGATGAAGCTGGCTTTTACCACATTTACAGCAGCACGTGAAAAACGGAAAAACCGGGACAACTGCGAAAAATGTGAAGCAGAAAGGATCACGTCACAGGCAGGTGAAAAATTATTTGCATCTTCTGATACAGAAATTCCGGCATTCGCCTGCCTCAGGGCACCTACATCATTAAGGCCATCGCCTATCATAATTACTTTTTTTCCTTTTTCCTGCAGTTTTTTTACATATTCCAGTTTTTCATCGGGCGACATATTAAACTGCATGGGTACATCCTGCCCCAGTAACTGCTCAAGATTATCTTTTTCTGCTTCTGAATCTCCCGAAAGAAGATGAAGTGAATATCGTTTTTTAAGTTCGACTGCCAGTGGTTTTGTTCCCGGCCTGTAGCTGGATGAAACGGAAAAATATCCCTTATAAATGTTATTAACCGAAACATGCACTCCCGAAGAACTGAAACCATTGCCTGTTACCGCCAGGTGAAGAAAACGTGCGCTTCCTGCTTTTACAAAATCCTTTCCGAAAAAAGCAGAAATCCCCTTTCCGGGTTTTTCAGTATAACTCTCAGCCGGAAAAGCATCCTTTTCTCCTATATAACGGTAAACGGATTTGCTTAAAGGATGGGATGAGTTTTTTACAAGTGATGAGATGAGCAGCAATTCGTGTGAAGTAAGAACGCTTCCGTTCCATCTCACTTCATTTTTTCCGGTACTGGTAAGCGTTCCCGTTTTATCAAACAACACCGTGTCTGCCCTGCTGATCTGTTCGAGCACCTGGGTGGATTTAAGATAAAACCTGTTTCTTCCCAAAACCACCATAGCATTTCCCATTGTAAACGGAGTGGACAATGCCAGCGCACATGGACAGGTGATGATCAGTACAGCAGTAAAAACAAAAACTGAAAGAGAAGAGTCAACAAAAAACCAGTAAACAGCCCCGGCAACAGCAATAGTAAGGATGGCCAGCGTAAACCATAAACTGATTTTGTTGGACAATGTATCAAGAAATATGTTTTTCTCCTTTTCCCTGATCATATCATTATCCCAAAGTGCATTGAGATAGGATTGCTCTGCTTTTTGTGTCACTTCAATACGTGCTGATCCGCTGACGAGTTTTCCTCCGGCAAATACTTTTTCTCCTTTCATTTTTCTCACCGGTTTCGATTCGCCTGTTACAAAGCTGTAGTCGAAAAAACCTTTTTCATCTTTCATTATTCCGTCAGCCGGTATGATTTCGTTGTTTCGCATACAGATAACCTGTGAGGGAACAATTTCGTTTACTGCTACATTTTTTTCTTTCCCGTTTTCCAATACGGTTACCGCCACGGGAAACCACGAACGATGATCACGCTCGAATGATATCCGCGACCATGTCATATTTTGCAGCGTACGTCCAATAAGCATAAGAAAAACCAGGCTGGCCAGCGTGTCCATATAACCCGCTCCCTGTGATGAAAAAATAAGATAAGTGCTTTGAAAAAACATAACAAGTATTCCCAATGCAATAGGAAAATCCATATTTATTTTTTTGTTTTTAATGCCGTTCCATGCTGATACAAAAAATTCGGAAGCCGAAAAAAACATGACAGGAAGAATAAGAATAAAACTGAGATAAGAAAAATAGTGACGGAATAAGTCATCTTCGCTTGTTTCAATTCCCAGGTATTCAGGAAAACTGAGTAACATTATATTACCGAAACAAAAAAATGCCACTCCCAGCTTCATCAGGTATTTTTTGGAAAAATACACCGGTTTTTTTTCCTTTTCTGACCGGATGTCCCTGTGAAGGTCGGGGGTATAGCCTGTTTTTTGCAATAACAACACTACTTCACTTAACCTGATTCCACCGGGATTAAAAAGCAGATATACTTCCTGCTCCCTGAACTTTACCCGTGCAGATAAAATATTTTTATTGAGTTTTGGCAATTGTTCAATCAGCCAGATGCAGGAACTACAGTGAATAGCAGGAATAATAAATTTTACCTGTTGCCGGTTTTCACTTTCAAACAAAGTAAATTTATCGCTAAACTCTTTTTCATCAAGCCATGTAAATGCGGATGAGGAATTTTCTTTCTGGCTGACACCCGGATTTTTATTCAGGGAATAATAACCGCACAAACCGTTTTCATCCAGGATATCGTAAACTGATTTGCATCCTGTACAACAAAAAGATTTTTCTTCCGAAAAAATAATTTCATCTTCACAATCATTCCCGCAGTGAAAGCAAACAAGTACGGGCTCTTTTATTTCAGCATACATATCAGCCGAAAATCAGGAAGTCAAACGAAAACAGGTTCCATTCTTTTGGAAGCAACAATAAAAGCACAAGAATAAAAAAACGGGGATAAACGTATTTCATATCCCACACAGGATTCATCAGCCCCATCGCAAGAGCCACCAGCAACAGATCACCCGCAAGAAAAACAAGTGAGATATCGGTAAACAACCCGAAAAGCAGGAAAATTCCTCCGAAAAACTCAATGTAACAACTATAAACAGAAGTAAAAAGGTAGGCCCACCCAGGAAGAAATTTTATTTTTATTTCCTGCTGAAATATTTTTGCTGTTTCGGTTACACCAATATTTACCAGCTTGTCGTAACCCTGCATCACAAACAAAATGCCCAGCATCAGGCGCATCACCAACATCGCTGTTTCTTCACGGTATTCTGATAAATGACTGATCATACCTGCTCGTGATAATCTTCCGGTTCAATTTTATCTGTTTCTTCACTCATCATTTCGCTGAGTTTTTCAACTTCTGCCAACGTCATATTATCAGTAGCGGTAGTTTGCAGCCAGAGATTCCCTGATTTTCGGTAAACCTGTATGAAAACATCCAGTTTTTCATGAAAGGATTTTTCCAGGTCTTTTACTTTGGTTTCGGGAGTAACGGCCAAACAAACATTCTTAAGCTGATGATTCAGGTCGCCAAACGTAAGTTCTTTTTCTTCTATGCGTTTTCCTTCCATTGCTTTTCCCGTGATGTAGTTTACCGCGGTTTCAAAATACCGGATGGTGAGCAGCGGAAATTTTTTATTTAATAATTGCTGCACCTCTGTCAGTTTTACTTCGGGTGTGATAATGATATTCATGGCATTTGTGTATTACTGGTTTTGTTTTTCCGGAAGCATCAGCAGGGGAATATGACTGTGGAAAGCCATTTTTTTACTGATACTTTTCTGAAACAGCCTTTCGATGAAGTTGTGTTTATGCGGCACCATAGCCATCCAGTCGATGTTATACTTGTCGATAAACCGGTTAATTCCTTCGGGAATATCATTGCTTTCGGGGAAGAAAAACAAATGTTCCATAGATTCAAAATAATGATCCAGCTGGATTCCTGAAACGCTCTGGTCATATCCCGGTATTTCTTTTCCCTGCACAACGTTGAGAATAAAAATTCTGGAATTAAACACTCCTGCCAGCTCTTTCAAAGGGCGATAAGTAAGCATACTGGCTTCTTTCAGGTCAGTACTCAATCCGATATTGACAGGTTTTTTCCATTGTGCTTCCCCGGGCACGATCAATACGGGGATTTTTGTTTGCATCACGAAATCGGTAGAAGTACTTCCCAATAAAATTTCAGCTATTTTTCCGTGTCCCCGCATTCCCATTACAACCAGGTCAGCTTCAAAATTTTCGGCATATTCTTTCAATTGTTGCACGGTAAAACCCATCTCAGATTTGTAGGCAGAGATAACTCCATATTTATTTTCCAGTTCGTAAGCCAGTTTTTCGAGCTGATCATCAAAATCGTTTTGCAGCTTTTCCATATCCGGAACCACGGGCACATCCGATACGGGAACGGGCACATGGAAAGCATGAAACAAATGAAGACGAGCCCCCGTGGCCTGTGCCAGTTGGGCAGCATAGTGAACAGCATGCGTGGCACTTGCTGAAAAGTCGGTGGTGGCGATAATCCTTTTCATATGAATTAGTTTTAGTTGTTTTGCTGCTTAGATGAAATATCCATAATCTAACGATATTTCAGCCGAATCATGAATACTTCATACTTATTGATTTATCTTTGATTCAAAGTTAGACCAATTGGATTTCATGACAGGTGATGGCCGTCAAAGCAAAAAATGATCATCGTCATATTTCTTACTTTTAACAAAAAATGCTTTTATGATAATAGATCTCAGGAGCGATACCGTAACACAACCCTCACGCGGAATGCTGGAAGCGATGATGAATGCAAAAACCGGTGATGATGTTTTTATGGAAGACCCCACCGTGATGGAACTGGAAAACCGGCTGGCGGCCCTATTTGGAAAAGAAGCCGGTATTTTTTGCCCATCGGGAACCATGACCAATCAAATAGCCATACGTCTGCATACACAACCGGGCGAAGAAATTATTTGCCATAAAGATGCGCACGTGTATCGATACGAAGGAGGCGGAATTGCTGTCAACTCACATTGTTCGGTGCGGTTGATAGAAGGAAACCGCGGAATGATTACAGCGCAGGATATACTGAACAATATCAATAATCCCGATGATGTGCACATGCCGGTTACCCGTTTGGTTTGCCTGGAAGATACCATGAACCGTGGTGGTGGCTGTGTTTACCATTTTGAAGAGATAAAAAAAATAAAAAAAGTTTGTGAAGAAAAAAAATTCAAACTTCACCTTGATGGCGCGCGTGTATTTAATGCATTGGCAGAAAACGGGATGGATTCCAAAGAATATG
Source organism: Bacteroidota bacterium (assembly GCA_049322335.1). Lineage (GTDB taxonomy): Bacteria > Bacteroidota > Bacteroidia > Flavobacteriales_D > UBA2798 > JBMORL01. The sequence continues at coordinate 26,609 of JBMORL010000112.1, forward strand.
GAAAACCTTTTGATTCCATTTCCATTTGCCTTTCCAAAGGCCTCGGCACACCGGTGGGATCGGTGTTGGCAGGAACGAAGGAAGACATTAAAAAAGCAAGAAGGATAAGAAAAGTGTTGGGCGGGGGAATGCGGCAGGCGGGCTACCTTGCTGCAGCAGGGCTATACGCGTTAGACCACAATATCGCGAGGCTGAAAGAAGACCACCAGCGCGCAAAAAAACTGGGAGAGGCTGCAAAACAGATTACCTGTGTAGAAAATGTGTTGCCGGTAGAAACCAATATTGTTGTTTTGGTATTAAAAAATGAAATGACTGTGGAAAAATTTCTTTTACTCCTGAAAGAAAAAAATATCCGTGCTGTTCCTTTTGGACCTCAAATGGTGAGAATGGTAACGCACCTGGATATTACAGATGAAATGATTAACACCACCATAAAAGCATTGAAAGAATTATGAAGAAAATAGTTTTTGTTTTATCGGTGATACTGGTTTCCTGCAGCGGAGGCGAAAAAAAACTACCGGGAACAGAAAAAAAAGAAACATCTGAAAAAGATACCGTTTCTGCTCCGGCAACAACAATAGACACCCTAGAAATTGACGCTTCACTTCCGGGATCTGAAAAAGCAAAACTGCTGCAAAACAAGTATACTGAAGCTTACGGAAAAACCGAAACAGACAAAAGCATTTTTCCCGAACGGTTTGAAAGTGAATGGAGCCTGAAATTCCACACGGCACAACCGGCCGGTGAGTTTTATTTTTCCGGATATAAAGATTCTTCGGGAATGCAAAACGTGATGAACAACTGGCTGAGTTGTTTCGGAAACGATTGTATAGCGGTGAAAGAAAATGAAACCCGAAAAGAAATGAAAAACAGCCAGTGCCTGGTGATCTTCAATGAAAAAGAAATAATTTATTTCGGCTATTCCTGCGAAACTGATGAAACCATGCGCCAGTCTGTTATAGCAGAATTAAAAGCCTTGTTTGGCAATAAAAAATCAAAATACCTCGGTATTTATTGTAATGGGGTGTTGAAATGGGGATAAATCCTGATGCCGCGATCCCTTCTTTGGCGGGCAGACAGGACAGGAGTGGAAAGATAGTTTTCCGGGAGATGAAAAGCTGGAACAATTTTATAATGAATCGTCCGAATTTAACCCATCTATTATTTCTTCTTAAACACTGAAAGAAAATAAAGCGGTTTTCCGCTGGTATCGAATGATTCGGGATAGGAATCTCCTGCGAGGTTGTAGCAGATTTTTAATTCCCCGTTTTCCAGTTTATAGATGGCGGTGAAATGTTTTCCGGTATTTACTCCTTCTCTTCCGTAAATATCCATTTTGTCATCTTTGTAACGCACCATTCCTTTATCCACACTCTCTGCATGCATCGTATAAGTGGTGTCGCTGATGGTGAGCATTTGTTTTTCGAAAAAAGAAGCAGGAAGTGCTTTTCCACCTATTTCCTGTTTAACAGGAACCCAATCGCCATCTAAGTTTTTAGATACAGAGCAGCCTGATAAAACAGCTGCTGATAAAAGAAAGGTGAGATATTTCATATCGGGTTGTGGTAAAATGAAGGATAAAAATAGAAATAAAATTGAAACTGGCAGGAAGGAAAAGATAAAAATTTTTAGCCGGGGCGTACATATTTATCAGCCGCCACTTTTTTGTTTGTATTCAATATACTCTTCAATTTTTCTTATGGTTGTACGTTTGGCATAAACCAAAAATAAAGTTTGGAAGATGATAAACGTAACTGAGAACGCAATTAAAAATGAATCAACTATATTTGTTATGGGAATAAGGAGCAAAGGAATAATACAGTATACAAAAACTCCAATTGGATTGTAAAAAGAAAAAATTCTATTTTCATCAGCTCCGTCAAAAGAATAGTATACACAAGGAAATAAGAGGTAATGTTGAAAACCAAGCATAAGTAAAATATATTTATGGGGCTTAACTTTAATAATTCGAATCTGATTCTTGTTCTCCAATTGAATATTGTTTATCCTTTTGTTCTCATCAATGGATAGCATTTACATGAATAACTCTTCACTTATCTTCATCTCATAATGATTATCATGGATTCGTCACTTTTATATTCGCCCCTCTCCCATTTCTCATCGCCCATCACCCTACTTCCACCTCAGCGACAATAAAAAATGATCCATATCTTTTTTCAAAAACTCCAGCACCGGCTGAACAGAATCGTAATTGGGACGCGCATTAAAATACAAAGCGCCTCTTACGAAATGCATTGTACTGTCGGTAACATAAAATTGCAATGGTGAAGCAGCATTTCCCTTTATATCGTAGATTAAACCATACACGTGTGCCGTATCATTGAATACCGAACGCTGGTCGATGGAAGAAGCTTTGATGGAATGTTCGTAGGCCATAGCATGGCAATCTTCAATATAGAGATCAACATTATTATCAAGGCGTTTGTAAGTGAGATGCACGGTAGCGCGTAAAGAAGGAAACTGCAGGTTTTTGTAGCAATATTCTTCCGGTGTCATGCCTTTGTTTTCTACAATACAATAAGTGGGATAATCGAACACATAGGGACAATCGCCATTGAAATTTACATAAGCATGGTCGGGTAGTTCAATTCGCATGTAGCCTTTTGGTTTGGGCATGGGCATTTCGTTTCCACAAGCTCCCAAAAGAAAAAGAAAAATAACAGCTGTAACGGTTACCGCCTTTCCGCTTCCCGGTGTTTTATCCTGTGGCTTATTTCCGGGCAAAGTCATTTTCACTTGTTTTATTCTTCTTTTATCCACCGCTTCTATGGTAAAAATGTAGTTTTTAAATTTTATTTTTTCGTGTTGCTGGGGAAGCTTGCCCGTACGTTCCAGTAAAAACCCCGCCAGTGTATCCGACTCTCCTTTTTTCTCTTCAAATTCATCGCCTTCAATACCCAGTACTTTATAAATATCTACCAGCGAAGTTTTCCCTTCGAATACATAATTAAGATCATCTATTTTCGTATAAGTGATGTCTTCGTCATCAAATTCGTCTGTAATATCGCCCACTATTTCTTCGATGATATCTTCCAGTGTAACAATTCCCGATGTACCGCCATATTCATCTACCACAACCGCCAGGTGCACTTTAGAATCTTTAAATTCTTTCAGCAGGTCGTCAATTTTTTTGTTTTCGGGAACAAAAAAAGCTTCACGTATCATTCCCTGCCATTTGAAATCATCTTTTTCATTGAGGCATGGCAACAGGTCTTTGATGTATAAAATTCCTTTTACTTTATCCAGCGTTCCTTCAAATACCGGCACGCGTGAAAATCCTGACCCAATGATTTTAGCAATGAGTTCAAAATATCCCGTATTCATGTCAAAAGCCACTACATCCGTACGCGGCTTCATGATTTGTTTCACGTCCGTGTTTCCGAATTTCACAATTCCTTCGAGTATTTTCTTTTCTTCTTTTGAAGTTTCTTCATCGGTATAAGTTATTTCAAAAGCGTGCTCCAGTTCATCTACCGTTAGTTCTGCATTTTTCTTTTTGATGCGTTTATCGATTACAGAAGAGCTGGAAATAAGCAACTGCGAAAACGGCCAGAAAATTTTTCGCAAAACAAGAATAGGAGACGACATAAAAGCCGCCACAGTTTTCGAATTTTTGTTGGCATAAATTTTTGGCATCACTTCACCTATAAGCAGAATCATAAACGTAACGCCCACTACCTGCACAAGAAAGCGAACCAGCTCTTTTTCGAAAACCATTATGCCATCGATGGCGGTGGTGGATAAAATCACAATAGCAACATTCACCATATTGTTGCCGATAAGAATAGTGGCAAGCAATCGTTTGGGTTTTTCGAGAATGTGAAGGATGCGCTGGCTGCTTCCCGTTTTCTGGTTGCGCAAAAATTCAAGATCTTTTGCCGACATAGAAAAAAACGCCACTTCCGAAGCCGACATCAATGCAGAACAAATAAGCAGGCAACCGATAATAACCAGCGAAACAATCGTTCCGGTGGAGGGCGACTGGAAAGTTATATTAAGAAGAAAATGTGCACCTAAAGGGTCCAATGCGTTTTTGGTTAAAGGTTAAAACGGAAGATCATCACCACCGGTGTCATCAGAAGGAGAGAAAGAAGGCGATTCCTGTGAGGGCGTATTCTCAGAACTACCGGCCCGGCTCATCATCACCATATTATCCGCTACCACTTCGGTAATATATTTGGTGTTACCATCTTTATCCTGGTAACTGCGGTTTCTTATTTTTCCTTCCACATAAATCTGCATTCCTTTTTTCAGGTATTTTTCTGCCACCTCAGCCAGTCCCCGCCACATCACAATATTATGCCAGTCGGTATGCGATTTTGATTCGCCTGTATTGCGGTCTTTATATGTTTCGGTGGTGGCCAGTGAGAAACTTGCCACTGCCGCGCCATTTTCCAGCCTTCTCACTTCAGGATCTTTTCCCAAATTCCCGATCAGGATTACTTTATTTATACTTCTTGCCATAAAAACACTTTATCGTGCTAACAAATATAATCAATTTTAGCGTGAACTTATTTTTTCATTTCCGTGAGAAAAATATCGATAAGCCGCGGTACCGGTTTCACCGGATCTTTCCCCAGCGGACTTTTTACCCATTCTTTTACAGGCTTATAACCCTTTTGAGCATGCATCGTTACAAAAACCGCAAATATGTTTCGGTGGCTGAGTAGATGTTTATATGTTTTGCTGAAAGATGAAAAAGAAATATTGTTTTCCTTAAAAAACCCTGATTTCCGGATAATAGCCGGAATTTCTTTTTTCACCGGGATATTTTGCACTTCTGTATTCGGCAATTCATATAATCCCTTCCATATATCATTTCCTGTTCTTTTTCTAAGGTAAAAATGTTGATTATGCTGAATAAAAAAATAAACGGGATAAATATTTTTAATGGCCGTTTTTTTTGCCTTAACGGGAAGAGAGTGCTGCATTTTTTTGGCAAACGCATAACATGAATTTTTCAACACACAGTTTCCGCAATCCGGATTTTTAGGAACACACTGCAATGCCCCGAATTCCATAATGGACTGGTTAAACAAAGCCGGGCGTTTTTTATCTATACATTCTTCGGCCAGTTGCATGATTATTTTTTTTCCTGCCGGAGAATCGATAGCATCCTTTACCCCAAAATATCGGGAAAGTACACGGCTTACATTTCCGTCCACTACAGATTTACATTCACCAAATGCAAAAGAGGCAATAGCAGCGGCAGTATACGGGCCAATGCCTTTTAACTGCAAAATTTTTTCATACGTGTCGGGAAATCTTCCTTTATATTGGGTAGCAATAATCTTTGCTGTGTGGTGCAGATTCCTTGCACGGGAGTAATATCCCAGGCCCTGCCAGAGTTTCAACACCTCATCTTCTTTGGCTTTTGCCAGTTCATTAATCTTCCTAAACCGTTTTGTAAATGCGTGATAATAATCCATTCCCTGGGCCACGCGGGTCTGCTGAAGGATCACCTCCGATAGCCATATTTTAAAGGGATCGGTGGTATTTCTCCACGGCAAATTTCGCTTATTGAGGCTGTACCAGCTGAGAATGGTCGGTGTAAAATCCATTTTTATATTGAAATATGACAGAATCCGTCTAAAAAGAGGCTGCCACTGCAAACTTAACAAAAGCTCTAAAGATTAAACACTTATATTTGCATACCAAGCTTGCAAGAAAAGTAAAACCCAAAAAAACCAAAACGCAATGACTAAAGCTGACATCGTTTCTGAGATCGCAGAAAAAACAGGAGTAGAAAAAGTAGCTGTACAGGTTACTGTAGAAGCATTCATGAATTCAGTTCGCGAATCGCTGGAAAAGGGTAACAACGTTTACCTGCGTGGATTCGGAAGTTTTATCATTAAAAAAAGAGCTGAGAAAACCGGCCGGAATATTTCAAAAAACCAGGCTATTATTATCCCGGCTCACTATATTCCGGCATTTAAGCCAGCCAAAACTTTTGCCGACAAGGTAAAAAGCAAAGTAAAAGTGAAGTAATTGTAATGGCAAAAGGCCGCCTCCTCTCCTACCAGATCCTGGCTGTTGCCTTTACCCTTTCGGTTACCCTTATACTTTATTTTTCTCCGCGTACTGTTACCAGTTCGCAGTATTCTACCCTTTCGCCCCAGCAGGCACGGGTAATGCTGGCATTATCCTATGTGGGCGACAAGCGGCAACCTCCTATGAAAGGTATATTAATGATGCGGGATATTGCCGATGCCGACCCTTTAAATTCGGCTGCCGTATTCTATACAGCAGAGTTTTCGATGACCTCGGGGCAATATGATAAGGCTGAAAAGCGCTACCGCCAGCTGCTTCGTACTACTTCGGGGCCACAGCAATTACAAGCTGCACAAGGGCTGGCCAACTGCCTTATAGCCATGGGAGATACCACCGAAGCCCGCGTAATCCTTAAGCAATACTTTGAAAATTCATCCGATTCATTACTTTTGCAGTCCCCTAATTAGAATTAACTGATTTTTTAACATAAAACGACTATTAGTATGCCTTGCGGTAAAAAGAGAAAACGTCACAAAATGGCTACGCACAAGCGCAAAAAGCGCCTTCGTAAGAACCGTCATAAGAAGAAAAAATAAGCGGCTTTTATTTAATTGGCATTAAGTGGCGTGACTAGTTCATGCCTTTTGGTGTTATCCAAAAAAATCCATTTTGAATATAGAACTCATCATCGACTCCAAAGGAGGCGAAGTGGTGATTGCCCTGTTGCAGGACCGTAAACTGGTAGAACTGCATCGCGAAAAAGGCAACGCTGCTTATGCCGTAGGAGATATTTACCTGGGAAAAGTTAAACGCGTGGTTCCCGGGCTTAACGCATCGTTTGTTAATGTAGGATATGAAAAAGATGCCTTTTTACACTACCTCGACCTCGGGCCCCAGTTTTCATCCCTGAGTAAATTCACCAAACGAACCCTTACCCGCAAACAACAAAACTCCAGTCTTGATGGTTTTGAGACCGAACCCGATATTAAAAAAGAGGGGAAAATCAACCAGGTAGTATCGGCCAACCAGAATATTTTGGTGCAAATAGCCAAAGAACCCATTTCTGCCAAAGGGCCAAGACTGAGCTCAGAAATTACACTTCCCGGCAGATACCTCGTACTGGTTCCTTTTTCCAAAAAAATATCCATCTCACAAAAAATACGGGATGAGGAAGAACGCAACCGCCTGAAAAAACTCGTAGAAGAACTTAAACCTAAAAATTTCGGAGTCATTATACGCACCGTGGCCGAAAACAAAAAAGTTTCGGAACTGGAACAGGATATGAAAGATCTGGTGAAAAAATGGGACGACTGCTATAAGGCATTGCGGGATAGTGAGCCACCGAAACGCGTGTTAGGAGAACTGGATCGTACAGCTGTTTTGTTGCGTGATCTTTTAAATAAAAATTTCAACAGCATTCATGTGAACGATCCTGTACTTTTTGAAGAACTAAAAAAATATGTAAAGAATATTTCACCGGGACTGGAAGGAATCGTAAAACTGTATGCCAACAAACAGCACGATATTTTTGAATATTATGGTATACACAAACAGATAAAAGCATTATTCGGAAAACAGGTGGCGCTTCCCTCGGGCGGATACCTGATTATTGAACATACCGAAGCCATGCATGTAATTGACGTGAACAGCGGTAACCGTAAAAGCACCGACCAGGAAAACAACGCGCTGAAAGTAAATCTTGAAGCAGCCGAAGAAATTGCCCGTGTGTTGCGCCTTCGTGATATGGGAGGAATTGTGTGCATCGACTTTATTGATATGGGCGACCGTGAGAACCAGCGCAAACTCTACGATCACCTGAAAACCGTTATGAAGAGCGACCGTGCCAAACATAATGTTCTTCCACCAAGTAAATTTGGCGTGGTAGAGATTACCCGCCAGCGTGTTCGTCCCGAAACCGATATTGATACAGCCGAACGTTGCCCCTGTTGCAAAGGAACAGGAAATGTAGAAGCTACTATTCTGCTCACAGATGAAATGGAAAATCAGCTGCGTTACCTGAGTGAAGATAAAAAACACAAGGCTCTTTCGCTGCACGTTCACCCTTTTATCGAAGCTTATCTCAACAAAGGAATGTTCTCCAACGTCCGCAAAAAGTGGTCGAAAAAGTATAAAGTGAAACTAAAAGTGCAACCCATAACATCATGCGCCCTGCTGGAATACCATTTTCATGATCAGTATGGAGAGGAGATTGTGGAGTAGGCAGTGGCAGGAGGCAGTCCTCAGTCTGCAGCCGGCAGTACTGATAGCTTTCGGGATCATACGGCAATTCCCTCTATCTCTTAATAACTCTATTCCTTAATAACTTTTAACCAGTCCATCAATTCATCTGCAGATGCGGTAAAAGTTTTTTCAGGCGGGAGAGTTCTTTTTCGTTTTTCGATACAAAAGCTTTATATGCTTCTGATTCGGATAGAAAAGGCCTGTGCATCAAATTACGGTTAAGTTGTTCTACTTCTTCCGAAAGTTTGATAGTATCGCTGGTAAAATAATGTTGTTTGAATTTTTCCCATACATAGTCCACTGCCATATCGTTGGGGTGAACCATATCTTTTTCGAAAAAACGATAATCGCGCAGGTCGTCAATGACAAATTCGTAGGCAGGGAAATAATATACATCATCATACCGCCTCAGTAATTCGTGCACCGCTACATTCAGTGTTGATTTGCTCCATTGATTTTCCACAAAACCATCCCTGATATGGCGAACCGGGCTGATAGTGAAAATAATTTTTATGCCGGGATTAATATTTTTAAGGTGACTGATGACATAGGAAAAATCGCTGATGATGTCATTTATTCCCATTTTCTTTTTTCTGAATTCGCTGCCGGGAACTTTATGACAGTTGGCTACAATTTTTCCTGTAGAAATATGTTCATACACCCAGGCCGATCCCAGGGTGACGAATAAAAATCCTGCCTCACGTATAAAGCGGTGTGCCTGTTCTACTGATGCGTTTATTTTTTCCAGGACTTCTTTTTCATTTTCTCCTGAATAATCACTGTGTAACCGAAATGAAGAATATTTTCCGTTATGGAAAAAGAAATCTTCGGAACGAAATATTTTTTTGGAAACAATACTTCCGATACAATCTTTAATGGAGTCGGGATTAAAAAGAATTCCGGAAGGATTGATGGAAACATTAAACCCGGCATTTTTCAGTTTATTTCCAATGCTGAGTGCAAAACACGAACCTACCGTCATGATTTTGTGATCATGCGCCATTTTAATTTCCGAAGGCGGTAAATTGAATTCGGTTCTGAACTGCATAAGAGAGAATAATGTATTCAAATATAGGATTTTTTTGACAAACGAAAGTTTTCCTTTACAATTAAGGGTAGCAGGATACTAAACGTTGTTAATTATCCAAATCAACAGTTAAGTAAAAACACAGAAAAAGCAGACACCATACATCCTTCAGTTAAACCGAAATATAAAACTACCTTCCCGGCAAACAATCCAGCGGGCTATTATAGATAAAACGATAGCCCATTATTTTTTGCAGCTTACCGGAGTTAACGATCTTGAATTTATGTACTTCATTGTCGTCAAACTCCGGAACCGGCAAACCGGATAGTTGTGCCGCCCTGGTGTAAAAATCTTTTCTTAACGGATGATCATTCATACAAGAGTTAAAAATTTCACCGGTAATATTTTTTTCAATAATAGTTTTTATAACTCCACAGGCGTCATCACGGTGAATGAGATTGACGGGAGCATTTCCGTTTTTCAGGTTTGTTTTTCCCGAAAGAAATTTTCCCGGCAGGCGGTCGTGGCCAATCAATCCGCCAAAACGAAGAACTACGGTATTTTCATTGGCCTGCATCAGTATTTGTTCGCTATCTGTCAACGTTTTCCCGGAACCTTTTTCCGCTAAAAATATTTCTTCTTCCGACACTTCGCCATTTATATCCGGGTAAACGGATGTGGAACTGATAAAAATTACCTGCCGGATATTTTTCACAAAAGGGATGAGTTGGCGCACCGACAAAATAAATTCATTGTTTTTTTCTTCCGTTCTTCCGGGCGTAAGGCTGATAATAAGCGTATCCGCCCTGAAAAATTCTGTTATATTTTCACCCTGTATTCCTGCAGGCGAAACTTTAATGGTAAACGGAATCAGTTTTTCGTCAATAAATACAGAAGTCCGGCTTGCCTTTACCGTAAACCCGGAATCCGTTAGTTGATGAGCCAGTGCCTTGCCAAGCCATCCACAGCCAAGAATGGAAACGGTTTTATTCATTTAATGAAAATGCTTTCCTGAAATTTTCCCTTGCTATGGATTTATCTGCCGCACACAGCCACTGATTGCCGTGAATTACACAGGTTTCATCTGCATATTCAAGTGCCAGTTCGGCTTCATGTGTACTGATAAGAAATGTTTTCCCGGTTTTTCGGGTAAGCTCTTTCATCACCTGCATCATTCTTCTTCGTTGTACAATATCAAGAAATGCCGTGGGTTCATCCATAATCACCAGTGGAGTATCCTGTGCCAGTGCACGGGCCAGCATTACACGCTGACGTTCACCATCACTCAGTGAATGTACTTCGCGGTGAGTGAAAGGTTCAATACCGGTAAGTATAATTGCTTCGGTTATTTTCTGATGATCACTTTCATGTAGCGTTCCCGGAATTCCTGTATAGGGAATTCTTCCCAATGCAATAAGCGAATATACATCCATAGCAGAAAATATTTCGGGTTGAGGAGAGATAATGCTGATGAGATGCGAAAGTTTTTTTTCTCCGGCCAATGCCACCTCTTCACCATTAATTCTCACTTTTCCTTTCAGTGGAGATAAAAATCCGGTAATGGTTTTCAGCAGTGTACTTTTCCCGCTCCCGTTAATTCCCAGCAATGCAACGATTTTTCCTTTTCCGCAGGAATAGTGAATATTCTCTACCAGGATATTTTTTCCATAGCCAATAGAAAGCTGATCCAATTGCAATATGTTTTCTGTTTTTATCTCCATTGGCGTTGTTTGATAATGATCCAAATTACTACCGGTGCGCCCATTAGTGACGTTACAGCATTGAGCGGAAGATCACTTTCAAATAAAGGAAGTCGCGTGATAACAGAACAAAGTGTACAAAGTATCATTCCTGTTAATGCGCAGGCGGGAAGAAGAATAAGGTGGTCTGATGAACGGATAAACAACCGTGCAATATGCGGAACGGCCATTCCCACAAATGCCACCGGCCCGCAAAAAGCAGTAATGATGGCGGCCATCAATCCTGTTATAAGAATCACCTGCCAGCGAAAAACTGAAAGTGAAATGCCCATGGAGCGGGCATATTGTTCGCCCAGTACATTTGCGTTAAGTGGTTTTACAAGTATAAAAGAAACAAAAAGCAAAAGAGCGATCACCAGTGCAATGCCATACGACTGGTGAAGAGTAGTTCCTGAAAAACTTCCAAATCCCCAGAAAACAAATTTCTGCAATTGAGTTTCGTTCGACCATTGTTCAAAAATGCTGACCAGTGCACCAATGAAATGAGAGATCATAAGCCCGGCAACAAGAATAGTGACGGGTGAAGGAGAAATTTTTCCGAAAGCCATAATCAGCAACATAACAACCATAGCGCCCGCGAAAGCTGCCATAGCAAGAGAAATACTTTGCGAAAAAAGTGAAAGCCCGGTAAAAAACGTGCCTGCCCCGAGTATAAAAAAAGCCACGCCCAGTGAAGCACCCGAAGTGATACCCAAAACAGAAGGGCCGGCCAGCGGGTTACGGAAATAGGTTTGAAGTATTAATCCGGAAATGCCCAACGCTATTCCTGCGGCAATTGCCATAACGGATTGCGGCAAACGGCTGTCGAATACAATCGGTTCCCAGGCTTTTTTAGCGGGCGTTCCACCGGTTAAAATATCCATCACTTCGGAGAAAGGAATTTTTACAGAGCCGAAAGAAAGATCGAACAGAAAAAGTGCAAAGGCCGCTACCGCCAGTATCAACAAAATGATTTTGTCGTGTTTCCTGTTGGTTTTATATGTATCAGCGGGTATCATTCCAGGGGAAAAAAGTATTGCGGCTGATATTCTTTTAATCCGTGAAAATAGTACACCAGGTCTTTTAATAAAATATGTGGTTCGGCCACACCTTTCCCAAAATAATCGGTTTCATCCACGTTGCAGAACAGTATTTTTTTATTTCTGAAAGCATCAAAATGCCTGTATCGCTCATCTTCTGCCAATAATTTGCCGAGCGTATATTTTCCTTCGCAACTTCCTGTAATCACCCACCAGTCTGATGACTGTGCTTTATCCAGGATTTCTTCAAAATCGATTTCCAGCACGTTGTTTCCTCCTGTGCCCGCCCAGGGATAATCTGCTCCTGCATCATACAAAAAAGCAGCGGCAAAACTTTTTCCTGCAGGAACATGCCATTTTCCCTGTTGTGCCTTACCCGATAACACCAATGGTTTTTCGTTTACATATGCGGCCATTTGTTTTGCTTCCCTATATTGTTTTTCAATGGCACTAAAAACACTGTCGGCTTCTTTTTCTTTGTTAAAAAACAGGGAAACAAATTTTATCCATTCCGTTTTTCCCAACGGAGTATTTTCAAGATATTCGGCATTATAAATAATTTTTATACCTGCTTTATCAATGGCAGAAAAATTCATGCCTTCGTATGGATAAACCATTATTGCTTCGGGAGAGATATCGATTATTTTTTCGATATCCAGATCATAGTCGAATCCGATTTCGGAAATTTTTCCATCTTTTATCAAATTATTAATCACCGGATCCTTCACATATTTACATCCCGCAAAACCTGTAAGTTTTTTCTCAACACCCAGCCTGGTGATAAACGGGATATGCGTGGTGGAGACAGAAGCAAAATTTTCGAGCGGCACATATACCACTGTTTCTTTTTCTAACGGAGTATATTCGTCACCTTTTTGTACCAGCACGTAACGGGCAAAGGGATGAGAGGGATCGGATGGATTGATAACTTCCACTTTTTTTACATTTCCTTCATAAGTAACACGAAAACCTGCTGCATGGGCAACGGTAATCCTGTGGACATCTTCGTTTGCCCCTTTTCCGTTAGTTTCAGAATGTGAGTGGTTATTTCTGCAGGAAACTCCTGCTGATAAAACCAGGAAGAGAAAAAGCCATTTCCTCATTTCACTTTATTAAAATCCAGTTCGGTGAAATCAAAATCCGGGTTGGGGACATCAATTACCATTTGTTTTACCTTGCTGGTTTCTTTGTCCAGGATAAAATACACCCTTCCTTTGGGCAATGAAGGATGTTCTTTGAATTCTACGCGGAACACATCTTTTTCCCAATGCTCAAGGGTGGCATGAAGGGTGGGTGTATGCACGAGGCGCAGATGAAGTTCTCCTGATTTTAATTCCACTTTTGCGTTACCATAAACATTTCCTGAATACAGTCCGGCATATTCTTTCAGTTCATGGGTGGTGGTTAATTCCTTTTTTCTTGTGCGTTCTGCTTCCTTTTCTGATTCTTCAATAAAACTTTCATAACTTCCTGCCAGGCGCATATAAATATCACTCCAGTCGTTGGTTTTAGGATCGCCCAAAATGGTTTCGATGGTTTGATGCATCAGTGCATAGGGCAAAGAAGTGGCCGTGTTGGTAAGAAATACTCCTCCGATATTTAATTCAGGAATTAAAAATACCTGCGAAACCATACCATCGAGACCACCGCTGTGACAAATAATTTTGTAGCCATAGTAATCAAACATTTCCCATCCCATTCCATAACAGGCAAAGTGTTTGGTGGGGTGAAGCTGTTCGGAAAAACCACTCAGGTCGTCAATGGTAGTTGGCATCCACATTTTGCGGGATTGTTCTTTGCTGAAAATAGTTTTATCGCCCCATTGGCCGCGGTTAAGGTGTAATGAAATCCACAACATCATATCGTGAATATTGGAATTAATTCCGCCTGCCGGAGCCATATTATCCCAGTTTACGATTGAAATAGGTACCATTTTTCCTTTCACTTTTGCATGTGGTTGTGCTACATTTTCATCATCCTTTTGTTTTGTAATACTCACGTTGGAGTATCCCATTCCAATTGGTTTGAATATTTTTTCTGTAATAAAATCTTCATACGAAGTTCCGCTTACTTCTTCGATAATCTGTCCTGCTACCAGATACATGATATTGGAATAACCGTATTTTTCCCTGAAGCCATGTGAAGGTTTTAAAAACCGGGCATGTTCAATAATTTCTTTGGGTTTGTAATCGGAGTTATACCAGATAAGATCACCGCTGAATGTTTTTAATCCGGTGCGATGAGAAAGAATATCGCGGATAGTAATTTCTTTGGTAACATAATCGTCATAGAGTTTAAAATAGGGAACGTATTTTATTACCTTTTCGTTCCATTGAATTTTTTTCTGGTCAACGAGGATAGCAAGGGCAGCGGCTGTAAAAGCTTTTGTATTGGAAGCAATTCCGAACTTGGTATAAATGTCCACCGGCACATCCGAATCGGCAGAAAGCGTTCCGTAACCTTTGGCGAGCAGGATAGTATCGTTATACATAATCCCCACTGCCATTCCGGGAGTTTGCCAGTCTTTTCTTGCTTTTTCAAAATATTTGTCAAGCGCATCAACATCCAGCGTATTCTGCGCACCGGCAAAAAACGAGGGTAATAAAAAATAAATCCAAAACCATTTCTTCATACACTTCATTTATAAATTATTACTCTTTGCTGCAAAAACACATAATTTCCATAACATTCTTGCCCCTACATTGGCGTTCCATTCATCGTTTCCGGGGGACACTTCATTCAGATCAAATCCAATTATCGTATGTCCCTTATCCGTTAGTTTTTTAAAAAGATAAACCGCCTGTTCGAATTCCAGCCCGCCCGGCACCGGTGTTCCTGTTCCGGGGCATAATTTGGGGTCGAGGCCATCGATATCAAAACTGATATATACTTTTTCAGGCAACTCACTGATGATCTCATCGCAAAGACTGTTCCATGTTTTGCCTTCGAAAGAGGAATGCTTCAGGTACCTGTCATAAAAAATCTTAATTCTTCCCCCTGATTTTTTTTCCATTTCCGATTCCTGCCGGCAATAATCGCGGATGCCCACCTGTACCAGTTTTTTTACTTGCGGGGTTTTCAACGCGTTGAACATGATAGAAGCATGCGAATAGGTAAACCCTTCATAACTTTCTCTGAGGTCGCAGTGAGCGTCAATTTGCAAAATGGCAAAATCTTCATGTTTTTTGGCCAGTGCCTGGATGAAACCAAGCGGAGTGCTGTGGTCGCCACCCAAAAGGGCAACAAATTTTCCATCATTGAGCATTTCGGTAGTGCGTTCGAATACCCGCTGGCGAAGCATATCGCAGGCTGTATTCACTTCCTGTACCACCGATTGCATTTCTTCATTTCCCGAAAGATTCCCACCGTTCTCGAGAAAATCAATATAAGCCGTTGACCGGTTTCGGAGATCATCATTGAGTTTTTTCCATTCCACGGAGACGGGAGTAAGAAAAAAACCCGTTTTCCACGCATCGGGAAAATCGGGATCATTAAAATCAAGCTGGGTAGACGCATCAAGGATAGCCTGCGGGCCATCGGAGGTGCCATCACTATAGGAAACCGTAACATCCCAGGGGACGGGAAGTATAGCTATTCGTGATTCTTCGTATGTAAAAGGCAGGCCAAACAGGTTTCCGTTAGCCTGGCCTACTCCATCGGGATTAAAATTCTTTACTTTCTCTTCGCGCGACATGGTGTTTTCAGAGGGGCGAAGGTACGAAAATAGAATGCGTAAAAATGAAAAAACAACAATTTGTCCATTATAGTTTATGGGGTTTTGCCAGTCATCATTTTTAGAAGGCAATTCATTTAATTTTCAACTCTTTTTACCTATCTTTCTCTCCGTTTTGGACTCCGTGGGCGGGGAATACTTATTTAATACCTGTAATTATGTCTATGAACCTATTGGAAGAAATTGACAGCGCGTCCCGTATCCATACCCTGAAACGCGAGGATATCGATGCACTGATGATTGAATTTGCCCAACGCATCACTGCCGCCCTTCATATTGAACGGATGAGTGTATGGCTTTTTAATGAACACCGCGATGCCATTGTGTCTATGGGCGAATATGATACAAGAGGAAAAAAATTCACCAAAGGAACCGTTCTCTTCGCCAAAGATTATCCTGCCTATTTCCGCGCTATGGAAACCAATAAAATCCTGCTGGCTCCCGATATTATGAATGATGATAAGACGAAAGAATTCAATAACTCCTATTCGCGTCCCAATAATATTGTTTCACTAATGGACATTCCCCTTCGTATGATGGGAGAACTGGTGGGCGTGATGTGTTTTGAAAAATGCGGAAAAGTGCAGCGTGTTTTCAGTGAAAAAGAACAAACCTTCGCCTTCAGCCTTTCACTTGTATTTGCCTCTAACCTCGAAGCGCGCCACCGGAGGATAGTACAAACACAACTGGAAGAATCCATAAAAGAAAAAGAAATGCTCATCGCGGAGATCAATCACCGGGTGAAAAATAATTTTTCCATCCTCATCAGCCTGTTACGGCTCAGTAAACTCCAGGGGAAAACCAGTGACCCGGAAACCATTCTCGAAGAATACGAACAACGCATTTTCTCGATGATGAAAATCCATGATCTTCTGTACCGCACAAAAAACTATACAAGCATCAACCTTTCTCATTATCTCAACGAACTTATCCGTGAATTCCGTTCTTCTCATCCGGGAGTAAAAGTGAATGAAAAGCTGGATGATTCTGATTTTTTTCTTGTATCCCGTTCTGCTATACGGCTGGGATTAGTTGTTACCGAAATTTTTCTGAATTACGTAAAACACGTTCACCTGGAGAATAAAAACAGCGCGTTGGTGATCGAACTGAAAAAAGAAAAAAATAATCTTCATATTCTTCGTGCCGGACAAGAGGGCGAAGGTTTTGATTTCCATTCGAAACTAAAAAACGGAACGCTTGGACTTCCGCTGATAAAAGATATGGCGGAGGATTTTTGTGAGAAGGTAACTTACCCGGATGAGAAGAACGGTGTTTATGTTTTTGAGATGAAAGATTGATTTCATCAGGCAGGATTACAAATCCTGTGTGATGTGGTGAAGGATTATTTGAAGACAAATGAAAACGCTTCGATAAATTACAAATCCTTCACAGCTGAATACAACATATATCCATAATCACGATGCTTCGATCGGGATGCTGACCGAAGCGCCAGCATTCAAAATTCACAACCCGTAAATCGTAATTCTGTTTACCAGATATTCGCCATCTTTTCTACCGGCCTGCGCATGGGATCGCCTTCGCGTACTTTGAATGCTTCAAAAAACTCAGGCATATTGGAAAGAGGCCCAAGCACACGGAATTTTCCGGGAGAATGCGGATTGGTGAACACCTGCAGTTTCATGGAACTTTCAGTATGATTCTCTTTCCAGATTTGTGCAAAGGCAATGAAGAATCGTTGCTCGTTGGTAAAACCGTTGATCATTTTCTTTTCTTTTCCTTCGAGTGAATGCTGGTAGGCGTAATATGCCATAGTTAATCCTCCCAGGTCGGCAATATTTTCACCGAGAGTGAGTTCGCCATTTACAAAAATACCAGGCAATGCTTCAAATGAATTGAAATGATCAACGAGGCGTTTGGTTTTCTCTCCGAATTTTTTGCTGTCGTCTTCCGTCCACCAGTTGGTGAATTTTCCTGTAGCATCGAACTGTGCACCCTGGTCATCGAATCCGTGAAGGAACTCATGCCCAATAACGGCTCCCATCCTTGCGTAGTTCACCGCATCTTCTTTATTGGGGTCAAAGAAAGGCGGCTGCATAATTCCTGCAGGGAAAACAATCTCGTTCCATGGCGGGTTGTAATAGGCATTTACAATATGCGGAGCCATAAGCCATTCGCTGCGGTCGATGGGTTTTCCTAATTTATCGGTGTTTTGCTGTACCTGAAAACGGTTGCTTTCCATCCAGTTTTTGTAATACGATTCGCGGGTAATAGTAAGTGTGGAATAATCTGTCCATTTATCGGGATAACCCAATTTACGTGTGAAAGAGGCCAGTTTTTCGAGTGCCTTTCCCTGTGTTTCTACACTCATCCATTCGAGTTTGCTCAACCTTTCCTTAAAAGCAATAAAAATATTATCCACCATTTCATTCACTTTCTTTTTCGACTCGGGACTGAAATGTTCATTGACAAAAGCATGGCCCAGCGCTTCTCCAAGAGCGGTCCAGCTCATGGAATTGATAGCTCTTTCCCAGCGTTGTTTCATTTTTTTGGTTCCCCTGAGAGTGGTAAAAAAGAAATCGAAATTTTCCTTTTCTATATCAAAGCTAAGTTTGCTGGATACGGCTTCAAAATACTGGATACGCAGATAATCTTTCCATTCATCCAGCGTCTTTTCCTTCAACAGCAATTCCATCTGCGCAAAATGTTTGGGTTGACTGACAATGATCTCCTTTACATTCGTATACCCGCGGGCCGTTATGTAAGTATTCCAGTCGAACGAAGGACAAATGGTTTTTAGTTCCTCTACGGTTTTTTTGTTGTATTGAGCATCAATATCCCGCAACTCCACCGGGCCCATCATCGCTTCGGCCATTTTGGTTTCCAGCGCCAGCATATTTTCTGCTGTCGACATTGCTTTCTTCTCATTATATCCCAAAAAACCATACATCCGCGCCATATGGGAAACATATTTTTTCCGGATGTCTGCCGAACTGCTGTCGGTCTTTGAATAGTAGTCTTTATTCGGCAATAAAATTCCGCCTTGCCCGGTATAAACAGCATGCAGATCTATATCTTTCAAATCCTGGTCGATGCCCATGGAAAAAAGCGGCTGAATATTGTGATTATGCATCCAGGCCAAAAGGGTAGCCAGCTCTTTTTTACTTTTCAGATTATCAATTTTCTTCAGATCGTTTTTAATGGGGGTAATTCCGTCTTTATCGCGTTTTACAGAATCCATGTAAGTATAATAATAATCTCCTATCAGCTGCTCAATGGATCCTTTGGGAAGGGTTGGCTGTGCCGAGGATTTTTCAAGAATAGCACGCAGCTTCCTGTTATTGCTCTCCAATAACATATTAAAACTGCTCCACTTGTTCTCCGTAGCCGGAACAGGATTGTTTTTAACCCATATCCCATTGGCATACTCATAAAAGTCCACCCGCGGGTCGGCATTGGGATTCATATCTTCAAACTCTACCGAAGAAGGTACTTTCGTATAAGTACGCACCGGCTCGTCAGCCACCACATTCACCACACTGGTGACTTCCGGTTTGATATCAACAGCTTCCTTTACCGTTTTTCCCTGGTGGCAGGAAAATAGAGCTATAACAGCTAAAAGGGAGAGAATGGGTTTTTTCATGGTGGGGATTTTATGTAAAAAACGTTCGAAAAATAAGAAAATACCCGGTTATTTATACAAGCGGTTGAAAAAAACGATGGGTTGTTGCTAAATAGTTTAGTTTTTCTACTCCCCCCCGCGCTGAAGCGCGGGGGAATGGATGAGGGCTTTTTTCGAAAGACCCTTTGTCTTTTTTGTTTTTTTCTTGTCTTCGTTTGATGTTTTCGTTTCTCCGCGCTGAAGCGCGGGGGAATGGATGAGAGTTCTTTTAGAAAGACTCTTTGACTTTTTTGTTTTTTCTTGTCTTCGTTTGATGTTTTCGTTTCTCCGCGCTGAAGCGCGGGGGAATGGATGAGAGTTCTTTTCGAAAGACCCTTTGTCTTTTTTGTTTTTTTCTTGTCTTCGTTTGATGTTTTCGTTTCTCCGCGCTGAAGCGCGGGGGAATGGATGAGAGTTCTTTTCGAAAGACCCTTTGTCTTTTTTGTTTTTTTCTTGTCTTCGTTTGATTGTTTTCGTTTCTCCGCGCTGAAGCGCGGGGGAATGGATGAGAGTTCTTTTCGAAAAACGCTTTGCCTTTTGTTTTATTATTCTTTTGGAATAAATAACATTTCTACATGTGGAATATCATCTTCGAGATACATTTCACTTACCTGATTAAATCCGAAATCACTATAAAATTTGACAAGATATTGTTGTGCAGAAATACGAACAGACACTTTTCCGAAAATTTTTTCGATAGCCTCCATTGTTTTTTTCATAAGTATTTTTCCTTCTCCTGTCATTCTTGACTGCCTGGCTGTACACACTCTGCCGATGGAAACTTCATTATATGAAATTCCGGCCGGCAGTATTCTGGCAGTAGCAACCAACTCCTGTTTTTCATTCCGGGTAAATACATGGTATGCCTCTTTATCCTTATTATCCAATTCGGGATAAGGACAGTTTTGTTCTACCACGAATACATTTATTCTTAGCTGGATGATATCGTGAAAATCATTGGCGGAAAGTTGTGAAAAGTGACTACAGTAATACATCAGCGGGAAAGAATGAATGCTATTACAATAAGTGCAGGATACGTCATTGCCAGCCATAATTCGTATTTGTCGGTGGGTTCGCTGGCAAATTTTTTCTTTTTGGCAAAGTGTTTAAGCCGTTGGCGCACCGGTTCTTTAAACAAAAACATAAAAATTATTCCCAGTAAAGTAGCCGAAATATGAAATATGTTTCCATATAAAAATGCCTGGTAAAACGGAATATCCGAATCGAAATGAATAGGAACTACTGCCATAAGAATGGGAATAACGGTATACATAATCAGTAAAACCGTTCGAAGATTTCTATACATTTCATCAAACACGCTTCTTGTTTTCAATAATCTTCCCTCGCTGAGGCTATAAAAAATAACAGGGGCATAGGCATATAAAACTCCACCCGCACCATGGCCGGTCATATTAAAAGCCGAATGCACCACCATATAAAAAATCATAGCGCATGCTGTAAGAATAAAAAAGTAAAACGTTCCTAAAATTTTTTCGGTAGCCAGCCCGAGAAAAATGAAAAGCAGGAGATTAATAAGCAGATGAACAAAACCAGATACCGGGAACCCGTCAAATCCATGCTGAAAAGTGAGAGTGAGCCTCTGAATTTTTGTGGTTTCGTCTCCGTAACTGCCAAATACATATTGAAGATTGGGCCACGAAATACTGGCCACTGTTACCAATGCGCAACATAGTGTCAGGCTATACACCTGCCATGCCCTTACCTGCCTGCTGCTTAATATCTCGGAAAACATGATTTATACTTTTATATATTCGTTTTCACCGGTGTAATATAGGAATTTTTCCACTTCACTGAACCCGGCTGCTTCCAGCAAATCCCCGTATTTTTTTATTTGGGCCACATGTTCCTTCTTGCGTATACCGGTTTTAAAGTCAACGAGCCGGTATTTTCCCCCGATCTTTACCATGCGATCGGCCCTGTAGATTTTTCCTGCTTCGTCTGCTATTTCAAATTCTTTTTTTGTTTCAGCAGGAACGGAAAACAGCTCCTGAATGAACGGAGACCTGAATAATTTTTTTGCTTCTGCTATTAATCCACTTTCTTCAACGGGAGTAATCAATCCTTTTTTCACCATCATACCGGTTACCCTTTCCGCCTCATCTTCGCTATTTATTTTTCCCAATACCTCATGCAACAGGTTTCCGAAGCGTGCCTGTTCTTCTTTTGCGTTACGATTCACTTCAAAGCTTATCCTGAGATGTTTTTTCCAGTCGGCCGGGGCGAATTCACGGGGCAGGTTTATTTTTTTCTTTTCCGGTTTATCTTTTTTTATTCTCAGGGCATCCCCATTGCCGAGATACAGAGAAGTTCCGTCATGGTTCAATTCTTCGGGAAGGAAGCGGAGAAGATCTTCGTTCATATATCCGCCTTTGTTTTTCTCATCTGTAAAAATATACAACCGTTCTTCGGCACGTGTAAATGCCACATACAAGAGGTTAAACTGGTCGATTATCGTTTTTTCGTTTTCTTCTTCGTAAATATCTTCATAACCCGATGTTTCCATTACATCTTTCGAAACCCTCATCAGCGCTACGGGTAATTGCTCAGCTTCATTGTTCCGGAGTTCAGTCCATACCCATTCTTTTCCTTTTTTGATTTTCCAGTTTACAAAGGGAAAGATTACCAGGGGATACTGAAGTCCTTTTGATTTATGGATAGTAAGAATTTTTACCGCATCTGCATCGCTGGCTGTACCTGCCGGGGTATATTTTCCTTTTTCATCCCACCAGCGGGTGAACTCTGTTAAGGTATACCCTCCCCGGGAGGAGAAAGTAAGGATATGATCAAGAAGAGAAGAGAGAAACGGGTCTTTTCGCGACAACCCCAAAACGGATACAGCATCTTCTGCCATCTGGTAAAACGAATATGACCACGAAAATTGTTTTTTCCCTTCGGGAGGAAAAGGAACGGCTGTAAAATGATTGTCGGGGAAATGATGAAGTGATTCTTTCAAGCCATGAAAAGAAACATAGTTTTCAATATATAATGTTTTAGCAGTTGCGTTATTACGGTCTGCGGACAAGCGCAGGTAGCTGGCCAATAAACCGGCTGAAGAAGAACTGCCCAGCAACAAACTGTCGGCCGAAATCACCGGGATATTGTTTTCTCCCAAATATACCGCTACTGCCGAACCTTCCTGTTTTCTCCGGCACAATACTGCCATTTCAGAAAAAGAAAACCCGGCATCCCGGTTTTTTCTTATTGTTTCCAGTATCCATTGCAAATAAGTGGTGGTTGTGTCTTTTTCTTCTTTGGGAATGATGCGCACTTCCACATATCCACCGGGACGGTCACCGGGCAATTCCTGGTGGAAAGTATCGTATACCTTTTTCAAATCTCCTTCTTTCTGAATATAAAAATTCCTGAAAAAAGCGTTATTAAATTGCACGATCTCGTTACGGGAACGGTAATTTATTTTCAGTTCATTTTTGTTCAGGTTGGCAGCAAATATTTTTTCCCTTTCTTTTTGCAACCGCGAAAGGTTTTGCTGCGGATAAATTCCGGGTAGATTGACCAGTTGTTCCATCTCACCGTTTCTCCACCGGTAAATGGATTGTTTGGCATCGCCCACCAGCAGGTTTATATTTCCTGCCGCCAGTGAATTTTCAATCAGCGGAATAAAATTATGCCACTGCATCACCGATGTATCCTGGAATTCATCAATAAGAATATGCGAATACCTTTCACCCAGCCTTTCGTAAATAAACGGGGCGGGTTCATCGCGTATAATTTCGGTGATCATGCGGTTGAGATCGGCAATCAGCACTATTCCCTTGTCTTCTTTCATTTGTTCGCACCTGCGATTTACTTCATTGAGCAGGGAAAGATGATAAATACGGCTATAGAGATGTTTAGCGGAAACGTATTTTTTTATCCGGTTATCCGCCAGTAATTTTATTTCACGCAACAGTGAAACCAATTCAGCTGAAACGGATGCAATATCTTCTTTTCTCGTTTTTGCCTTGTCCGAAGGAAGTAAAATACCTTCAGCCAGTACTTTTTCAAATCTTTTTTCAAGCGTCAGTTTATCCAGTTTTCCATCTGCACCTTTATAAAAAAGTGCCGCCACACCCGAACCGGCAAACTGAAAATCTTCTTTCGTAAGTCCCTTATCCGTTATAATATGCCGTCCTTTGCTGCAAATTTCCTTCAGGCGGTTTTCGGTTTCGGAAATTTCTTTGCGAAGCACGTTTCTTATTTCCCCGAAAACCACGGGAGAAACCACACGAAGTTTTTTCAGCGGACCGATACTGTCTTCGCGAAGAATAATTTCAGCAAACCGGGCGATCTCCTGTTCGATGTTCCATCCTTTTTCATCTTCTGTCCGCTGCCGTGTAAATTCCAGCAGAATTTGTGTGATCTCTTTATCACGCCCCGCTTCACTTACCAGTTGGTCAACTGCCTGTTCTATGAGCGATACAGCATCCGTTTCCACATCAAAATCCGTTACCAATCCGAGATCTTTTGAAAATGTGCGTACCAGCCGGTGAACAAAACTATCTATGGTGCAAATGGAAATATCAGCATAATGATGAAGCATCGAAAAACGTACGAGAGCAGCTTTTTCACTGAGCTGAAGCGGGTTCATGCCTGTAAATTTCACGTAATCTTCCAATACGGATTTTGCTTTTTCCGAAACAGGCGGATACTGGCTCAGTTGCACCAAATGATCCAGCACCCTTTCCTTCATTTCAGCCGCTGCCTTATTGGTGAATGTAATGGCCAGTATTTTGCGAAAGTACCACGGAGAAGAAGCTTTTAATGCCAGCGAAAGATACTCCTTTACCAGGGTATAGGTTTTACCCGACCCTGCAGAAGAATTATATACCACCAGTTTTTTCTGCCCTGTATTCACCATTGGATTCCTTTTATTTCCCCAATACTGCCGTTTCCCGGAAATTCCTAACCGGCATCAGTAATTTTTCATAAATTTAACGGTAAATTTGTTGTTCGCAGTAACTGCAAAAAAATAAAATTACCGTGAAAAGAATTCCCTTGTTTGTTATCCTGTTTTCGGCCCTATTGAGTTTTTGGCTGGCCTCATGTGAAAATACGAAAGCACCTTCTTCCGTTCCCGTTCCCGGATACCTGCAGATAAACGTAACCACTTCCTTCAATGGTCAGCCGTTTAATTTAAATCAAACTTATACCAATATCCAGAATTACCGCCTGCAGGTACAAAGCCTGGCTTTCCTGATGCATCAGTTTTTTGCAAAAAATGCCAATGGGGATGTTATAGAAATTGAGGACGCGATGCGGTATGACCGTTCTGCCGGTGCTGTATCGGCTTTCACTTTCGGGATGGCCCCCGGAAATTACCAGGGAATCAGTTTTGCAATAGGGATAGACAGCGTTTTAAACCATTCCGACCCTGCTTTGCTGGCAGCCGATCATCCGTTCAGTTATAATATTTCCAACGACCTTCACTGGGGATGGAGCACCGGATATATTTTCCTGAAAATGGAAGGATTTTCTGATACCAGCGGAACGGGTACCGGGCCATTTGACCATGCCTTTTTGTATCACATCGGTGTGGATGAATTATTCCGCAGGTTTGATTTTTATTCCAATGATTTTACCATAAAATCCAACCAAACCACTACGCTTACCATCGACCTTGACGTGGCAAAAATGTTTTGCAATGGTGTGGATACCATCGACCTGAAAACGGAAAACAACACCCAGTCATCGGGTAATATGCCTTTGGCACGACAGTTTGTAAGCGTGTATGAAGATGCTTTCAGTGTGTACTGATGTTTTTTTACAATAAATATTTTACAGTCTTTTTCTTACTTTCTGCTGTATTTGCCTGCACGGTAAAAAATGCAGATTCCGATACGGGATTTCTTGTTGTTATTCCCCCGGGATTCGATTCCATGGATGTGCCTGCTGATAATCAATTAACGGAAGCCCGTATCACGTTAGGTAAGCGGTTATTTTTTGATCCTATTCTTTCGGGAAATTATTCTGTCAGTTGCGCCACCTGCCATCGCCCGGAATTTGCGTTTGCCGATAATAAAAAACTGAGTACCGGTGCATCGGGAAAGGAAGGAAAAGCCAACACTCCTTCACTGGCGAATGTAGGATATATTGAAAACCTGATGAAAGAAGGAGGTGTTCATACGCTTGAAATTCAGGTGGTGGCCCCGGTGGAAGAACACGCAGAAATGAATCTCGACATCAATGAAGCAGTGGAAAGAATTAAAAAAAAACCGGTGTATCTGTGGATGAGTTTTAAAGCCTATGGAAGAAAACCCGATCATTATGTAGTTACCCGTGCATTATCCGCATTTGAACGGACATTAGTGAGCGGAAATTCGGTGTATGACCGGTGGATAAATAACGGAGAAGGGGTTTCAGCAGAAATAAAAAGGGGAAAAGACCTGTTTTTTTCCGACAGCCTGGCCTGTGCATCGTGCCACAGCGGATTTTTATTTACCTCACAGGAATTTGAAAACAACGGACTTTATGATACATTTCCTGGAAATGGAAGGGAAAGGATCACCCATACAACAGAAGACATTGGAAAATTCAGGGTGCCATCGTTGAGAAATGTGGATGTAACGGCACCTTATATGCATGACGGAAGCCTCTCTACCCTGCGTGATGTGATCAGCCATTATGCCTCGGGTGGGAAAAATCACCCCAATAAAAGTGAAAAAATCAAAGGATTCCAATTATCGGAAGGAGATATGCAGGCGCTGGAAGCATTTTTACTGAGTTTAACAGATGAAGATTTCCTGAAAAATCCTAACTTTAGGGTGAAAAAATGAGGAAAGGTTTAATCATATTTTTTGTGGCCGTTTTGGTGATAGCCATTAAATCGTGCAAAAAAGATCCCGCGGTAGGGGTATATGTTCCCACGCCTTATGAATTAAAAATTCCCGAAGGATTTCCGCAAATGATTATTCCTGCTGATAATCCTATGACCGTGGAAGGAGTGGCGCTGGGGAGAAAATTATTTTATGAGGAAAAATTATCGGGCGACAACACTATGTCGTGTGCTACCTGTCATATGCAGCAGTATGCATTCAGTGAAAACACTCCATTCAGTACCGGCATAGATGGAAGCGTGGGCAACCGCAATGCCATGGCGCTGATCAATCTTGGCTGGGAAAAATATTTTTTCTGGGATGGCCGTGCTGCCACACTCGAAGACCAGATTTTTGGCCCGGTGGTGAATCCCATTGAGATGGATGAATCGTGGGCAAATGCTATGGATGAAATAAATGAAGATCCAATTTACCGCGATATGTTCAGAAAAGCTTTTGGAACACCCGGAGTAGATTCGGTGCGGGCATCAAAAGCTATAGCACAATTTATCCGCACGCTGATATCCGGTAATTCAAAATTTGATAAAGTATTGCGGGGTGAAGTTTCCTTTACCTCGAGTGAATCGAACGGATATGATTTGTTTATGCGTGATAAAGACGAAGCCAACCAGATTTCGGGCGGAGACTGTTTTCATTGCCACGGGCCCATCCTGATGTCGAAACAACTGTTTAGCAACAATGGACTGGATATGGTATTTGCTGATTCGGGGAGAGGTGCTGTAACGGGTAATCCGTTAGACATTGGGAAATTCAAAGCTCCCACATTACGCAACATCGAACTGACGGCTCCCTATATGCATGACGGGCGTTTCGCAACTATCGACCAGGTGATAGAACATTACAGTACAGGAGTTGTTGTTTCCCCCACGCTAGATCCGTTAATGAAATTTGCAGCTGATGGCGGTGTGGGGCTTACCCCGCAGGAAAAAGCCGATGTTAAGGCGTTTTTGCTCACTTTAACGGATTATGATTTTATCAATAACCCGGAATTTAAAGACCCGGACCAATAAATTATATACCACGATTATTTCGGTTTGGTATTTTATTGCAAAAAAAAACGTGATTTCTTACGCGTTGTTTATACCGAAGTGAAATTCATTATGGTCTGTTTTTTTGAAGAATTTCATTCGGCATAATACCAGTTATTGGTCTATTTAATAAATCAGTTTGGTATTATTTACCGAAATAGGCATAATAATATTTCAGCCAATCCTGTTTTTTCCCGGGATTGTTTTTTTTCAGGACATATTGTTCTGATACGTCACCGTTTTCATTATAATTAAAGATCCATTCTTCATCACCTGAAATGCGTTTTATCATTTGATTTTTTTCATTATATATATAGTATTCAGAACGGTCGCCAAAATTTATTTCTGTCAGATTATCTTTCTCATCATACATCAGGTTCACTTCACCGTAATTACCCGATTTCTTAAATTCCTCCAGGTATCGCGAATATTTTTCCGGATCGTTTTTCTGCCGGTCGGTCCAGCGCGACTCTGTTTCTCTTATTCTTTCATCACAGTGAAAAACTTTTGCCTGCCTGAATTTTATCCCGTTATCATCATAAAGAAAAAAATCGCACTGGGTTTTATCATACTCCCATTTATCCGTCACCTGTTTCCTCATAATAATTTTTCCCGATGAATCGGTATATTCCACAGTATAATCGTGCATCCATCCCGAAGAATAGTTTCCGTTTCTTTCAAAATAATAATCACCGGTATATATTTCGTTTTTACTTTTTTTAACCACAATAGAATCCAAACGATCAGGATAAGCACGAACCGTATCATTTTCATACCTGTAATATTCCATCCTGATCAATTCCCTGTTTTCATAGAAATAAAGTTTTTTACTTTCTTTTTTCCCGTTTTGATAGTTCAGTTCTACAATTACTTTCCCGTAATAATTTAAATTTTCTTTCTTAACAAGAAGATAAGCTGTATCTCCTTTTTCATCCAGGTTAACCGTATAGGTTCGCTTTAGCTTTACCTGTTTTTGTGCATGAACTGTTATCGCAGAAAACAAAATAATGGCGAAAAGAAAAAAATATTTTTGAATTTTCTTCAATGAAAAAAGGAGCCGGTGAAGCTCCTTTTTATAATTACAAATGATGTTATAATCCAAGTACAACTTCCTGCGGATCTTTTCCGTTGAACAACATCTTTGAAGGATTTTCGAGCATTTCCTTTACCTTCACCAAAAAGCTTACCGATTCTTTTCCATCGATAATCCGGTGATCATACGAAAGTGCCACATACATAATGGGGCGAATTTCCACTCTTCCTTCAATGGCAACCGGACGTTCCACAATATTGTGCATTCCCAAAATGGCGCTTTGCGGAGGATTGATAATGGGCGTTGACAACATAGAACCAAACACACCGCCATTGGTTATGGTAAATGTTCCGCCCGTCATTTCTTCAATGGAAAGTTTTCCATCACGGGCTTTTACAGCTAAATCTTTTATTCCTTTTTCAATATCAGCCAGGCCCATCATTTCTGCATTACGCAAAACGGGAACCATTAATCCTTTTGGCGTGCTCACCGCAACACCTATGTCACAATAATTATTATACACCATTTCTTCTCCGTCAATATATCCGTTTACAGCAGGAAAATGTTGTAATGCAACGGTACAGGCTTTAGTGAAAAACGACATAAAACCTAGTCCAATGCCGTGCGTTTCTGCAAATTTATCCTTGTATTTTTTTCTCAGGTCCATCACCGGTTTCATGTCTACCTCATTAAAAGTAGTGAGCATGGCCGTTTCATTTTTTACACTTACCAGCCGTTGGGCCACTTTTTTGCGGAGCATTGACATTTTCTTTCTTTCCTGATCACGTGTTCCGCCAAATGCCGGTTTTTGAAAGCTAAATCCTGATGCCAGTGCTTTTTCCACATCCGATTTGGTTATTCTTCCGTCTTTTCCCGAACCATTCATTTGTCCGGGCTGAATTCCGTTTTCATCCATTAGTTTTTTGGCTGATGGAGAAGGATGCCCGCTGGCGTACGATTTTTCTTTTGCCACAGGTAACGGGTTGGGCACTGCTTCTTTTACCACTTCCTTTTTGGCCTCCACTTTTGCTGCTTCCTTTTTTGGTTTTGCTTCACCTTTCACACTGGAATCAACGGAGCATACTACCTGTCCTACTTTTACCGTATCGCCTTCCTGCGCCAGTATTTTTAGGGCGCCATTTTCTTCTGCATTGATGGTAAGTGTAGCTTTGTCAGAGTCGATCTCACAGAGCTCATCATCTTTCTCCACATATTCTCCGTCTTTTTTAATCCATCGTGCTATCTGTACTTCGGTGATCGATTCACCGGGACTGGGTACTTTGTGTTCGATAATTGCCATGTTGGTTGAAAATTATTTGGTGGTTGCTTTTTCCTTAGTTTTATTTTCTGCCGGCTTTGCTTCTCCGAAAACTTTATGCAAAATTGCTTCTGATTGTTCGTGGTGGAATTTGGCATAGCCGGTAGCAGGACTGGCACTTTCTTTTCTTCCGATGTATTGCAGCGGCACGTTACGGAAGGTTTTTAAAATAAATGTCCACGGCCCCATATTTTCCGGTTCTTCCTGCACCCAGTGGTATTCTTTCGCGTTTTTATATTTTGCTAAAATTTCATCTACTTGTTTTTGCGGGAAAGGATATAATTGTTCGATGCGGATAAAAGCAGAATCATTATTGTTCATTTGTGCTTTTCTCTCCATCAGTTCAAAATATATTTTTCCGCTGCAGAAGAAAAGTTTTTTTACATCGTTTGCTTTTACACTGTTATCATCAAATACTTCATTAAAGTTTCCTTCGGTAAATTCTTTCAGTGAAGAAACACAGGCAGGATAACGCAATAATTTTTTAGGAGTGAAGCATACCAGTGGCTTACGAAAATCCCGTTTTAGTTGTCTGCGTAAAGCATGAAACTGGTTGGCCGGTGTAGTGGTATTCACGATTTGCATATTATTCTCTGCACACATTTGCAGGAAACGTTCCATCCGCGCGCTGGAGTGCTCGGGGCCTTGTCCTTCGTAACCATGAGGCAATAAAACAACGAGGCCATTCATTCTTCTCCATTTGTATTCGGCAGAAGAAAGATACTGGTCAACGATAATTTGTGCGCCATTGAAAAAATCCCCGAATTGTGCTTCCCAGATAGTGAGAATGTTTGGTGATGCCATGGCATATCCGTATTCAAATCCGAGAACAGCATATTCTGAAAGCAGTGAATTGAAAATTCTCAGTTCACTTTTGCTCCCGATATTATTCAACGGAGTATATTCTTCTTCCGAATCTTCCACTTTTACTACAGCATGCCGATGAGAAAATGTTCCGCGTTCAACATCCTGCCCCGAAAAACGAACATGATGTCCTTCATTCATCAGAGTGGCATAAGCCATCAGTTCTCCCATAGCCCAGTCGTAAGCATCATCGCTGATCATCTTTTTCCGGTCTTCAAATAATTTTTCAATTTTATTGAAGAACTTTTTCTCTTTGGGAAGAGAAACAATTTTATTGGCAATGTCCAGGAATGTTTTTTTGTCAACGGCCGTTTTTGGTGACTGGTCAAATGCATTTTTCTCTGCCATCTTTACGCCTTTCCATTGTCCCTCAAGGAAAGAAGTGATTTTTGCTTTTTCAGTTTGTTTGGCTTCATTGAGCATATTTTCAAGCAAAGCTTTAAAATCTTTTTCCAATGACTTTGCTTCGTCTGCCGTAATACTTCCCTGCTCTACCAGTTTGTTTACGTATATCTCCCGCGGGTTAGGGTGGCGCTGGATGATCTTGTATAAAAGAGGTTGTGTAAAACGCGGCTCATCTCCTTCGTTGTGTCCGTATTTTCTGTAACAAAGAATATCGATGAACACATCACGGTGAAATTTCTGACGGAATTCCATTGCTAATTTTGCAACAAAAACCACTGCTTCCACATCGTCACCGTTTACGTGAAACACGGGACTCAAGGTAACTTTTGCAACGTCTGTACAATATGTACTTGATCGTGCATCCACATAATTCGTGGTAAATCCAACCTGGTTGTTTACCACCAAATGAATCGTTCCGCCCGTTTTGTATCCCTCCAGTTGGGCCATTTGCACCACTTCATACACAATTCCCTGTCCCGCCACGGCTGCATCGCCATGAATTATAACGGAGCAGGCCTTGCTTAAGTCGCCATTATGGATATTGTCCATCTTGGCGCGTGTAATTCCATTTACAACAGGAGCTACTGTTTCAAGATGAGAAGGATTGGGAGTTAAACTGATATGCACTTTTTTTCCGCTGTTGGAGGTTTGATCACTGGAAAAACCAAGATGGTATTTCACATCGCCATCAAACAATGAATCTTCCGAAGGGCGTCCCTCGAATTCAGTGAATATGTCTTTATAGGTTTTATTTAAAATATTGGCAAGAACGTTTAATCTTCCGCGGTGAGCCATTCCCAAAACATAATCCTGGATTCCGGTATCGGCACCGTATTCCATCAGCGCATCAAGGGCAGGAATAAGCGCTTCTCCTCCTTCCAGCGAAAAACGTTTTTGTCCAACAAATTTGGTAGCGAGAAAGTTTTCGAAAACCACTGCCTGATTCAGTTTATTAAGAATGATCTTTTTTTCTTCCTTGGAATAATTGGGTGTATTTTTTGTGCCTTCCATTTTCTCCTGCATCCATTGCAGAATTTCAGGGCTTCGCATATAGAGATACTCCACTCCTATCGACTGGCAATAGGTTTGTTCGAGATGAGCAACAATATCTTTGAGTTTGGCCGGGCCAATGCCAATTTGTGATCCTGCCTGGAAAACAGTTTCAAGATCTGCAGCTGTCAATCCGAAATTTTCTATTTCAAGTGTAGGAGAATATTTTCTTCGTTCTCTAACGGGGTTGGTCCTGGTGAAGAGATGACCGCGCTGGCGGTAACCGTGAATGAGGTTCATCACTTTTATTTCGTTCACCACATTCTGAGGAAGGATTCCGGTATCCTCAAAATTTGTTCTTGCAAATTCAAACCCTTCAAAAAACTTTTTCCAGCCAAATTCCAATGCATCGGGATTCGCTAAATAGTTTTTATACATGTCTTCGATGGCATCGGGATGCGCGTTGGAGATATACGAGTAATTGTCCATATTCATTGACAGATTGGACAACAAATTTAGGGTTTTTGGGGGAATAATGAAGAGTATTTATAAGCAAATAAATACCTGAATTTCATTTACTTACGTATTAAAAAGGCAAGAAGTTAAACCACCATCACCCTCTTCCCCACCTGCATAAAATCTTCCCTGCTTTTTTCCAGTTCGTCAACAATGGCTTTGCGTTTAAGAATGATATCGCTGATGTCTTCGCGTTTGGTCATAAATAAGCGCCACA
>JBMORL010000113.1:0-57549 GCA_049322335.1 Bacteroidota bacterium
GCTCTGTAATGGTAATAGTTTGTGTAGCAACACAACTATTAACATCAGTAACAGTTACCGTATACGTTCCGGCAGCTAACCCTGTGGCCGTTTGCGTAGTTTGTCCGTTGCTCCATAAATAAGTGTAAGGCGATAAGCCACCGGAGGCAGATGTAGTTGCTGTTCCGTTGGAACCGCCATTGCACATAACACTTGTTGATGAAGAAATAGTTGCATTCGGGCCGTTGGAGTTAGGTACGTTTACCGTTGCCGTTTGAGTACAGCCGTTGGCATCGGTAACAGTTACCGTATAATTTCCCGCCATTAGGCCGGTGGCAGTTGCTGTAGTTTGTGCAGAAGGATTCCAGCTATAAGTATATCCTGGCGTTCCTCCATTTGCAACTACAGATGCAGAGCCATTATTGTTTCCGCAGGTTGCCTGTGTAGAAGTTGCAGAAGCTGTTAACGCTGAAGGTTGGGTAATTGTGACTGTTTGTGTTGAAGTGCATCCGTTGGCATCTGTGATGGTAACTGTATAAATCCCTGCGCTGAGCCCTGTTGCAGTTGCAGAGGTTCCACCCCCCGGAGCCCAGGCATACGTGTAACCCGGAGTTCCGCCCGAAACTGAAATTGTAGCAGAGCCGTTCGCTCCACCATTACAACTCACATTTGTTTGTGAGGAAACAGAGGAAGTGATAACCAATGGCTGGGTAATTGTGACAGTGGCAGTAGTTGTATTACTGGCAGCATCCGTAACAGTAATAGTGTATGTTCCTGCACAAAGCCCGCTGGCTGTTTGTGTGGTTTGACCTCCTGTCCAGCTATACGAATAAGGCGGAGTGCCTCCCGATGGTGTTGCCGTGGCAGTTGCCGTGCATTGGCTATTGCAGGAAATTGTAGTAGAGCTGGTGGTTACACTTAAAGGAGTAGTCGTCACGCAATAAGTAAAACGCCAAAGGTCTTTTCTTTCTCCGCTTGAAGTTGTGCCTGTGCCAATGTATGCGGTATCATTAATAACAAAAGAGGGTTGATCGACCCTTGCTCCTCCGGGAAAGGAAGTAGCTGCGGTCCACGAATTGCTTGCAGGATCGTAAGCCCACATATCATTTAAATAACCTGTAGTGCCTTGCCCCAATCCTAAAAATCCAAGACCACAAATACTAAATCCCGTTGCCCCTATTCGGGCGCCACCGGGTAAATTAGCCATCTGTGTCCATACATTTAGCACCGGGTCATATCTCCAGATATCGTTAAAATAAGTGAAACCGTTAGATGTTCCCGTACCCATATATGCGTAATTGCCAATTACGAATGATGCCCGGTCAATATCGGCACGAATGCCTCCGCCAAAATTACTTTTTGGAGTCCATGCATTGGTTGCCGGATCATATTCCCAAAAATCCTGGTAGACTGTTGGATTGTTCAAACCTGTTCCAATGTAACCTTTTCCTCCAATTGAAAACGCGCCTCCTGCTACCATTATGTTACCTCCATAATTTGCCATTTGTGTCCATGAGTTTGATACAGGATCATACCGCCAAAAATCTCTCCTGTTCATTCCTGTTACATCATCATACCCGGTTCCTGCATATCCATATCCATTAATGGAAAAACCTACAGCGAAATCACGTCCACCGGGTGGAAAATTTGCTCTTTGAAGCCACGAATCAGTTGCAGGATTATATCTCCACAAATCATCCTGATAGTTTGCTCCTGTTACTCCCAGCCCCAGGTAGCCCATATTACCAATAGAAAAAGCAACAGCTTTCATTCGCGGACTAGCTGCAGCAGGCATAGACGCTCTTACGGTCCATGTTCCCTGAGCCGGCAATAGATTTGGTTGAATAATGAGTATAAAAAATAGTAAGTGTAAACTGTTTTTAAGTTTAAATATGAAAGATGAAAGATGAAAAATTGTTTTCATATAATTTATTAATTAGTTATATTTAAACTATCCAGATCTTCCGGTGTAATTGCAGGTAATCCGCCAAATTTTTGCATTTTCACTATAGCAAGATCTCCGGTTTTTTTCGCTTTCTCTTCCGATGAAAAAGGATGATTTCCTGATATTCCGGGTAAAAAAGGTTGATGAATGGTAAGATTGCCATCAACATAAATATCATATCCCCAGCCAAGACAAGCGGATGAAAAAGTATCAGTCACCTCAAAGGTTTTAAGTTCATATTTCCTAAGGGCCGGAGACTGGTGATGGATGGATTGCATCTTTTCGATATTCTCATTCTGACATGAGAACAGGCCAGGGAAAAATAAATAAATCAAGTGTGTTTTTAAATTCATTTGATTTGTTTTTAATTTGAAAAAAATATTTTTTTTACTATTTCCCTTCCGGGAAGTGTTACTCTAAAAAAATAAACACCTGTAGTTAGTTGGTTAATTTGCGTTTCTGTTTTTGTGGTGCCTTCCTGCAGTGTAACATTCTCAGAGAATACTTTTTGGCCATACGCATTGAACATTTCCAGGACAGCTTCTGATTCGCTTGCATTGAAAAAAGAAACCGACACCACTGATTGATTTCCGAAAGTGACTATAAAATTTAATCCGTCCTGTCCGGAAACATCCACTGCACGAACAGGCGAATAGGTGAACTGTCCGTCATAGTCTACTTGTTTAAGCCGGTAATACGATACTGGACTGAAGGGTTCATAGTCGTAAAATGAATAATTTTGTGTGGTGGCAGAAGTACCAGCTCCCTTTATAGTGCCAATTTGGTTAAAAAATATTCCATCATTACTTTTCTCCACTGAAAAATAATCGTTGTTGATTTCTGATGCCGTACTCCAGTCACAACGAACATACATTCCGGGTTGTACAAGTTGAGCATCGAAGAAAAGAAGTTCTATAGGCAAAGGAGGAGCACACAAATCATATTTTTCAATTCTCCACTGATTGTTTACACCACTGATGTTTTGTGAACCGGCAATATAAACTCCTGTACCATCTATTGTAATTCCCCGCCCTGCATCCGATCCGGAAGAGGGATTGCTTGTTTCACTACAGAGAAGCACACCTGTGTTAAGATCACGTTTTTCTATTCGCCATTGATTATTGCCCGGTGAAATTTCATATCCCGCCAGGAATACACCACCCGCATCAGCTGTAACACTGCGTGCCACATCAAATCCAGCTGATGGATTGTTTGTTTGCGACCAAATAAGTGCACCTGTTGTTAAACTGCGTTTTTCAATTCGCCATTGCTCATCCCCAAATCCCGTACTCCCGTCAAATCCTACAATATAAATTCCACTTGCATCCTTTGTTATTCCATATATCTGATCATCGTTATTTGAAGGATCTGTGGTTTGTGCCCATATAACATTACCCGTGGTTTTGTCGCGTTTTTCAATGCGCCACTGTGCCTGGATAGATGGAGAATCGTGTCCGGCAATATAAATTCCCGTAGCATCTGATGTAATTGCCCAGGGTTCATCATCATAAGCTGACGGATTATTTATTTGTGCCCAGATAAGAGCCCCTGTATTTATATCCCTTTTTTCAATCCGCCATTGAAAATTAACACCGGATATAGATTGCTCTCCTGCTATATACACTCCGCTTGCATCTGCAGTAACAGCAAATGCTCTGTCACCTCCGGCAGATGGATTGGTGGTTTGTGACCAAATGAGTGCTCCTGTAGTAAGGTTTCTTTTTTCAATCCGCCACAAATAATCACCACCATTTTCTACATACCCGACCACATATACTCCACCGGCATCAGATGTAATTCCATACAATTGATCATTCCCCGCTGAGGGATTGTTTGTCTGAGTCCAAATGACAGCTCCGGTTGTTAAGTTTCTCTTTTGTATCCGCCACTGCCAATCTCCGGGTGTTTGATCGGTACCACCTACATAAATTCCAGTGGCATCATTTGTGATGCACGTTCCGACATCGGTAGATGTTGAAGGGTTTTGCACTTGAGCCCATATTTGGATGAACTGTGAATAGCCGGGTGAAGCCGGGTAACAACAAAGCATTACTAAAGCAGGGTTTTGCAAATACTTAAGAAAAAAACGTTTAACTATTTTCATCAAATTGTATTCTACTTATATTATTTCCCGGTATCGTTTTAATTTACTTTTTTACTATCTTTTCGATTAACCTATGGCTATCCGATCTTAACATAATGGTGTACATGCCTGCCGGATATGTTCCAATATCAACTATAGTATTCTGGTTCTTATCGGCTATTGTTGTTTGAACTACTTGTTGTCCGAGGCTATTAAAAATTACAATTTCACCTGATAAAAATGTATCTGATAGAATAATTGTAAAACTTCCATCGGTTGGATTGGGATAAACAATAAACGAGCTGGTTTCATTTACTTCATCAATCCCGGTAGCACAACTTACAGTGTCTGCCTGTGAAACAATGCAACCATTGGCATCGGTAATGGTTATTGTGTAAATGTCTGCCGGAAGCGAAGTAGCTGTTTGCAGGGTTTGCCCGTTACTCCATAAGTAAGTGTAAGGTGTTACACCGCCAGAAGGTGTTGCTGTTGCCGTACCTGTACTATCAGAACAACCTGACGGAGTTGTAGTGGTTGAAACAGAAAGTGCTGTTGGTTGCGTAATCATTACTGTTTGTGAGGAAGTGCATCCATTGGCATCGGTAATTGTTACTGTATAAGTTCCTGCAGAAAGTCCGGTAGCAGTTGCAGTGGATTGAGAGTTACTCCACAAATAAGTATAAGGTGATGTACCGCCTGTTGCACTTGCAGCAGCAGAACCCGTGTTACCTCCGTTACAAAGTACATTCGTTGAAGAACTAATACTTGAAGCAAGCGCTGATGGTTCTGTGATGTTTGCCGTTTGAGAAGAAGTGCATCCATTGGCATCGGTAATTGTTACTGTATAAGTTCCTGCGCTTAGTCCTGTAGCTGTTTGTGTAGTTTGTCCATTATTCCATAAGTAAGAATAGGGTGAAGAGCCACCTGTAGCTGACGCAGCAGCAGAACCTGTAGAGCCACCATAGCAAAGTACATTTATAGTGGAAGCAATGCCGGCAACAAGCGGATATTGGTATTCAACGGCACCAATGTCAACACCAGCTCCACTGGTTCTTGGATTGCCGTCATAATCGTTTGCCGTCAGGGAATTGATGTTGTTGTAATTATAGGCAATACCCATATTGAGTCCGGAAAAATTGGATGGCGGGCGAAAGGTGTTAATGAAATTCAATGCTGCGTTTAAGTTCCCGGAAATGGAGTAGTTAATACTTCTGGTAACATCATTCCACGCTATATAACCTGATGTTGCTATATCACCTTTTATTGCTGTGCCGCTTATATCAAATTGATTATTCAGAATCGTTAACCCCACATATTTCTGATAGGTATCTATATTGGTTGGATAATTATCTCCCGGATCGGGTACAGTGTTAGGATTACGCAAGGCGATTACCATCCCGGCATTTTGTTGAAACGCGTTGTTAATGATCCATACATTTTTTGCAGAGTAAGGCTGCGGGTTGTTTGGCCCATTTCCACCTGTCTGTTGATACCCTATATAAATTGATCTGTAAACCGGGTTGATGAACGTATTGTTTGCAATAAGCAGATTTTCACATCGAATATGTGTTGCATTGGAAAGGCTGCTGCATATTTGGGAAGCAAGAGAACCCTCGGGAATATCAATTGCGCGCCCGTTAACCGTATTATAACCTGTTGAATTCAAAAATACATTGTTGATCACGGAATTATTCAAATCATAAATTCTAAATGTTCCGGTTTCCTCGAAAAAATTTTCATAGTAAACGTTATAAGTTCCTTGCCGGTTATGTAATGGCTTTCCACACTGATAAACCCAGTTATTGTAGAAATAATTACGTGATGTTTTTGTTTCACCAACTGTATAACAATTATCAAATTTGTTGAAGCGTATTTGAGAATATACATCGTATAACCTGTCACCAAAATATTGTCCGGTCTGAATGCAATAAAAATCAATATTTAAGAAGGAATTATACTCATAAATCACATATTGGGCGGCATCGGTAGCAGCGGGACTACATGGACTAGTGGTACCCAGGGGATCAAGCGCTAAGACGATTGCGCCATTAATATTATCGACCAAATTTTTTCTAAAGGAGAAATTATCCGCAGTTGCATTTTGGACTATGCATCTGTCGGTGCCACCAGGATAATTGATATTTTTAATATCCATATCACACATTGTAACACTCGCACCGTTTATGATGATAGAATTGGACAACGGGTTAGTTGGCCATGTATAAAGAAATCCGCCTATGATTACGTTACTGCCATTGATTGTGATTTTGCTGTTGGTTTTTGTAACATTGCGGTTGTTCCATGTACCAGGGTTAACCGCAGTGATCACCACGTTAGAAGCATTTATTGTCCAATTTTGCGAGTATGTTCCGTTAGCTAACAATAACACATCTCCTGATGCCAATGAAGCAAGAGCAGAAGCCATAGTGGCATCATTTGTTACAGTGTAGGTATTACCGGTTTGTGCAGAAATAACAGAAGTCCAGTTTACTGCAGGGCCCGCCAAATGGCCTGTTTGAGTTGTATGATCAAAAGTGCCCAAACATTGAGTTTTTGCCGTAACTGAAAACAATCCAAATAAGAAGAAGAAAACAAAAAACTTACAGGCAACGATGCCTGCGCTTTTTGACAAGTCCTGGTTTTGGTTGGCATTTTTTTGCATAAGGCTATAGTTGGTTGAACAATATTTTTGCAGAACAAAACTATATTTTGCAAATCCCGGTGAATAATCATATTTTTTTTATAATCACATTCATAAATAGTAATAAATTATTATAATATTTTGGTATTTAGCATTTTAAATGTATATTTGGGGTGAAATATTCACATTCCCAATGGGTGAAAATGAACCATTATTTGAACTAATTCAATCGCTATCGAAATCGGAAAAAAGATACTTTAAACTTTTTTCAAATCTTCAGCAGGGAGAAAAAAACTACCTGATGCTTTTTGAAGCGATTGAAAAACAAAAAAAATATGATGAAAAAAAACTTTTATTACGATTCAGGAACCAGCCATTTGCGAATTATTTTTCCGAATCAAAGAGAAGACTATACGCCAACATATTAAAAGTACTGGAAATATATTATTCCGAAAAAAACGTTGATGGCCAATTAATCAGTTATATAAATCAAATTGCGGTTTTATATGAAAAAAGCTTCTTTAAACAATGCTGGAAATTATTGTTAAAAGCGAAAAATTTAGCTGCTAAACACGAAAAATATTTACAACTACTGGAATTATATAAGTGGGAAAAACAATTCGTGCTGAAAAACCAGGGAGTTGGTCAAAATGAATTTGATATCAAAGTTCTCCTCCTGGAAGAAGAAGAGTGTATAAAAAAAATTGTCAACGAAAGTCAATTCAGAGCTATCAGGTATCTAATCAGCGACCACTATAAATTATACGGAACAGCGCGAAGCAAAGAGGAAAAAGACACCTACACCGGCATAATAAATAATATTTTGTGCAGCAGCGAAAATAATGCCATTACTTTCAACAGTAAATATGATTATTTTTTTATTTATAGTTTCTACTATCAAATGATAGGCGACATGGTAAAAAGTAATGATGTACGGAAAAAAATGATAGCATTAGTCGAATCTTACCCGGAATGTCTTCCTGAGAGAGAAGTGCAATACATAACAGCACTGACTAATTATTCTGTTACTTTAATAGGGCTTTCGGAATATGAAGAATGCCTGCGTGTCATCGAAAAGATGCAAAATTATCCTGTAAAATCTGAAGCAATGAAAGCATTAGTCTTTAAGTCTTCATACACGTGTGCGCTTAACATATATATAAATACAGGTGAATATAGTAAGGGCGTGGTTAAAATAAAAGAAATAGAAGAGGGATTGCCCCGGTATTCCGGTTTAATACACCAATCCGATGTCCTTGTGTTTTACTATTGTATCGCTCAAATATATTTTGGCGAACAAAACTATTCCAGGGCCCTGGAGTGGGTAAATAAAATATTTAATGACCCTACTTTAAGAAATGCAAGAAAAGACATTTTAAGCTTTACCTATTTATTTAATTTAATAATTCACTTCGAGAAAGGAGACTATGATATATTGACTTACTATGCTAAAAATACCCACAGGTATTTATATAAAATAGAACGTTTGTACGCATTCGAGGAGGCAATTCTCGATTTTATTCGGGAAGCTATAAGAAAGGGAAGCTCAAAAAAAATATTAATTTCAATATTTCGTAAATTAAAAAATAAACTTGAAGAATTGGTAAAAGACCCGCTTGAAAAAGAGGCGCTTCAATATTTTGATATTATCTATTGGCTGGAGAGCAAAATCGACAATAAATCTTTTGGGGAAATTATTCGGAAAAGAGCAAGTCTCAGGCTGAAGAATCAGGAGAAGTGAAAAACCTTCCCTCCTTAAGGTGAAGTCAGGTCAGAAATTGATCAAAAGAGTCCTTAGAAAACTGGCATAAATAAAACGCTGTCATATATCCCAAAAAAAAGAAATGTTCCCTAAAAAAGGAAATAAGGCAGGATTCTGCGGAGAGGGGGGGATTCGAACCCCCGGTACGCTTTGACACGTACGACAGTTTAGCAAACTGCTGGTTTAAGCCACTCACCCACCTCTCCAAAATTCATTCAGCCAAAATAAAAAAGAACTTTCGTACGACAGTTTATCACGCCAAAGGCGGATGGTTTAAGCCACTCACCCACCTCTCCAAAATTCATTCAGCCAAAATAAAAAAGAACTTTCGTACGACAGTTTATCACGCCAAAGGCGGATGGTTTAAGCCTCCCGATAGCTACCTGTATGCCGACAGGCAGGTCGGGAAACCCGACTCTCCCAAGGGAGAGATTTTTAATTTCGGCAAAGATATAAATTAATTTTCTTCCTGTCGAAATATGCCCGGAATACCGTTCCCTCATAAATCATCACTTACTGTGTCATTAAACAGGTTGATTTCTATATTTGTAACGGTGGTATGACAAAATCCTTCTTCTTTACGGCTGTGGTACTGATGGCTTGTTCCTGTGTTAAAAAAAGGGACCTGTCGGAAAATACTGCCATCATCCATCTGCCGGCCAATCCTAACGGATTGCATATTACCAATGATATCTCTTTCTACCGGGCATGGATTTTTGACTATACCCAGCAAACACTGGTAAAATTTGACGTAAAAACCAAACAAATGGTTCCGGTGCTGGCAACAGGGCTTCCGGAAGCTGATAGTTCGGGCTTACATTACGTTTATACGCTGCGCGATGATGCGCGGTGGGATGACGGATCTTCAATTTCCACAGACGATGTGGTTTTTTCATCCAAACTGGTGGTTTGTCCGGCTACCAATAATCCGCAGGTGAAAGGCGTTTTTACCTCTGTAATTAAAAAAGTGGAAAAGGATACTGCCGACCCGCAAAAAATTCATCTTTATACTCATACCAAAAACAGGTCGAATGCCGAAATTTTTGTGGAGATATTCATCATGCAAAAAAAACTCCGCGATCCAAAAGGAATAACAGATGAAATTTCTTTTGAAGATTGCTTCGATCCCTCATTTAAACTCAGCGAACGCCAGCAACAATGGTTTGATGATTTTAATAAAGAAGAAAACCGTAAGGATATAAACTGGCTCTCCGGGTGCGGTCCCTATAAAATTACAGAATGGAAAGATGATTCTTACCTGGTTCTGGAAAAGAAAAAAAACTGGTGGGGAGATAACAATCCGGAACTGCAACTGTTAAACGAACCCGATAAAATAATCTTCAGAATTATTAAAGATGAAACCGCGGTGTATTTTGCTATCCGCAACGAAACCATCGATGCCACCAACCGCCTCGGGTTAACCAAACTCATGCAGCTTCAGCAACACGATTATTTTAATGACGCTTACCAGTCGGAGTTTTCTGACTCTTATGGATATAATTATATCGGGATGAATATGAAACCGGATGGATTTTCTCACAAACCTGTTTTTACCGATAAAAAAGTGAGAAAAGCCATCGCTCATCTTGTTCCTGCCGATGATTTTATCCGCGTTTTTTATAAAGGAAAAGCCCAGCGACAGGTTAGTTATGTCAGTCCTATGAAAGACGAATATAATTCATCCCTTCCGCCTGTTCCGTTCGATCCGGAAAAAGCGAAACGATTACTGGACGAAGCCGGATGGAAAGATACGGATGGCGATCGTATCAGGGACAAAGTGATTAACGGTGAAAAAATAAAATTTTCTTTTCAGCTGATGTATTTCACCGATGCTCCTCCGTCAAAAGAAATGGCCCTGATGATGAAGGAAGAGTTTTACAAAGCCGGGTTGGATATGAATCTATATGCAGCAGAGTTTGGGTTATTTTATGAAAAAGCATTTTCACATGATTTTGATATGCTTATGGGAGCCTGGCAGGGTTCGGCAGCTTATGAAGATCCGACTCAACTCTGGCACACTTCCCAATGGGCTAATTTCGGAGCTAATTTCTGCGGATTCGGAGATGCGCAAAGCGACTCACTGATCGCTTCCGTAAATGAAGAACTCAACGATTCGCTTTACCTGGTAAAAGTTCACGAATTGCAAAAAAGAGTTTACGATGAACAACCTTATGTTTTTCTCTTCTCTCCCAAATCACGCGTGGCTATTCACCGCAGGTTTGACACAGAAATCTACAACGAAAGGCCCCAAATGGCGGTGAATGCTTTCCGGTTACTTCCCTCCTATTCGGGAAAAAATAATTTACCGGCACAATGATTAAATACATTTTGCATAGAATTCTTCTTTTTATCCCGACATTGTTTGTCATTTCATTTCTTGCATTCATTATCAACAACAGTTCTCCCGGTGACCCCGTGGAAATCTATGCCGGCACCGGAACAGCTGATGGAGGATCAACCGAAACTTCCGTTTCTCAAACTATCAAAGATTCTATCCGTGCAGAACTGCGCCTTGACAAACCTGTTTTTTATTTTTCTTTGGGAACACTGGCCGATTGCGATACACTTTACAAAATTCCCAATAAAAAACACCGAAAAGCACTGCACCGGCTTACACGCACTTACGGTAACTGGCTTGCCGTTTCCGAATTTTATAGTTCTGTAAATACAACACTCAATGCTGTAAAAAAAATTGATCCTGATTCTTTAAATCAACATTTTAGCCGGTTATTGCAGACTGCTTCCGATTCAGTTACTCCTAAAAAATATTCTTCCGATTCCATCAGCTTTAATAAAAATATGGCCACTTCCCTTCTGATGTCGGTTCTCGAAACCGGAAAAGAAGAACATATCCGGTTTAAAATGGACTCCGTTTCAAGAATTTTTGCTGTTGCAGATTATTTCAGGGAAGAAGCAACATTATTTTCTGATGCACAGAAAAGTTTTAACCGGATGACAACTGAAACAGAAACATGGAAAAACTATGTTCCCGATTTCAGCTGGCAGGGTTTCGATAATCAATATCACTTCTGGATATCGCGGTTACTGCTTCATGGCGATTTCGGTTATTCCTACTATGGCGGCAATATTTCTGAACGTATATGGGAAAAGTTTTTTATTTCGTTTAAACTGATTTTTCTTTCTGTACTTATTGCTTACTTACTTAGTATCCCCATCGGAACATACAGTGCATGGAAAAAAGGAAAGTGGTTCGACCGGTCATCTTCCGTTATTTTATTTATGATGTATTCTCTTCCCTCTTTTTTCGTAGGAATTTTATTGCTGTGGTTTTTTGCCAATCCCGATTATTTTTCGTGGTTTCCCGAATCAGGATATGCCGACCCCGCCACCTACAATGCCAACTGGCCATTCTGGCAGCGCTGGGCACATCAGTGGCCATTTATGATACTTCCGCTTATTACGTATACCTACAGCTCGTTAGCTTTCATCAGCAGGGTGACACGCGTATCGGTTATTGAAGCCCTTTCGCAGGATTATATCCGCACTGCCCGTGCCAAAGGATTAAATGAAAGAACAGTGGTAGGAAAACATGCTTTGCGCAATTCACTTCTTCCGGTAATTACCATGTTTGTGAATATTTTTCCCCTGGCTATTGGCGGAT
Source organism: Bacteroidota bacterium (assembly GCA_049322335.1). GTDB lineage: Bacteria > Bacteroidota > Bacteroidia > Flavobacteriales_D > UBA2798 > JBMORL01. The sequence goes on from JBMORL010000113.1 coordinate 12,033, forward strand.
CGGTTATTATAGAAACGATTTTTTCTTACCCGGGAATGGGTTTAATGAGTTATGAAGCCATTCACAGTTATGATTATCCGGGAATTGTGGCGGTGTTTACCCTGGCCGGATTTTTAACCATGCTGGGTTACCTGGCAGCCGATATTTTGTATGCGATAGCAGACCCGAGAATTTCCTATACTAAAAAGAGCGCATGAAGTGGTGGAAAAAAAATAAAACAGCTGATATCCCGGTGACAGGAATGAAAACTTTTTCATTCAGGAAAAATGCATGGAAGGAATTTAAAAAAAACAAACCTGCATTTATTTCTTTCTGGATGCTCACCATCATGTTCTTTTTTGCTTTTTTTGCTTCCTTTATCGCCAATGATCAGCCGCTATATGTAAAATACCGCGGAAAAACTTTTTATCCTGCTTTTTCACAACACTGGTTGCTCCATTCAGTATTCGGAACTTCCACTGTCGATTCAACACAAAATCCCCAAACAGGAGAATGGGAAAAACTGCAGTTTGATATTACCGACTGGAAGCAACTCGAAACCGAAAGCATTGTGTGGGCACCCGTTCCCTTTTCCCCTGAAAAATCGGATATTCTCAATACCGGGTTTATTTCACCCTCTGCTATTCATTATGCCAAAAATCATGAGGGCAAAATTCAGGAATCGGATGGAAAGTTCAGGCACCGCCTGGGAACAGATAAACTGGGACGAGATGTATTGGCAGGAATCATTCACGGAACAAAAATTTCGCTGATGGTAGGAGTTGTTTCAATGGGAATTGCAGTCATCATAGGATTACTTCTGGGATCCCTGGCCGGGTATTACGGAGACCACCTCCTGACGATCTCACGGGCATCGGCTTGCCTGTTTTCGGTGGGTTTGTTTTTCGGATACTTTTACGGATTTGTAGCCCGCTCGCTTACACTTACCGAAGCATTTGAGCTGAGTGCTTTTTATGGAATGCTTCAGTTACTCATCAGCCTTTTTATTTTTTTTGGTCTTCCTCTTTCGTTTGCATGGACAGGAAAATTTGTTACAAAAGGATTTTTCGGAAAAAAAACAGCCGTACCTGTCGATTCCATTATTTCGCGAAGCATCGAAATATTTAACTCCATGCCCCGGCTGCTGCTTATTATTTCGGTTTCGGCTATGATACAGGAAAGAAGTTTATGGCTGGTGATGGTAATTATAGGATTAACTTCATGGACAGAAATTGCCCGATTTACCCGGGCAGAGTTGCTGAAAGTGCGTGAACTGGATTATATTACTGCTGCCCGCGCATTGGGATTAAACAACCGAAATATCATTTTCCGCCATGCATTGCCCAATTCCATCGGCCCCGTTTTTGTAACTATCGTATTTGGTATTGCTTCTGCCATTCTTATTGAAAGCGGTTTATCTTTTTTGAATATTGGCGTACCGGATGACACAGTCACCTGGGGCTCGATGCTGAATATGGGTCGTGTTGAACCGGAAGCCTGGTGGATGATTGTTTTTCCCGGCCTGGCTATTTTTATTACCATTACCGTTTATAATTTGATTGGCGAAGGACTGCGCGATGCACTCGACCCGAGGTTTAGGAAATAATTGAAGGTTATTTAGGGATATTGCGGGGGCAAGTGGAGACTCACCCGTACTAATTTTATCAAAGTTCATCAACAACACGATTGTTTATTTCTTGGGCGGGGCAGGAAAAAAAGAGTGACAGGCAGCCTGTAACTTTGTTAACCAGCCTTCGATTCAAAACCGAAGCCTTTTATGAACGAAAAGGAAGTAGCAGCACTTATCTCACTGATTGATGACCCGGATGAAAAAATATTTCTCCAGGTGAAAGAGAAATTGCTTTCTATGGGAGAAGAAGTGATTCCCGCACTGGAACAACATTGGGAAAGTAATCACCTGGGGCTCGTATTCCAGCATCGTGTGGAAAACCTCATTCACCAGATACAATTTGATTCTGTAAGAAAACACCTGGAAGAATGGGTGAAAGATGGCGCGAATGATCTTCTGAAAGGCGTGTTACAGGTAAACCGTTATCAGTATCCTGATCTTGACGAAGGAAAAATAAAACGCAAAATCCACCAGCTGAAACAGGATATCTGGCTGGAGCTAAATGATAATCTCACGGGGTTTGAAAAAGTGCGTGTTATCAATCATGTATTGTTTGATGTACATAACCTGAGCGGAAACAAAAAAAATTATCATGCCCCGCAAAATTCTTACCTGAACAATGTATTGGAAAGCGGCAAAGGAAATCCTCTTACACTTTCCATTATTTACATTATTGTTTGTGATATGCTGGATGTTCCGGTTTACGGAGTGAATTTACCCAATCATTTTATTTTATGCTACCTCGATGAACTGGGTATCATCAGCAAAATGAGCGGAGAGCAAAATGATGGCGTGTTGTTTTACATCAATCCTTTCAGCCGGGGAACAATTTTTAACCGTAAAGAAATTGAACAATTTCTCGACCAGCTGAAACTTGAAAAGAAAAAAGAATATTTCATTCCCTGCGACAATATTGCCATAGTAAAACGAATGATTACCAATCTTATTTATTCATACGAAAAGCAGGGGTATGCTGAAAAATCAGAAGAGTTGAAAATTCTTTATTCGGCTATTGATGCGGCAGGATTGGCTACAGGAACAATTTGAGTACGCAGCAGCAGAAATACAGGAAAAAAGGAAATAATCTATACCCTGCCATCAATTAAACTTATAGTAAAACCCGAAATTCAGGTTTACTGAGCTAAGCTTTACCAAAGGAGATTGAGTAACGGGAAGCAATGAATTTTTGTAAATTGTATTCAGGCCAACACTCCAGCGGTAATTCAGGTTATAGTTTACACCCAATCCTCCGCTTATTCCGAAAAGAAAATTACTGAACCGTTCGGATGGGTTATACAAATCTGTATTTCCCTGGTAAGTGATTCGCTGTTCTTTTACGCTTGTATATATCCAGTTATTAATTCCACCAATGAGATAAACATCCAGGCGGTCGTTGAGCAGCATATAATACGCTGAAACCGGCAACTGAAAGCCATTCATCAAAAAAGTAGAAACGGGGGTATATTCCACATCACAGGTGAAACAATGGTCTTCTCTTTCGAATGCAGCGTGGGTGTAATAGGTGCCAATGCTTAATCCCAGTTTATCGGTATACATCTTCACAAAATCAAACCCGGTGGAATAACTGAAAATGCCTTTATAGGAATAACCTGAAGAAGAAGAAGCCTGTTCCAATCCTTTCCAGAAATTAATTTCCGGGGTAAACATGATGCCTGTATAAAAATTTTGAAGGCGTTTTACTTTTTCATCTTTGGTATTTCCCGTTTGCGGAAAGAGGATAGCTGCTACTACTATCCCGATCATTACTTTTCTCATTTCCTTGCTTTTTGAGGGCTTCAAGATACAATTGGAAATAAGAGGAAAAACAGAAACCCCGGAAGAAAAATTCACAAAACACTGTTGAAAATCAGTTCCCTCTGTGAGGATTAAACTTTTGATAATGAGTTAAATGAAAAAGAGAGGTAAAGCAGAAAAATTTTGGAGATACAAAACGGCTAATCAAAACTCATTTTATGCGGGTCGTTATTATCGGCTTCTATATCGTCTTTTACTTTTTCAATTTTTCTCGCAATAACAGCCAGTTCCTTATGGCCTTTATTCACCAGCCAGTGATAAGATTCTTCTTCTCCATAACCTGCAATTCGTGCCATGTGTTCAAGAATTTCGAACTTGTAGTTTTTCAGCCACATCAGTGCACTTTTATTTTCTTCCACTGCGTTGATCAGCGCCATCAGATGAGGAAAACCATTTTCGAGGAGCCATTTGCGTGCATCCTCTTTGTTCCGCAAAGCAAAACAAAAAATACCCAGTTCTTTATAACCATTCGATATCAGCCAATCGCGGATCTTTGTATTTCCCGAAATGGCTTCACCCCAGGCCAGGAGAATTTTTGGGGGATATTCAAGTTTTTTTACATCCATTTGTTTCTTCTCAGAATGTATAACATACCTATTCCTATAAGCAGCATCGCCAGCATTACGCCAAGGTATCCGTAGGGAGAATACAGCTCAGGCATATTCCAGGGCAAGGGATTTCCTTCACGGTCTTCACTGTGAAAATTCATTCCGTAAATCCCTACAATAAAAGTTAACGGCATAAAAATGGTGGATATTACTGTAAGCACTTTCATTACGCGGTTCATCCGGTTACTTAATGCCGAAAGATGTACTTCCATTGTATTGTTCAGCATCTCGCGGTAAATCTCAATAGAATCGGAAATATGCAGTGTGTGGTCGTAAACATCTTTCAGGTAATAAGTAGTTCTTTCGTCAATAAGACGGGAAGTGCCTTTCTGCAGATTGCCTACCGCATCGCGAATAGGGATAATAGACTTTCTAAGAAAGACAAGATCTTTTTTCAACCGTTGAATCTCTCTTATCACTACCCGTTCTTTTTCCGATAAAACATCTTCTTCCAGGGTTTCAATCTGATCATCCAATTCATCAATAATAATAAAGTAATGGTCAACAATTACATCGATGAGGGCGTACACAAGGTAATCTGATTTTTTCCTTCTCACTCTTCCCTTCTGATTCCTGATACGATCACGAATGGGATCAAAAATATCGCCCGGTGTCTCCTGGAAGGATAAAACCCAGCCATCCCCCAATACAAAACTTAACTGTTCACTTTCAATTTGTTTTGTCCGTTTATTAAAAGCAAGCATTTTAAGTGTGAAATACAGGTAATCATCAAAGTCTTCGATTTTCGGGCGATGATATGGATTCATCAAATCTTCCAGTAAAAGAGGATGCAGGGAAAAGCTTTCACCAATCTGCTGGATTACTTTACTATCGTGAATACCATCAATATTCAGCCAGGTAACCGTTTCATTGTTCTTGTATTTTGCGATTTGCGCAATATCCACAGGTGAAATTTCTTCATACTTCTCCTCTGTAAAGTCGAAGGCCGTTATAGTAACTTTCTGATCTTTGCTGTCTCCGAGATGTATAAGTGAACCCGGTGGCAATCCTAATTTCGTCCTTCTGTCTGACATATATTATTTTTGAAAAATATCCTGTTTGAAAACGGTTGTCTGGTGCGGGTAAGGAATTTCAATTTTCTCTTTCCGGAATCGCTCTACGATGGTTTTGTTCAGATCGCAATGCATTTCAAAGGCATGATCAAAATCTTTTGCCCATACGTATGCGCGCAATTTCACTGCCCAGTCACCTAATTCCACTACTCTTACCAACACATCCGATTCTCCCCTGTCCAGTTCCTCTTTCGACCGGTTATCCATATAATTGGGATGCTTTCGCGATTCTTCCTGAATTATCGCAATCGCCTTATCAATGTCAGACTCAAAACTGATGTTGATATTGATGTTTCTTCTTACTTTCCGGTCTACCACATCGTTATTGAAAATGGTTTCCATATTGATCACCGAATTGGGAATAATAATTCTCCGATTTTCAAAATCGCGGATAACCGTATGCCGAAGGGTGATGTCCTCCACAATACCCACTACTTCATTCCTGCTGGTGGGGGTTCCTTCCTGTCCCACGCGAATGATGTCGCCTACACGAAATGGTTTTGACAATACCACAAATATTCCGCTTACGATATTGGCAAATGCCTGTTGAGAAGCAAAACCTATAATGGCAGCAAAAATTCCCGCACCGGTTATTAATGTAAGTGAAATCGCACGCAACTGCGGCACCGTATGAATAATGGCAATGATGGCAAACAGATATACAATGGAGCTCATTGCATTTTTCATAAACTTAATGCGGGTAGGATCAATGCGCAATGTGTCGCTTGATTTTTTTACTACTCCGCTCATGATTTTTCGCAATACCTCAGAAACGATCACAGCAATTACAATGATGATCGCTATCTTTATGAGCAGCTGCAAATACTCTTTCTGAAAAAATTCACTGATGGACATTTTTATTTTATGTTTTAGGTTCTGTGTTGTTTATTAATTATTCCGTCCTGCTTTTTAACCGGCACTTCTGTTCCGGTATCAATCTTTTTTGTTTAGCCTGTTCATTCAACATTTTCCCATCCCCACACTCATGACTCATCACTCTTCACTGATTACTTCCCCCTCCGGATTATGCCGTTGCAATAAAATAGTTAAAATATCCTGTGCAGCCACGGGAATTTTTGTTCCCGGACCAAAAACGGCCCCCACTCCGGCCCTGAACAGAAAATCATAATCCTGCTTAGGAATCACTCCACCGGCAATTACCATGATGTCTCCCCTTCCGAGTTTTTTCAATTCGGCAATAACTTCCGGAACTAACGTTTTGTGGCCTGCTGCCAGTGACGATACGCCCAGAATATGAACATCATTTTCAGCCGCCTGCATAGCCGCTTCGGCAGGTGTTTGAAATAAGGGGCCGATATCCACGTCAAAACCGAGATCGGCAAACGAGGTGGCAATTACCTTTGCTCCACGGTCGTGGCCATCCTGTCCGAGTTTGGCTACCATGATACGTGGCCGCCTTCCTTCGAGTGAAGCAAAACGGTCAGCCAGTTCACGGGCTTTTATAAATTCTTTGTCTTCCATAACGGTTGAGGAATATACTCCGGCAATAGAGCGTATTTCGGCTTTGTAGCGGCCGTATACTTTTTCCAGTGCCATTGAAATTTCACCTAACGAGGCACGGACACGCGCTGCTTTTACTGACAGATCCAGCAGGTTCCCTTCCCCTGTTCGTGCAGCATTTTCCAGGTCATCCAATGCTTTCCGGACATCCTTTTCATTTCGTTCTGTTCTCAGTTTATTCAGGCGGGCGATCTGTGCCTCACGTACTTTTTTATTATCTACTTCCAGTATCTCAAATTCCTTTTCGTTTTCTGAGAAATAACGGTTTACCCCTACAATTACTTCCTGTCCCGAATCAATCATGGCCTGCCTGCGGGCTGCCGCTTCTTCAATACGCATTTTTGGCAACCCGGTTTCGATTGCTTTTGCCATCCCTCCCAGTTTTTCCACTTCCTCTATCAATGTCCACGCTTTTTCTATCAATGCATGGGTCAGCGATTCTACATAATATGAGCCACCCCAGGGATCGACAGCTTTGCAGATATTGGTTTCTTCCTGTATAAACAACTGCGTGTTTCTGGCAATACGGGCAGAAAAATCGGTGGGCAATGCTATCGCTTCATCAAACGCGTTGGTGTGCAGCGATTGCGTGCCACCGAAAACAGCTGCCATAGCTTCTACGCATGTACGAGCCACGTTATTGAATGGATCCTGCTCGGTGAGGCTCCATCCCGATGTCTGACAATGGGTACGCAGGGCCATCGATTTTTCATTCTTCGGGTTGAATTGCTTAACGATCTTTGCCCACAACACCCTTGCAGCCCTCATTTTGGCAATTTCCATAAAGTAATTCATGCCGATGGCCCAGAAAAAAGAAAGGCGCGGAGCAAAATCATCAATATCCAGTCCGGATTTGATCCCTGTGCGTAAGTACTCCAGTCCGTCAGCCAGCGTATAGGCCAGTTCAAGATCGGCAGTAGCTCCTGCTTCCTGCATGTGGTAGCCGGATATACTGATGGAATTGAACTTCGGCATGTTTTGCGAAGTGTATTTGAAAATATCAGCAATGATGCGCATGGAAGCTAACGGAGGATAGATATACGTATTGCGCACCATAAATTCCTTGAGAATATCATTTTGTATTGTTCCCGAAAGCTGTTCGGGTTTTACGCCCTGCTCTTCGGCTGTTACGATATAAAAAGCGAGTACCGGCAACACCGCACCATTCATAGTCATAGAAACCGACATTTCTCCCAGTGGAATCTGGTCGAAAAGAATTTTCATATCGAGAATGGAATCAATGGCCACACCTGCTTTTCCCACATCACCCGAAACACGGGGATGATCGGAATCGTAGCCACGGTGAGTAGCCAGGTCAAAAGCTACTGATAATCCTTTTTGCCCGGCTGCAAGATTTCTGCGGTAAAATGCATTTGATTCTTCGGCAGTACTGAAACCGGCATATTGCCTAACGGTCCACGGCCTGATGGTGTACATGCTGGCATAGGGACCACGCAAAAAAGGAGACACTCCGGCAAGATAATCCACATGGTGGAGAGCCTGGATGTCTTTTTCCGAATACACTGATTTCAGATCAATCTGCTCGCGGGAAGTAAACACATCAAACTTTTCGGAAGAATTTTCTTCTTCCGCATTTATTTCTATGTTAGTGAAATCAGGACGCATGTGACTTTATTCCTGTTTTTTCAGTTTCTTCTGCAAGACGGAAAAGCCGAACAGTGTTTACCGGGGAACTGAGTGGAGAAGATATGAATGACGGAGATGATGCCTGTTCAGGCTGATCTGCGGGATTTGGAAATTTATTTACACCGGTGAGAACAATCTTTCCGTTTTTAAAAGCATCTTTTTTCTCTTTTGAGGCTTTTTCTATAGCGGGCTGAAGCAGGTTTTTTTCTAGTGAAGAAATAAATCCTCCGGCACTTTCTGTTTCCTTAAATAATTTCCAGGCTCCTGCTGCCAGTTTACGGGTTAATTCTTCTATAAAATACGAACCGGCAGCCGGATCAGCCACCTTGTCCATTTCTGCTTCTTCTTTCAACATTAATTGTATATTGGAAGCGATACGCTGGGAAAATTCATCATCATATTTTCCGTTATAGGGGTGAATGTATAACGAGTCGCATCCTGCCGCTATAGCTGCGATAGCCTGTGACGTTGAGCGAAGCATATTGGTGTTGGCATCTTTTACCGAAAAATAAAAAAGTGAAGTTTCACTTTGGATGTATGTATTTTTGCTGCACTCATGCTGTGGATGGTATTGTTCCACCACCATAGCCCACAATTTACGAAAAGCGCGTAGTTTGGCTATTTCAGCATAAAATTCATTTCCCGCTGAAAAACGAAATCCGATTACTGCTGATGCATCATCTGCCGGAATGCCATTATTGCATAATAAATACAGGTATTCATGTCCCTGTGCCAATGCAAAAGCAATTTCCTGCATTGTGGTGGCTCCTGCATGATGGAAAGAGGTGGCATTTACAGAAACAACGCGGGGCTGCGGAGAAATATTTTTTGCTGCTTTGGCCTGTTCAATTATTTCTTTTTCGCTACCGGCCCTTGAAACAGGAAAACTTCCTTTCACTATCAATTCACCATAAGGATCATTAAGAAAACCGGCACGTAATTCGTTTTTATTTATTCCGTTTTCATCTGCATAGCGCACCAGGTGTTTTATTCCTTCTGTACTGAAATTTTCGAAATTCACTTCGATATACGCAATCTGAATTCCTTTCAGCAAGGCAGAAAATTCATCATAACTGATTTTCTTTTTTTCATTCCTGAATGTGAGTGACGATACCCCTTCATTCAGCGCTTTCAATGCCTGTTTGTTGGCAGAGGCGATATCATTCACTTTTATCATCCGGTTAATTTCCCAGTGATTGGAATTTTTGAATGAATGATAGATTTTTTTTGCAGAAGAATTTTTTGAATTATAAAACGGCAGCATGGAAAATCCGTTATCTGTATTCCATCCGAGAACGGTTTTATAATCGGCCCCTTTCAATTCTTTGGCAATGGCTTTTTCCCATTCCGAAAATTCAGGTGCTTTAAATCCGCTTAGTATTTCTGCTGCTTTTTTCATGAGTAACGGATATCAAAAGTATAAAAAAGCGAGGGGACTTTAAAGAAAAAAGGTGGCATTTGGCCACCTTTTAACTATTTGACTACAAGTCTATTTCGTAAACAACAACTCCCTCATCTTGGGAAGCGTCCAGTATTCATCATCCACAAGTAATTCGAGTTTATCGGCATGTTCGCGGATGTCATCAAAGTAGGGTTTTACCTTATCACAATACGCAATAGCCATTTTGCGGGAATCATCAAGATTGTTGGCTTTTTTTCTTTCTTCGGTCATCTCCTCCACTTTCACGATAATCGCATTAATGTGTTCGCCAATTTCGGTTGCAATATTTTTCAATCCTTCCACCGATTTTTTTCCGGCAGCACCGATAATTTCCTGTTGTTTGGCAATGGTATCGAGAATTTTTTCCTGGTATTTTAATGCAGCCGGAACAATTCTTGTCAGGGAAATATCGCCAATAATTCTTCCTTCGATCTGTAGTTTTCGTGTATATTTTTCAAGTTCGATCTCATGGCGCGCTTCCAGTTCACGGTGCGTCATGATACCAAGGTCTTCAAACAGTTTGGTGGTTTCTTTACTTACCAGTACATCCAGCGCACGCGGAGTGTCTTTGATGTTGGAGAGTCCGCGTCTGGCGGCTTCTTTCACCCATTCTTCTCCATAACCATTTCCTTCAAAACGTACTTTTTTAGAATCGACAATGTATTTGCGGAGAGTTTGCAATATCACTTCATCTTTTTCTCCTCCTTTTTCAATTTGTGCATCCACTTCTTTTTTAAATTTCAGAAGCTGGGCCGTTACGATTGTATTTAAAACACTCATTGCATATCCGCAATTGGCAGAAGAACCCACAGCACGGAATTCAAATTTATTTCCCGTGAAAGCGAAAGGAGATGTTCTGTTTCTGTCGGTGTTATCCAAAAGAATTTGCGGAATTCTTCCAATCTCCAGTTTTACATCCGTTTTGTCTTCGGGCGACATTTTTCCGCTCTTTACGTTCTTTTCCAGGTCGTCCAGCACTTTGGAAAGCTGATCTCCAATGAAAGCGGAAATGATGGCAGGAGGAGCTTCGTTTGCACCAAGGCGGTGATCGTTAGATGCTGACGCAATGCTGGCACGAAGAAGATCCGCATGGTCGTAAATGGCTTTGATGGTGTTTACAAAGAAAGTAAGAAACATCATATTAGCCTTGGGAGTTTTCCCGGGGCTTAACAGGTTTTTTCCCGTATTGGTAGCCAGCGACCAGTTATTGTGCTTTCCTGATCCGTTGATCCCTGCAAATGGTTTTTCGTGCAGCAACACGCGGAAATGGTGACGCCTTGCCACTTTTTCCATTACGTCCATTAATAAAAGATTGTGGTCGTTGGCCACGTTTACTTCTTCAAAAATAGGAGCACACTCAAATTGGTTGGGAGCCACTTCATTATGTCGTGTCTTTACGGGAATTCCCAGTTTCAGCGCTTCAATTTCGAAATCGCGCATATAGGCAAACACACGTTCGGGTATGGAACCGAAATAATGATCTTCCAGCTGTTGTCCTTTAGCAGGAGAATGTCCGAATAAAGCGCGGCCGGTCATTAACAAATCCGGGCGCACATTAAACAATGCTTCATCCACAAGAAAATATTCCTGTTCCCAGCCTAACGTGCAGATGACTTTAGTTACATTTTTATCAAAATACTGGCATACTTCGGTAGCAGCTTTATCAATGGCATGAGTGGCTTTGAGCAGCGGCATTTTATAATCCAACGATTCGCCTGTATATGAGATGAAAATAGTAGGAATACAAAGTGTTTTTCCCATTAAGAATGCGGGAGAAGAAGGATCCCATGCTGTATATCCGCGCGCTTCGAATGTGTTTCGGATTCCACCGCTGGGGAAAGAAGAAGCATCTGGTTCCTGCTGCACGAGCATTCCGCCTGAAAATTTTTCGAGTGAACGCCCGTCACCACCGATAATAGGTTCAAAAAACGAATCGTGTTTTTCGGCAGTGGTTCCGGTGAGTGGCTGGAACCAGTGTGTATAGTGAGTAGCTCCTTTATTAATAGCCCAATCTTTCATTCCGGCCGCTACGTGATCAGCAATGGAACGTTCGATGCGGGTGCCTTCCACCATAGCCTGGCGCACTTTATCATATACATCACTTTGAAGGTATTGGCGCATGGCCTGGTCGTTGAAGACATTTTCTCCGAAAAAAGAGGAGATGCGTTCGTTTCCGGGTTGATTGTAGTTGGGCTGGCGGTTAAAAACCTCTTCCAGTGCCTTAAAACGGAGGTGTGACATAGAATTTTTGTATTTTTTTGACAAAACTATCCAAAAAAACGGGGGTATATCCCAAAAAAGTACACTTTTTTATGAACAAGAGGTAAAAAAATGGGGGTATAAAGGTAAAAAGGGTTAAAAGTTGAATATTTTATCAAAAGGAAAGATATACTACAGTGAGATGTCAGGCTGTGCCGGGAAGTTGGTGCATTAAAGCATTACCGGAATATATACCGGAATTTTTACACAGTTTTACTACACAATTTTAAATTAAAATATTGTTAAGCAGATATTTAAAATATATTATATTACCGGAAATAATACCGGAATTTTTTATATTTATCCAATAAAAAAAACCATGAGATCTATCCTTTGCACTACCCTATTTCTGATCGCTGCATCGGGAATAGTTGCACAAACTGCACAACATCCGGTTAATCTTTCATTTGGAGGAGGGCCGCAACGATATTACGGAGACCTGGGAAACGGATTCCGGTTTAAATCCTGTTGCTGGTACGGAGGCATGGGTGGAAGTGCAAATTTTTACCTGAACCGTTCATTTGATGCAGGGGTATTTTGTTTTGTAGGCGACTATAATTTTGTACAACCAGATGAAGTAGCCAAAACACCTGTTGCAGAAGAATTGCAATGTGGCGGATGTTTTGACAGGATCGGGTTAGGTAACCTGAAATCGAGACTGAGTTCGGGTGGTGCTTACCTGCGCTATAAAATCGGTAACAATAGTATGTTTGGCAACGGATCGCGATGGAAACCATACGTTTATTTTGGAGCCGCTTTTAATCATATAGCCGATCGTATGAAAATGAATTGTGTGAATCCGGGAAATTATTTTTCACTGAATGGCGGTGCGGGTATAAAATTCCAGCTGAATGAACGGTTTAACATCGGGTACAATTTTGCTCTCGGGTATTTTACCAATGACAGCGTGGACAATATTTCCAATGGTACCGGTGATATGTATATGCAAAATACATTGGTTGTTGGCGTGGATTTGTTTTGACATCAACCCTATTACTTTCAATTAAGTATTCAAATAAAAAACCTTGAGATTTCGTCTTTTCATTTTCACCTTTTTAATTTTCTCCGGCTGCATTGCTGGCGGTAAGCTAAAGCATAAGTATTCGGAGCCGTGGGTTTTCAGAGCGGGGACAGACACCTGGTTTTTTGATCGTGATCATACTTTTTCACTAACTTCAGTATCACGCGACCATGTAAAGCAGCATGATTGTTATTGGGGGACCTGGGAAATAAAGAATGATTCCGTATTTATTTTTTATTCAGCGTCCCGTAACATGGCTAATGAAAAACCGCAAAAAATTTCTTATGAGAAAGCGGATACATTGTTCATTCATAAAAGAAAGTTGTATGAGGAAAAAGTGATTTACGGAACAGGTTATGAGGCCCGGATTGGGAAATAGATAAAACACTGCTTTGATCCACCGCCTGTACGAAATATCCAATGGCTCCTGTTTTTGGAAAAGAGTATCAGTAAAAACGGAAAGGCCCGCCTTAACCTTTTTAAGGCGAGCCTTCCGCGAAAGGTAATTAAGGGAAGCACCATAAATCAAACCTAAATCATGAAAAAACAACATTACCTTTCTACCCGCTTTTATTTTAACCACTTATAGCCAGATCAAGCGAATATTCTATTTCATTTTTTAATTTACACATCTATCCGTAATCAATATTCCTTAAAAAATTATTTTCAGGCCAAGTCCGGGATCAAGAGAAGTCCAAATACCTCCGTTGGTATTTATTTCAAAATACGGTTTAAAGTCGATACTAAGAGCAAGGGGTATAGTCGGAATTTTATATTCCATTCCCACTACTCCATCAATTCCCAATCCAACACCATCATGGTGATAATGATAATACCTGTCACCCCAATGATGATGAAAATTATATCCGACTTCAAACACAGCGTGTGCTCCTGCTCCGTAATACCAGTTAAGTCCGTTTAAATGGAAGGCCGGTGAGTATTTTTCATAGAGGATGGTGGCACTTAATCCGTTATTCCATACGCCAACTATCCCTTCCACTGCCACTTTTTCCCCGAAAAATCTTTTCACAGAAAGTCCTGATGTCTCACCGGCCCTGAGTCCAATTGCTGTTTTATATGATGGCTGATCAACAACAGGAATATTGTCCTGAGCCTGCATGGTGGAGAGTAACAACACACCTGCCATTGATAAGAGCCTGTTTATTTTTTTTGTTTTCATAGCTTTTATTTTAATTGATTAAAACAAATATCCTGCACTGATTACAAAATAGCTGATGCGGGCATCCCTGTCATTAATTTTTCCAATGGGATTCATGCTTTTATTTACTCTGAAATCGAGAAAAAATAACCTGTTATCTTTTCCGCTCACATCTATTCCTGCACCATAAACCCATGGCGTTTCCATGGTGTTCAGTCCCTTCATTCTGTCATCAAAAAATCCATTTTCTTCATTGTACGTACCATCATGATAGGTTCTCGTTTGCCAGGCAGCAAGTTTAAAGTTTATACCTGACCCCCCATAAGCTTTCAGATAAAAATCTTTTCCCAGTGGCAAGCTCAATTTAACTGTAAATGGAATTTCGCCATAAAAAAGATCATATTGTTCGTCATACGCATAGTTTCTCTGGTTACCAAAAAAATCTGTTTCAGTTACGTAACCAGATGTTCCGGCTCCTTTTTTGGAAAGCAGAAAGTCGGCATTTATTCCAAAAAAACGTGTAAACTGGTAGTTGGCACTTATACCCAGATTTATTGCCAGCTTGCCGCTTTCGGTGGAATTACCTTCTATTTCCATATTGCTCTCACCCAGGCCAAATCTGCCGCCATAACGAAATCCTTTTTCCTGGGCTACTGCCATGTTCATAGTGAATGCGGCCAATAAAAAGAAAACCGTTCTTTTTATTGTTAACGCTTTGTTTTGTTTTTTCCTTTTCATATTCATTTTGTTTTAATGGTTTTTAATTCAGCAGTTTTTCCGGCTGGTTTACGTTTCGCAAAATTATTTTCTGAATTATGCTTCCCACCCTGTTGCCGGTATTGATATTTTTATCTACATATTCATAAATTCCTTTATGCATAAGTTCAACTGCAATTCCGGGATCGGGTTGTGCGCTTATCATAATTATTTTACAATCGGGACAATATTTTTTTACTTCCTGGAGAACATCTTCTCCGTTTAGTTCATCTTCTCCATTTTCATCCGGAAGAAAATAATCCAATATCATAATATCAATATCATCCTCCAGTTGCTCTATACAATCCTGGGCCGATAAGTAGGATTTGATCTCCACTTCATTCTTATTGATCAAAGTGGTGGTACAAACAGAACTTACATACCTGGAGAGAACTTTGTTGTAATAGGGATCATCTTCAACAATCACTATTTTTAATTTTTTTTTGTCATTCATGGCTTTAGGATTATTTGTTTAGTAACGGGTAACGAAACCTGTGCCAATCCAACGGTGACGGTTAACTTTCTGAAAATCAATTTCACTTTATTCTGAATGAAAAGGAATTATTTTCAAAATGAAAAACGGGAAGTCAAAATGAAAAAGTAAAAAATTGAAGTGTTTTATCAGAACAACTAATTTGTTCCGGCAAATTTATTGACGCAACCGACAATGTTTTCCATGAGATTTTCTTCTCCTTTATGAATAAACCCGTCAAAACCGATTCGTAATAGCGTGTTGATTTTTTTCCCGTCAGTAAGACTGGTCATTAAAATCACAGGAGTATCTTTTGATACTCTTTTTATAGTTCTCAATACTACGTCTCCGTTTATTCCATGTTTATGATTATTATCGAGGTAATAATCAAGAAAGATTATATCCGGCCATTTTTTGGTAACAGCAGCGAGTGCGGTTTGGCCATCATAAAATGTTTTTACTTCAATATTTTTATTAAAAAGCACCAGTCGCGACATAATGTCACAGATAATCCTGCTGTCTTCAATCACATAGACCAGAATTTTATTTGATTCTTCATTCACAGTTTAACAGCGTTTTTATATTCAATTGCCAGTTTAATAAAAGTATCCTGCATAGCCATCAGCAGGTGTATATCTTTTATTATGTCCTCAGTATTAGTTTCATTTTCTGAATTGATTTCTATACTTTTCAGGAGATTTACTATATCCGGTACCAGAAAAATCTGGCAGGATCCCAGCATTTTGTGAGCGGCACCTCTTACTTTCTTCCAGTTTTTTGTTTCGGCCGATGTTTTCATCAACTGAATACATTCAGAAGATTCCGTATGATAACTATCCAGTAATTGAACAAGGAAACTGTCATCACACTCAAGAAATGATTTTATTTTTTGGGTTTCGAGTTTCATGTTTTTTAAGTAAATTGGTTAATACTTGTTCCAGGGCTTCTCTTCGCAGAGGTTTGGTAATATAGTCATCCATACCTGCATCAATGCATTTTTTTTCCTCACCCACCAATGCATGGGCAGTCATAGCAATGATCAGCGTATTTTTCTTGGGAAATTTCATACTTTTCCGGATGAAGTGTGTGGCTTCGTAACCATCCATTTCAGGCATTTGAATATCCATCAGGATAGCATCAAAATGGTGATCCCGGAGTGATTCTACTGCTTCTTTTCCGTTTCCGGCCAACACCACAGACATTCCCATACTACTGAGAAATTTTTCTGCTACTATCTGGTTTAACTTATTATCTTCCACGAGCAATACATTTTTTCCTTTCAGTACTGCTGCATCCCGGCCAATATTTTCCTTTACCACTGTTTTTAATTTTTCTTTATCCACTATCTCATAGGGAATTAAAACGGTAAAAATGCTTCCCTTTCCCGGAGTACTAACCAGGTTTATTTCACCATGATGGATTTCTACCAGTTTTTTTACAATGGAAAGGCCAAGTCCGGTGCCCCCGAATTTTCGCTTGTTTCCACTGTGAGCCTGCACAAATTCTTCAAAGATTGCTTTTTGTTTTTCTACGGGGATACCAATACCTGTATCAGAAATAACAAATTTTATATATGCAATATTATTTTCCTTTTTCTCCAGGGAGATGTTTAGCCTGATTTCTCCCATCTGGGTGAATTTTATACTATTGCTGAAAAGGTTTAGCAGGATTTGATTCAGACGAATGGGATCTCCTACAAGAAAAGCAGGCACCGTGCTTTCGATGTTTACATAAATTGGCAATAATTTTTCTTTTGCCCTATAACCAACAGAATTAATCAACTCGTTTATGAGATTTCTCAAATCAAACTCCAGCTTTTCCAGTGTCATTTTTCCTGATTCTACTTTTGAGATATCAAGTACATCATTTACAATACTCAGAAGATTTTCGCTGGCAAAATCCATCGAGTTGAGATATTCCTTCTGAGTATCATTTAACGGTGTATCTCTCAATAGCTGAATAATTCCCATAATCACGTTCATAGGTGTGCGTATTTCGTGGCTCATGTTTGCAAGAAAACTTTGTTTTGCCCTTGAAGATTCTTCAGACATTTGCATAGCAAGCACCATTTGATGTTCGGCTCTCTTTTTTAAACTTATATCTGCATCTATAGCCACAATACCTTCTATTTTTCCATGTTTGTCAAGAACAGGCGTAATAGTAGTAAACGACCAGTATTCAGAGCCGTTTTTCCTGTAGTTTTTTGATTCGTAAGAAACCGATTTCTTACGTGAAACCATTTTTTGATAGTATAAATTTTCAGGATTAATACCGGTTTGTTTTCCCTTTCTTAGTTTCTCACCATGCGTACCTTTAACGTCTTTCAGTGTATAGCCCGTCATTCTTTCAAAACCCTCATTTACCCATTCAATTTTTCCATCCGCATCAGCAATGATAACGGCATTATCGGTTTGAGAGAGTACAAATAACAGACGTTTGATTTCTGCTTCAGCCAGTTTAACAGCTGTGATATCACTGCCATACAGGTTAACATATCTGCCTTCTTTAACCGGTACAAATGTAAAAAGATACGTTTGGTTCGATATTTTCATCTCTTCTTTTACAATTTTACCTTTTTCATTTACCTGTTTTATCCGCTCAATTATTTTTGAGTAAATTTTTCCATTGGATTTCCCGTGAATAAATTTGAACAGGTGTTTGGAAGCCGTATTATGAAAAACAAATTCGTCTTGTATGATTGAAAACCGCAAACTGGGGTTCGGGTTTTCCAGCGAAAAGCTGGCTATAGCATCTCTTTCCTTTTCTGCCTTTTTTCTAAGATCAATATCGGTAATCAGGTTAAAGTATCCCTGAATCTCGTTTTCCTTTGAGGAAATAACAGATCTGCTTATCAGCACCCACATTTTTTCACCATTTTTCTTTTTTATTTCTGTTTCATAGTGTGATTTTATATTTGACTTTTTTATTAAAGAAATTTTTCCTTTTTTTGATTTATAAATGAGCGGGGATAATAAATCACCAACCGGTTTATCCAGCAGATCTTCCATTTCATATCCCGACTGATCAAGAAAAGCCTGGTTAACAAACCGAATCACATTACTCTTATCTGTCAAAACCACTCCTTCAATCATGGTTTCTACCAGGGTTTTGAATTTCATTTCACTTGCCTCGAGTGATTTTCTTATTCTCACCTCCTCAGTAATATCTACTCCAAAAGACGAATAACCTATAAGCTCCCCGTCAAATGACTTTATCTGCGAAAATGAAATTTTTAGATATACCGGGGATTTGTCTTTTCGTATCCTTACCGTTTCGAAAGGTTCTACTCTTCCGGTGACTTTTAGTTTAGCCAAAACCTGTTCCATTTCTTTTGCCAGGTTTTCAGGAATAATAATAGAGATGTGCTTCCCGATAGCCTCAGCATCCGTATAACCAAAAATTCTTTGTGCACCTTTATTCCAACTGGTAATATAACCGTCTGTCGTTTTTCCGATAATTGCTTCGGAGGAGGATTCCACAATAGCTGCCAGCTGGTTGTGTTTTGACTGTGTTTTTTTATTTTCTTCCGTTTCGTACCTGAGGTTGGTAAACGCTTCTTCCAGCTGACGTGTGCGTTCAACCACCCTTAATTCCAGTTCATTTTTTGCGCGCCTTAATTCTTCTTCCGATATTTTTATTTCGGTAACGTCCTGTACGGTGGCATACATTCGTATCACCATTCCGTTTTTATCAACATCCATTTTTCCAATTCCATGTATATATTTCAGCTGACCATTGGCCGTTAGGATTCTGTGAAATAAATTCCAGGATGTTTTGTTGATTATGGCATCCTGTATCACCAAATTTACAAACGTTTTGTCCTCATTGTGGACAAACGAAAGCCAGGTGATATAATCGATAGTATTGTTTTTTAAATGAGTAATTTCATACACCCTGTAAAATTCGTCTGAACAATAAAACACATCATCCAAAATATCCCATTCCCAACTCCCGATGCGCGCAAGACTTTCAACTTCATTAAGCGCTAATGTCTTTTTATTGGTGAGTTCGAATAACTGGTTATTGAGTTTGCTTAATTCTTCTATCTTTTCTTTGGTAGAGTCAAGCATGAGTTTAACACCACAATATAATTCTGTAAACTCATCTTCCCTGTCAGGGATGTCAAGTTCCACAGAAAAATCACTCATGGCAACAGAAAGAAATACTTTATTCAGTTTTTCCAGTTTTTTTCTAAACCGCGCAATTGATATTTGCTTTTTTTTTTGCATTCTATCCGTTAGATGAATTTAACCATTCGCATACTTTTTTTCACCTGGAAATATTTAATCTGCGGTAAAGTTCCTCTACATACGTTTTACTCACCGGAACAATACGATTTCCCACCTGGATAATTTCCCCGTCTACTTTATTGATATGTCCTAAATTGATTATATACGACCTGTGAACCTGCATGAAATGTTCCGCTGGCAACTGGTCGATAAATTCGCGGAAACGCTGGCTGCATCTGTAATCCCTTTCAGCCTTTTTAACAAACACGTTATTATTATCTGCTTTGATAATCTGTATTTCCGACAAATCCATTCGCAGCCAGTATCCATCCACCCGGATGAACATATGGCCTAAAGGAATATTGTTTTTTTTCACCTGTGAGTCAAAATGATCTTTGATTTTATGGGCCGTTTTTAAAAAGCGCTGAAAGGAGACAGGCTTATGAAGATAATCGAGAGCATTATAGTCAAATGCCTCTGTGGCATATTCCTTTTTTTTGGAAATAATAACCACAGGAGGGACAAAACTCAGGGAAGATAAAAACCGGATACCATTGATTTTTGGCATCTCCATATCGAGAAAGAGCACATTTATTTTTGAAAAATCAATCGAATTAAGTGCGACATCCGGCAATGAAAATTCACAGGAGAGATGCAAAAAATCTATTTTATTAAAATAATGCTTCATAACCTGAAGAAAAACCTTGTCATCGTCTATTAAAGCGCAGTTAATCATGGTTATTATTACGGTGGTTAAGTAAATGAGTTACAGAAGGATATCACATAAAACTTATTATTAATTTGGTTATCTGAAAATTATTTTGTATTACAATAGGTCTATAATTTTCACCGGGTAGCAAAACTCAGCTGTTATTGTAAAATAGGTAGTACATCATAATTATAAACAATAGGGTAATGGCCCCGATAAAAGCCATTAATACCCCTTTTGCTTTCAGGCTCCTGTTT
The DNA here is from genome assembly GCA_049322335.1 of Bacteroidota bacterium. GTDB lineage: Bacteria > Bacteroidota > Bacteroidia > Flavobacteriales_D > UBA2798 > JBMORL01. The sequence continues at coordinate 32,609 of JBMORL010000113.1, forward strand.
ACATTTTTAACAATAAGATCGTGTGCTGTTTGCCTGATTTTTTGTCGCCATAATTCATTCTTTACAATATAATCATTGGCACCTTCCCTGATCAGCTTTGCAATAACATCCAGGTCTTTCTGACAGCTGATCATAACAACCTCAGTATATGGAGATATTTCCTTTACCTTTTTTAGCAGTTCGAGGCCATTCATCCGGGCACCACTATTATTAACGCCTTCCAGAAGATAGTCAAGAATTAAAATATTTGGTTTTTGGTTCATCGACCGGAGACATTCTTCCCCGGAAGAAAAAACTTTTATATTAAATTTAACAGGATTAATATATGATCTTTCGCTATCCAGTGCTTTCAATATCATAATCCGGTAAACCTCTGAATCATCTACAATAAAAATTGAATATTCTCTTTTAAGGGTAAATGTAAAAAGGCCTCCAATATACCTGAACCACCGGCTGGTTTTAGCAGCTATTATTTTAAAAAATCCCATCGTAAAAAAAACAATAACCAGCATACATAATCCTGCCAGCAGGTAATTAAGCGAACCCGGGCTGATCAAATAAATGGACAACGAGCCTGCCACCAAGAAAATAAGACTAAGAATGATTCCTTTTTTGATTAGTTTTTTATCGTGGGAGACATTCAGATTATCAATATTATTTTTTACAACTTCCATAAGATGTGTCTCAAATTTCTGGTTACGGCTAATAAAATCTACTGCACCCATTTTTATAAGGTCAACAATTAAATTAACGTTATTACTTGAGGAATACATTATAACCGGAAGATCAGGATAACTGATTTTAATACGCGACAATAAATCATCGCCATTCATTTTTTTCGAAAAAAGAGGGTCGAGAAAATAATCGGAAATAACCAAATCAGGTGGTCGTATTTCCATAATTCTGAGGCATTCCTCGGCTGATTCGAATGTTCTCACTTTAAGTCCCAGGCGGGATCTTAATTTTGATTTTAATGCCTTCAGATTTAAAGGGCTATCATCAACAAGATATACATACGGTTGATTATTTTTCATATCATTTGTATATTACATTTTACGGGATTACTGTAAATTATTCCTGAATAATGGCAGAATGCGGTTTTTTGAATGTGAAAATCAGCAGTGGAAGTGTAAAACACCTGTTGTTTTATGCATTTCCGTCATAATTCACCTGCATTTCATTTAAAATTCTGTAAACAGTAGTTTGCCCTATAGACAGTTTATCCGCTACGAGTTTTGTATTATTATTATACGTTTTCATATAAATATCGATGATTTGTCTTTGGTATTCCCGCATGGTCATGTTATCAGACAGGATATCAGGCAATACATTCATCGTATTTAACGTAATATCGTCAGGAGTGATTTCATTATTTTGAGACATAACAACGGCCAGCTCTACGACTGATTTTATTTCTCTTACATTTCCCGGCCAATGATATCCCAAAAGTTTCTTTTTGGCGTCTGCACTTAATGTTTTTGGAATTAATTCATTTTCCGAACAAAATTTCTGGATAAAAAATTTCGCCAGGATTAATATGTCTTTTTCTCTTTCACGAACAGGAGGCAAATGAATGGGCAACCCGATTAACCGATAATAAAGATCTTCCCTGAAGTTTCCTTTTTTAACTTCAGTCTGCAAATTTTTATGGGTAGCCACCATGATACGGCAATTCACTTTTATTACTTTATTACTTCCCACACGGGTAATTTCCCTTTCCTGAAGCGCACGAAGTAATTTTGCCTGAAAACCAAGATTCATTTCCCCGATTTCATCAAGGAATAAAGTTCCTTCACCTGCTTCTTCAAACTTTCCGATTCGCGTATTCATTGCTCCTGTAAATGATCCCTTCTCGTGGCCAAATAATTCACTTTCTACCAACTCTGAAGGAATGGCCGCAAGGTTAACTGCAACAAACGGATATTTTTTTCGCGGAGAATTATAATGGATGGCTTTGGCAACTACTTCTTTACCCGTACCTGTTTCTCCTGTTATAGATACAATTATATTGGTGTTTATGGCTTTCCTGATATAATCATATACATTTTTAATGGCAGCACTATTGCCTACAATTGTTTTTTCAAAACTATATTTAGCCTCTACTTCTTCCTCCAGCTTTGCAATTCTGCTTTTTAATCCTTTGTTCTTTCTAATGTTATGTATTACATTAAAAATTCTGTCGCGGATATCGTTGCTTTTTACCAGGTAGTCAAATGCACCTGCTTTCAGAATATCAATTGCTGTTTCAATGTCTCCTTGTTCGGAAATTACTACCACTTCAATATTCTCATCAAAATCTTTAATTTTCCTGAGCAGTTCATCGCCCTTCATATCGGGAAGCCGGTAATCAAGAGTAATAACATCCGGAACCTCGTGAAGTGCCTCAAGTAATTCTTTTCCGGAATAAAAACTTTTTACCGAATACTCCGGATTAAGTGAGAGATTATGAACGATCAGTTTATTATACCATTCATTATCCTCTACAACATATATGGAAAAAGTTGAATGAGACATATTACAACATAGTTTTATCAGTAAAACGATTCTGAGTTATTACCCTGATTGCTATTCAAGTTGTCACTCCAACTTCTTTAATTCATCTTCTGCCCAGTTAATAAGAAGTTTTGTTTCCTCTTCCAGCTTATCAACCAGTTCTCCTACATGTCCGAGGTTTTCCTGGTTCCTGCAATTATTTTCAATCTGTTTTAGTAATTTGTAAACCTCCATAGCCTCCACATGAAGGCAGGGTGAACATATCTTATGCGCATATTCCGACATGCTTTTCCAGTCATTAACACTCAATGATCGTTTTAAACCGGATAAACCCTCATTAGTTGTTTGAATGAGTGTTGTAATCATTACCCTCAAAAATTCTTTATCTCCGCTGCTCACATCTTCCAGTGATTTAAGGCTAAATGTGGTCGTTTTGTTATTAATTGTTTTCATGTTGTTTTGATTTAGTTGTTATTTATCAAAATCAGAAACGGTTTCTTTTACGAGAACATCAGAAATACATTTAATCAATTCCTCTTCGCTATAAGGTTTGGGTAAAAATCCATTCATTCCTGCTTTTTTATATTCCAGCTGATTTTCGGGTGAAACAGCAGCAGTCAATGCAATAACAGGAATCTGAGACTTTCTCCCGGATTTCATACTTCTTATTTTTTGCACCGTTTCAAGGCCATTCATATGTGGCATACGAACATCCATCAGGATAAGATCGTAGTCGTTCATATCCAGTTCCAATAAGGCAAGATATCCATTACTTGACTCTGTATATATGGCATTGTGTTTTTTTAATATTGCTGTTAGCAGCAACCGGTTATATTTTTCATCATCCACAATCAGCACTCTCAGCTGATTTAACAGATCACTTTTTTTATTGGTCCTGATTTCAGGAAGCTTCTCCGGCTTTTCTCCCGTTTTGTAGGGCAGTTGAATGATTACTTTTGTGCCAACATTTACCTTGCTGTCAATTTCTATCTGGCCATTATGAAGTTCAACCAGTTTTTTAGTAATGGTAAGTCCTAACCCGGTTCCACCGTAATTCCTGGTAGTACTTTTTTCCACCTGTTCAAATTCATCAAATACTTTTTTCAGTTCATTTTCACTCATTCCAATTCCAGAATCAATCACCTGTATATTTAAGGTTACTTTTTTATTCTCAACAGGAGAAGATGATACAAATATATGTACGTGTCCGCTCTCAGTAAACTTAAGGGCATTACTTACAAGATTAAGCAATATCTGCCGCAGGCGTACGTGATCTCCCATAAGAATATCAGGAACTGTTTTATCTATTTTTAAGGTAAACTGAATCTTTTTGTTCCGGGAAATGGGTTCTGAAAGATGAAAAACATCGCTTATAACTTCTTTAACATTAAACGGATTATTTTCGAGAGACAATTTTCCTGATTTTAATTTTGAATAGTCGAGCACATCATTAATAATATTAAGCAAATGATCGACTGATTTTCGTATGATTTGCAAATGTTGTTGCTGGTGTTCCTCAAGGCGGGTATCCGCTAATCTTTCGGTAAACCCGGCAATAGCGTTCATTGGAGTACGAATTTCATGGCTCATATTGGTAAAAAAACGGTCTTTGGTTTTCATCAGGTCTTCCGCCTCTTTGCGTGCCTTTCTCAGTACTTCACGATAATGGTTATTATTTTTTATATACTTAATAATTACAAATGCCATAAATATTAAAAGTACCACGGTAAGAAAACTAAAAACAGCAATTTGCTTGTTGGTATCTTTTACAGCAATCTGAGACTGTATTGCTTTGTCTTCAATCAATGAGCGTTCCCTTAATTCAAATTCATTAATAAGTTGTGCGACTTTCTGGGATACGATCCTGTTTTCATCAATTAATGCCAACTCCTGTGCTTTAAGAATAGCTTCTATATTTTTCTCTTCAGATCTTACCTTTTCCAACTCTTCCGATACATCCCTGAGGGTTATTTTATTTTCCTCCAGTTTACTTTCCAACGCTTTTCTTTCCCTTCTTTTTTTAAACAGACTGAAGGATTCAAATTCCTTTCTGTCTTTACCCGATTCTTCATTTAATTTTAAAGCGCTCTTTTCTATTTTGTTTTCCGCTTTGTCAAGAGCAATCTGTACGCGAAAATTTCCCTGGATAGACAACAGGTCGTTTAGAATTCTTATTTTTTCTTCTACCAATACATAAAGAGAATCGAACAGCTGAACCAGGCTTTCATCGTGGGAAGCCATTTCCATAATAATATCCAGTTTTGTGCGGGCGCCTCCGATAGCATCAAAAAAACCGAGAAGATAGGTCGTGTCTTTTGTAAGGCTGTAAGATTTTACATTATTTTCCGCCAATGACAAATCTTTTTCAAGATTTTTAACTGCGACAATTCGCATTTCATAACGGGAACTATAACCGGAGTTTGATACAATGGTTGAAACCCGTTTGTACGCCAGGAACCCATTCACCATAGCGAAAACAAGTATGAACAATAAAATAACAATAATCTTTACTTCAAAAGAAATTCTCCTTTTCATAGCGGGTTAGTTATTATTTTTAATAATTTTTTCAACTTGCTTATGCAGGATCATAAAAACAACTTTATAAGGATAATTATCTTTTAGTATCATATCCTCGAACAAGTGGTTTTCTTTTTCTTCACTATCCTGAAGAAAGTCTTTTATGTGTTCCCCTCCCTGGTCAGATACCAATAATACATTAAGGCAGGCCGGGTGTTGTGTTCCGAATGTCTTCATAAGCTTTTTACCATCTTCTATGAGTAAAGAATGGTCTATAATTGCCAAATCAATGTTTTTGCTGGCGAATTCCACCAATTCAGTTGTGTATGAACAATGACTGATTTCAAACCGATGTTCGTCATGCAATAGAAAAATATCATGAAGTATATTAATAAGATAGGAAGTATACTGTTTATCATCAACTGCTACCAGGATTCCATATTTATGCTTATCATTCATGGAGATCTCATTAGTCTGTCGTTTACAATATCTTCAACAATAAAACAGCTTTTCGACAAGGCATGCTTGTCTTTGTAGATATAGTCTTTTGCTCCCTCGGTTAATGTCATCGTTCCTGTACGCATGCTCCTTGACTGTGAAATAATAATAATCTTACAATTTTTACATACTTTTTTTATCTCCCGGATTATTTGCGATCCTGTGACACCATTACCCAAATAATAGTCTACAAAAGCAATATCAATGTCAGGCTGAAGGTTACGGACAAAGTCAACCGAACTGGTGAAAGATTGAATATTGAATTCACACTTCTTGTCCATAGCAATCGCATTGGTATAATATTCCAGCTGGCGTGTCAGTATATTGTTATAAAAACTACTGTCCTCCAGTACAACAATTTTGAATATTTGTTTTTTTCTTTTCATAATTTATGGCTTTAGTGTGTTGCTTTTTAAAACCGGTTATTGTATCTGTTTTTTCTTTCCTGTTATACGGTCACTGAAAAATACAATCACCCCAATAATAACAGCAAACGAGAAAATAAAATATTTTAATACCTGCTCATTTGTATGATACAGGAAAAATAATGTTCCGCTAAACAGCAGAATTAAAAATATAATAAGCCGCTTTCCCCAGATAATTTCATATTTTGTTTTCATTCTGTCGAGATGATATCTTACCGTGTCTGCTATCCTGTTAAGGAAGTGTTTGTCTCTTGGAATAAAATCATCTGCCCCTTCTCTCATCATTTCCACTGCCAGCTCCAGGCTGTGTACATGAGAGTAAATAATGACAGGAATATCAGGGTAGTCGTTCTTAATGTGTTGCATCATTTCATTGCCATTCATCCCATGTTCATTATGCGGATGCAGCCGGAAATCCGTAACGATTAAATCCGGAAGCTCCCCTTCCATTGCTCCGATACAGGATTCCGCAGTCTGAAATTCTTTTACCTCACACTTAAATATCCTGCGGAGCCTTGTTGATACCATCATTAAATTAAATGCGTTATCATCGACAACATAGATTTTGTATTTTGTTTTCATGGCTGTATGTTTTAGGTTAATCATTATAGCAGTGGCGAGAAATGTGCCAGTATAGGATGAAATCCGCACAGAATTTCTAAAGGCTTAATCCATTGCCAGTTAACCGAACGGAACCGGAATGTTAATTTTGACTGAAGATTCCGTTTATTTTCAATTTGAAAAAAATATTTTCACAATGAAAAAAAATATCACCGGAATAATCCAAAAAATATGATTCATTCAAAGATTATAACTACAGCTGTGTTTTAGCGGTGTATGGAAGAACAATTTTTATGTTACTGATTTTCACATAAATAAAATAAAAATGGAAAAACTATTTGTGAAACCAAAAAGTTGCATATATTTGCAACCGAATAGTTTCATTTAATTATTAGAATCATGAGACGAGATGCTTTCCAGGCCATTGCTGATCCTACAAGACGCGCCATCATTACCCTTATCGCTCTTCAGGCCATGACGCCCAATGCTATTGCCGGTCACTTTGACTCTACCAGGCAAGCCGTTTCCAAGCACCTTCGCATACTAACGGAGTGCGGATTAGTAAAACAGGAAATCCAGGGGCGCGAAATCTATTATCACCTTGAGCTGAATAAAATGAAAGAAATAGATAAATGGCTGGGGCAGTTTCGTAAAATGTGGGAAACCCGTTTTTCCCAGCTCGACCACGTATTGACAAAAATGAAAAAAAGAAAAAAGTAAATTAACCTAAATAATTTCAACATGAATACAACACAGATCACTGTAGAGGCGCTTGTCGCTGCCGATGCGCAAAAAGTGTGGAACTACTGGACCAAACCCGAGCATATTATCCGGTGGAATTTTGCCATTGACACCTGGCATTGTCCCAGCGCTGAGAACGACCTGCGTACAGGCGGAAAATACAAAGCACGCATGGAAGCAAAAGACGGCAGCTTCGGTTTCGATTTTGAGGCTATATATGATGAAATCGCTGACAAAAAGAAAATTGCCTATACAATGGAAGACGGCCGAAAAGCCATTACCCATTTCGAAAATGAAAACGGAAAAATAAAAGTCACCACCACATTTGATGCAGAAAATACCAACCCGGTTGACATGCAGCAACAGGGTTGGCAGGCAATTCTCAACAATTTTAAAAAATATACAGAAAACAATTAAAACATAACACTATGAATGCCCGATTACTCTTCGACTTCACTGTTGACAAAAAAAACAATACCATAAATGTAAAACGTGAATTTGCCGCCAACCGCGATCTCGTTTGGGAAGCGTGGACCAACCCCGAAATCCTCGACCAGTGGTGGGCCCCAAAACCCTACCAGACACGCACCAAATCGATGGATTTTCGGGAGGGTGGAATGTGGTTCTATGGAATGGTTTCACCCGAAAATGTGATCCACTGGTGCAGGGCCGATTATAAAAAAATCGATCCGAAAAACAGTTTTTCGGGACTGGATGCTTTTTGCGATGAAGATGGAAATCTCAATACCGGTTTTCCCCGTTCATTATGGAATAACACATTTTCGGGAAAGGGAGATGTGACTTTGGTTGACATCACCATTCAATATGAAAAACCGGCCGACCTTGAAAAAATAATTGAGCTCGGGTTTAAAGAGGGATTCACTATGGCATTGGGTAATCTTGACCAGTATTTTGAGGAGCATTTTAAATCCGGAAAATAACCCGGTTCTTTCGAAGACTAACGTGGTTTGGGCTTAAGTTGTGAAGCTATAACATAAATGATCCATGTAACTGCAGCGCCTAACATTGCCAGTCCCATGTCTTTTTGTGCATCCCACATATCGCCCTGCTGGCCGTTGTAGCCTTCCACGTCTTTTTCTCCCAATACGAGAGTAAGATACCATTCAAACAGTTCGTAGAGGACGCTGAAGAACTGCACGAGTAAAAAGGCAAACAAAAGCGAGAAGATTTTTCGCTGTAATTTTCTCTCGCATAACTCATAAAAAACAGGAAAATACAATAACCCGAAAGAAAAGTGAACCAGGCGATCGAACTGGTTGCGCTGAAAACCGAAATATCCATCAAGGTCGAAACCAATGGTATTTACCAGCCAATCGTTATAGGGGACAAACGAATACACCCAGCAGGCGCCAATTATATGTAACAATAAAAAAAGAGAAAATGCAGTGTATGCCACAAGCGAAACATAATTTTTCCATATATCAGCCACCATCAGCAAAAAACCTATTACGGTTACAAAATGCATCAGGAATGTGAGATGGGGGAATAAAGGGTCTTTGATGGCAAACGCCAGGGATATAATCAAAAAAACAAGAATGGAAGTTTTAATTATCCGGATTCGGGACATTCAATTTCTTTTTACAGTTTTTTACTTCGCTGCGTCACATATTCCTCCTGTATTGTCCCCCAACCTCAAACAACGAATGCGTAATCTGCCCCAGTGAGCAGTATTTGGTCACTTCCATCAGTTCCGCAAACATGTTTTTGTTTTGCACGGCTGCGTGTTGCAGTTTTTTCAGTTGTTCTGCACTTTCCTTTTCGTATTTTTTGTGAAGGTTGTCAATCGTATCAATCTGCTGTTTCTTTTCTTCTTCGGTGGCGCGTATCACTTCTTTGGGTAAAATAGTGGGAGAACCTTTTGAACTGAGGAATGTATTTACTCCGATAATTGGAAATTCTCCGGTATGCTTCAGTGTTTCGTAATACAAACTTTCCTCCTGTATTTTGCTGCGCTGGTACATGGTTTCCATGGCACCCAGCACACCCCCGCGCTCCGTTATACGGTCAAATTCACTCAACACGGCTTCTTCCACCAAATCAGTCATTTCTTCAATAATAAACGATCCCTGCATCGGATTTTCGTTTTTGGCCAGTCCCAGTTCGCGGTTGATGATTAACTGAATGGCCATTGCCCTTCTTACACTTTCTTCCGTTGGCGTGGTGATGGCTTCATCATACGCATTGGTGTGCAACGAATTGCAGTTATCATAGATCGCATAAAGTGCCTGCAACGTTGTCCGGATATCATTAAAATCAATTTCCTGTGCGTGCAGTGAACGTCCGCTGGTTTGAATATGATACTTCAGCATCTGCGAGCGTGCATCAGCACCATATTTTTCTTTCATCGCTTTTGCCCATATTCTTCGCGCCACTCTTCCGATCACCGCATATTCGGGATCAATTCCGTTGCTGAAGAAAAAGGAAAGATTCGGCCCGAAATCGTTGATGCTCATTCCGCGGCTCAGGTAATATTCCACGTAAGTGAATCCATTGGCCAGCGTAAAGGCCAGCTGCGTTATAGGATTGGCTCCCGCTTCGGCAATGTGATAACCCGAAATAGAAACGGAATAAAAATTTCTGACTTTATTCTTTATAAAGTATTCCTGTACGTCTCCCATCAGGCGCAAGGCAAATTCGGTGGAAAAAATACAGGTATTTTGCGCCTGGTCTTCTTTCAGAATATCTGCCTGCACAGTTCCGCGTACCTGTGTGAGTGTTTCCGCTTTTATTTTTTCGTAAACTTCTTTCGGTAAAATCATATCACCGGTAACACCCAGTAACATCAATCCCAATCCGTCATTTCCTTCGGGTAATCCCGTTGAGGAATAAGGTGTGTATTGCGGCCGCGAAACTCCTTTTTCCTTATAGATCTTTTCGATCTTTGCAGTTACTTCTTTTTCCAGTCCGTTTTGCTTAATATATTTTTCGCAGTTCTGATCAATGGCAGCATTCATAAAAAACCCTAGTAACATGGGAGCCGGGCCATTGATAGTCATTGACACAGAAGTTTTCGGATCAGAAAGATCAAATCCTGAATACAGTTTTTTCGCATCATCCAAACAACAAATGCTTACTCCTGAGTTTCCGATTTTACCATATATATCCGGACGCCATCCCGGGTCGTTGCCGTATAACGTTACGCTGTCAAATGCAGTAGACAATCTTTTTGCCGGCATTCCCAAACTAACGTAGTGGAACCTTCTGTTGGTACGTTCCGGTGCCCCTTCACCGGCAAACATGCGTGTAGGATCTTCACCTTCGCGCTTGAACGGATAAATTCCGGATGTGTAGGGAAAATCCCCCGGAACATTTTCCTGAAGAACCCAGCGCAACAATTCTCCCCAGGCTTTGTAACGGGGCGTAACCACTTTGGGAATTTGAGTATGAGAAAGCGATTCGGTATGTGTTTTTATTTTTATTTCTTTATCGCGCACCCTGAAAATGTAAAATTCATCCTTATACATTTTCACTTTATCAGGCCATTGCTGGATGATCTCCCAGTTATGCGGATCGAGATCGAGTTTAATTTTATCAAATTCAGCATGAAGAACTTTTACAATTTGTCTGGCCTCGTCCCCTGGCCCCTTCTCCCGTGGAGAAGGGGGATTTAATGATTCAATCGTTTTATTTATCGCATATAATTTTTCAGCGATATCGCATTGTTTGTTTACCCATTCATCGTATTTGCGGTTATTCTCGGAAATTTCGGAAAGATATCGCGTACGCGCAGGTGGAATAACAAAAATTTTCTCCGACATTTCTTTGGTGATAGTGAAGGAAGATTTGAGGTCGGTTGCTTTTTTCTCTACCAGTTTATCCATTACGGCTTTGTATAGTGAATTGGTTCCCGGGTCGTTAAATTGTGAAGCGATAGTCCCATAAACCGGGAGTGAATCATCATCCGCTTCCCACAACTGGTGATTGCGTTTATATTGCTTTTTCACATCGCGCAGAGCATCGAGCGCACCGCGTTTATCAAATTTATTGATAGCCACTACATCGGCAAAATCAAGCATGTCAATTTTTTCGAGTTGTGTGGCGGCACCAAATTCGGGTGTCATAATGTATAACGAAACATCACTGTGATCGAGAATTTCGGTATCGCTTTGTCCGATTCCTGATGTTTCTAATATAACAAGATCAAAATTCGCTGCTTTCAGAATATTCACTGCATCACCCACATGTGCGCTTAATGCAAGATTGCTCTGCCGCGTGGCGAGCGAACGCATATACACACGGTCATTACGAATAGAATTCATTCTTATCCTGTCACCGAGCAATGCACCCCCGGTTTTTCTTTTGGAAGGATCCACAGAAATGATTCCGATATTTTTATCTTTAAAATCAAGTAAAAATCTTCTTACGATTTCATCCACCATACTCGATTTTCCCGATCCACCCGTTCCGGTAATTCCCAATACAGGTGTTTTCGAATTTTTTGCTTTTTCTTTTATTTTTTCCAGAAAAGGCCTTGCTGTATCGGGAAAATTTTCGGCTGCGGAAATTAATCTTGCTATCGATTTTTTATCTTTTACGCTTACATGCGTCACTTCCCCATTGAGAGAGTCGCCTACCGCATAATCAGAGCGCTGCATCAGGTCGTTGATCATTCCCTGCAGTCCCATGGCACGTCCGTCATCCGGATGATAAATGCGCGTGATGCCATAGTTTTGTAATTCTTCAATTTCAGAAGGAAGAATAGTTCCTCCTCCTCCGCCAAAAATTTTAATATGTTCTGCTCCCTTTTCTTTCAGCAGATCGAACATGTATTTAAAATATTCGGTGTGTCCGCCCTGGTAACTCGTCATAGCGATGGCCTGCGCGTCTTCTTCAATGGCGCAGTTCACCACTTCTTCCACGCTGCGATCGTGTCCAAGATGGATCACTTCTGCTCCCGTTCCCTGGATAATTCTGCGCATGATATTGATAGCGGCATCGTGCCCGTCAAAAAGGGAAGCTGCAGTAACGATCCTGATCTTATTTTTCGGCTGGTATGGTTTTACTTCCTGCATGTATTGTTTTGGCTTGTATCCGGTTCCAAATTTACGCAATCAGCCGCTTTTTCTGAAAGTTTTGTTTTGATCGGAAATTCATTCCTTTTAAAAACTAACATTTTTGTTAGTTACTGTTTTGTTAGTTATTAAAAAGTTAGTTATATTTGTGGGTATGAATGATGAAAATGCTCCGTTCAAATACGGTAAATTAGCTGAGGAACAGGATTTTACCGACAGGGAAACGGAAACCCGGTACCTGGTCACCAACTTTCAATCGGGTATAAATACCATCCTGATTTCGCCCCGGAGATGGGGAAAATCGTCTTTGGTGCTAAAAGCATCGCAAACCGCACAGGTCAAAAACCGGCAACTGAAATTCTGCCTGATTGATTTGTTTAAGGTGCGTACGGAAGAAGAATTTTATCATTACCTGGCCCAGGAAGTGGTTCGCTGCACCTCCAATAAGCTGGATGATGCGTTTGAATACACCAAAAAATTCATGGCGAAGTTTATTCCCAAATTATCGGTAAATCCTGATGTGAACAGTGAAATTTCACTGAGCATGGACTGGAAGGAAGTGAAAAAAAATCCGGATGATATTCTGAACCTCGCTGAAAAAATTGCTGCGGAGAAAAAAATAAAAATGGTGATTTGTATCGATGAGTTTCAGAATATTTCGGAATTCGAAGATCCTTTGTCGTTTCAGAAAAAACTAAGATCGAACTGGCAGAAGCACAAACATATTTCCTATTGCTTATATGGAAGCAAGCGTCACATGATGATGGAAGTATTTACTTCGCCATCGGCACCGTTTTATAAATTCGGGGATATTCTGTTCCTGGAAAAAATAAAAACAACCGATTGGGAAAAATTTATTATGAAACGTTTTGCCGATACAGGAAAAAAAATAGAACCGCAGGATGCCACGTTAATCGCCACGCTGGTGGAAAACCATCCGTATTATGTGCAACAACTGGCGCAACAATCGTGGTTGCGAACTGCGCGCAAATGCAATACTGCTATTGTATATGACGCCCACGAAAACCTGGTCAGGCAGATGAGTTTGCTTTTTCACACCATTACCGATTCACTGAGCACCACACAGGTAAATTTTTTACATACGCTGATTGACGATGTGCAAAAAGTAAGTTCGCGATTAATTCTTGATACTTACCAGTTGGGGACATCTGCCAACATCCCGAGAATACGTGAAGCATTGCTGGAAAAAGAAATCATTGATATGCATTCGGGAAAGACAGAATTTACCGACCCGTTGTATAAAAGCTGGTTGAAAAAATATTATTTCGGAAGGTAGATATTTCACTCCCCATATTTGGTTTTTTTATAAGGAATTTTTATTGTTTTTTTTGATCCATCTATCAGGGAATAAATATCTATTTCCATGTTGTTTTTCGAAGGTGAAGCATAATATTTCCCATTAGGATCAAGAATATATCTGGGAGTAGAATTATAATAAAACAAATAATGCCGGAATGCTCCCAACTCTTTCATTTCAGGATAAGAATATACAATGTTATAACCTTTGTTGTGCTTAAAATGAGGTAGTGAAATACATTTTCCATCGGGAGAAATCAAAATTTCATCATCCGCGATATTTTTTTTGATCAGCAGATTGGATCCGTTTGCAGGGTCATAAACATACAGGTCACAGCCGAACCAGTATTCTTCATCATTATCCATAATATAGAATATTTTTCCGCTTATATCATTTCCAATGAATTTTGCATGAGGAAATCTTTTGATTTTTAAACCAATTGTATCAACCATATCTTTGTGCCATGAACTGATTACAAATTCATTGTTTTTGGAATAGGTTCCGCTGCCAAAATAATCAAATTGCATAAAGGTATCCAATTCACAGAGAATGTCAGTAAAAGGATCAATAATCATGACTTGTTGGGAATGAGAATCATCATTCAGTTTTTTCCATAAATAAAAATAATTCTGATCTTTTCCGTTCAACCAGTTTTTATTCCAGTTTTGGCGGGGAGGATCGTAAGCAAGGCTATCTGGCCCATATTGCCAAATAAATTTCCCGTTTTCAGGATCTGTGATAAAAAAAGAATAATAATTTTCGCCCGAGGATTTAGATTTACACTGAATGTGGGAATAAAATAAATTATTTTTAAAGTTTCCGTATTCATAGTTTAATTGAAAACGATTGGTATCTATTAAAGTGTGATAATTTATTTTTTTTCTTTCCCATGTTTCAGTGTCATAAAAATATTCCCCGTCACTCGCCCATTTTTCGTTTTCAGAATATTTTGACGCACAGTTAAAAGAATAATATTTATTAAGGCCAATTTCATCACCATGAATAAATATTTCCTTTTTAGAATCGTAAATAATTGAGAAATAATCATAATAACTTCCGGTAATATTCCAGAAACGTCCACCCGGAGAGCAATGAAAATCAAAAATAGCAGGTGACCATTCTTTTGCCCCGGAAAGGGAATGAGGAACGGAAAAACAAATCACTAATAGAATCAGGTAACGGCCAAACATAAATTCTGTTTGGCTCAAAATTAGCTGGCTGCCACAAAAGACTGGTTAACCTGCGTTAATAAATCAAACCAGTTCCTTCTCCCGCTTCCTCAACTCTTTAATTTTTTCATCCGCCAGGTAATCATCAAAAGTCATTTGTTTATCGATGATATTTCCGTTGGGAAGGATTTCGATAATGCGGTTGGCTACCGTTTGCATAAATTCGTGGTCGTGGGAAGTGAACATCACCAAACCTTTATAATCGATAAGTGAATTATTAAAAGCAGTGATGGATTCAAGATCGAGGTGATTAGTGGGTTCATCGAGAATTAAAAAATTGGCCGATTGCAACATCAGTCTGGATAACATACAACGCACTTTTTCTCCACCCGACAGCACTTTCACCGATTTCAGCGCTTCCTGCCCGGAGAATAACATTTTTCCGAGAAAACCACGGATGTAATCTTCATCTTTATTAATGGAATATTCGCGCAACCAGTCGATGAGTGAAAGATCTTCGGTGAAAAAAGCATGATTTTCGTTGGGCAGATATGCTTTTTTAATCGTAATTCCCCATTCAATTGTTCCTGTTGCGTGTTTATCTCCCGCCAAAATATCAAAAAGTGCTGTAATGCACTGGCTGTTATGAGACAGAACGGCAATTTTATCGTTGCGATTCAGTTTAAATGAACTATTTTTAAAATAAACTGTTCCATCTTCTGCCGTATAGGAAAGATTGTTTACCGCTAGTATCTGGTCACCCGGCTCCCGTTCCATTGTAAAAATAATTCCTGGATATCTCCGGGTAGACGGTTTTATTTCATCCACTACGAGTTTTTCAAGCAATTTCTTACGGCTGGTGGCTTGCTTGCTTTTGGAGGCATTGGCGCTAAACCTGCGAACGAAATCCTGCAACTCTTTTCGTTTATCTTCTACTTTTTTATTCTGATCCGCACGCTGACGTAACGCTAACTGGCTGGCCTGGTACCAGAACGAATAATTTCCGGTATATAAAGTAATTTTTCCGAAATCAATATCCGCAACGTGAGTACACACTGTATCCAAAAAGTGGCGGTCGTGTGAAACAACGATCACCGTATTTTTAAAATCAGCTAAAAAATCTTCGAGCCACGAAATGGTTTCCACATCCAGATCGTTGGTTGGCTCATCGAGAATTAAAATGTCCGGATTTCCGAAAAGTGCCTGTGCAAGCAGAACACGTACTTTCTGATTATTGCTCAGTTCATTCATGTAACTATAGTGAAGGCTTTCCTTTACCCCAAGATTACTCAATAATTCGGCTGCCATGGTTTCAGCGTTCCATCCATCCATTTCAGCAAATTCAGCTTCCAGTTCTGCGGCACGGTTTCCATCTTCCTCAGTCATGTCGGGCTTTGCATAAATAGCATCTTTCTCCTGCATCACCTGCCAGAGTTTTTTATGTCCCATAATCACCGTATGAATCACCTGGTGCTGGTCGAATTCAAAGTGATTTTGTTTGAGTACCGCCATTCTTTTTCCCGGAACGATGGAAACAATACCTTTAGTAGCATCTACTTCACCTGAAAGAATTTTCAGAAAAGTTGACTTTCCTGCACCATTGGCGCCAATCACACCATAGCAATTGCCTTCGGTAAACTGAACGTTCACTTCATCAAAAAGCACCCTTTTTCCATATTGGAGGGTAATATTCGTACATGAGATCATACCTGCAACCCGTTTTATTTCGGGCCGCAAAAATACGTAAAATACAGGCAGTTATACCCCATGAATTTCGACCAAAGCCGGATATTAACATACCATTTATAAAAAAACAGGTATTTATTTGGTAATAAGAAAGAAACCACCGTATATTTGCGCCCTAATTAAAAAAACTATTAACCAAAAAACCATTAAACAATGAAAATCAAAGTATTAGCCCTTGCTGCAGTTGCGACTTTCATGTTCGCTTGCGGTGGTGGAGACACTCCCGAGAAAGTAGCAGAAGATTTCCACAAAGCTCTTGGCGAAAAAGACTTCGCAAAAGCTAAAGACCTCGCTACCAAAAAAGGACAAGGCGACCTGAAGACTTTAGAAGAAATGTCTAAGTCAATGGGAGCTATGGGTGGCGAAGAGAAAGCTGAAAAAGTAGAGATGGATGTTGTAACCTGCGCTGAAGTAAAGGACGACAAAACTACTTGTACCTGCAAAGAGAAAAACGGAAAAGAAACCAAGTACAACATGGTTAAAGAAGACGGAAAATGGAAAGTTGACTACAGCAAAATGGGCGACATGGGTGGAGGAGAAACCATGGACATGGATGCAACTGAACCCGTTGAACCTGAGCCAATGGTTGAAGATACTGCTACAGTTGAATAATCAAACTGTTTCAATAGAGAAAAGCCCTGCACTTGTGCGGGGCTTTTTTTTTGCCTGCCTCTCCTGTCGGCAGGCTGACATCCTCTCCCAAAGGGAGAGGAGAGTAGGAAATGCAGGTTTGTTATTCTTCTTTCCAAAGGAAAGAAGAATACAATTTAGTCGATGGTCCAGTGGAATTCGTTTTTTAGAAGAGGTAGCCGGGTGAGATCGAGCTTTTCGAGAATGATTTGGGAGGAGTCGGTAAGTTTTGTAAGTATTAATATGTTTTCTCCATTTTGTGAATAAGGATATTCGTATTTGTTTTTGGTGATGTATTTTTCAAGGATCAGTTTTTTGCCGGTTGTATCGTATTCCAGTTTGAAATCGTACATTCTTTCGTCTTGCGTCTGGATAATAAAATATCCTCTCCGGTGAATAAACACCCGTTTCCATCCGCTGGCATTCTCTTTCACATCGTAGGCTCCGTGAAACAACGGGCGTTTTGCCAGATCATCATTGAAATTTCCCGAAATAAAGTAAATGGCCAGCGCGTTATAAAATATTATTGCCAAAACGAATAGTTTTATTGTAAGATATGTTCTTCGCTGAACAAGCGATGAGAACACGGGGCTATACATTGTTATATTTATTACCTTTTCCTGTACTACGAAAAAATACAGGCGTTTTATATGAGGAGAAATGATAATAACTGAAAGCAACAGCAGAAAAGAAGAAAATATCTTTACCGAAATATCAAAACTGAAATTAATCATCACCACGTTCAGCATTACGGCAAACGAAAATAATCCGCCCGGCAATCTTGTTTTACGAAACAACAATAAAATTCCTGCTATAACTTCCAGCGAGCCGGTAAAAACATTATACAGCCACGAACTTCCCATGCTGGTCCAATAAAGAAGGTCTTTGGGTGTTTGCCCTACCGTAGTATAAAGTGTATTAGGTTCGGGAAGAAAGAACTGATACTTGAAAACTTTATTGAAACCATAAGATAACAGGTGATAGGCCAGGTAATAGCTGATAACTACAGTAAAAGAATAAACGAATACCGGTGACAACTCTTTGTTTGCCCGGTACCATTGAATAAGAAAAGCAACAAAAAAAGAAATGACAAGAAGGTTGAATGTATGAATATATAGTGCTTTTGTATCGGAAAGCAGGCTGAGCGAAATGGTTTCTTCTGTTTGAAAAACATGTTGCGCTGAAATATCCACCAGTGAACTGAAAAAAGGTTCGATCCATTTTCCCGGCACAGGCAGGTTTTGGCTGTCGAAGGGAAAACTTAGCATGAACAAAAGAGAAAAACATCCCAAAAACAGGTAAAAACAGTTTTTTACCGGGTAACTGAATGAATATTCCGTCATTTTATCCTTCATTGATAAATAATACAACCTTTACCCTGTATCGTTCATTTTTAAACGTATTATTTGAACCTGGCGACTACTTTACTGTACAGGAAGAAAAACCAATTACTATGTTCAAAAAAATACTCTTTTTCCTGGCTGTTTCTGCCTTTTCACATTCGGGTTACGCTCAAACCAAGCTCATTGCCCACCGGAGCCATAGCGGAAGCGATCAGAATTTTTCGCTGGAAAGTCCCGATAATTTAGGGAATATTGATCCAAAATTTTATCCCGAAGTAATGCCCAAACTGGAAGAGGCTGAAAAAAAAGAAGAAGAGCGAAAAAAAGCAGAAGCCTTGCGTCAGGCTGAACTGGAAAAACAAAAAAAAATGGAAGCGGAAAAGCTAAAACAGATAGAACTGGAAAAACAAAAACAACTGGAAACTGAAAAACGGAACCAGCTTGTAAAAGACAGCACCGAAAAAGTAAAACGCGAAAAATTCGTGAAAGATTCCACCGCAAAAGTGCACAAAAGACAATATTATTCTCCCTATGGACTGCCAATCAACAAATCCCCGAAACCTGAAGCCGCTGGGCATCTCACATCACCCCGTTTCAAAACTTCCGGCCGATCGCTGGAAGCTGATTTTTCATTTGCAGCATGGTTACTGATCTCTGCAGCCGCCCTCTCTTGGTTCACTGTCAGAAAAACCCGGTGAACAGTCTTTCAGAATGTCAGCTAACCTGACATTTTTTCAATCCATATTCTGAAAAATTCTTAAAAAACGTTTCAGCCTGTCACATTTTGACAGGCTTTTTTCATTGGCATAATCGTTGACCGTTCCGCAATATCCAATTTTAAATGTCAAACCTCAAATAATCAAATTTATGGCAACATTAACAGCAGAAAAAAAATCAGTGAAAGTAAACGTAAAACCTCTTGCTGACAGAGTTCTGGTAGAGCCCTCGCCTGCAGAGGAAAAAACAGCGGGCGGAATCATTATTCCCGATACCGCCAAAGAAAAACCACAGCGCGGAACCGTAGTGGCTGTGGGAACAGGAAAAAAAGACGAACCCATGACCGTGAAAGTGGGCGACACCATTCTCTATGGCAAATATTCGGGTACAGAAATTTCTGTTGACGGAAATGATTACCTGATTATGCGGGAGAGTGATATTTATGCGGTGATTTGACCTCACCCCCTTGCTCCGCCAAAGCGCTTCGCAAAGGCGAGCCGACCCCCTCTCTCACGCGATGACGCGTGACAAGCGCGAGAGGGAGAGGAATACGAAATAACATAAAAAATAAAATAAAAAACATAAAACATTCAAACTATGGCAAAAGATATCACATTTGACAATGAATCGCGTGAGCAACTGAAAAAAGGAGTTGACACGCTGGCCAATGCAGTGAAAGTTACACTGGGGCCAAAAGGACGTAACGTTGTAATCGATAAAAAATTCGGTGCACCACACGTTACCAAAGACGGAGTTACCGTTGCCAAAGAAATCGAGCTTTCAGATCCCATTGCCAATATGGGAGCGCAAATGCTGAAAGAAGTAGCCTCTAAAACCGCAGATGTAGCCGGTGACGGAACTACTACTGCTACTGTTCTGGCACAAGCTATTGTTACTGCCGGATTAAAAAACGTAGCTGCCGGTGCCAATCCTATGGATCTTAAACGCGGAATTGAAAAAGCCGTGACAGCCGTT
Source organism: Bacteroidota bacterium (assembly GCA_049322335.1). Classification (GTDB taxonomy): domain Bacteria; phylum Bacteroidota; class Bacteroidia; order Flavobacteriales_D; family UBA2798; genus JBMORL01. Next base: position 52,775 of record JBMORL010000113.1, read on the forward strand.
GTTGCCGAATTGAAAAAACAATCGCAGAATGTGGGTGACGACAATAAAAAAATCCTGCAGGTAGCAAGTATTTCTGCCAACAATGACGAAACTATCGGAAAACTGATTGCAGAAGCAATGCAAAAAGTAGGAAAAGAAGGTGTGATTACCGTTGAAGAAGCCAAAGGAACAGAAACCGAAGTGAAAACGGTAGAAGGAATGCAGTTCGACCGTGGCTACCTTTCTCCTTATTTTGTTACGAATGCCGAGAAAATGATCGCTGACCTGGAAAAGCCTTATATTTTAATTACGGACAAGAAAATATCTTCGATGAAAGATATTCTTCCTGTATTGGAAAAAGTAGCACAACAGGGAAGACAAATGCTGATCATCGCAGAAGATGTAGATGGGGAAGCCCTCGCTACGTTAGTCGTTAACAAACTGCGTGGAGCATTAAAAATTGCTGCAGTAAAAGCTCCGGGTTTCGGTGACCGCAGAAAAGCTATGCTCGAAGATATCGCTATTCTCACAGGAGGAAATGTGATCAGCGAAGAGCAGGGTTACAAACTGGAGAATGCAGACATCTCTCACCTGGGAGAGTGCGAAAAGATAACCATCGACAAAGACAATACTACTATTGTAAACGGAAAAGGCACCAAAGACCAGATCAAAGCGCGTGTCAACCAGATCAAAGCGCAGATGGAAACTACTACTTCCGATTATGACAAGGAAAAACTCCAGGAGCGTTTGGCTAAACTGAGTGGCGGAGTAGCCGTTCTTTATATTGGCGCTGCTACCGAAGTAGAAATGAAAGAAAAGAAAGACCGCGTTGATGATGCCTTACACGCTACGCGTGCTGCCGTAGAAGAAGGAATTGTTGCCGGTGGAGGAACCGCTTATATCCGCTCCATTCCCGCTCTTGATAAAGTAAAAACAGAAAACGAAGACGAAAAAACCGGTGTGGATATTATCCGTAAGTCACTGGAATCGCCATTGAGACAAATAGTGGAAAATGGCGGACTGGAAGGATCGGTAATCGTAAATAAAGTAAAGGAAGGAAAAGATGATTTTGGTTATAACGCTTCCACCGAAACGTATGAGAATCTTTTCAAGTCGGGCGTGATTGATCCCACAAAGGTAACCCGCGTAGCGTTAGAGAATGCCGCTTCCATTGCAGCCATGATCCTTACCACCGAGTGTGTGCTCAGCGAGAAAAAAGAAAAGAAACCCGCTACTCCAGCCATGCCCGGAGGAGGAATGGAAGACATGTATTAATTTGAGATTTATAATTTCGGAATCCCCTCTGAAAAACAGAGGGGATTTTTTTTGAATTGTAGACTACTTTTAGCGGCCTCCTGTTAAATGACAATAAAACCGGCCGATTTCCGTTTTTACCCTGTGAAAAACAAACTCCTTATCCTTCTTTTTGGAATTTCTTCTTTTTCTGCGTTATCGCAGAACGATTCCCTCCCTCCCCTGCTCTCTTCGAAACATAACCTGGTGATGGCTACTTTTCCCACTATAGAAACAGCGTTTTATTACAAACACCGAATCAAAAAAACATGGATCACAGCCGGCATTGATTTTTTTACCTACCGGAAACCCGATGCGCTGGATATTGAGTTTTATTATCCCTTTCAGCTTACCGACACCACTATCATTTACCGTTCGGATACCGATAGTAATAAATCGCAGGTAGCTTACTCGATCGGTATAGAAACAAAAATCAGGTCGTTTTTTGAGCGGGTGAAGGGCAGGTCAGTAAAAATTACCAAAGCGGGAATTGATTTTTCGCTGGGTAAATATGAAACCGGTTATTCTTACGGGGAAGGATATGTGAAATACATTAAAGACTCAGCAGGAACTATGTATTACCTCGATGAAAACAACAACCCGGTGACGAATGACGATGACGCAAAAACCTATACCAGTTTTACAGCCATTTCAGACTGGAAATACCGCGTTTATGGTGCTACGCCTTATGTGAGTCTTGATTTTACAGGCAAAAAACTACCTCTTTCCTTCGGGATAAAGCTGGCCTACTGGTTTCGTTATCACCAGCAAACCTCCGCGGTTTTAAACGACCCGCTTAACCGTTTGCCGGCACAAAAGGAAAATTTCTGGAGCCACGGATGGATGATGTATCTTACTGCGGGTGTGTTATTTTGAGATTTTTTTGTAATTTAGGCTACCATTAAACTCATGAGCAAAAATAGTAAGGGGCCATTTTTTTTGATTTTTGCTTTTAGCCTCCGGGGGGAAGTTAAACTGACAATAACAACCATTTCACATTTAACTTATTCAGCAAAACTGCCGCTGCTCCTGCTACTGCCACTCCTTCTTTTCTCCTGCAAAAAATACGAAGAAGGCGATAACTTTACCATTCATTCCAAAAAAAGGCGGCTGGAAAACCGGTGGAAGATACAGGAACAACTGGTAAATGGTTCTCCTGCCACATTCGGAAATTTTATCCGTTATTATGAATTTTTCAAAAACGGAAAATACGAATTTGAATACGACAACAACGGATCAACTGTTGTCACCGGATCATGGGATTTTTATGATCACAAAAAATCCATCATTATTCATACGCCCGCCTGGTATTACAGGCAATACATTTTCTCCGAGACTTATGACACCCTTCGAATTAAAAAACTGGAAAAGGATGCATTGTGGCTGCAGGAAGGATCAGATAGTTATGTGGTGGAAACAAAATATATTCCTTATTGATGAAAAAATATTTTCTTTTTCTTTTTATCTTATCACAGCTGAATGTAAATTCTCAGATGGTTGTGGATGGACATGCAATAAGTGAACGATATTTTATTTTTAATTCATATGTAAATAATTTCATCTCGGGAGAAATTGAAAGTATTGAAGCATCTGAGCCAGGAAGCAGAGAAAATCATACTAAATTTTTCAGAAACTGTTATAAAGATCCAACTTGTTCAATTCCTTTCGATTTTTTAATGGGGGAGGATGAGAATTGGGTAATTAGAACATGGTACGAATTAAATTTAGATGACAAAGAAAACAAAATTTTAAAGTATTATGCAAGACCAAATATCAGGCAAAATGACACCGATACTGCCACATCTAATTATTATTTTGGTCCGGATTATGGGCGAATTCAAATTATAGACACTATACTCAGAGATATTTCATTACAATACCTTACTATTTATGAAAAAGATGATTTTAACAATTGGATCAGAGACGGAAGAGAAAAAAATATGTCTGATTCAATAAAAGGAAAAATTACTCATTTAAGGCTAAAGGTTGATTGGAATTACGAAAAGCATACTGGAAAATTTAAAGCATATCCTGTTGGCCTGGGACTTTGTGCCCGTGATACCAAAGGAAAAATAACTGAAGTTTGCTGGTTGTATTTTCCTGAAGTAAGATGGAGTATTCACAGTAATTATTATTATTTAAAAGAACATGCCGGGAATTTTTATGATTACTTTGTAAATCGTTATTGGAAAGGGAAAATAATCAAGTCTGTTAAAATGATGGACAACATTGCTTCGTATATGATTACCGAAGAATATCAACCCTATACGGATGACCAGAATGAGTTAGTGGCATTATTGGAAATTGAATTGCTTAAAGATGAAATACGCTATGCCGGAAAAGAGAAGGTAAATGAAACTGTTTCGTTTACTGATCAATATGGCGGCACAATTAACGGAACCCTTACAGACGGTTTTATGTATGGAGAATGGAAAAGAACAAATGAAAAGGGAAAAACAATTCTCACTGTTTCTTTTTTATCCGATATCGTACATGGCGATTATTCATCGTGGTGGCCGAACGGAAAATTGAAAGAAAGAGGCACATTTTATCAGGGAAAGAAATCGGGTAACTGGAAATACTACAACGAAAAAGGAATATTGATATCAGACCATAACTATAGAAACGGCTGGCTGGAAGGATCGCAAAAAACATATTACACATCCGGAAAGAAACATAAAGAATATAATTATTCCGGGTTTCTCATCAATGGGGTTTATAACCGATTTTATGAAGATGGTTTGCAAATGCACTCCGGCATGATAAAAGACGGATATATTTATGGGGAATGGGAATATAATATACGGGTGAACGAAGAATTTCAAAAAATTGCAAATCAATACTCCAAACACCTCGAAAAAATAACTCCGGAAGCATTAAAAGATGGTATAATTTCTTTTAAAGCCATGCATCATCACGTAAAGGAAACCGTTTTATGGCATGGATTTGAAATAAGATCTGAAATTATCGGAAAGATTGAATAAATACTGTTTTTACTCACGACTTATGGCTCTTGCCTTTTGCCTCAATTTATCAAATCCTGTCCTTCGAATTTTTAAGCACCTGGTACAAAAGATCTCTTGCGCGGAATAATTGTGCTTTTACGGTTCCGAGAGGAAGGTCGAGTTGTTCGGCAATTTCTTCGTAGGCGAGTTGCTGGAAATAGCGCATTTCTATCAGCTGGCGGTAACGTGGTTTTAGTTTTTGAACTACTTCACGCATCAGTTTTTCTTTCTGTTCCTTGATGGCCATTTCTTCCGGATCGAGCGACTCGGATTTCAGGTCCATATACATTTCATCGCCATCATCTCCTGCAAAAGCAGTATCGATAGACATGGTGTTTTTCTTTTTCTTGCGGATGAAATCGATGCAATTGTTGGAAGCAATTTTAAACAACCACGTGCTGAATGCAAAATTGGGTGTATATAAATGCAGCCGGTTAAATGCTTTTCCGAATGCTTCGATGGTGAGATCGTCTGCATCATCTTTGTTATTCACCATTT
>JBMORL010000114.1:0-57329 GCA_049322335.1 Bacteroidota bacterium
CATCAATACAGCCGACAACAAACCCAGCGCACATTTTGAACATGATGTGGCAGTTGTAAACGGCAAGCCGGATATTTTATCTACTTTTTCTTATGTGGAAGAGGCGTTGAAGAAAAGAGGAATGTTTTTGGTGGGGGAAGAAGTGATAAGTGAAAAGCCATGAGGAAAGAGTAAATGCAGGCGGCAGATGGCGCTCGCCACGCGCTCTGGTGTGGTTGGCAGTAATTTTGAAAAATAATTTAATATCTTTTTTCATTCATTCCCAATATTCTATTCTGAAAGCCCACTTTGTTTCGTGAACATGTTCTACCGAAAATAAAAATTCCCCGAAAAACAATCGTTTTCTTTCTTTCAACCAATCAGTATAATCCGGAATACTTGTTCTTGTTTTTTTATGCACCGGGCTCATAATTTTTTTCTGTGGATTGATCCATTTATAATTTTTAATCTCCTGTATAATCAATACATCAGCATCCTGATACCAGTTGGGAAATACATCAACAGAGTCGAAATTCTTTAGATATCGTTTGCATCGTATTAACTCACCGTTTTTTTTATATACATATTCTTCCCTCATCATTATCAATTTTTCCTGGTTATCGTATATAAAACACTCCGTAGCCAGTAAAACTCCGTTTTCAGCATAAAAATAATCTGCATTGCCATAATCTATATAGCCTCGGAAATTTCCCGGTATTGTGTCATTTTTATAGATCACAAATGAACGTGTAGAAATAATATCACCTTTTGCATTCAAGTGAGAAATCGCTATGTACTTTTTATCCAAATATTCGATGCTGTCACTTTTTGTAAATACATTTTCCATTTCCCATCCCCATATTCTCATTTCAAACCACCAAAAGATGCTATCTTTTGTTTTACGACATTCAAAATTTTCAAGCTGGCCGGAATCTTCACTGTAATGCCTGTAGCTTTTCATGTCTATTTTCTGATATACTTTAACTCTCCTCAGTTTTTCATCGAATGTTTCTATAGTATGTTCAAGGGTATCGGTTTCTGCACATCTGTAGTTGGATCCTGTTCGTACATATTCTTCATTACGCAAACAGCCAAAAGATAATTCTTCATGAGATATTCCATCCCTCCCGTATTTTTTAATTTCTCTTATTGCATAATCACAGAACATTTGTTCTTCCCGCAAAAAACCATCCCTGTCATAATAATAGACTGTATAATCTTCATACGTGGTATCGCCAACATAAATTGCTTTTATTTTTTTCTGTGCTATCTCGCGAAAATCACGGTTGGCTTGTCCGGAGAGGAATCCGGGAATTAAAAACAATAATGCCAGTATTTTTTTCATTACATGTATAATGAACTGCCTCAGAAAAGTTACTATAGAAAATAACAGGGGACTAAGTATGCCCGGATATATCCAGAAAAATACCCTCAGGTTTGTAATTTATTGCCGGCAGCAGAACAAATCAGGGGAGAAATGCGTATATTTGTAATATAAAATCAGCCGGATATGGAAAGAATCAGCATAAGTGTACCTGCAAGCAGAAAATCCTTTTTACTGGAATTGCTCCGCAGTTTCAGTTATGTTAAAGTGGAAGAAGAAAAACCTGAAGTGATTATATCGAAAGCACATAAAAAGGTGTTGCACAAAAGGCTGAAATCTGTTAAAGAAAACCGGCATAAGCTGGTTTCTGAAAAAGATATGGATAAAAGGATCAGGAAAGTCCTTTAAATCCCATGAAAAAATATTTCCTTTCCTACGAACCTCAGGTAGAGGTTGATTTAAAATCAGCAATAGTTTATTACAATGAACGGCAGAAAGGCCTTGGAAAAAGGTTTTACACTGAATATTTATCCTACCTGAAACATATCAAAGGAAATCCACTTAATTTTCAGAAAAGATACCTGAATATTCACGTTGCACCATTAAAAGTATTCCCTTTCCTTATCTTTTATATTATTGATGGGAATGAAATCATCGTGCTTACTGTGTTGCATTCTTCACAAAACCCTGATAACTGGCCTGTGGAAGTTCCTCCTATCAGGTAGTTTATTAAGTACAAAACCGGTAGCTTTATCGGTAATACAGTTGCATATATATAACATAAAGCCTCCCTGTTATTCCTAAAGATTCTCAGGCCGCCAGTCTTACCGATTGGTTACGATTTATACTTCATTTATTACTTTGAAATACCACGTGCACAGAAATCTGTCAGAAAATAATCACTTTGATTATTTATAAGTGGGTTGTAAATTTAAACCTGGCGCTTTCCAACTTTCAACTTTCCTACCAATCATCTCCCGTTTTTGCTTCCTGCTGCATACCGGCTTTCATTTTATCAATGAAGGTAGTGATGTCGCGGTCGGTGGTCATAAATATCTGGTAATACATTTTTGCATTAGTGCTGGTTTCTTTTCCCTTTCCCACCAGCAGGCGGTATTCATCATACCAGGTTTCTGCATTTACCGTAATTTGTGTCGGGTTATTGGCATCGGGATAAGGCGTGTACTGAATCCTGGTGATCGTATATTTATATCTTCCTTCCTTGAATTCCAGTTTCAGATCGAAACTCATTTTCATCTTTTGTTTATTTCTCCCGCCAATAAAATCATCATAACCTGATGCAGTAATCACACCATCAGTTTCGGTGATACCTGAAACATTTTTTTCGGATTTTAAAAATGTATGGGCTTTGGCTCTAAGGATGTCAGGTGTTGCGCCAGACAATTCTATTACCCCGGTATAAGTAATTTTTTTGTTTTCATCGGTGGGGAGAGTGATATCCTGGGCATTAGAAGTAACCACCCCTACGGCAAGAAGTAAAATCAGTAAATGCTTCATGGTTTTGATTTTTTTGGCTTACCAGCTAAAATTATACCAAACCGCATTAAAATCCAATTGCTTTCTGTAAAAAGTAGTTTTTTCGTAAAAAATGATGAAAAATGCATGATTATTTCATCCGGTATCAGGGCAAACTTAAATTTCCAAAAAAATAATGGATTTTTTTTATCTTTATTGCGTACTGGTTCTACATCTAACCCTTAAAAATCAAAATTAAGATGCAGCTTATTCTTCTCATTTCCTTACTTTTCTTTTCCCCGCAAAAAGCTGAGTTAAGCGCCACGGGACTGATGGAATGTTCAAAAAAAGACGTAGTGGCCGTTGACGCTTATCTGCAAAATTCGGGATTCAGGCTAATGAACCAGTATGTTCCTGAGGGCACAATAGATTATTTTTATGAATATGACGATACCCGCGGCACACAAATTACCGTGATTGCTGCTATGAATTCTATCTCACAGTACATTATTCTTACAGGTAAAGAAACAAGCCAAAATCTTTTGGAAGGATTTAAAAATGCCGGGTTTAGCTATAATAACACCGAAGGAGATACTGTTATCTACAAATCAGGAGAAAATTCGCTTAAATATATAAAAACTGATTCCGTTTACCAGATATGCCTTATCTTTAAAAACTAAATTTTAAATTATGACATTTTATTTTCTTTTTATTATGTTTTTTTCCGGTACACCTGCCGAAGGAAAACTAAAGGCTTCCGTTATTATGGAAACTGCAGAAAAAGGCCTTACACCTATGAACGAAATGCTTGTTTCAATTGGTTATAAATCTTCTGCCAATATTATTGTCGGGGGAAATGTAACCGACTCCACTTATTCTTACTGGAACAGCCGAAAAGAAAATTTTTCCATCTCCGTAGAGAACAATAAGGTCTCACAGGTTATTTTCGATATCAAGGAAAAAACCTACGCGCTAGCATTACTGGAAGAATTTAAATCATTCGGATTTAAAATCAGGGAAAATCAAACCACTGAAAAAAGAATAAAAGAAGATTACCAGATGGGAAAAATTAAATTTACTATCAAACAAATGGGTTCTCTTTACGACTTCAACCTGAAATTTGGGTAAGACTTACTGCCGGATAAATTTTTTCGACATCATTCCCCGGGATGTATCCATTCTGATAAAATAAATTCCTGAAGGATACTCTTCCAAAGATATTTCCATTTTACTATTTGAAATATTTTCAGAGTATATAATCTGCCCTGTCGAATTTTCTATAGTAAGAATTCTTCCTTCCGAATCGGCTGAGAACAAAAGTATATTCAAAACTTCACTGGCAGGATTCGGATATACTGATGCATATTGGGAAAAAATAAATTCATTCACCGAGTTTCCGATCGTAACGTCCAGGCAGGAAGATGTATCCGAACAATTGGCGCTGGAAATAACAAGAGCATAGCTTCCTGAAACCGATGCCGTAAATGATTGTAAAGTAGCCCCGGCAACGGCTGTGTTTCCATTATTGCAATCTATCCATTGATAACTGGCTCCCGATTGCAAAGCAGTAAGTGTAGCGCCATTCACCGAAACCGAAGGATCGGCAATATTCACCTGCAGGTTGAATGTAGTGGTATTGCTGCCATTGCTGTTGGAGGCGGTAAGACTAACGGGATACGTACCTGCGCTGGAATAACAAACTACCGGATTTTGTAACGCAGAGGTAGCCGGGTTTCCACCTGAAAATGTCCACGACCAGCTGGTGGGGTTATTTACTGACTGATCGGTATAGGTAACACAATCTCCGGCACAAACTCCAGATGGCGACCATGAAAAATCGGCAACAGGCGCAGCAGCGGGTTGATCACAACAGTTTCCCCCGGCCGATACATTTTGCGTTCCCGACCAACATCCATATTGCAGGTAATGATAATATAACGTTCCGCCCAATGAAGTAAGAAAATAATCGGTGATCTGTATCGCAGTATTGCAACCACCCTGGTTTCCTGCTCCGCATTGGTAAGCACAAACAATGCTGCTGTATCCATCTGGATCGGAATAAGTGGCGGCAGGAAGAATGGAATATGTAACTATTCCTGCTGAAACACCATTTACCACCGTGTTGGTGATATTAGGAATACAATGCCCGTTGGCGGCATTGTACCCGGCCCATTCAACAGCTGTGATGTTTCCTGCGAAAGCACCGGAGATATTCACTTCCACCGCTTCATAGGAAATGATACCTAGTTTTAAATTGGGAATATTCACATCCACATTAATATTGAGTGTGCCGCCATCGTAGTTGGAAAAAATGATCAGGTTTCCGTTAGGATTGCATATCTGAGAGGAAACAGGTTGTATAAAAGCGGAAAAAATAATTCCCGCAAAAAGTAGTTTTCTTTTCATAGCAGTGGTTTGAGGGAATAAATATATTAAAAAATCAGTTTGTTTTTACAAAACGAATGGTTTGAATACCCTTTCCTTTTTGCCTGACAGTAATAAAATACATCGATACCGGCAACGACTCCACCGAAATCGCTGCTTTTCCACCGGCAGGATTTAAAGTTCCCGATTTAATAATTTTACCCGCAAGGTCGGTAATCTCGTAAGCATCCGCCCCGCTCTGCTGTTGTTTTGAAACAATATAAAGCATATTATTTGCAGGATTGGGATAAACAGAAAATTCAGCCATTTCCAGTTCTTCCACACTAATATTGGTTTGTTCAAAATAGGCATCAAATGAAATAGTTGATGCCTGCAACGTATCAAGGAAAATATAATTCAGTGTATCAGTGATCAAACCGTTATTCCCCCAATGGGAAAAAGTATAACCCGGGTTGGCAATGGCATAAATTTTTACCGGCACTCCGTTGAAATAAATTCCATTCCAGGGATAAGCATCCGGTTCGATCGTACTGATATGAATTTTTCCTGCACCATTGGGGATAACATCCAGTGTAAGATCAACCTGGTTGGGAAGATTAAAATGGGTTTCAATATCATCACGCACATAATCGCTTCGCTGGTTAAGCTGCGACTGGAAAGTGAAATGATTCATATAAAAATCCAGCATCTGTCCCGGAATATCGGTGGAATCTCCCCAGCGGTAAAATTCATTAGGCATTTCGTCTGCTGTAAGATTAAAAAAAGTATTATCAATATCCTGCAAACGGCTATCCAGGTAAGCGGTATTCATCACATCTGCAAAACGGTTAATAAAATAATTATAAAACTTTCCGTTTTGCATGCTCTTCAGCCAGATGTTAATGTAGGGAATAGCTGTACTTTGTCCCAGCATGAAATTAATATGATCGTAAGTATAATCTGTCCACCCTGCCGGATCCATTGACAATTCCTGGTCGATAAGACAAAATCTCCAGCGGTAATTGGTGGCATTTGACCGATACAATTTAATATTATTATAAGGCCAATCTACATTTCCCATCCACGACTGAGCAATAATGTAATCGGTATAGTATTCCATATCAAAATAATTATCTGCTGAAGCCCAGTAACCGGTATCAGTTGTATTCAGCAGGTTAAAATTATTATAGTCTGTATAAAACGAATCGACAGAACCGATCACGGGGCGCAGAACACCTCCGTTCCAGTAACTGAGTGAAAGTAAATCGATGGAATCGGGATTCGCTCCTTCAAGGGTTTGAAAATATTCTGCATTAAACTTTTCGCGCAATTCATATAAACCAAAATATCCACCGTTGATATACAATGTAACCGGCCGCCACGAAGAATAATATCCTTTGGTAGCGCCCACCATCATTTGCACCTGCACGGCATCTTTATAAGGGTAAATAAGATACATATTCGAGCCGTTGCGCAGGTAAAAATCACTGAATTCATTTCTTGTGCCGCGGTTGGGAATAAAATTATAGAACACTTTTCCGTCACCCAAAACAGGGTCGTTCATTTCAAGGCGCATGGAATGTTGCGGATGCGAACGGCTTCCTCCTGCTCCGCCATCAATCTGCACACCCGAACGCTGTGAAAAAATAAGCAGGCCTGTAGAATCAAAATAATCCAAATAAGCGGGTTTCTCCCAATCCTGCCACCAATTATCAAAAATTCCGGTCAGGCCATACAGGTTATTGTTTTCGGTGATCATGGAAATAACGGGAGTAGTGTGATTGATCCCGATAAGATAACTCGCAGCGCTAAGCGGGCTACCCAACATTCCCCAGTCGAAAGCCCTTGCTTTTAATACAGTAGTGGACGTAATGGGGATAGGCGTTCCGGTATATTGAGTAGAAAAAACAGTGGGTTCGGAGCCATCGGTGGTATAGGTTACAATGGAAGTGCCGCCACTCATGTTGATGATACTAACGGATTGTGGACTTGCGTAAACTCCCGAAGCAAGAGAGAATGCGGGAGACGCAATATAACCGTTATAGGTAAGGGATGAGTTATTGGATGCGTTGGGAGTAGGCCATCCGAAATATTTTTTTACTGCCGAACTGTCGGGAAAACACCCGTAGCTGTGATTAACATCCAGTTCGGGGATATTGAGATTGCTGATCTGGCTGCCGGCAGAATCAAACAAATAAATAGTTTCTCCCGATGAGCCTATTCCGAAATTGGTGTGTAAAAACTGGGCTGTATTTAAAGGAACAAACTGGCTGGAAACGGCAGTGGCAGCAACCAGTTTCATACTGATTTCGATATAGTCATACGCACAGGGATCGGGAGTTACCACATCAAAATCAAGGCTGGTAATATTTCCTGCCGTAAGTCCGGCAGCCGTTAGTTCAGCAGCAGGAATAATCATCTGGTGACGCGCGCCCCAATACCAGTTTCCGTATGGAGCCGGATAATCGGTGGCCGTATTCTGAATGGTTCCGTTGCCTACCTGGAATCCGTTGAGGCGGATATTCGGACGCTGGTTAACGATAGTCCCGACAGTTTCTGCACAGGCAGCTGCACTTCCGTCTTCAAAATAATATACGGTGGAAGGATAAGCTGTAGCGGTTTGATTGAATACAGAGTTTGAGGTATAGCCCGTGCCTTCATACGAGCAGATATTGATAAGCAGGTTGGATGTGCCGTCCCAATAAAAAGGTGTTGAGAAAGTATGCGTATTCCATCCCGGTTGCGGAAGAAAAACACCGGAATTATGAACAGTAACAAATCCTGCATCGGGCTTACGGTCTTTTTTACTGCAAAAAATAACTTTATATTCTCCCGGATTGATCTTTGCTGAGGGAAAAATCCATTTCTGTGGATCAGTTAAATTATCAGTAATGGAAAAATTGAAAAGATCTACAGTATCCGCGCTATAATTAAACAACTCCACCCAATCAGGATAATCGTTGTCTTCATCAGCTATGGTAGTATGGTTTTTATTACTTCCTTCATTGATCGCCACCTGCGCAAAAGACGAATAAAAGAAAAAAATAAACACCGGCAGAATAATCGTTCTTTTCAGTAGCGGCATGAGACAAAAATTGGTTTCACGAATATACCGATTCTCCCGTTCTTAACCTTAACGTAAAGGGAAATAAACGTTCAAAAATTAAAAACACAGGATGATTTACCTGTCGCTCGCTGTTTTTACGATCCTGCAGGTTTGTTTAAGGCCATTTTTATCATAAATGGTTACCAGGTAAACAGAAGAGGGCAACGAACTCACATCCACCACTATTCTTCCTGAATGAACCACCGGTTCATTAGAAAATATCCTGTTGCCCAGAACATCGTTCACTTCCAGCCATCGTGCCTCAGTAACCGGATTCACCGGTGCAATAAATAAAATACTGTTTGCAGGATTGGGCCAAACGGAAAATAAAGGTGCTTCATTTGCTTCCACATCAGTGATAACGGGATTAAAATGTGCGGTAAATGAAGTAATCTGTGCATTAAGTGTATCCTCAAAAATAACAGAAAGCGTATCGGTTATGAGTGAATTATTTTGCCAATGAGAAAATGTATATCCCGGGTTGGCAATAGCTTCTATTTTTATGGGTACCCCATTAAAATAAATTCCGTTCCAGGGATAATTTTCAGGTTTGATGGTGCTGATATGAATTTTTCCTGCACCCTGCGGAACTACATCAAGGGTAAGATCTACAAGATTTGGCAATGAATAGTGAAACAAAATATCATCACGCACATAATCCGACCGCTGTTCGAGTTGAGAAAGAAAAGTAAAGTGATTGAAATAATACGCCAGCAACAAACTGTCATAATCAAGTGTATCTTTCCATCGCATAAACTGATCGTCCATTTCATCCTGCACAAGGTAGAACATGGTATTTTCAATTTCTTCGAGCCGTTCGTAGCGGTAAGCTGTATTCATTACATCTGCATAACGGTTGATGAAATAGTTTTTGAATTTCCCGTTCTGCATACTTTTTTTCCACATATTGAGATACGTCCATGAAGTGTCTACATTATTCATGAAGTTGATGCTGTTAAATGTACAGTCATTCCAGCCATAGGGATTCATTGCCCATTCCTGGTCGATGACACAAAAGCGCCAGCGAAACCCGGTTTTATTGGAGCGATACAGCTTGATATTGTTATCCGGCCAGTCGGAGTTACCGATCCACGACTGTGAGATGATATAATCGGTATAATACTCAAGATCAAACAGGCTGTCTGCTGAAGCCCAGTAACCGTTATCGGATGGGTCGAGCACACAGAATTTTTCGTAGGCATCAAAATATTCGAATTCAGATCCTTCGAGAGGGCGCAACCATTGACCATTCCAGTAACTCATGGTAAGCAGGCTGATGGAATCGGCACCTTCGAGAGTTTCAAAATATTCGGCATTGAATTTTTCGCGCAACTCATACAATCCGAAATACCCGCCATTGATATACACGGTTACCGGCCTCCACGAAGAATAATATCCTTTTATGGCGCCCGTTGTCATTTGTGTTTCGGCTGCATCTTTATGGGGAAAACGCAGGTACATATTGGATCCGTTGCGCAGGTAAAAATCGCTGTATTTGTTTCTTGCTCCCCGGTTGGGAATAAAATTATAATATACTGTTCCGTCACCCAATGTTCCGTCACCCATCATCACCCGCATCGAGTGTTGCGGTTTTCTCCTGCTCCCTCCTGCTCCTCCGTCAATTTTAATTCCCGCTCGTTGTGAAAAAATTACCTGCCCGGTGGAATCAAAATAATCCACATAAGCCGGCCGGCTCCATTCGCGTGCCCAGTTGTCAAAAATTCCCAGTGGCCCGTAAAGATTTGAATCGGCAGTGATGATGGAAATTACGGGAGTGGTATGGGAAATATCAAAAAGATAAGATGCCGCTGTTATTTTACTTCGCAGGTAAAGCGTATCGAAACAAGCGGCTTTCAACACAACAGTAGAATCAAAATTCAGTGGCGTACCGTTATAAATGGCAGAAGAATCATCAGGATCGGATCCATCGGTGGTATAACGGATCACAGAAGTGCCTCCGCTCATATTTCCAATACTAACGGACACAGGATTAGTGTAAACACCGGAAGTAAGTGAAAACAAAGGTTCGGCAAGATAACCATTCCAAATCTGCGAAAAATTGTTGGTGGAATCGGGAGTGGGAACAGCCATTATTTCGATATTTCCGCTGTTGTCAGGAACATGTCCAACGCTATGATCTGCCTGCATACCGTCTACTACCAGGCTGCTGATCACATTTTGGGAAGGATCGAACAGGTAAACTGTTTCGCCCGATGCACTGATCTTAAAATTGGTGTGGAATGTGATTTTGTCGGTAGCTTTTACAAATTTAGTGGTCAGTTCATCAAACTCTACGGATTGAAGGCAAAAATCAATATAATCGAACTGAAGAATGTTGGCAGAATCCACATCAAAGGAAAGCGAGTCGATATACCCTGACGTTAACCCGGAGGCCGTTAGTTCCGGGCCGGGAATAATAAACTGCGACCGTGTTGTGGTATACAGGTTTCCGAAAGGCGCAGGAAAACCATTGGTGGCATTACGAATGCTGTCGAAACCGATCTGCATACCGTTCAGTTTCATATTCGGCCGTTGTTTGTGATACCTTCCTGTTCCTGCATTGCACACCCAATCGCTGTTGTAACTGCGGTGATACAGTGAAGAAACATAGGAAGTAGCGGTTTGATTAAAAACACAATTCCAGGTATAGGTCAGTGATTTTTTGCAGCAAATGTTGATGATAAGAGATGAAAATCCGTCCCAGTAAAATGGTGTTGTAAACTGAAAAGTATTCCACCCCGCTGACGGAGTAAATGAAGTATCATACAACACATTGATGTAGGGTGAATGAGGTTTCCGGTCTTTTCCGCTGCACAAAACAGTCATGTATTGCCCGGGCAGCAGCAGCACTTCCGGAAACGTCCATTGAGCCGGCTCATTGATATTATCAGACAGGGAATAATTAAACAGGTTGACCGTATCCGTACCCGCGTTATACAATTCGATCCAGTCGGGATAATCTTCATTTGTGTCCTGGATAAGAGAGTAGTTTTTGTTGCAGCCTTCGTTGATAATGACCTGGGCTGGGGAAAAAAATGAAACAAGGACAAACGCAAGGGTAAAAACCGTTGTGTTGAGCAGAAAGATAACCGGCCTGGATGGTATGGATTTCACCCTGTGAATTTACTACTATAGACGCCAAAACCATAGCGGAGGTTGACCCAATGATGAAAAAAATATCGCTACCGGTGAATAAACTGCCTGTTTAAGTGATCAAAGGTTTATATTCTCACCCCCATTACACAAATATCGTCCAGTTGTTCGTATTCGCGTATAGTTCCCCCGGGATCATTCCATGATTTCCATTCTTCAAAAACACGGTTTATTTGTTCTTTCTGATCGGTGAGGGGAAGTTCTGCCATATTGACAAGTAATTCCCTGAATCGTGAGAATTTGAATTTTTTTCCTTCAGGCCCTCCAAACTGGTCGGCATATCCATCACTGAATAAATAAACCATATCCCCTTTTTCCACCTGTATGCTGTGATTGGTAAATGGCCTTGGGTTATCCTGGAAACCTACAGGCTGGGCATCGCCTTTAATTTCCTTTACGCCTTGTTTGCCGACAATAATCAGCGGGCGATTGGCTCCCGCAAACCATATCAGCTTATCCAGTTTGCTATACACACAAAACGACACGTCCATTCCGTCACGAATTACTTTATTCTCCCCTTTTCCGCTAAACGTGTCATAAATTTTTTCACTCACATATTTCAGTGCGTCTGCGGGACTGTTGACTGACTTAACGGAAAGTGATTGCTGGAGATAATTATTGGCAATGATGCTCATAAATGCTCCCGGAACTCCGTGTCCGGTGCAGTCACCCACGGCAAAACCTGCTAACACCCGGTCTTCGTTAGTAGTTATTTTTTCAATAAAATAAAAATCCCCGCTTACAATATCCTTTGGCCTGAAATACACAAACGATTCGGGAAGGATTTCTTCTACTCTTTCCTGCCCGGGCAACATCGCCTGCTGGATGCGTAGGGCATAATTGATGCTGTCGGTGATGTCTTTGTTTTTTACACGGATGATTTCTTCCGATTTTTTCCGTTCGGTAATGTCAGAATCGATGATGATAATTTTTTTCAGCCGGCCGTTTTCATCAAAAATGGGAGTGAGTGTAGACTGCACATAGAATTTTTTTCCTTCCGCATTGGTATTTACCGATTCGTAGATCATTGATTTTTTTCCTGAAACGGCATCCTCTATAATTTCCCCGAGTTTTTCATTGGAACTCGTGTCTGTTAATTTTTTTCCGTAATAATTTTTATATCCTTCATCTGTCTTGTGCATTTTTACAAATCCTTCATTAATCCATTCTATTATGCCCGACTCATTGGCAATAATAACCGAATTCTCCGTTTTGCTGGCTACCAGTGAAAGTTTTTCCAGTTCGCGGTTAAACGCTTCAATTTTTCTTTTTTCTTCGGCCAGGTCTTTTGTTCTTTCTTCTACTTTTTCCTCGAGTATTCTTTTTTCTTTCGTAAGTTTTCTTACTCTCCACCGGTAAATAAGGTATGCGGTGAACAAAACCATAAACACACAAAGCACATAAAAAATACCGGTTTGCCAGAAAGGGGGCCTGATAACAATACGTATTTCCTTAACATGATTACTCCACACTCCATCCGAATTGGTTCCCCTTACTTTAAAAATATAGTTACCGGGATCGAGATTGGTATAGGTAGCATGGCGGTTATGGCCGGCATCTATCCAGTCTTCATCAAATCCTTCCATCTTATAGGAATATTTATTGCGTGACGGATTGGAAAAGTCGAGTGAAGTAAACTCAAAATACAGGCTGTTTTCATCATAACCCAGCTCAATTTCCCCGGTTTCTGAAATATCTTTTTCACCTTCATATACACGATCGAAGATTTTTACCATTGTAATTTCCACATTCGGATTTATCTTACTGGGTTCGAGTTGTGCCGGGTGAAAACGGTTCATTCCATTGGGGCCGGCAAAATATAATTCACCCGAAAGCGTATTGCAACTGGCATTGGTATTAAACTCATAATCCTGCAAACCATCATGCACATCATAACTCTGAACAGAAAAAGTTTCGGGATCAATCTTAGCAAGGCCTTTGTTCGTACTAATCCAGATGAATCCGTACATGTCCTGTTCAATGGAATACACAAATGAGTTGGGCAACCCGTTTTTTTCATCCATTCGTTTAAATTTTCCCCTGGAAACATCAAGTATATTGAGGCCATTTTGTGTGCCTACCCAAATTTTTCCCTTATCGTCTTCAAGGATAGTGCGCACACCGTTATGGCTAAGTGAAAACTTGTCTGCGGGATCATTTTTATAATGCGTAAATTTCAGTTTCACCGGATCGAAACGGTTGAGCCCGTTGTTGGTAGCAATCCACAACATTCCTGAATTATCCTCAATAATTTTCCAGATAGTGTTGTCGCTGATGGCCTTCGGATTATTTTTCCCGCTGGAATAAATTTCGAAAGTGCCGGTTTCACGGTTCAGCTTGTTTAATCCTCCTTCGGTTCCTACCCATAAAATCCCTTTTGAATCAACAAGAATAGAGCGAACTGTGTTTTCAGAAAGGCTTCCCCCGGTTTTTTCATTGTGCTGATAATAGGAGAATTTTCCTGAATAAATCTCATACCGGTTAAGGCCATTATTCGTCCCTATCCACAATATCGAATCGTTTTCGAGAAAAAGCGACCACACATTATTGTCGTTGGGGTGAATTCCATCGTTACTGCCGCTATATCCATAGGCGGTAAATTTTTCCGTTTCAGGGTCAAATTCATTCAGTCCGCCAATAAGTGTTCCCACCCACATCCTGCGGTTGGAAGCCTGTGCGATGGCACGTACATAGTTTTCGGAAAGACTGGATGGATCATTAAGTTTTTTCTGGTAATGCTTTATCCGTTTCGGCTTCAGATCGGTTTTATTGATTCCGTTTCCAAGAGTGCCAATCCACAATACATCCGAGCGGTCTTTAAACATACTTCGGATAAAATGGTCGTTGATGCCGGTGGGATTAATGAGATCCTTTTTATAATTGACAAATTTCCCTGTGGCAGGATTAAAAATGATGAGTTCCATATCAGTGCCTATCCACAGGTTTCCTTTTTTATCCTGCATAATTTGCCTGATGGTATTCCCTCCGTAATTATTTACAATGCTGTAAATATTTTTGATGGCAGAGCCTGCTGATACAGAATCTTCGCGGGCATTGAGTTTTCTTTCTTTAAAAAAATAAGGTGTAAACCGGTTTCCGCCCTCCCATTTATTTAATCCGTCAAGTGTTCCCACCCATATTTTTTTCTCTGCATCTTCAAATACCGACAAAACAATTTTATTACTCAGGCTTTTTTCGGGAAAGGCACGCAGTTTATTTTCCTTCATCGAATACAAAAACAAACCTTCCGTTGTTCCGATCCAGATATTTAACCCGCTATCATGAAACAAAGTAAGAATGGAATAATTGTCAAGGTATTTTAAAGTGGGGTGAGTAGATCCAAATGCAACGGGCTTACCTTCGGATATCGTATAAATTCCTTTATCAGTGCCCACAAACAGCATTCCCTTATAATCGGGAACGATGCACCAAACCTGGTTGGTGGCCAGCACAGAATTTAGTTTTGTAAAGCGGCTAAATCCTTTTTTGTTATAATCAAAACAGTTAAGCCCACCCGAAAGTGTGCCTATCCAAATTTTCCCTTCGCGGTCGATACCAAGCGCGGTAACAAAATTATCAGAAATGGAAAGGCTGTCGTTTTCCTGTTTTTTGTATACTTTAAATGAATACCCGTCATATTTATTAAGCCCGTCCTGGGTACCAAACCACATAAACCCCTTTTCATCCTGTGTAATTGCCATAACAGGATTCATCGACAAACCATCCCTCATGGATAGGTGTTCAAACTGAATATCATCCTTTTGACCCTTTAAAGGAAGGTAAACAACAAGGGTAAACAGTATCAATAAAACTGGCCTCAGAGGGTGATGGTTTTGGCCTTTAAAAATACAAGAAAAAATACATCTTTAAGACATATTTAACAGCCTGTATTTAAGGTAAATGCTTATTTTTGCAGCCCTTGTAATTAGAGGTGCCCCAATATACTAAAACGATAGTACTGCTTGCTTTGGTTGCCTGCCTGAAAAATTTGTCAGCGCAAACAGAAGACCCTGTTTTAAAAAGCAGGATAAAAGCACTTACAGAAACCTGGAAAGATTATAGTACAAAAAGAAACCTTTCTGACACTGTTTCATCCGTTCAGCCGGTAATAAAGCTATTTTCCGGTGACATGAAAAATGCTGCGCTGGCTTATGAAAACGAAGTGAAGCGTATTGAATCTGAATTATATCACCGTGACCCGGCTATTAATGCCGATGTAAGCTACATCGAAAATTTCAAGCCTTCGGTAAATCAAGATGATGATAACCTGGTGTACTACCGCAGACTGATGGCGGGTGTCAACTGGTCGGTTTTACAAAACGGTTTTTTATCCAACCGATATGATGAAAAAATATCGAAAAACGATATTCGCATCAATGAAATGCTTTCACCACTGGGAGCAAAAGAAAATTTGTATGCGGGCAGATGGAACCAGCTGATCTATCTTTTTAATATCGCCAAAATTGAAGTGCTGGAAAAAAGAAAAAAACTGCTTAATGAAGTAACTGCCATTGCCGAAGATCTGCATTTTGCCAAATACATTACCCGCGAAGACTACATCCGTGTGGTGACCCGAAAAGCAGAAATTGAAGCGCAATTGCAGGTATATGCGGGATATAATGAGAGTTTTTATACCACTCCCGATACTTCAGGCATAACGGCTACCGGGCTTCCGCTGATAGACCTTAACTATGCACGTGTGCTCCAAACCATTGATTCCACTATAAAAGATTCGGTTTTGCTGCTTTATCGTGAAAACCTGGAGCTTCAGAATAAATTTACACGCGATATCAGTCTTTCCACCGGTATCCGTTATAATTTCTACGACCTTATAACACCGGTCAACCGTAGTTTTTATTCGTGGGTGATAGGTGTTTCGGTGCCTTTGCCCTTTAACCTTAAAAAACGTGACGAACTTACCGAGGCACAGGTAAAACTGAATGAATTCAGGCTGGATGAAAAATTTACAGCATCAGGAAAAGAACTGATGAATGAAATGTATGAATACCGCTATAAGTTAAAACAATATATTGGCTTCAACCAGAAAAAAGTCCTGTATGACGAATTATTGAGAAAACAACAGGCCGCACTAAAACTCGATCCTATCCGTTTTAATCCTATGGATGCCGTTTTATTGCTGGATGATGCGTTTGCCATTGAAACCGAATTGCTCGACCTTAAACAAAATCTTTACCTCAAACTGTTGCGTATTTATACCAAAAGCAATGTCAGCGATCTCAATGAACTGGTTCACGTGTTTGAATTGCCGAACTATTTTGATATGGACGAAAAAACACACAAGTCGGTTTACGTGTGGTCGGGAATTTTTGAAAAGAAAAGTGTGGCATTTATCAAAGAATATATTATTTATAACAAATTCGATAACGTGGTGATTTCGTATAAAAAAGATACGGCCTACCTGAATAAAGTTAATCTGCTGGCTAAAGAATTATCAGAAAAGAACATTACCTGCGAACTGATGGAAACCGGGGGGAAAAAAGAATATTTCGATGAAACAAGCGTGAAAATTAATTTCAGCGGCATTGACCTTAACCTGTTTTCAGCTATTCACCTCGATATCGAACCGCATACTTTTGATGACTGGGATACACAAAAAGAAAAATATCTTTTACAGCTGGAAAACATTATTCTTCCTGCATTTGTCAATTTTGCGGATGGTAACGGACTAAAGCTGAACATTTCGGCACCACTTCATTACCCTGAATCAACACTTACTCATTTATTCAAAAACTGTGATAAAGTTTACTTTATGGCATACGAAAACACCAATGCCGACTATATCGCCCGTAAAACAGAACCTTTTTCAAGGGAATATGGAAACAAACTGGTGGTAGCCTCACGTACAAGGGATTTCAGCAACCGGCTGGAGATGGAAAAATACCTGGTGGAAAATTACTCCAAATATCATTTTGCCCACATCGCCCTTCACGATCTGGCAGGCCTGGTGGAAATGGATGAAAAAAACATGAAAAGCGGCCAATGAAGAATATTAATTTTCAGAGGGGAAAAACAGGCCTGCGGGTATGGGAACAGGATCAGCGGTCGAAAGTGCCGTTTAACTGGGACAGGTTTATATACATCATCATTCTTATTGTAGCTCTTTTCTTTTTCCTTCGCTATCTCTACAACAGCATTTTTTATATAGATGCAGACGGGCAGGTGCTTTTTGAAAAAGTAAATATCATGAACACCGATGATTGCCGCATACTCGAGTTTCATGTAAAAGAAGGACAGGATGTAAAAATTGGCGATTCGCTGTTTACATTTTTTAATGATGAAGATGCTTTCGGTAATTATGTTTCGGGACAGGGAGGAAATGCTGTTTCGGTAGCTCTGCCCGGACAGGATAATGACTGGCTGGAACGTGAAATTTACAACTTGTCAAAAAGCATTTCGGCAGCCGAAGTGAGGTTAAAAGAATCGAAAGAGATGCTGGCGTTCAATCAATCGAAAGTAGAACAGGTTAGAAATGAAGTGATACTGGACGTGTTGCCTAAAAGCCATTTGAATGATCTTGAAAATAACATCGAAGGCCTGAAATTTGATATACAAAAACTGGAAAATGAATTAAGTATTTCGAGAGCTTATCTCGGAAAACTCTATGCCATGAAAAAACCGGTGAATAAGGGAATGGAATTGAACGTTTCCTCCAGCGGAAACGGTGCCGGAGGCGGAGATGATACTGGTAAAAAAGTATTTTATTCCCCGCTTGACGGAACCATCACCAAAATCAATTTCCAGCCCTTTGAAGTGGCTATGCGTTCTGAGATAATTCTTTCTATTCACAAAGCCGAAAACATTTTTATAAAAGGATATTTTGAGCAGGAAGATATGGACAAACTGCATGAAGGCGACCTCGTTCACCTTGAATTTCCTGATGGAACAAAAAGCGAAGGTGTTATCCGCAGATTTTATTTTGCTACCAATACTCTTCCTGAAGAATTCCAGAAAAAATACGAACCCACCACGCGTACACTGGTGGCCGATATTTATCCGCTTGATGAAAATGAACTGGGAAAATGGAAAGCGTTTTATAAAATGAGTGTTCAGATAAGCAAACCCAAATACTGAAGTGGAAAACTATCCAAAAGATCCGATCATCGAAGTAAACGACAACATCGTGGAATACGAAGGTTACCGTTTATTCATTGCTTACAACAGCAGTTCCTTTAAGCTGGAACAGGCGCTGGTGTTTGATGCAGTGATCATTGAATCGGGCGATATCAATTTCACGCTTCATGTACTGAAAAAAATACGCAGCCACCTCAATCCCGAATTTTATCTTAAGCCCATTTTTTTGCTGAAAGGAACAGAAAACCGCGATCCGTTAATAAACAATCTTACTGATGGCGTTATCTACAGCCTCGACCAGGTGAAAATGCTCATCCCCGTAATGCAGCAGGTATATTTAAAAATTGCCGATCTGAGTTTCACCAAATCGCTTTCATTCGAAGCGCAGATCATTGATAAAATGCTCAACCTGATGTATACAAGGGATAAAAAAGAAATTACTCCTATCCCCTATTTTCAGTCGGGCATCGGCTATTCCTATCCCGAAATTTCCGTCAATTTTGCCTATCGTGACGAATGGCAGGTGCTGGATATTCTTGAAATGGCTGAAAAAGAAGGTTTGTTTGCTTCCGAATATGTTGACCGGATTTATCTCTGCAACAATTGTAACGGTGGATTTTTGAGTTTTCGTGAAGTTTGTCCCCATTGCGGTTCCACCAACAGTAATTCTGAAGATCTTATTCACCATTTTCCCTGTGCCTATATCGGCCCAATAAGTGATTTTAAAAATGAAATCGACAGCCAGCTGAATTGCCCCAAATGCAACAAAATACTGAGGCATATTGGCGTTGATTACGACAAACCATCCATCATTTACACCTGCAACAAATGCAACAGCAAGTTCCAGGATATCAGCGTAAAGGCCCGGTGCGTTAGTTGCCAGAACGATACCGAAGTGCAATACCTTATCCCGAAAGAAACACGCATTTACCGGATGACAAAAAAGGGAGAAACCGCTGCCGTTTCGGGTTATGTTTCCACTGCAAAAGATATTGAGGACTTTATCGGTACAGTGAAAATAGACACATTTAAAGTGATGATTAAGTACGAAATTGAGCGGCTTAAACAAACCGATTATACCAGCAATGTGGCTTCCGTATACCTGAAAAATGCCGGGGAACTTTATTCGATGATAGGAAGCAGTTCGCAACGGGCACTGTTAAAAGACCTGGTGGATATCATACGCAGAAACATCCGTTCTTCCGATCTCATCACTTTTCAGAATGCGAATACTGTTTTGCTTTCGCTGAATGAAATACCAACCAAAGTAGCAGATAATATCGTAAAAGAGATTATTGCCATTATTGCCAGGCTGGTGAGCAAAAACTTTAAGAATTTTGAAGTCGATATCCGGTACAAAGTGCAACCACTCAACACCAAACTTTCTCACGAACTGCAGATCCAGCAACTTACCAAAGATTTTGATGAAGAATGATCACATTCTTTGACGACTTTTATTCCTACATCTCCACAGTCGGCTACTGGAAACTGATGCGTATTTTCTGGTTTTATTTTTTGTTTGAGTTTTTCCGATACATTTTTATTGAATCACTGGCGCTCTTTTCCTGGAAATTCAAAGAATGGGTGCAACGAAAACAAAAAGCTGAAGCCCGCAAACTGTTATGGGACGAAAATCCCCTTGTTTCCATCATCGTTCCCGGAAAAAACGAAGGAAAACACATTTTTAAACTGGCTAAATCACTGAATGAACAAACCTACCGCAACTATGAATTAATTATTATAGACGATGGATCGGATGATAATACAAGGGAAATATGCAATAACCTGAAAAAAAACGGGCTCATTACATTGTTTCTCCGCAATGAAGTCCGTGGCGGAAAAGCCTCCGCTGCCAATCTCGGCCTTCGGTTTGCGCGCGGGAAATATATTATTCACCTCGATGCCGATTGCTCTTACGACAGGGATGCGATTGAAAATATTCTTGTTCCGTTTTATTTTGATAAACGTATCGGTGCCATCGGGGGAAATGTGCAGGTGAGAAATTATCGCTATAGTCTCGCTGCTACTTTACAGGCAGTGGAATATACCGATACCATTTCCGTTGGAAGAATCGTTACCAGCCACCTGGGAATTTATCGTGTGATTTCAGGAGCATTTGGCGCTTTCAGAAAAGATGCACTGGAACGAATCGGAGGTTGGGATATCGGCCCCGGGCTGGATGGCGATATTACCGTGAAAATAAGAAAACTCGGATATAAAATTCATTTCGAACCGATGGCGGTTTGTCAAACCAATGTTCCGGTAAAATTCCGTAACCTGGTAAAGCAACGATTGCGCTGGGATAAATCGCTTATCCGCTTCCGCCTTCGCAAGCATCGTGATGTCTTTCTTCCCAGCAAATCTTTTAAACTCGGAAATTTTGTTTCCTTTGCCGAAAATATTACCTATAACCTTGTATTGAATATTTTCTGGTACGGCTATATTTTCGACATGCTGTTCAACTACTCCACACAGATCAAATACATTATCGTACTGAATTTTTTCCTGTATACCGTAAACAATTATTTCAAATTCATTTTCTTTTCATTGTTCCGTGAAAGAAAAAATGCACCGGTATATTATTTTCTGCCTTACATCCCGCTGATGGTTTTTTATTTCGGTTACTTTCTTCGCATCGTGCGCTCAGTGGCGTATGTACAGGAAATTTTCTTCAAAGCTTCTTATAAAGATCCCTGGAACCCGCCAAAAACCTCGAAACATGCAAAAGAAATGCGGTTGTAGAAATTTGAGATTTAAGATTCGATATTTTATGCGGTTATTAAATTATTGGTTATGGTTCTGAGAGGGTGGGTCGCTACCCGCCCGCACCGGCAAACCCAAAATTTTGAGTTTGTTTACTGATTATTTTATAAATTAGTTCCTGAAATGTACACCAAAAACCAATTCAACCGGCTGAAACTCGCAAAACGTTATGAAGTGCTGACGGAAGAAGGGCGTTTTGTAGCCTCACGTTTTTTTGAGAGTTTTAATGTACATCTTTTTGCTATGGACGGATTTTATGTGGAAATGTGGCAGCGGATATCGATGAACCAGGTAGTGTATATTGAAGTAGTGAACAATGATGAAACCCTTAAGCTTTATATCGACAATATCGACCTGAAAAAAGATCTCGGGCTTTAGTTTTTAAACTGGTCCAAATTCACCGCCACGGTAATATGATTGGATTTGGCAGCAAGGTGATAGGAAGATAAAGCGTAATTGATCTGGATTTTTTTGATTTTTATTCCTGCACCAAATGAAAAGCCTACCATGCCGGGTTTTTCGGAATACGATAGTTCTGCCCTTCTGCGAAAATTAAATCCTCCGCCAACGGTAAAGTTTTTTGTTACCAGTTCTGTTCCAATCACCACATGTCTGAACATTTTATTAAAAAATCCGGGGGCAGGAACAGGAATTTCATCACCGGTAGCCGGGTCTATTTCCGGTTGAATCGTTGGATCAACATAGGAAAGATCCCATTTTTGCAGGTTTTCTATTCCAAGTGAAAAACGAAAAGGAGCATGTTTCAGTTTTTGCGAAACACCGGCCTGTACCTCAAAAGGAAGTTTTTCACGGTTGCTGTCGGTATAACTTTGTAACTGAAATCCAAAATTTTTTAGCAGTGCCGAAGCAGTAAAACCAATATCAGGGCGATGATACGTAGCACCAACATCCAACGCTAATCCCCATGCAAAATATTGCCAGTAACTCGAATAAAGCGTTTTTAAATTGACACCAACCGAAAAACTGGTATCAATCTGACGCGCGTAGCCTAATGTAAGCGTATAGTCGCTGCAGGTAAACTCGTTGATGATTTCGCCATTATCTGTAGTTTCAAGAAATTTTCCATAGTTGAGATAAGATACAGAAGCCGAAAAAGTGCCGATAGAATCATAATGCCGGGCATAATTCACAAACCCGAAATTGATATCTGAAAAATAATTGACATAGCTTGATGAAACGGTATTATGCATGGATTTATTCAACAAAGCCGGGTTATACATTCCCAGCGAAAGATCGTTGTCTTTTACCGATATCAGGTTTCCCCCTACCGATGCCACGCGGGCCGAACTTACCACATTTAAAAAGGCAAATGTATTATCACCACCCGTTTGGCTATAACCCAATTGACTGAAAGCCAATAGAAAAACTCCTGCTAAACCATGCTTCATGCACATATTGAACGCAAGGTAATGAAAGTTATTGTTTTTGAAGTTGAGGATGAAACGTAAATAAGTTACTCACTCATCTCCTCTTGCCTTCAGTTTCTTTTGAAAAAGGAATAGAGTTATTAAGGTTTTAAGATATGGAGGGAATTCAAACTGCCGGCTGCTTCCTGCCACTGCCGCTTCTCCCAATAAAAATCGGCTTCCCCATTCAACCTTTTTGCTATTCCCCTTTTACCTCATCTCTCTTGCCTTCAGTTTCTTTTGAAAAAGGAATAGAGTTATTAAGGTTTTAAGATATGGAGGGAATTCAAACTGCCGGCTGCTTCCTGCCACTGCCGCTTCTCCCAATAAAAATCGGCTTCCCATTCAACCTTTTTGCGATTCCCCTTTTACCTCATCCCTTTTACCTCTAACCTAATTCTTCCAAACATTTCCTTTCCCCGGCTGTTATATATCAGAAATCCACGAATAAAACGAAAACCGTATATCAACAACATTCAAAAAGTTTATTTTTGACGCAAATAACAGAGAAAATGAGTGAACAGAACGAACATGTACAATGCCTCATCATCGGATCGGGCCCCGCAGGATATACCGCTGCTATTTATGCCGCAAGAGCTGATCTGAAACCCGTCATGTACCAGGGTTTGCAACCGGGCGGACAATTAACCATCACTACCGAAGTAGAAAATTATCCCGGCTACCCCGAAGGCGTACAAGGGCCTGAAATGATGATCGACTTTCAAAAACAGGCTGAACGTTTTGGAACAGATATCCGTTTCGGACTTGCTACCAAAGTTGATTTTACCGGGCCGGTGCATAAAGTGTGGATTGATGATTCTAAATTAATTACGGCAGATACAATAATCATTGCCACAGGCGCCTCTGCCAAATGGCTGGGGCTGGAATCCGAACAACGCCTTAACGGATTCGGAGTTTCTGCCTGTGCGGTTTGCGATGGTTATTTTTTCCGCGGGCAGGATGTGGTGATTGTGGGTGCGGGTGATACTGCTGCAGAAGAAGCTACTTATCTCGCCAAATTATGTACAAGTGTAAAAATGCTTGTACGTTCAGACCAGATGCGCGCTTCAAAAGCCATGCAACACCGGGTGATGAATACTCCCAATCTTGAAGTTTTATTCAATACCGATACTGTAGAAGTTTTGGGAGATAAAGGCGTAGAAGCAGTGAGAGTAAAAAACAACAAAACCGGTGAAGTAAAAGACCTGAAAGCCACCGGTTTTTTCGTTGCCATCGGCCATAAACCCAATACCGATATTTTTAAAGGATGGATTGACATGGACGAAACCGGGTATCTGAAAGTAATTCCGGGAACATCAAAAACTAACGTAGCTGGCGTATTCGCAGCAGGCGATTGTGCCGATAAAGTTTACCGCCAGGCCGTGTCAGCTGCAGGAACCGGATGCATGGCCGCACTGGATGCAGAAAGATATTTAGCTTCGGTGGGAGTGCATTAGGAAGGGACAAGGGGGACAAAAGGGACAGGGGACAAAGGGGACAAAAGGGACAGGGGACAAAAGGGACAAGAAGGTTAAACGGCTTATTGAAAGTGGTTTGTAAAGAAAAATAAAAAGATGAAAAAACTACTTTTACTTTTATTTCTTTTCCCGTTTTTTTCTGTAGCTAAAACCCAGGTTGACACCAATAAAATATCTCATTACACCGAATTTCAATTTAATTTTCTAAGTCTTAATTCAGATTCTTTTTTTTCTCATTCAGGACATTCTGAATTTGATTTGTTTTTAGCTTCCGGAATGAAATTTAATTTGTATTTCGGAAAATCAAAAGGGTTTGGATATAGCTCTTCCCGCACTTCTTTTTTTGGATGGCATAAATGTCCGAATCAAATACGATTTTCGTTTTTCTACGACTGGAAAAATGAAAAAGGGAAAAATGATATTTCAAATTTTGAAATTTCTAAAATCCGTAACCTGAATGTTGGTATCGGTTATGAAAGAGACTTATTTATGCATTTTATGCTGATCTCTTTTAAGACCGACCTGAAATTCTATAATGATACTTATCAAAATGAATTTACAGGCCAATTAACCGGAAAAGGATTGGGGATTGAACCAGCCCTTTGTTTCAGGAAACCTGTGAGGGAAAGATTTTCGATATCTTTTGAGTGTTTTTATGGATTCCGATGGCTGGAAAATAATTCTATCTATTCCTATTCTCCCCAACAATTCGGCATCAGAGCTTTTGCAGGCATAATTTTAAAATAAACACACCTGACACCTCTTGCCTTTTCCCTCATGGCTTTTCCTTCATCACTTTATCCACTGAGTCTTCAGCGGAAGTAGACCAAAAAAACAAATTCCTGTCGTCTCCAGCTGAAACAAGCAGATCTTTATAACCTGAAAAATAAACCTTGTTTACAGAATGCCCGTGTCCGTTATATTGTTTTTTGTCGATGCGGGTGATTAACTGGAAAGAATGGCTGTCCCACATTTTAATGGTTTTATCACGGCTGGCGGTGAAAAAAACCTGTTTTGTTTCGTTTTCAGCAATGGAATAAATGGCAAAATTGTGTGCAGGAATACTTTTTAGTAGTATATAATCGTTTTCTGCATCATAACTATTGAGATGTGCGTCCTTTCCACCTGTAAGAAGGTATTTGCCTTTGCAGATGTATTTTACACTGTTTACACTCATGGAATGGCCGGAGAGGCGGTGCTTTTCATTAAAATACGAGGTATCAAAAACACGTATCGCTCCATCTCCGCAGGCAACAGCAATTTCATTTCCCGAAGGATGAATATCCATTTGTCTTATTTTTTCATTACAAAGCGGAAGAGTGAGAAGAAGTTTTAAATCCGCGGCTTCCCACACACAAAAATTTCCTGAACCATCACAGGTAAACAACAGGTTTTTGGCGGGTAAATATTTAATATCATAAACAGCAGAAGAATGATGACGGATATGCCTTGTTTCTTTTTTCTCTTTCAGGTCAACCACATGCAACGAACCGTTGGAAAGCCCGATAAACAGCAATCCCTTTTCCGTTATATGACAAAGTGAATAAACAGGCGCATCGGTTTTTACCGAAAATTTTTCAGGGGCGAATGTATCGAGATTCCATTCGGCCACTATTTTATCGGCACCGGCAGAAAAAACGGTATGAGAGAAATTCCCTCTTTCCAGCGCATACACCGCTCCCGGATGCCCCGAAACCTCCGCTTTTTTGATGATTGACATATATCAAAGATAGAAAGATGAAAGATATCAGATACGAAGATGTTAGACCAAAGACTGCAGGCTGCCAACTGAAAAATGACTACTAACCAAAAACAAAACTCACCCACTCCAGTTGTTCGATGATTTCACGGCCGTTTCGCAAAGATTCGAGGCGGATAAGGTCTTCATTTTCCCTGTCAAACAGGAAGAACGTACCAAGCTTTTCATCCCTTACAACCTCACAGGTAATCGTGTTTTCTCCCTCCCTGTAATTGATAATATCATTGCTGAAAAGCATACGGTTATTACGATCGCGGGTGCCGGTAAAATAATCTTCATTTTCATAGGGAATATCGTTCCCGTTCCAGCTATAAAGGTCGGCTGAAAAAAACCGGAAATTCCCTTCCCTTCTCCGGTAACCCACAATGCGGTTGCCTCTCCTTAATCGCACCAGTTCGTTCATAGCTTTCAAAAATAATCACCATAACGACATTTTGGCATTTTTATTTTGCTGGCATTGGATTTGAGATTTGTAATTAACTTTCTCAACTTTTTAACTTTCTCAACTACCTAACTATGAGTACCGGAAAAATAAACGTACAGACCGAAAACATTTTCCCCATTATTAAAAAGTTTTTGTATTCCGATCACGAAATCTTTTTACGGGAACTGGTGGCCAATGCCGTAGACGCTACCCAAAAACTAAAAACCCTCGCCTCACTGGGAGAATTTAAGGGTGATTTGGGTTCCGCCACCATTAAGGTAGAAGTGGATAAAGAAGCCAAAACCATCACCATCCGCGACCGGGGAATAGGAATGAGCCGGAACGAAGTGGAAAAATACATCAACCAGGTAGCTTTTTCGGGTGCCGAAGAGTTTGTAAACAAATACCAAGACAAGGCCCAGGGTATCATCGGCCATTTCGGACTGGGTTTTTATTCGGCTTTTATGGTGGCTAAAAAAGTAGAAATTTTCACCCGTTCGCATGTGGAAAATGAGCCGGCTGTAAAATGGGAATGTGAAGGAAATCCCGATTACACGATCAGCGAATGTGACAAAACTGACAGGGGAACTGACATTGTGTTACATATTGCAGAAGACTCGGAAGAATTTCTGGAAGAAAGCCGGATATCGGGAATACTGAAAAAATATTGCAAATTCCTTCCCGTAGAAATTGCCTTTGGAAAGAAAAAAGAAGGAGAAACAGAAACCGATAACATCATCAACAATCCCGCACCGGCATGGACCAAGGCACCTGCTTCACTGAAAGAAGAAGATTACAAAAATTTTTACCGCGAATTATACCCGTTTGCTGAAGAACCTCTTTTCTATATTCACCTGAATGTGGATTACCCGTTTAATCTTACCGGGATTTTGTATTTTCCCAAACTGAAAAATAATTTTGAAGTTCAGAAAAATAAAATTCAACTCTACTGCAATCAGGTATTTGTCACCGACCAGGTAGAAGGTGTGGTTCCTGAATTTTTAATGCTGCTTCACGGTGTCCTCGACTCTCCCGATATTCCGCTGAACGTCTCCAGGTCGTATTTACAAAGCGATGCCAGCGTAAAAAAAATCTCCGCACATATCTCGAAAAAAGTAGCCGACAAGCTGGAAGAAATGTTTAAAAACGATCGTGAAGATTTTGAAAAAAAATGGGACGATATACAGGTATTCATTCAATACGGAATGCTTACCGATGAAAAATTCTTTGAGCGTTCGCAAAAATTCACCCTGGTGAAAAATACAGATGGGAAATATTTCACGCTGGATGAATACACAGAAAAAATAAAACCGCTGCAAACCGACAAAAACAATCGTATCGTTTATCTTTATGCTTCAGACGCAAAAGGCCAGCACGCCTTTATTGAAAGCGCCAGAAACCGGGAATATGATGTTTTGGTAATAGACGGCCCGCTGGCTCCGCATTTTATTTCGAAACTCGAAACTAAACTAACGGATTCCTCCTTCGTGCGCGTGGATGCTGATACGATAGATAAACTTATTCAGAAAGATGAACCTCTTCCCTCAAAACTCAGCGAAAAAGAACAGGAAGAACTGAAACCCGTTTTCGAAAAATGGGTGGACAAGGAAAAATATTCTGTGCAGTTTGAAAGTATGAGTGAAAAAGACAGCCCGGTAATCATCACGCAGACCGAGTTTATGCGCAGAATGAAAGAACAGGAAATGCTGGGTGGCGGAGGATTTTACGGCACTCTGCCCGAAATGTACTCGCTGGTGGTGAACAGTAACCACCCGCTGGTTGGAAAAATGGTAAATGAAAAAAATGAAGCAAAAAAAGAAACGGTCTCCAAACAAATGATCGACCTCGCCATGCTTTCACAGGGATTGCTGAAAGGAGAAGAACTGACAAAATTTATAAAACGTTCTGTTGATTTATTGGAAAAGGAATAGTGATTCCGGATTGTTCTCGATACGCTGCGTTAAATGCACACAGCTACTCGAACTGACATAAACTATTCTATGAAACCTGAAAAATGATTGTCAGGTCGAGTAAGCCTGTGCAACCAACAGGCTGTATCGAGACCCGTACGCTAACTAAATGTCCGTTCTTTCCACAATCATACGATTGCCGGCCTGGGAGAATTTCCAGGATTTATCAAAAATTTGCCCGAGATAGCGGTTATAGAGTTGAAGGCGTTTGGTGGCCTGGTCGGCAGTTTCATTGGCTTTGGGTTCACCGGTAAATTCCACGAGGCGGAGATTGGGGTGTTCAACCATATAATTGCGAACGATCTTTACAATAGTGGCCATCACACGATACACTTCACCTTTATTGGTAACAGCATATTCCTCTCCCCCGAATTCATCGTTCAGTACGCCAAAAGCTACGGTAGCATGCAAAAGATTATCCTTTTTACGGGCAAAACGAACCTCGTATTCGAGTCCGGAGTCGGTATTAAAGAGGTAAACGCTTCCCGAGCTGATAGCCGGTGGGATAATTTTGTATGGTTCGATTCCGCTCATTTCTTGAAGGTCTAAAAATAGTACTTTTGAACTAAACACACCGCGAATAAATGGCAAAATATGGTAAATGGATAGGCGGAGGCCTGGGTTGGATACTGGGAGGCGGCAGTCCCATTGGCGCCATTCTTGGATTTGCCGTAGGTTCTATGTTTGACGCCTCTGCTATTAACGTACAAAAAGGTGTAAACCGTGAGTATTACCGCCACCATACCGGCCCCGGTGATTTTGCCGCTTCACTGCTGGTGCTAACGGCCGTGGTGATGAAAGCTGACGGAAAGATAATGCGCTCGGAACTCGATTATGTGAAAAATTTTTTCCAGCGTCAATTCGGACCCCAAATAGCTGCACAGCAAATACACGCTCTCCAGCAGATACTGAAACAGGATATACCGGTAAAAAAAGTATGTGATGAGATCCGTTATTACATGGAACATCCTTTACGGCTTCAGCTCATCCACTTCTTATTCGGAATTGCAGCCGCTGACGGGAAAGTAGACCGCACAGAAGTTCAGGTAATTGCCGAAATTGCTAACTACCTGGGCATTAGTGAAAAGGATTTTGAGTCGCTGAAAGCAATGTTTTATAAAGACACCGGAAGCGCCTACAAGATATTGGAAATAGAAAAAGATGCTTCTGATGAAGAGGTAAAAAAAGCCTATAGAAAAATGGCGGTGAAATACCATCCTGATAAAGTTTCTTCCTTGGGAGAAGAATACCAAAAATCGGCCAAAGAAAAATTCCAGAAAGTTCAGGAAGCGTATGAAGCGATAAAAAAAGAAAGAGGAATGAGTTGATTTGGAAAAAGCCATGAGGCAAGAGCCATGAGTGATGAGGGAAATGATGAATTGCGAATTACGAATACCTGCCTGCCATTGCCCGGCCAATAGAACGACAGTCAGGCATGAATGAAGTGTTTTGAAGTGAAATGCAGCAGGGCCAGTCGCGACTGACCTTGTTTTTTGGATAAGAGAAATTTTTAAATGATATATACGAATAAGATTCATTTTTAATAATGACCAAACAACAACAAATCAATCAACAATTAACCGCAGAACTGAACAGCAGTGATGAACTGGTTGTAAAAGAAGCCCTGCAAAAAATCCGGGCGGTGGGGTCGGCAGAACTGATTCCCGAAATTCTCAGAAAATGGTTTCGTTCATCGGGAGAAACAGAAGCTGATATAACGGATATGCTATATACGTTAAAGGATAAAAATACGATTTCATTTCTCGTTGAAGCATTGGAGAAAAAAGAATTCAGTAATTCCCGCGACCGGATTATCGCTATTTTCTGGAATGCAGGACTGGAACCCAAAGAACATTTATCTGTATTCGTGAAAATTGCCACCGAAGGCAACTACATGGAATGCCTCGAATGTCTTACACTGATTGAAAATATGGAACCCCCGTTTCCCGAAGAACAATTACTGGAATCAATGCTCATTCTTAAAACGTATTTCGGTGAAGACAAAAACCGTTCGCACGAAAAATTCGAATTGATACGAACCATCGCCACTATCGTTGCTCATACAGATGACTGGCAGGTGGAGTGAGTGGTTTATTATTTTAGGTTTTATGTTTTGAAGTCAGATCAGTGATTAGTAAGAGTTAGGTATATTGACTGAAAGTGAAAATTAAATATGGTGAACAAGGATGAAGTCTGTTTGGTAAAAATTCTATTCATAGGTCTGCGCCAATCAGCGAAATCTGCGGGAAAAAATCACGAATACCGGTTTCCTGCAGATTAACGCAGAAAGAAAAAATATAAATTCTTTTTTGCAAAAGTATATCAATACTCAAAACTCACCTGTGGAAAAACGATTTTTCCTTTCCATGCGGTGCCTTTTATGCCTGCAACTTCATCTTCATTATAAAACACCGACTGAAAATGCCAGGTACCTTTTTCTTTATCACGCAAAAAGCAGTTTAATATTCCCGAAGCTACGAGATATACCGTTTTTCCGGGAGGAACAGCTACAAAATCGGATTTCAAAGGTTCAGGCCAGCCCGGTTCACCGCCCAGACGGCAATAACTTTCAATCTCCATCATATCCAAATTCGTTCCCGAAGGCGTGGTGATAGTGGCCTGAATACGCTGTTGCGGTTTTTCACGAATGCGGTAATGTGTGTTTATGTATAACGTGGAATCCGAATTGTTTTTCAAACACAAATAAAAAAAACGATAGAATTTATTTGCACCAAGAGAATCAATGATTACCGAACCCGACATGCCATTTACATTTTCTGTCCACGAACGGTTATTGAGCAAAACGAGTTTTTCTTCTATCCACTTTTCCCATTTTATTTCATAATACACATTAGCTTGACGCAACTCGTATCTTCCGCTGGCGTTTTTATGGGTAAGTATCCACATCCCTTCCTGCCCGTTGGCATACCAATAGGTGGGCGGTTCTTCCTGTTTGGTGTTTTGCTTTCTCTCCTGCCGGTCGGAAAACTGAACTTTGACTTTTGTAATTTTTTCTTCCCCTTTAATTACCCGGGTAATTTTTATGATTCCTAACCCTTCTTTCAGATTTTCCACCTGCATTTTTCCAGTTACAATGTATTCCGCCTTATCCAAAGCGGTAAGCGTTCCCCAATCGGGCGATTGGGAAAAAACCACCACCGGAAAGAAAAATAAAATCAATTGCGCTATGCTTTTCTTCATGTTTAAAAACTGTCCAATTATTGTACCACTATCCTGTACACTCTTCTTTGTTTACGGTTGATTATGCAGTCAATACTACAGAAATCCTTTACGTTACTTTTCCTGCCCGCTAATTACATCTGCCCGGCCTTTATTATACCGGGGGTTCATTGCCTGTAACCGGTCTGAACTTCACGTTTCAGGGTAAAACGCGGGGAATGAAGTGGCTATAAAGTAAAAACAGTTGCTGTTTTATTTGCAGGGTGAACATTTTTATCCTTCATTTGTTGATGAAAATATGGCAAAAGAAATACTATTTTTATGCCATAAATAATCAATCAATAACCTTTAAAAAATAAAAAGATGTCAGTTTTAGTAGGAAAAAAAGCTCCTTCGTTCAAAGCCAAAGCGGTGGTTGACGGAGGTAAAGTAGTGGATGATTTTTCACTCGATCAATACCTCGGAAAAAAACACGTAGTGTTCTTTTTCTATCCCAAAGATTTCACTTTTGTATGTCCCACCGAATTACACGCCTTCCAAAACCAGCTGGCCGAATTTGAAAAGCGCAATGTGGCGCTGGTAGCCTGTTCTACCGATACGGAAGAGTCGCACTGGGGTTGGCTGCAGATGCCAAAAGAAAACGGTGGAATAAAAGGAATCACCTATCCCATTGTTGCCGATACCAACAAAACCATCAGCGATGCCTATGGTGTGCTGGATGGCGAATATGATTATGATGAAGAAGGAAACCTGGTAGCTTCAGCACAAATGATTGCCTACCGCGGATTATTCCTTATCAACAAAAAGGGAATCGTGATGCACCAGGTGGTAAATTTCTTTCCATTGGGAAGAAGTGTGAGTGAAACATTAAGGATGGTAGACGCTCTCCAGTTTAATGAAGAAAACGGTGAAGTTTGTCCGGCCGACTGGCATAAAGGGTCGGAAGGAATGAAAGGATCTCACGATGGCGTGGCAAAATACCTGGCTACACATTAATTTTTTCAGGTTTTACGGTTAATAGTTTAAGATCCCCTCTGTGAAAATGGAGGGGATTTTTTATCGCAAATGTTTTTATCCCGGCAACATCTCCTTTGAGTTAAGAAAATTGCACAAATGATTTAAGAGGCCTGCACTATTCACATATTTTTATTTACTTTGAATCAATATGCAGGTTAAAGTCGCCATAATTCTTATTTTTATTACCGGCAGCGTGGTGCTGATCGGTGCTTTAACCAACTGGAAAGTGATGTTCGACAACAAAAAGGCGAATTTCTTTACCAGCCGTTTCGGAAAAAATGCTGACAGGATTGCTTATGCTATTATCGGAATTTTAATAATTTTAATGGGCGTTTATGCCGTTTACTCCGGAAAAATGGACGCAAAAGTTGAATGAACTACGGAATCACTCTTTTAGCCACTGTTCCCTGCCGCAAAGAACCCAGCGACAAGGCGGAAATGATTTCGCAATTGCTGTTTGGCGATTTTTTTATGATTGAGGAAGTGCAGGAAAAATGGACACGCATCCGTAATTATTACGATCGATACGAAAGCTGGATTGGCAACAAACAATACATTGAAATTTCACGGGGCACCTACGAAAAACTCAGCAATGCCCATCTCTCCCGCTCTTCCGAATTATTCGGCACGCTGAAAGTAAACGGAGAAAAAATTGTTATTCCGCTGGGAAGTT
This sequence comes from Bacteroidota bacterium, assembly GCA_049322335.1. GTDB lineage: Bacteria > Bacteroidota > Bacteroidia > Flavobacteriales_D > UBA2798 > JBMORL01. The sequence continues at coordinate 33,186 of JBMORL010000114.1, forward strand.
TATTGCCACTTTCAGGCGGGAAAAGCATGATTGATGGTGTGGATATAAATGCCATGTCGGTGAAATCGCACCAGCTGAATTTACGTGACGCTGTTGAAATGATGATGAATGCTCCTTATTTGTGGGGCGGAAAAACGATTTTTGGCATTGATTGTTCGGGATTCACACAACTTATTTTTTCCTTACTCGGAAAACCGCTTCCCCGCGATGCCTGGCAACAAGCCGAGGTGGGAGAAGTAATCTCATTTATAGAAGAAGCACAGGAAGGCGATCTCGCTTTTTTTGAAAACAATGAAAAGAAAATTATTCATGCCGGTATCATGCTAAGTGATGCCAAAATTGTTCATGCCTCCGGAAAAATAAGAATAGATAAGTTAGATCATTTGGGAATATTTAACGTAGAGTCAAATAACTACACACATAAACTGAGAGTAATAAAAAGAATATAGAAAACAGGTTATTCTGTTTTTTTTAAACTGTAAATCCATTTTACCGCTTCTTCTTTCGAATTCACCACTTTTATTTTTTGTTTAGGCCGCGCAAATTTCATGTACATAGTGGCCAGAATGCGGGTGGCAAGAGTAGTTATAATAATGGCTTCCGCTACAATATTTTTCCTGAAAGTCTCACGGGCTGCGTACTCACGCACCTTACCGCTGGCTGTTGAACCGGTACCCACAAAAACAATTACATAATGGGGTTTATCGCCTACCAGTTGCCTGGTAACCCTGTTGATTTCGTCCACGTCTTCAACAAGTGTTTCATGATCGGGTGTGGTATGAACTTCCAGTACATCCTCGTCAATCAACCTGATTAATGCTGCTTTCAACTGCACTTCCTTAATCACAAATCCTTCAACTTTCATATCGGTTTAAAAATAGAAAATAATTGAAGATTTAAAAAAACTACTAAAACCGTTTAGTGTATAAATCACTGGCTCTCAAAACAAAAGCAGGTTCTTTTGACAGTTAATGTTATTGTCTATAGTCAAAAAGTCAGTCTTACTATTGTAACCCAGACATTTATTCAGTTAAACAGTGATTGGATTCAGATTTGTTACTCTTTCGTCAAAACAACAATTATGGATTTCAATAAATTCACCATCAAATCACAGGAGGCAGTGCAGAAGGCGCAGCAACTGGCTATGGCTAACCAAAACCAGCAGATTGAAGCGGGCCACCTGCTGAAAGGAATTTTTTCGGTTGACGAAAACGTTTCACCCTACATTCTGAAAAAAATGAATGTGAACTATAACCTGCTCAACCAGGCTTTGGATAAAATCATTTCTTCCTATCCCAAAGTTTCAGGCGGACAGGAATATCTTTCGCGCAATGCCAACAACGCACTACTGAAAGCACAAAACTATCTGAAAGAATTCAATGATGAGTTCGTTTCTGTCGAACACCTGTTGCTGGGAATTCTGAATTGTGGCGATACCGTTTCACAATTAATGAAAGACAGTGGTGTAAATGAAAAAGACCTGAAAACTGCTATTAAAGAACTGAGAAAAGGAGAACGGGTAACTTCTGCTTCACAGGAAGAAACCTATAACTCACTGAATAAATATGCCAAAAACCTGAATGACCTCGCCAAAAACGGCAAGCTCGACCCCGTTATAGGCCGCGATGATGAAATAAGACGTGTACTCCAGATTCTTTCGCGCAGAACGAAAAATAATCCTATTCTTATCGGTGAACCCGGTGTGGGCAAAACAGCTATTGCCGAAGGATTGGCTCACCGTATCGTAAACGGTGATGTTCCCGAAAACCTGAAAAGCAAAATAATTTATTCACTGGATATGGGTGCTCTCGTGGCCGGTGCAAAATACAAAGGAGAATTTGAAGAACGTTTAAAATCGGTAGTAAAAGAAGTAATTTCTGCTGAGGGAGAAATAGTTCTTTTCATTGACGAAATTCATACACTTGTCGGGGCTGGTGGTGGTGAAGGAGCGATGGATGCTGCCAACATTTTAAAACCTGCCCTTGCCCGCGGTGAATTGCGCGCTATTGGTGCCACCACATTGAATGAATACCAGAAATATTTTGAAAAAGATAAAGCGCTGGAAAGACGATTCCAGAAAGTGTTGATTGACGAACCTTCTGCCGAAGATGCCATTTCTATTCTTCGCGGAATAAAAGATAAATACGAAAATCACCATAAGGTGTTGATCAAAGATGAAGCGATTATCGCTGCCGTTGAATTATCACAGCGCTACATCACCGATCGCTTTCTCCCCGACAAAGCCATCGACCTCATTGATGAATCAGCTTCGAAACTGAGAATGGAAATCAACTCCAAACCCGAAGAACTGGATGAACTCGACCGCAGGATCATGCAACTGGAAATTGAACGTGAAGCTATCAAAAGAGAAAACGATTCAAAAAAACTTTCAGCACTCAGCAGCGAACTGGCACAACTGAATGAAGAACGAAACCAGTTTATGGCGAAATGGAAAGCCGAAAAAGAAATTCTTGAAGCCATTCAGAAATCAAAAGAATATATCGAACAACTGAAATTTGATGCCGAAACTGCTGAGCGGAATGGCGATTATGGAAAAGTGGCAGAAATCCGTTACGGAAAAATGCAGGAAGCTGAAAAAAATATAGACGAACAGAAAAAACAACTGGCCGAACTTCAGAAAAATTCGAAAATGATAAAGGAAGAAGTAACTGCCGAAGAAATTGCAGAAGTGGTTTCGAAATGGACAGGTGTTCCGGTTTCCAAAATGCTCGAAAGTGAAAAAGAAAAATTACTTCGCCTCGAAGACGAATTACATAAACGCGTGGTGGGACAGGAAGAAGCTATTGCCGCTGTGTCGGATGCCGTGCGCAGAAGCCGTGCAGGTTTACAAGACACCAAACGTCCTATCGGTTCATTCATTTTCCTGGGAACTACCGGTGTGGGTAAAACTGAACTGGCTAAAGCATTAAGCGAATTTTTATTCAATGATGAAAATGCAATGACACGCATTGACATGAGCGAATACCAGGAACGTCACAGCGTTTCACGCCTGGTGGGAGCGCCTCCCGGGTATGTGGGTTATGATGAAGGCGGACAACTGACCGAAGCCGTTCGCAGAAGGCCCTACTCCGTTATATTACTGGATGAAATTGAAAAAGCACATCCCGATGTATTCAATGTGCTGTTGCAGGTACTGGATGACGGAAGATTAACCGACAACAAAGGAAGAATGGTAAATTTTAAAAATACCATTATCATTATGACTTCCAATGCCGGCTCACATATCATACAGGAAAACTACGAAAAAATGGGGAAAAAAGATCCGGAAGAAGTGGCAGAGATTACCAAACACGAAGTATTCGAATTGCTGAAAAAAACCATACGCCCCGAATTCCTGAACCGCATTGATGAGATTATTATGTTTAAGCCTCTTTCCAAAAAAGAAGTACGCGAAATAGTAAGTATGCAACTGCGTTCTCTTGCCAAAAATCTGAAGTCAAATGAAATTCAACTACACATTACCAAAGAAGCCACCGATTTACTTTGCGAAATGGGATACGACCCGCAATTTGGTGCACGCCCGGTGAAACGGGTGATTCAAAAACAGGTGCTGAATGAATTATCAAAAAACCTGCTGGCCGGAAAAGTAAACCGGGAAAGTGTGATCGTATTGGATGCCATTGACAAACAAATCGTATTCAGGAAGCCCATACGAAAAGAAGAAGAAGTGGTGATGAATTAATCTCCGGGGCGAAAACCCGCTGATGGTCTGGCCTGCCGATTTTTTCTAATTACCCGTTAAAAGTAATTGCAATCACTTGTTTTAGCTTTAGAACCCCCTCTTCTGCATTTTCCGGATAAAATAAGTTTTTGAGGTTAACATAAAAACCAGCCCGTCTTTTGTCGGAGGCATTATATTTCTTCTTAAATTGCGTGATAGCCGGTTTATTCCGGCTCTTTCAGGACAACTCCCTGTTTGAATGTGCTGCAAAAAAACCACTATGAGCAGAACAGCCCGGGAAAAAAATATTTTAATGAGAGTTCCACTCTTCCTGGTACTTCTATTTTCTCTTCTGTTTTCATTTACCGCCTACCCGATTTCCCAACGGATCGAAAAACTGGATGATGCCGCTTCTTCTTATTGTTATGCAGGGCATTTCGATTCGGCACAAGCACTGGTAATTCAATTTCTGAAAAAACCGGGACTGGATCATTACGAAACTTTTTACGCCCATTTTATTTACGCCAACGTTATCAAATCATCAGGACAACCGCTTACTGCACTGGAAAAATTCAGGGATTGTTTTTCACTTATGAGAGGTTTGCCTGATCCTGCATTTTACGAATCCCTCGTAAACGGGAAAGTAGCAGAGTGTTATTTTGACATGATGGATTATAAGAAAGCTTCAGTATATGCCTCTCACTCCATAGAATTAAGCCCCGATACTTCGCTGAGAAAAGGAGGACATGCCATAAACTATATTTTAATAGGATATGAATTATATGAAAATAAAAAATACAGCGAAGCTATCGACAAATATAAAAAAGCAGCAGAACAATACACGCGTTACGGGTTAACCTGCGAATTGCCCCTTTGTTATATGAAAATGGCAAAAGTTTATAACTCCATGCGCGATATGGCCAATGTAAAAAATTATCTTTCCCTTTCAGCTAAAATCAGTGATTCGTGCCGGATTGAACAATACAGCTTGCTGACCAAAAGAACCGAATTTGACATTTACCTGAAAAACAACGACCACAAAAACGCACTGCAGGCATTAATGGAAGTAAATGAAATGGTGAGCCGGATGGAAAGCGAATCAAAAAAAATGCAAATGAATGAACTGGAAATAAAATATCAAACCTTGCTGGCCAATGAAGAAAATAAAAATCTGAGGGAATTAAATAACAAAAACCAGGAATTAGTAAAAGGCCAGAAAAATCTGCTTTATATCAGCGTTGCCGCCATTATTTTCCTCGTAGCGTTAATTATTGCTTTGATTATACTTTCCCGTCAAAGAAAAAAGGTGCATGAACAGTTGGTGAACATGAACGAACAACTCGAACTAAAAGTAAGCGAACGAACCATTCACCTGAGCATTGCCAACGAAAAAATAAAAACAGACGCTGACCTGCTGGCCAGGCAAAACAACCAGCTTACCGATTTCTGTAATATTGTTTCGCATAACCTTCGTTCACCATTGGCTAATATGAGTATGCTCACCCAATATATCGAAAAAAGTGATAACGAAGAAGAGCGGAAGCTCCTTATAGAAAAATTAAAACCGGTATTATCCAACCTCAATGAAACATTTAATGAACTGGTGGAGTCATTACAGGTAAGACAAGATACCAATATCCCTTCTTCTGACGAAGATGTGGCCGGCTGCGTAAGAAAAATTACCGAAAACCTGGAAGGAGAAATACTGGATTCGGAAGCCGAAATTATTACCGATTTTTCAAAAGCGCCCGTAATACACTATCCTGCAAAATACCTGAACAGTATTTTACACAACCTGTTGAGTAACGCCATTAAATACTGTTTTCCGGGAAGAAAACCCGTTATTGAAATTATTACCCGTAAAAAAGGAAAAAATATTCTTCTTACCGTTAAAGATAACGGCCTGGGGATTGATTTAAAACGATATAAAGATAAAATATTTAAAATAAGGAAAGTTTTTCATGAACATCCGGAAGCAAAAGGGTTCGGACTTTATATCACAAAAACCCAGCTGGACACAATGGGAGATACCATTACCGTTGAAAGCGAACCGGAAAAAGGAAGTACTTTTATTGTGGAATTTAAAAACCAGTATACGTGAAAAAACCGGTTAACATATTACTGGTTGATGATGACGACCTGTTTACTTTCCTGTTTGGTGAGTACATGAAGGAATGTGATTTTCCGGTATCGGTAAAACAACTCAATCACGGCCTCCTGGCTTTAAACTACCTGGACGAATTACAGCAAAACGAACAACAGCAACCCGACATTGTTTTCCTCGACCTGAGTATGCCTGTAATGGATGGATGGGAATTTATCGATGAGTTTTCGCAATGGATAAAAAAAACAGGAAAAACAATTCCGCTATTTATTGTCAGTTCATCCATTTCTCCCTATGATATTGAGCGCGCACGTTCGCTGAAAACAGTAAAAGATTTTATCATTAAACCCGCCTCACCCGAAAAAATCATCTCGCTGATCAAAAATTCTGTAAACAATTTTTGATTATATTTACTCCTTAAACTTTTAAAACCAATTACATGAAAACTGTAAAAACCTTTTGTTATGCACTGGGAGGATATTATGCAGCCAGTTCCCTGCTCGCCTACATGGTGTTGGGAATGCAGGCCAGCCTTTATTCCATGACCGGTGACAAACAAATGAACAGGATGGGAGAATGGATAGAAAAACTTCAGCTGGAAATGTTTTATATGGCTCCGTATATGGTGGCAGTGGGATTGCTTTATATCGCTTACGGATTGTTTTTTGAAAAAATAAAATCGGGAAAACTGATGCTTTTTATCCTGCTGGGAGTTGCCACACTCGTTGTAATGGTTATGCAAATCATGAATATTTTTCCGGCTATGGATAGTTTTTTAACCGGGTTGCCGGGATACAACCAGGAAATAAATGATTTTACCAATATGCTGATGATTGTAGGACTCGTATTCGGAATTGCACAGGTAGTTATTCCACAGTTTTTCCTGGCAAGGATGATTTATAAAATGGAAATGGATGCCAAAGATTTTGCGAATTCGTAATTTGATGCAAGTATCTCATCGTTTCAATACAATTGAATTTTGTTTTCAATAATGTAATTCATCTTTTTCCCTTTATGAAATTATCAAACTGCAAAAACGAAAAGAAATTCAAAACCACAGAGGGCACAGAGGAAATACACACGAAGTAGAAGAGGTATTTTTCCAAATAATACTATTTTTTTCTTAATCAAATGGCTCTCCTGCTCCGTGCGAAGTTTAACTCCGTGCCTCCGTGTTTAGGCAATTCAAAAAAAATAATTAAAAAACTGAAATGCAAAACCACAGAGGGCACAGAGGAAATACACACGAAGTAGAAGAGGTATTTTTCCAAATAATACTATTTTTTTTCTTAATCAAATGACTCTCCTGCTCCGTGCGAAGTTTAACTCCGTGCCTCCGTGTTTAGGCAATTCAAAAAAATAATTAAAAAACTGAAATGCAAAACCAAAGAGAGCACAGAGGAAATGCTCACAGAATTGAAGAGATATTTTGAAAAAAAATAATTATCAATTTACCAAAAACTACTTACTGCCGACTGCAAACTGAAAACTGTCTGCTCTTTCTATTCTCCAAGCTCCAGCCATCTCATACTTTTCATTTCCAGTTCTTCAGAAAGTTTTCCAAGTTCGGAGGAAATTTCTGTCAGGCGGATATGGTCTGTACAGGTGGATAATTCTTCTTCCAGCTGTTTTTTCTTTTTTTCAAGTAGCGGAATCTCTTTTTCCAGCTGTTCGAATTCGAATTTTTCTTTAAAGGATAGTTTTTTTAGTACAGGGGCGTCTTGTTTTTTTGACTCATTATCTTCCGCACCCGGAGATAAAACTGTTTTGTCGTCACCGGTTGACCCCTGTTTCAGCTGTTCGCGGTAAGCTGAATAATTGCCGGTCATGTCTTTTATTTTTCCATTTCCTTCAAAAACAAAAATGTGGTCGGCCAGGCGGTCCATAAAATAACGGTCGTGGGTTACTACCAATACACATCCTTCAAAATTTTCGAGATAATCTTCGAGAGTGGCAAGAGTAAATATATCAAGGTCGTTGGTGGGTTCGTCCAGGATTAAAAAATTCGGATTTTTCATCAATATCGTAAGCAAATACAATCTCCTTTTTTCTCCACCGCTTAATTTGGATACAAACTGGTAATGCATTTGCGTGGGAAACATAAATCGTTCAAGCAGTTGTACAGGGTATAACCGTTTTCCACCGGTAAGCGGAATAAATTCAGCAATATCGCGAATCACTTCTATCACCCGTTTGTCTTCTTTCAGTTGCATACCTTCCTGCGAATAGTGTCCGAATACAATAGTTTCTCCCACTGTAATTTTTCCGCGGTCGTAATTTTCCTTTCCCAGGATCATATTCAAAAAAGTAGACTTCCCCACCCCGTTGTTTCCTACGATTCCTATTTTTTCACCTTTAAGAAAGGTGTAATCAAAATTTTCAACGATCTTTTTTTCTCCGAAAGATTTAAATAGTTTATAAATCTCAAGAATTTTTCCGCCAATACGCTGCATGTTAATATTCAGGTCCAGTTCATCTTTCTGCAGGCGTTGAGAGGCTTTGTCTTTTATATCATAAAATGCTTCTATCCTTGCTTTGGCTTTGGTTCCCCTGGCTTTGGGTTGCCTGCGCATCCAATCGAGTTCTTTTCTGAACGTGTTTTTTGCCCGGGCGATATTGGCCTGTTGCATTTCTTCGCGCTCGGCTTTTTTCTCCAGGAAATAGGAATAGTTTCCTTTGTAGCGATATAAATTTCCTCCGTCCAGTTCCATGATTTCGTCACACACCCGTTCAAGAAAATAACGATCGTGGGTCACCATCAGCAAAGTAATTCCCGTTCCGCCTAAAAAATTCTCGAGCCATTCGATCATATCCAGGTCAAGGTGATTCGTAGGCTCATCCAGGATCATCAGGTCGGGATTATCTAACAGTATGCGGGCAAGCGCAAGTCGTTTTTTTTGTCCACCGCTCAGCCGGTCAGCCATCATAGAAAAATCATGCAGGTTGAGCTTACCCAAAACCTGTTTCACTTTCGATTCAAAATCCCAGGCGTGGGTGCGGTTCATTTCTTCGGTGGCATGCTGAATGGCATCGTTGTCTTTTTTTTCCATTGCAGCATTATATCTTGCCAGCGCTTTCGATTCAGGAGAACCATTATTTACTGCAATATCAAAAATTGTTTTCCCGTTTTCAAAAACTGAATCCTGTTGCAGAAAACCGGTTTTTATCCCGTTGCGCAAAACCACATTTCCCGAATCAGGTTTTTCCAATCCGGCTATAATGCGAAGCAATGTGCTTTTCCCGCTCCCGTTTTTGGCCACCAGCGCCATTTTTTGCCCGCTCTCAATTCCAAATGAAATATTCTCAAACAGGATTTTTTCACTGTAACTTTTCGATACATTTTCTGCCGACAGGTAATTCATGGGCGGCAAAGATAAGTGAAGTTAGGGAGATGTGAGTGATTTGGAGAAAAGACGTTAGACAGGAAGATGTCAGACTGGGGACTGCCGACTGCACACTGCCACCCGCTCCTTGCCCCTACCGCAACCCTCTCCTGTCCATCTGATCCAGCGCATTGGCCGACAGCTCGAATGCAGGATTTATTTCGAGGGCTTTTTTGTAATCTCTTCTTGCACTTTTGTAATCGCGCATGCTTTCATGCGCAAGTCCGCGGTTATGGTAAGCGTTGTAATAACGTGGGTTGATACGTATTGCCTCATCAAACATCTGCACTGCCATATCAAATTTTTCGAGGTGAACGAGATAAATGTATCCTTTGTTAAAATAAGCCAGTTCAAAATCGGGTTTTTGTTCCAGGGTTTTATCATATAGCTGAAGTGCTTCAGCCGTTAGTTCGTTTTCCTGGCAATACATGGCTTTATGATATAATGCTTCGATGCTGTTGGGTTTTATTTCCAGGGCGGTATTGTAATATTCGAGTGCCAGCGGGTTTTTTGCGCTGGAATACAGTACACCTAAACGAATATAGGCATCATAATAATCCGGATTTTGCTCAATAGCGGTTTGAAAAGAAGAAGCTGCTTTGGCGGAGTCGTGTAATTCTTCATAAATCTCTCCTTTCATAAAATAGGCTTCGGCAATGGCGGGATTAATTTTCAGGGCTTTGTTGATTCTGTCTATCGCTTTGTTGAAATTCTTCAGGTACATTTCAACCCGTCCCAGTTTCAGCTCTGCTTCCCAGTAATCGGGTTTTTTCTCCAGGGCGATTTCATAAAACGAAGCAGCCGATTCGATTTTATACTGCACCATAAAAATTTCAGCTTTCGTAAAATAATACATCGCCACTGATGAGTCGATCGAAATACAGCGGTTTACATCGTTCAGCGCTTTTTCAAAATTACCCATGCGATAGTAAACATAAGCGCGTTCGTGATAGTGATTGGCATTATTGGGATCGGCTGCAATTTTTTGATTTAATTCATTAATGATGGCCTGCGATTCATCTTTTACTGTATCGCTTTTTGCGACAGTATCTTTTGCTGGCGCTGTTGCCGTTTCTTCTCCCCCGCACGAAGCCAGTGCCACCAGTGCAAAAAGGTAAATCAAAACATTTTTCTTCATGGGGTAAAAATACAAAAGGTTTTGACTTTAATTGCCCGAGGCTATGGCAAGGCTACGGTTATTGAGTGAACGGTATACAATAAAAAAACGGTGCCCTCTGCAAAGTAACACCGTTTTTCTTCAGAACGAAGGAGGTAGCCGTTCGTTCTTTAACCCTAATTTTCCTGTGCAAGCGCAGCCCTGATCTTTGTTTCCAGTTCTTCGAGCAATTCGGGATTATCCAGCAGCAATTGCTTAACCGCATCGCGGCCCTGCCCGAGTTTGGTATCGTTATAACTGAACCACGACCCGCTTTTCTTAATGATCTCTTTCTCTACACCAATATCAATAATCTCACCCACTTTTGAAATTCCTTCTCCGTAGAGAATATCGAATTCGGCTGTGCGGAAAGGAGGAGCCACTTTGTTTTTCACGATTTTTACGCGTGTGCGGTTACCCATTATTGACTCACCGTCTTTAATTTGTCCGATTCTGCGGATATCAAGACGAATGGTAGAATAAAATTTAAGCGCATTTCCTCCTGTAGTGGTTTCGGGATTTCCGAACATCACTCCTATTTTTTCACGCAACTGGTTAATGAAGATACAGCAACATCCGGCTTTACTGATAGAACCAGTGAGTTTGCGCAATGCTTTTGACATCAGACGCGCCTGCAATCCCATTTGTGAGTCGCCCATTTCACCTTCAATTTCTGCTTTTGGAGTAAGTGCAGCCACAGAGTCGATAATCAGAAGATCGATGGCTCCGGAGCGAATCAGGTTATCAGCAATTTCAAGTCCCTGCTCACCATTATCAGGTTGAGAGATAAGAAGATTTTCAATATCCACCCCGAGTTTTTGTGCGTAGAACTGATCGAATGCATGTTCTGCATCAACGATAGCGGCAATACCACCCTGTTTCTGCACCTGTGCAATGGCGTGGATGGCCAGTGTGGTTTTTCCGGAGGATTCGGGACCATAAATCTCGATGATTCTTCCTTTGGGAAATCCACCGATACCGAGGGCCACATCGAGAGAAAGTGAACCGGTGGGAATGACTTCCACCTGCTCCACGGCACCAGAGCCGAGTTTCATAATACTTCCTTTTCCGAAAGTTTTTTCCAGTTTATCTATGGTAAGCTGGAGCGCTTTTAGCTTTTCCTTGTTGTTTTCTTTTTCAGTTGACATAATGGTTTAGTTTAAGTTGAGTAATCCGAGTATTTGTTGGGAATGATTTTTTGTATCTACTTTTTCAATAACATGTTCTATTTTTCCTTCTTCATCAATAACAAAAGTGGTTCGCTGAATTCCTTTAAAAAAAGTGCGCCAGAGAAGACGGTTGCCCCACACCCCGTAATCGGAGATGATCTTTTTTTCGGTGTCCGGTATTAAAGGAAAGGGAAGTTTATATTTCCCGGCAAAGTGCATGTGCGAGATCTGCGTGTCAGCGCTCACACCTATTATATATATATTTTTCAAAGAAAGGAGCGGGTATTCGTCCCGGAGGTTGCAGACTTCGTTGGTACAGCCGGGGGTGTTGTCTTTAGGATAAAAGAAGAGAATAACTTTCTTTCCTTTTAAATCTCCCAAAGACATCTCCCTGCCGCACTCATCTTTAAATCTAAACATCGGGGCTTCGCAGCCTTTTTTGAGATGAGTCATTTTCATTGGGTAGTTGACTAAATTCCTGTCAAAGATACGATAATTTTCCTGTCAACAACCTTCTCTACAAAGAAAATGCAGTTTGACATCAAAAACAAACGTTTGGCCGGATATAGTTATAAACAATATAAATATCTGTTTTTCAATTATTTAAACTATTTTAAGAAATGAAAAATCGGGCTGAAAAAAAATTTTCAACAATCGCAAAAACAGGCAAAAATTGACTTCCCTGCCGGTTTACGTAAAACTACTGAATGCGGGGTTGGACAGGATTTCTGTCATTAGTTTCAGGTTTTGAAAGTTACAAGTTGAGAAAGTTAGGGGAGTTGTACTTTTGTAAGTCAAAATGTTCCCAACTTTCTCAACTTTCTCAACTTTCTCAACTTTCTCAACTTTCTCAACTTTCTCAACTTGCCAAACTTGCAACTTCTTCCTAACTTTCAACCTTCAATATGCCATCATTCGACATAGTAAGTGAAGTAGATCTTCAAACCCTCGACAACGCTATCAACACTGCCAAACGGGAAATTGATACGCGGTGGGATTTCCGCGATTCGAAAACCACTGTCGAACTGGATAAAAAAACGTACCAGGTAGTGGTCAACACCGAAAACGAAATGCGCATGGATGCAGTGGAAAAAATTCTCATCGGCCGCTTCGTAAAACAGCACCTCGATCCCAAAGCACTTGACTTCGGAAAAGAACGCTACTCATCAGGAAATATGCTGCGCAAAGACATCAAAATAAAAAAAGGTATCGATAAGGAAACCGCCAAAAAAGTAGTGAAAGCCATCAAAGATTCAGGATTAAAAGTCCAGGCTTCCATTATGGATGAACAAATACGCGTACAGGGAAAAAAAATTGATGATCTGCAATCCGTCATCGCCATGTGCCGAACAACGGACTTCGGATTGCCGCTGCAGTATACGAATATGAAGAGTTAAGTAGGAAAAAGAAATGGATGTAGAAATGATGAACAGAGCTTTCATTCGTTTAATCAGCATTTCAAATCAAACATCATGTAATCAACAATCGTTCAATCAGCATTTCAAATCAAAATTCATTTAATCCGCTCCTTCCCTCAAAAACCAAATCATTAAAAATTAAACAAATACAAAAAGCCATCTACGTAAATTTACGTAATCCGCTATTCATTCATTTTTTATTTGTTCTTCTTTCTTCTTGCTTAAGTCAGTAATTTTTTTTAAGTTTGAAAACAGGCTATGAAAATGTTTATCTGTAAAAGATGACACAAAAGGAAATTACAAATACAGCAATACAACACAACCTGCTGAACATGGAAAAACTGATCCATACCGTTCAGCGGCTTTCGCTGGCGCGCGACATTGGACAGGTGATGGAAATTGTGCGCAAAGTAGCCCGCGAACTCACCGGTGCCGATGGAGCCACATTCGTTTTGCGCGATGGCAATCTTTGCTACTATGCCGATGAAGATGCCATCAGTCCGCTGTGGAAAGGCGGACGTTTTCCTATGGAAAACTGCATCAGCGGCTGGGTGATGTTCAACAAACAACCGGTGGTGATTGAAGATATTTATTCCGACAGCCGCATTCCGGCCGATGCTTATCGTCCCACTTTTGTAAAAAGTTTGGCCATGGTGCCCATTCGCACCATCGATCCCATTGGCGCTATCGGCAATTACTGGGCATATCACCGTTTGCCCACACACGAAGAAGTGACTATGCTGCAGGCGCTCGCTGATATTACCGCTGTGTCTATCGAAAATATTGAAATGCGCAACAAGCTGGAAGAAAAACTGAGCGAAAGAGAAAAAATGCTCGCGCACCTCGAAAACCAGAAAAAACAACTCGAAGAATTTACCTATATCATTGCGCACAATTTGCGCGCACCGCTCTCCAATCTTGTATTGATGGCAGACATGGCAGCCCATACCAGCGACACGGAGAAAAAAATGGAATTCACCGCGCGGCAAAAACCCATTATTGATTCATTGCACGAAGTGTTTGAAGAACTGGTGAATGCCATTCATGTAAAAACCGATTTCTCCATTGCCAGCGACCATATTGAACTGGAAGATTGTGTGGCCCGTACACTCAACCTTTTGCAAAATGAAATAACGGAAACCAACGCGGACATTACCTGCGATTTCTCGGAAGCGCGCACCGCCTATTTTCCCAAAACCTATATAGATGGACTCCTTTTTAACCTCCTGAGCAATGCCATTCGCTTTCACTCTCCCGGGCATACACCCCAAATACATATCCGCGCCTATAAAAACGAAGGCTGGACGTGGATCGAAGTAAAAGATAACGGACTGGGGATTGATTTGGATAAACACGGTGACAAACTTTTTAAACTCCGGCAAACTTTCCATTCTCACCCCAAAGCAAAAGGATTTGGACTTTTTATTACCAAAACACAGGTGGAAGCTATGGGAGGCAATATCAGCGTGGCCAGCGCACCGGGACAAGGAAGCACTTTTACTGTAAAACTTCATAAAAACAAATGATAATGAAAAAAGTAGACAACCTGTTTATTGTGGATGATGATGAAGCCTACCGTTTTTTGGCAAAGGAAATTATCGGAGAAACCGACCTGGTAAACCAGATAAAAGTATTTTATAACGGAAAAGAAGCCATCGATTTTTTAAAAACCGCTCACTATAACCCCGACAATCTGCCCGAAGTAATACTGCTTGACCTGAACATGCCCATCATGGACGGCTGGGAATTTTTGAGCGAATACACCGCATTAAAACCCCGCATCGGGAAAAAAATTACGATCTACATCGTCTCCTCTTCCATCGATCCCCGCGACATAGAACGCGCCAAATCCATCAGCGATGTCACCGACTTCATCATCAAACCTATCAGCAAAGAACATTTTGTGGAAGTAGTGAAAAATTTGCAGGGGTGAGATGGGAAATTGAAGGAAAAGGGAAATAGTATATTTATGGTTGGAAAATAAATGCCGCTAGCGGGGAACAATACATTTTCATTACGCCTGCGCTCCAACGCGGATTGCCGCGGCCTCCGGGGCGAGGCCTCGCAATGACAGCCCACGAGGTTTTTCTTGTAACAATAACCTATACGTAATCACAACCCGCGCGTCATTGCGAGCCTGCCTGTCGGCAGACAAGGAAGTTTTCGACCGCGGCAATACGCATGTGCGCGGAGAGTTATGAAAACAAAAATAATTTCACAAAGCCAATTGATATTTACATTGCTGATGTAATCCTATCCTTCCACATACACCAGTATGATTATTTTTTTATGTGCTAAATGCCGGAAAAAGATTACAGGTTATCGAATAAAAATTACCTGATATCGAAAACGAAAGGAAAAAAATTTCTTTTTTCTTAAATTAACATTCTGAATTAATTAATGTTAAACAAAAACAAATGCTATGAAAAAAATCTACTTGTTTCTTGGTGCCGTCTTTTTCGGTGCTTCTGCATTCTCACAATGCACAGTTACTGTTACAGGCAGTACAAATGTTTCGTGTTTCGGAGGCTGTAACGGTTCGGCTACGGTAACAACGGTGGGTACGCCAACTTTTACGTATTCATGGTCGCCCGGGGGACAAACTATTCAAAACCCTACCAACCTTTGTGCCGGAACACATACAGTAACAATGACAGACGCCAGCTCATGTGTGGCAACTGCAACTGTTACCATTACGCAACCCAACCAGTTAATGGATTCAACCCAACAGGTAAACGCAACCTGTAACGGTGATTGTGACGGATCTATTGACCTTTTTCCTTATGGAGGAACAACTCCTTACACTTATTCATGGGCCCCCAACGGAGAAACTACTCAAGATATCTCCTCATTATGTCCGGGTACTTATACTGTAACTATTACTGACGGCAATAATTGCACCGCAGAAGATTCTGTTACCATAACAGAACCGGCTGTATTAGCAGTTGGTGTTACCGGAATGATGGGATGCGGAACCGCCTGTGATAAAAGCGGTATGGCTTCACCCACCGGTGGAACCAGCCCGTATACTTATGCATGGTCGCCCGGAGGCCAAACTACACAAACGGCAACAGGGTTATGTGCCGGAACATTCCAGGTAAACGTAACTGATGATAATGGATGTACTGCCACTGGTGTTGTTACCATTACCAATCCAACTGTACTTTCAGTTACTACAAATGCCACCGATGCTTCCTGCGGTACGTGTACGGATGGATCTGCATCAGCAACACCTGCCGGAGGAACGGCTCCTTTTACTTATTCCTGGTCACCGGGCGGATGTACTGCAGCCACTTGTACCGGGCTCGGAACGGGAGTTTATACTGTAACTGTTACTGACGCTAACGGATGTACGGCTACAGCAACAGACACTGTAAGTGCTCCATCGGGATTGAATGAGTCGGTTCTTGCAGAAGGATTTGTATTTTATCCCAATCCTGCTGCAGATTTTATCCGCATTAAAACTAATCCGGGTGGTTTAAACACGGTTACCATTTCTTTAATCAATTTGTTAGGTGAAACTTTATTCAGCGAGACTGTTGAGACACATGAAATAAATAAAATCATTTCTGTTTCTTCATTGTCGTCAGGAATTTATTTCCTTAACCTGAAAACGGATGGAAAATCATACACAGAAAAATTCATAAAAAAATAACAGGCTAAGGATTATTCCTGTTATAGTTCTCCCGTTTGTTTAGGAAAAAAAGAAGCTGTCTGACAACAGCTTCTTTTTTATTTATAACTGATATTAAAATCACATCAACCCTTCTCCATTTCCTCTTCTAATCAATTTTATCCACCGAAGGCTATTGCTTCGACAAAGCGCTTGCGAAGGCGGGCATCACTCTTCTCTTATCGCTTTGTATTCAGGAATTTGTTTCAGAATAACCGGCTCGTGGTTGTTTTTTAATTCGAAACAATAATGTTTTAATCCGTTGGTGAGTAAAAGAAAAGGAACGTTAAGCACCATATTGTAGCGGATAGCCTGGTCGAATGTTTGCTGGGTGATATTTACGGATGGCGCTTTACATTCTACAATCATTTTGGGAATGCCGTTGTTGCTGTTGACAATAATGTCACAGCGTTTTTTTAATTCGTTGAGTTCGATTTGTTTTTCAGTTTCAATGAGTGAAGCGGGATATTTTTTTTCTTCCGTAAGAAAACAAAGCACATGTTGCCTCACCCACTCTTCGGGAGTAAGCACTACCCATTTTTTCCGGAACGCATCAAAAATAAATGATGAACCATTTTCGGTTTTGGTTTTAAAAGAATACTCCGGAAAATTTAATGGTGTCATATTACGAATATAGAAATTACACTAAACGAAAAACCCCTCTCTTTCGAAAGGGGTTTATTCGTCCACGAAATACTATCGTGTTAAGGTCTTGGTTTGGCTTCATTCACCACCAGGTTGCGGCCCAGGAAATCCTGTCCGTTGATGGCTTCCATGGCCATACGGGCCTGGTCATCGTTTTCCATTTCAACAAATCCGAACCCGCGGCTGCGCTGGGTGGTTTTGTCAACAATGATTTTTGCAGATGTAACTGCACCATGTCTTTCGAAAAGTTCTTTCAGGTCGTTGTCTTTCGCCTTGTAAGAAATGTTTGCAACGTAAATTTTCATTTGAGCTGAGAAATTAATTAATAAAAAATCCGGGTTTACTTTTTTTTCCGGTGCTGACAAAGATAAAAGGATATTTGACATTTTCGCCAAATTTTGCCATTTCTGTGATTTTTTAACTCACCGGGCCTTTCTCACCTGCTGCCTGACCCTGGCTTTTATGGCCTCAAAATGTTGATTTCCAATAATTTTTGAAGAAATGATCTCAAGGGGTTTGCGCTGCTGGTCCAGTAAAAAAATCTCCATTTCATACTCAAAATAAGAGTCAAAATCCTCCCAGTTGAGTCGCTTTTTCATGCCTTCCCTGTCGTATCCAAAGCCATTTTCGTCATAAATAAACGTAAATTCTTTCCCTAAAAACCCCGATTTCTCATACACGCGCACCACATTTTTCTGCGACAAATTGATTTTTATCGCCATCCACAACATATAAAAAAAATAAAATGCCACGAGGTATAACCCGATATAAAGAAACAGTTCTGTTCCCGAAATTCCGATGAGGAGTGACAGGCAGGTGAAACCAATAAAAATTTTTGCCGCCAGCCGGTGAAAGAAAAGGTAACGGAAAACAAACCGGTGATAACTTTTCCATATACCCGAAATAATTTCGGTAGTGTGTTTTAGTTTTAGTTCGGGCATTATTCCACAATTTTATATTTCAGTTTTGCTTCTTCGCGCGAACACGAATTAAAATGCCACCATTCGGTAGTGAGCCAGGTGAAACCGGCATTTGTCATTACTTTTCTCAGCAATTTCCGGTTATCGATCTGCTGCTGTGTAAGTTTTCCTTCCAGGAGGAATTTTGCTTCCAGGGTGGGATACGCCAGTTCCCCGATATAATCAAATTCTGTTCCCATATCAAGGGGCTGGCCGTTAGTTTTTGCAATAGTAAGATCGACAGCAGCGCCAAAATTATGAATGGACGCATTTTTTGGGTTGGAAACAAATTTTCCTTTTTCGTTATTGGGAAGGTCAACGATATCCCACATAATTTTTTGAACACTGCGGGGGCGGACACCATCATACACCAGCAACGTAAGCGTGGAATCTTCTTCTTTCAGTAATTTTTGCGCTTTGCTGAGTTTTTCCGCTACATCCGGCTGAAGATAGAGGTCGTCCCACTCGCCATACACATCGGCTTTCATAAAATTATCGGGAGTGGAATATTTTAATTCGTACTGAATGGAAGAGTCAAATTCAGCCATACGCACCAGCCCGGCTTCTCCAAGTTTTCGTTCCATATCACAAACCGGATCCACCGTATCAACAGAAACAGGCACGATTACTACCGAATCCTTTTCCACCGGCCGTACTTCCTTCTCTCTCTTTTCCGGCTGCGAACAGGAAAGAAAAATAAATACCGGGATACAACAGGCAATTCTCACAGCACAAATGTAATTTATTCCTACATTTAAACATCCATTTACAACACATGAAACATTTGTATCTGAAATTACCTGTTTTCCTGTTCTTTTTTGCTTCCTGCGGAGGCGAAAGCAACAACCCTTCAGGAAAAAATGAAAAAGATTCGCTGGCAGAAAAAGGCCCGGAAATAAAGACAGAAAACGGAAAATATTATTTCCAGGGGATGATCAACCATAAGTATTCATTATTTATGAAGTTTGATTATTACGAGGGGAAAGTGAACGGCCTTTATTTTTATGATTCACAAAAAAAAGAACTGGACGTAGACGGAACCATCGAAAACGGGCAACTGGAACTGGATGAAAAAGTGAACGAAAAAATAACCGGGCATTTTTCAGGCAAAATTTATGGCATGGACTCCGTTTCGGGAACCTGGAAAAGTCCGAAAGGAAAAGAAATGGAATTTGCGTTGTATAAATCCGATGAATTTGATTATTCCACACACCTCCATCCCGATAAAGAAAGAAGATGGAGGCCGGAAGATGTGGAAGATTTTGCAAAAAGATTTATTTCCGTAGAATTACCACTGGAATTTACCGCCTTTGCCAATGGCGAAAATAGTGAACCACAATTTACTGATGAAGGTGTGCGTAAATTTATTGATGATACCTACAGAATCAATACAGATGACTTTGAAATGAACACCTACCATCCGCGGTATGTTTATAAAAGTGAAAAATTCTATGCCTTCATTTACATTGACCATTATTACCCCGGGGCGTTTGGCATAGATAACACCAATGTAGTATTAATGACTATTTCCAAAGATGGTTTTCTGATTGACTCGGAATATATAGGGTGTAGCTGTTACGATTCCAATATGGGCGCCAATGATTTTTATTCAACCGATGATTCATTTATGTGGACAAAAAACCAGATAAAAGTTACCTCCAAACAACTCTATGCCACTTTGTATGAAGAAGAAGGAGTGGAATCTTTCAGCGAAGAAAAAACAGAGTATCTTGATATCAGTATTGATGAAGATGGAAATATTGAAGCCGGAAAATACTATAAATAAGCTGATGCATTCTCCCCGCCATCTTATTCTTGTCCGCCCCACCTGTTTTGCATTCAACATTGAGACAGCGGTGAGCAATGCTTTTCAGAAAAACGCAGCAATTGAAAATGCAAACGAAAAGGCACTTGCAGAATTTGAAAATCTTACAGGTATTCTAGCTGAAAATAAAATTTCATTTACCATCTTCGAAAATGTTAAAGGAGAAAACACTCCCGATGCTGTTTTTCCCAATAATTGGTTCAGCACACACCATGATGGAAAAATAATTACTTATCCGATGATGGCGCCCAGCCGGAGAAAAGAACGAAACCCGGAAGTGATGGAGTTTTTAAAAAAAAATTTTACTGTAACAGAAATTATTGATCTGGCAGCTGCAGAAAATGAAAACCGCTTTCTTGAAGGAACGGGAAGTATTGTTTTCGACCACACCACCAAAACCGCTTATGCCTGCGAGTCGCCACGAACGGATATGAAGTTATTCGAAAAATTATGTGATATAGTAAACTATACCCCGGTTTCATTCTGTGCATTCGGTCCGAAGGGTGAAGAAGTGTACCACACCAATGTAGTGATGAGCATTGGCGAACAATTCATCCTCATTTGCCTGGAAAGCATAGAAAATATACTGGAAAGAAAAATGGTGATGAACCAACTGGAAAAATCAGGAAAAAAAATCATTCCTGTTTCGTTTTTACAGATGAATTCTTTTGCAGGAAATATGCTGGAAGTTTGTAATGAGAAAAACGAACTGGTTTTATTGATGAGCAGCACTGCTTTTCACTCGCTGGAAGAACATCAAAAAAATACCTTGTCGGGTTTTGCCCGCATCGTACATATCCCCATCCCCACAATAGAAACCCTGGGAGGAGGAAGTATCCGCTGTATGATGGCGGGGGTGCATTTGGAAGGAAGAGAGTTTTAAGATTTGAGATTCTATGTTTTAAGTTCCGGGGCTGGGGTTTGGGATAATAAGATACTGCCTGCTGCCAATCACGCCCTTTGCTTGCTGAAGCTTCAGCGTAATAGTAAGCTATGCAAACGCAAAGAGAGCGCAGCCTGCCGTTCCATCGGCCGATGATAGCAGGCAGGCGTCCGGCATTTTGCACTTCAATCTTACATCAAAAATCATGTAATACCAAACTGATTTATTAAATAGACCAATAACTGGTATTATGCCGAATGAAATTCTTCAAAAAAACAGACCATAATGAATTTCACTTCGGTATAATCAACATTCACTTGATCTGCATTTCGTAAGGAGTTTGCTATTTCAATTGTCGACTTTGTCCCTGTTTTTGTTTGTGGTTTAAGATTATTTGATAAAAACAGATGTTATAGCTGAAATAATAAATTGCATAAACGTTTCCTGCTCAAATAATTGTTTCTCAACACTAACCCCATAAATTGCTCCCATTTCCTGACTTTTAAAACCCGTTAAACTGCCCCTTTTTTAGCCGAAAAATACCCTGAAAAAGGTAGCAACACTTAATTGATCTGCTTTTATATTTGCACACTATATTAAAAAACATGAAAAAAATAATCATACCTGTTTTGGCTATGCTCGTGTGGCAAAGCTGCTTTGTTTCGGATAAGAAAGAAGTAAAAAAAGATGCTGAAGGAAAACCGATGGAAGTGAATGTCTATTCACACCGTCATTATGATGTGGACAAAGAAATTTTTGCCGCATTTGAAAAAGAAACCGGGATAAAAGTAAACGTCATTGAAGACGATGCCGACAAACTGATGGTTCGTCTCGAAAACGAAGGTGAAAATTCTCCCTGCGACATTTTCATGACTGCCGATGCCGGCCGTTTGGTAAAAGCCAAAGAAAAAGGATTGTTGCAATCAGTAAACAGCGAAACATTAAATAATGTTATTCCTTCCAACCTTCGCGATACTGACGGACAATGGTACGGACTAACGGTTCGCGCACGTGTGATTGTTTATTCAAAAGAAAGAGTAAAACCCGAAGAGCTTACTACCTACGAAGACCTGGCTAATCCCAAGTGGAAGGGAAAACTGCTTATCCGTTCGTCAGACAATGTTTACAACCAATCGCTGGTGGCGGCTCTTATTGCTGAATTGGGTTACGAAAAAACACTGGAATGGGCAAAAGGTGTGGTGGCCAATTTAGCCCGCGAACCCAAAGGTGGCGACCGCGACCAGATGCTGGAAATTGCTGCAGGAACAGGCGATATTGCCGTGGTGAATACCTATTACATCGGAAAACTTTTGAACTCGGAAGTGGCTGATGAAGTAAAAGCAGGAGAAGGTATCGGTGTATTTTTTCCCAATCAAAACGACAGGGGAACGCATATCAATGTAAGTGGCGCGGGCATTGCCAAAAATTCCCCCAATAAAGAAAACGCTGTTAAATTACTGGAATACCTTGTAAATAATGAATCGCAGCAGAAATTTGCATCCGGCAACCACGAGTATCCGGTTGTAAATGGCGTAGAGTATTCTGATCTGCTTAAATCCTGGGGAGAATTCAAACGCGATTCTCTTCCACTCA
Source organism: Bacteroidota bacterium (assembly GCA_049322335.1). Lineage (GTDB taxonomy): Bacteria > Bacteroidota > Bacteroidia > Flavobacteriales_D > UBA2798 > JBMORL01. The sequence continues at coordinate 55,676 of JBMORL010000114.1, forward strand.
GCGAACTGGGAAAACATGCCGAAGAAGCGCTGAAATTAGTTGGCGAGGCAGGATGGAAGTAGCAGTGACAGTAGGCAGTGTCAGTTGGTAGTATGGATTTTTCTCCGTACCTGAATAACTCTATCCCTAAAAAAAATATATATTTACTACAAACAAATCGCTATGAAAAAAATAGGCATCATTCTATCCGGCTGCGGGGTGTATGACGGATCGGAAATACAGGAAGCTGTTTTTACTATGCTGAGCATTGCCCGGCACGGTGCAGAGTATGTTTGTTACGCACCCAACACCAACCAACACCACGTGGTGAACCATATTACCGGGCAGGAAATGACTGAAACCCGTAACACGTTAGTAGAGGCCGCCCGCATAGCCCGTGGCGAAATAAAAGACCTGGCGCAATTTAGTAGTGATGATATAGACGGACTGGTGATTCCCGGTGGATTCGGAGCGGCAAAAAATCTTACCCAATGGGCTTTCAGCGGTCCGAAAGGAGAAATTCACCCGGAGGTGAAGCGCGCCATTAACGAATGTGTGATGAATAACAAACCGGTAGCCGGACTTTGCATGGGCCCAACAGTTATTGCCAAGGCACTGGAAGGAACTTCTGTACATGCACAATTAACCGTGGGAACTACAGAAGAAAAATCACCTTACGAAATACAGGCTATTTCAGACGGCATGAATTCCATTGGTGCCACGGCTGTAATGAAATCTATCCGCGAAGTGTCGGTTGATCAAAAAAATAAAATTGTAACTGCACCTTGCTACATGATGGAAGCCGGGATCACAGAAGTGCATGATAATATTGAAATGGCTATAAGTGCGCTGATGAAAATGGTGAATTAATGCTTAAACGAATTATTTCAAAACCTCATTATCTTTTTCTGTTTTCAGGATTACTTTGGTTTGGATTATTTCATTTTCACCCTTCCATTACAGGAACAGATTTTTCATTCGATATCGCCATTCATGATACTTACTATATAATTGCATCCTTTCATGTGGCCGCTTTCGTGTTTTTATTTCACCTGGTATTCTTCCTTTTTTATTTTTTGGCAGATAAATATTCATTTTTATACAGCAGGTTGATTTCGTTTATTCACTTTTTTATTTGTTTGTTTTTCTTTTCGGCCAATTATTATACAATATATCAACTGGCTTCCGGTTCGGGAAAATCCTCATTCTATAATCAAAACAATTTGTACGGAGCCATTCATTTTTTTCTTTTGCTGCAGTTATTGCCATTATTAAATATGGCGCTTCACCTCGTTTACAGAAAGAAAAATAGCCGATAGGGATCTGTCTCAGAAGCAATCACCAGAATCTCCATTTCAGTTTTTCAGGATTTTGCAAATAATTTTCCAGCGCAGTGATCAATTTATTTACAGAAGAAAATCTTTTTTCTATCGCTTCTTCCAGCATCAGCTTCTGTATTATAGTTTCATAACGGTTCGGGGGGTTCTGAAATTGATATTTTAACGTGGCTTTTTCGATAATTGCAAACAACCGTTCACCGGTTCGTGACGATTTTGGCAATGGCTGGGTAAGTTGCAGATTGGTAAGTGCAGCAGGATGCTGGTTAAACCACGCAGGTGAGCCGTTCAGCCATTCGTATAACATGATCCCCAGGCTGAACACATCGGTTGCTTCA
>JBMORL010000115.1:0-56736 GCA_049322335.1 Bacteroidota bacterium
AATGACGCGCATTTAAGGTACTTAAATCAACATCTGCATTTCTTCTTCCCGATCAAAAATCAAACATCATGTAATCAACAATCGTCCAATCTGCATTTTACTTCTCCCGATAGCAATCGGAATCGTTATTCTACTATCCCGATGCTCCGATCAGAATGCTGACAGAAGCATCAGCACTCATCATTCGCATTTCTCCTGCTTACTGCCGCTGCAGCTGTTGCTTTCATCCCACAATCTTATCTTTCTTGTACCCTTGATGAAACTTGCTTTCAATAAATTCAATAATTTTTCCTGCTATGTCTACTTTTGTTGCTCCTTCAATTCCTTCGAGGCCGGGAGAAGAGTTTACTTCGAGAATTAACGGTCCGCGGCTTGATTGAAGCATGTCTACGCCCGCTACGCTTAGTCCCATTGCTTTTGCTGCGAGAAGAGCGGTTCGTCTTTCTTCACGTGTGATATTAATTAATTCTGCTTTTCCGCCACGGTGAAGATTGGAACGGAATTCTCCTTCCACTCCTTGCCTGCGCATGGCACCCACTACGCGTCCGTTTACAACAAATGCACGGATATCGGCTCCTTTGGCTTCGGCAATAAATTCCTGTATGAGGAAAGAAGCTTTGAGTCCGTAAAAGGCTTCTACGATAGAGTTCGCTGATTTTACGGTTTCTGCCAAAACAACACCAATTCCCTGCGTTCCTTCCAGCAGTTTTATAACGTAGGGCGGATTACCTAAGGGCTTTAATAATGTATTTACTTCTTTGGAGTGGTCGGCAAAAACCGTTTTCGGAATGCCGATATCGTGTCTTGAAAGTATTTGCAAACTTCTTAGTTTATCGCGAGAACGATTAATGGCTACGGAAGAATTTACGCTGAATACTTTCATCATTTCAAACTGGCGCACAACGGCTGTTCCATACAACGTTACCGAAGAACCGATACGCGGAATGATGGCGTTGATGCCTGTAACTTCTTCGCCCTTGTAAAAAATGCGTGGTTTGCTGTGTTCGTTAACGATGATGCATTTCAGGTGATCGAGCGTTACCACTTCATGTCCGCGCTGCTTCGCTGCTTCCACCAGCCTGCGGGTAGAATACAATTTCGGGTTCCTGGATAAGATGGCTATTTTCATAAAGGAGATTGTTGAACTAATTTAGTATTTTATTTCATTCAGGTACCGGTATCCGTTATTTTTTTCTGCGAAGATCCGCGAAATCTGCGGGAGAAAATCACGGCAGGGTTTCCCGCAGATTTCGCGGAGATGGCGTAAATTCATTTTTTCTCTTTCCTTCCCAGGTAATAATTCCTTCCCACATCCACAATAAACCTTCCGCGGAGAAATTTTCTTCCCAGTAAAACGGGACAATTCATTTTATCGCGGTTATTCAATGTAAAGGAAGTAAGGTAAATTTTATCACCAAGATCCATTTCTATTTTTACCACGTAGCGTACCTGTGCAATTCCGTTGGAGCTTTTTACTTTTTTCTTTGAGAATTTTTTAAAACGGGTGACGTTTTTGGTTTTCCTGAGCAAGGTGGCACATAAGATTTTTTTATTTTTCTTTCGTTCCACCCACACTTTATCGCAGTGAATGGAAGAAGTGCGCGCGCCCGTATCTATACGTGCAAGAACATGTTTCTTTTTCAAAGCGGGAAAATTCACATATTCTTTGGCCCCGATAATCAGTTTTTGTCCATGTTTTTCTAAACCAACCATTGTTATTTAGAGTTAAATGATGTTAAAAATAGCACATTTTAGTCAATAAATGATCACCAAAATTTTGTGTGTAACTCATAGTGAAACTCACCCCCGATTGGCGTACCTTTGCAGCCGGAAACAGTAAATAAACTGTATGCATATACGTCACAAAATAGTAAAATTTTTATTCAGCTGCGCCTTTATTATGGTGCCGGTTTACATTTTTATTCAGCCTGTTGCTGCCCGCAAAAGCACTGAGGCGGAAGTGGTTCCGTTGTTAACCCTTGAAAATGTTTATTTCGAGCTGGTAAAGCAGGAAATCAAACACCCCGAAATTGTAATGCGCCAGGTAATTGCCGAAACCAACTGGCTGAAATGCAAAAAATGCTCCCGCCAGTTTAATAACCTCTTTGGGTTTTTAACCAAATCGGGTTACCTGAAATTTGACAACTGGAAAGAATCGGTGGCTTATTACAAAAAATGGCAGGATGAGTTTTATAAAGATGGTGATTACTACCTGTTTTTGCGCAGGGTGGGATATGCCACTTCACCCAATTATGAGCGACTGCTGAAACAGATCATCGTTCCCGATTTTATTTAAATAAACTGTAGAAATAATTGAGATTGGGAACCACTTCTCTTTTTCGCTGTATTTCATAAGCATGAATTTCTTTCCCCAAAGCTTCCATCAGCGGCAGGGCTATTTCATCGTATTCGTATTTATCATCATTCAATATGTTATCATTGTTGGTGTAAATTCTCACTGACAACATAAACTCTATTTTGTTTTTTGTATCAAAAATATAGGCACAATCGGTAGTAAATCCGTAGGCCTGTCCCATGATATTAATGATGCGAATGTGAGGAGGAATATTTTCTTTATTGTTTCCATCCATAATAAAATTCGCATAGCCATCTTCTACATTCATCCATGTTATATCACGCACCCGTTCCAGTTCACGGGAATACAAACCTAACATACGAAGCAAAAAACGCTGTTCAAAACGCGAAAACATAAATTTCTTTTTTTCGGGAATATTTTCCATAAAAACCAGGCGCAATAACATCAAATGCAATTCGGACAAAGAAATAACATTTGCTTTATCAAAGTTTTTTGGAGAACGGATAAGCTGATCGCCATCCAAATATTTTTTACCCACATCTATTCCTTTTTCGGGGTAGGTAACAAATTCATTTTCCCATTGTATAATTCCTTCTGACTTTAGTTTCATCGTGTCATTGGAGTAAAATGCATATCCGGCAGACTTATTATCCCATTCTGCATTAATACATTTCAATAACCTGCGATAAATTCCGGCATGTATGTATCCCGTTTCCTTTAATCTGGCATTGATAAATTCAGGGGTACAAAATTCAAATAACTTATTATATGCATCATTGGAACTGAACACCAGCATTTCGGTAATTATTTCGCGAACAGAAATTTTTGATGGAGCTGCAGAAATTAAGATCAGAGAATTTTCTTTCAGCACACTATCTTCAGCGATCCGGGGATTTAGTTTTGAAAAATATTCAAGTGGTTTATGAAACTTGTGAGCGATATATCCGAATGTTTCGTCTTTTTTGGATCGATAATAGGTATAATATTCGTTCTTGTATTCTTCACCGCATCCTGTTCCCTTTTTTACAACCAATTGATGTTCCATACTCCCGCTGTTGTTATACAATTTTTCCAATGTATAAATGGCCATCGGAAGTTTTACAGTGCTGGCAGGATAGAAATAGGACTCTTTGTCGCCATAATGGTATTGAACAAAAGAAGGATCATTCTGATCGTTACGGTCAATCTGCGTGTAGATGATTTCGAGCCGGTATTTTTTATATTTTTTTAATGTCTTTTTGAACTCAGGCAGATGTTTAAAACGTTCTTTCCAGAATTTATCATTATCGGCAGCCGTTTTTAATTCCTGCGCTTTTAGCAGCGAACTGAAATAGAAAAGAGAAAAAATGAAAAAAATTATTCCGCGTTTCATTCCGGATCTTTCTTTGTGGCCAGCATAAAGCTTTGTCGTTTATCGCCCCAGTGATAACCGAGATGGAAAGGTAGTTTTTGCACCGTGTTGCTTTTTTTATAAGCAGAATCGAGGTCGGACTGAAAAACATATTCGCCAAAATCTTTTACGGGACGCGTATACTCACCATAAAACTGCACCTGCATGGAATCGTTATTCAGAAATTTCCAGGGAATTCCCGTGTCGTCCTGGAAAATGGTTTGGCTGATCTCCAGTGTCGTTTTTCTTATTACACTAAAAGTGGAATAATGCCAGAGATAGGAAGCCGATTTGATGAATGTATTTACTTTTCCCTGTTTCTTTAAATAAGGAATAAATCCTTTTTTCCTCAGTAATCCCTTATCCGAAATATCAAAACTGAAATAATACATTTCCTTCACATCCGGGCTGTTTTGCTGGCGGAAAGTAAACTGTATTCCGTTTACATACGAAGGATCTTTTAATAAAGGAATGGAATCGGTAAGTGTTCCATCAGGAGCGATGCCCACTTTTTTTACATAGAGAATTTCATGCCCGGTGCGAACCAGGAAAACATAAAAAACAGGAAGCACACCGCGCGCACGATCCGTTTTCAGGTCATCCTGCATATGGTTGGTAATAAAATAACTTTTGTGATAAATATCCCGAAGTGAATTTTCAACGCTTTGTAAAAATATTTTCCGGTTATCGTCATTCAGTTTAAGAATATCCGGCAAATCGGTGATGGGTTCAAGTGCCGCCAGGATATAGGTTTTGGTATTCGGATACAAATAATGCGCATGCAAAAAATCGGGACCCGAAAAAGGATAAAACAGCGTAAGCGAATCATTTACCAGTTTTGAAAAGTTTTTTTCCTGCCAGCTTTTCATCGAATCCAGCCGTTGTGACTGAAGGCCTTTCCAGTCTTCTTCAAAACTTTGCTTATGCAAACCCCAATACCCTTTTGCTTCAATGGTTTTAAAAGCGTTGTTTTCTGTTTGCGGAAGCCCGGCAATAAAACGTGCGGTACAATCAGAAAGAGAATCTTTATTCTGGATACGTACATCTTCCACCATCCTCACTGTGTCGGGGCCATTGCTTACCGGAGGTGCTGGTTTTTCACCGGCAGGTTCAAACGAGCAGGAAGAAAAAACCAGTGAAAAAACAAGGGCAGATACACTTATCGTTTTATACCGTTTCATTTTTTTTCGTTTTCGCTGCAATAAAATAAAGGATAATTCCCGGCAGCATCACCAGTAAAGTTAACCAAAAAATATTGAATTCCGTTTTTCCTTCGGCCTGTTTTTGCAGGGCATCTTTAATGATATAATACATCATCCACGAATTGGCCGCAATAAACAATAAGGGTGTAACCGGGAATCCCCATGTTTTAAATGTGTCTGCCGTAGTTTTTTTCTTTATACGAAGAATAAAAACTCCCGCCACAGTGAGTGTGGAAAACAAAGAAAGGCTGATGGCAATAAATTTGATGATTTCCTCGAAAGAAGACACCATTACCATGGCAATAGCAATGGCCGCCTGTATAAAAATAGCGAGATAAGGCGCACCCGATTCAGTTTTCATGGCTACTTTTTTATATACCGGATAATCATTTCCCATTTGCTCTACCACGCGCGGACCGGCAATAGTCATAGCGCTAAGAGAAGAAACCAGTGCAAAGGTGATGAGTGCTGCAAAGATCACTCCTATTTCATTTCCAAAAATTTTAAACGCAACAACATTACCTACATCCACCTCATCAAAATTCGGTGGTTTCACTCCCAGTTCCTGAAATGTTCCCACATAAAGAAAAACAGCATTCAGTGCTACATATAATAAGGTGACGATGGCTGTACCCGTTATTAAAGAGAAAGGAAGATTTTTTTTCGGATTTTCCATTACACCGGCAATATAAGTGGAAGCATTCCAACCCGAATAGGCATACATAATAAATGCCAGCGAAACAGCAAATCCCGAAGAAAAAATAAGATCGTAATCGGTATCTGCATAGCCAAAAGAAATACCTGACGGTTCGTAGCCGGTAATAAAAAAGGGAATGAGACAGAAAACAACAATGAGTAAAATTTTATAAAGCGTAAGATAATTCTGAAATTTTCCTCCCACTTTCACTCCAAAAAGATGAACAGCAGCGATAACAAGAATAAAAACCACAGCAATTGCTTTTTTATCTTCAACACCAATTACGGGAGAAAAATAATTTCCTATTGCTATGGCCACTGCACAAACAGGAGCAGCAAATCCAACGATAAGCGACATCCATCCCGATAAAAATCCAACTGAAGGATGATAGATTTGCGACAGATAATTGTATTCACCGCCCGAACCTTTAATGGTAGTAGAAATTTCGGCATAGGTGAAAGCACCACACAAGGCGATCACTCCGCCAAGGAACCAAAGAAAAAGAATGGTAAATCCCGAAGGCAATGTTCCTACCTGGTAACCCAGCGAGGTAAAAACTCCCGTTCCTATCATATTGGCAATTACCATCGAGATGGCAACGTTCCTGGTGTACCGTGGCTTATTTTCCATGAAATGAATTATGTGTCAAAAAAACGAAAAATTCATCCATCCGGTATTATTTTTTTAATATTTGCATTAAACGGATTTTTAAACGGTATATTTTGAAGCAATACGGATTAATCGGCCTTCCCCTCACCCACTCTTTTTCACAAAATTATTTCAGTGAAAAATTCCGCCACCTTAACCTGCCGGATCACCGCTATTCCAATTTCCCTCTTTCTTCCATAGAAGAATTGTTGCCTTTGATACAGGCCGAAAAAAATCTTTGCGGATTGAATGTTACCATTCCTTATAAGGAGAAAGTAATGCCTTTGCTGAATGAAATGAGCGAAGAAGCAAAATCCATCGGGGCTGTAAATACCATTTCCATCAGCCGGAACAACAACACGATACATCTTAAAGGATACAATACCGATTATTATGGTTTTGCGCAATCGGTAAAACCCTTTTTGCTCAATACACATCACCGCGCTTTGATACTGGGCACAGGTGGCGCATCAAAAGCAGTGGAATATTTTTGCCGGCAAACCGGAATCGACTTTCTTAAAATATCAAGGGAAAAAGGAAGAGGAAATTTAACGTATACGGAGTTAAATGAATATATTCTGAAAAATTATCTGTTCATCATCAACACCACACCCCTGGGAATGAGTCCCGGTACAGAAAATTATCCCGACATACCTTATGAATGTATCAGTTCCGGGCATCTCATGGTCGACCTGATCTATAACCCTGCTGAAACTCTTTTCCTGGAAAAAGCAAAGAAACGGGGAGCTGTTACCCTTAATGGAATGGCCATGCTTAAACTGCAGGCCGAAGCATCATGGAAAATATGGAACGAAGAAAACCGGTAATCGTTCTGCTTTTATTTCTTATATTGACAGAAATGAGACGAATACACAAACTTTCCGCTGTTTTATTTACGGCCCTACTCCTTATCGCCTGCCGTCACGATTATATTGTGAAAGATTCGGGTGGCGAATATTTTGCCGTGGAAGAAAAAGCGGGACAGCATGAGTCAACCGAACAATTCATTCGTCCCTGGCGTGATTCGCTGGACAAAACCATGAATCATATAATAGGAGTAGCCGAAAACACATTGATAGTGGAATACCCCGAAAGCACACTGGGAAATTTTGTATGCGACCTGATGCTGGATACATTACTGGAGACAGATAAAACAGGAATGAAAAATCGTGATAATTGCTTTTGCCTGATGAATGCCAAAGGATTAAGGGCACCATTACCAAAAGGAGAAATTCCATTGAAGCGCGTATATGAAATTATGCCGTTTGAGAATGAAGCAGTTATCATAAAACTGGATTTTTCACAGGTAAGAGTTTTATTGGATAAAGTGGCTGAAACCGGTGGACAACCTGTTTCTTCGAATATAAAAATGCAAATAAAAGACGGAAAATGCACTTCTTTTACTGTTAATGGCAATAATGAAGAAAGGGCATTTTGGGTGATTACCAGTGATTATATAGCCAACGGAGGTGATGGGTTTTCTATGCTGAAAGAAGCCAAAGCACGTGAAAACACCGGGTATAAAATAAGAGACATGATAAAAGATGCCATTGTGTCGCAAAATGCAACAGGCAAAAAAGTGAATGCCGTAAAAGATGGAAGAGTGGAAAAAATATAGCAGGCGTGATTTTATAAAAACCACGGCACAGGCTGCGGCCGCTATTTCATTATTACCCTCTTTTAAATGGTATGATGAAAGAAAAGAAGGGTTGATAAAAGTCACCGTGCTGCACACCAACGATATGCACAGCCATATTGACCCTTTTCCTGCGGATGACCCCAAATATCCCGGAAAGGGAGGAATGTCAAGGAGAGCCGCCTTAATTGAAGAAATCCGCAAAAAAAACGAACATGTGGTTTTACTGGATGCCGGTGATGTTTTCCAGGGAACGCCCTATTTTAATTTCTATGGGGGAGAACCCGAATTCAGGCTGATGACTATGATGAAATACGATGCCTGTACTATGGGAAATCACGATTTTGATAATGGAATGGAAGGTTTTTTAAAGATGCTGCCTCATGCCGGTTTTCCTTTTTTGTGCAGTAACTACGATTTTGGTGATACACCCCTGCATAACAAGACATTCGGTTATTCTGTGATCAAAAAAGGCCCTGTTTCCATTGGGATTTTTGGTATTGGCATAGAGCTGGAAGGATTGGTTGATCAAAAGAATTACGGCAATACCAGATACACCGACCCGGTGAGGATTTCCAATGAAAAAGCCCTTTTCCTGAGGGAAGAGATGCAATGTGACCTCGTTATCTGTCTTTCGCACCTGGGTTACGACTATAAGGAAAATAAGATCAGTGACCTGAAACTGGCGGGATTAACCGAAAACATCGACCTCATTATAGGGGGGCACACACATACTTTTTTGGAAAATGTGACGGAAACAAAAAACAAAACGGGCAAAAAAGTTTTGGTAACACAAGCCGGCTGGGGTGGAATTCTATTGGGGAAAATTGATTTTTATCTCGAAAAAAGCAATAAAAAACGTGACAAAACCAAAGATATTACGTATATTGCTAATGGAATGATCCAGGTGTGTTGATCGAAGACAATGGAAAAAACTTTTCAAAAAATCAAGATGCAAAAAATTTTTTTTTAAACTTTTTTATGTAAATATTTGCTCACCGGACGTGGTGAGTATGATTTATCAATTATATTCGCAACCCCAAACAAACAAACTCATTGAACAACAAACCAGCAAATAGTAATAAAGGAATGAAGAAAAACCACGAAACTGTCTGGAAAAATTGTCTGGACATCATTCGGGATAATATGGCACTGCAGACTTTCCGTACATGGTTTGAACCTATCAAGCCCCTGAAACTGGAAAACAATGTGCTGACTATCCAGGTTCCTTCGCAGTTTTTTTATGAATGGTTGGAAGAGCATTTTGTTACAATCCTCAAAAAAACGATCAAAAAGGAATTAGGTCCTGAAGGCCGTTTGGAATACAGTATTGTAATGGAGAATCATTATGGAGCAGCGAATCCTTACACAGTAAAGATCCCTACCAGCAATACCAAAGCGTTGAAAAATCCTCCGCTTTCCATGCCGGTTGACATCAGTTCCAATCCTATCAAAAACCCTTTCATCATTCCGGGTTTGCGAAAGGTAAATGTAGATTCAAATCTCAATCCCAATTATTCATTCGAAAATTTCATTGAAGGAGACTGTAACCGACTCGCCCGCTCTGCAGGATATGCAGTAGCCAACAAACCCGGAGGAACCGCTTTTAACCCGCTGCTTATTTATGGCGGTGTAGGACTTGGAAAAACCCACCTGGCACATGCCATCGGTATTTCCATCAAAAACCAGTTTCCCAATAAAACGGTGCTCTACGTTTCATCCGAGAAATTCACGCAGCAATTCATCGATGCGGTAAAAAATAATACGACCAACGATTTTATCCATTTCTACCAGATGATGGATGTACTCATTATTGATGATGTGCAATTCTTCGCTGGAAAAGAAAGAACACAGGATGCGTTCTTCCATGTTTTCAACCATCTTCACCAGTCGGGAAAACAGATCGTTCTTACCTCTGATAAACCACCGGTGGAAATGCAGGGAATGGAACAACGCCTTTTGTCGCGTTTCAAATGGGGATTGTCGGCCGACCTCCAGGCTCCCAGCTTAGAAACACGTATCGCTATTCTTGAAAAGAAAATGTATGCCGATGGTATTGAACTTCCAAAAGAAGTAGTAGAATACCTCGCCTACAGTATCACTTCCAATATCCGCGAACTCGAAGGTGCATTGATTTCATTAATTGCTCAATCATCCCTCAACAAGAAAGCCATCACGCTTGATCTTGCCAAACAGATGATCGACAAATTCGTGAAAAATACAGCCCGCGAAGTTTCCATCGATTACATTCAGAAAGTAGTGTGCGATTATTTCGACCTGCCTATCGAATTATTAAAATCGAAAACAAGAAAACGCGAAGTGGTACAGGCCAGGCAAATTGCCATGTTCTTCGCCAAAAAGATGACCAAATCTTCTCTGGCCAATATCGGAATGCATTGCGGAGGAAAAGACCACGCTACTGTATTGCACGCCTGCAGAACAGTAAACAACCTCGTGGAAACCGATAAGCAATTCCGTGGATACATCGAAGAACTGGAAAAAAAGCTTAGTATTCAATAAAGAAATATAAAACCGCAAAAAACCCATTCCGAAAAGAGTGGGTTTTTTTGTTGGGTATCGATATGCCATGTTATACCGAAGTGAAATTCATCATGGTCTGTTTTTTTTGAAGAATTTCATTCGGCATAATACCAGTTATTGGCCTATTTAATAAATCAGTTAGGTATTAGGTGCATATTGAAAAAAGATAATGATGTTGTCAGGTCGAGTAGCGAAGCGTACCAGGACCCGCAACGGATACGCTAATCGTGCATCGCTTTCGATACGACCCAATGCACAAATCCAACCCTTCTGCTACCCGAACTGACAAAATTTATTCTATAGTTTACGGTACCAAACAGGTTAACAATATCACCCGAAAAAGACAGTAACCCTGAATCCCACTCTACACCACAAATCTCAAACTATATTTTTATACCTTTACTTCACAAAACCAAAACATGCACATTCACCGCGAAGGATACAAGCTGATTTTTTTGTTTTTTATTCTTATTGGCGCCATTGCAACAGGTGTTTATTTCATTCCCGGTTTGTTGTGGCTGAAATGTATTTTATGGACAGGCTGCGGTATTTTCTTTTTCCTGGTCGTACAGTTTTTTCGCGTTCCTCACCGGAAAATAACGGTGGATGAAAACAAGATCGTTTGTCCCGCTGACGGAAAAGTGGTAGTGATCGAAGAAATTACAGAAACCGAATATTTTAACGACAAAAGAATACAGGTAAGTATTTTCATGTCGCCATTGAACGTGCACCAGAATCATTATCCTGTTTCGGGAAAAGTGGTTTATTCCAGATATCATCCCGGAAAATATCTTGTGGCCTGGCATCCGAAATCGTCTGCTGAAAACGAAAGGACTACTGTTGTTGTAAGAACAAAAAACGGGCAGGAAGTTTTGTTCCGCCAGATTGCAGGCGCTGTTGCACGCAGAATTGTGAATTATGCAAAAGAAGGAGATGAAGCCAAACAATCTCATGAAATGGGATTTATCAAATTCGGTTCACGCGTAGATATTATCCTGCCACTGAATACAGAAATTTCTGTAAAAATAAATGATAACGTGCAAGGGTCGGTAACGGAGTTGGGGAAGTGGGAGAAAAAGCAGTAGGCAGTACTCAGTTGGCAGGCAGCAGTTCTTATTTGGAAAAAGATATTGTTTAGCAGCTATAAGTTATCAGGCGTTTTCTAAACTTAATTAATCACTGAAATTTACTCCTGACTTTTCCTGGCTATAGTTTTTTATATTCGTGCGTCAGCATTTCACTTCAAAACCATGCCAAGACGCGTGGCAAGCTCAACATTCATGTATTCTTCAATCATAACTCCGCATTTCACTTCAAAAGTCAACAATCAACAATCAACATTCGCCCAATCTGCATTTCCGGCATTTCACTTCTTACATCATAAATCATCATTCGTCATTCTTCATTTTCTTTTACCTTTCTTCATTCCCCGCTTATCTCCAGCACAATCTCCACTCTTCTGTTCCTTGCTCTTCCCTGCTCGGTAGAATTATCATTCTTCGGATTTTCGAAACTGAATCCGGCATCGTTCAGGCGGTTTTCAGAAATTCCTTTTGCTGTGAGGTATTGTTTTACCGCCATTGCTCTTTTTTCAGAAAGCGACTGGTTGTATTTTTTCGATCCTTTGATATCCGTATACCCGAACAGATTACACTGAAGATCTTTGTTTTTTTCGAGGTAACCGATCAGTAAATCGAGTTGAGTTTTAGCGGAATCGCTGATTACATACGAATCGGAAGCAAAATAAATATCGGTAATCTCGAATTTTTCATCAATTTCTTTTTCGGTTATTGTGTCTGTGATGGTTTCTGCCTTCAGCACGCTGTCTATGTTTGGCGGTTGTTCTTTTATTTTTTCGAGTACAGGAAAATATTTACCGCTTGTATCTTCCACGCTCGTAAAAGATCCTGCCTCAAGAAAAACTGCTGAATCATAAATACGGTCGCCTACATCCCCGATAGCAATCTTCATGTGGTATTTGCGATAGGGAATCACATCACAATGAACGGTAAGGACGGTAGTAAGTCCGTCAAACTCGAGATAACTTTTCAGGATAGCAAGATCTTTTTTCTCTGCTTTCGACATGAATAATTTTTTCAGCCATTTTTTCTTATGTGAACTCCCCCGGTAGTATTCCGAATTTTTATAATGGTTAACGTTGTTGATAGTAATAGGCGTTTGTTTTTTATCAGGAAGTACAGCGAGATTGGATTTTGATTTTTTTATCCCCGGGCCTTTGATAAAAAACCCAAACACATCGTTGAACATACTACCTGCATATTCGGGGTATTCATCTGAAGCAAAAACATAGCGAAACTCCAGCACATTCTGCTGCGGAACAAAATCAAATTCAATTACAGTGATATCGGTGGTTTTAGAACGGCACAATTTTTTCAGGTCTTTATCCCCTTTTTTTAATGCTTTCAGTAATTCTTTTGATTCAGGAAAAACTCCTTCACTTGTATAGGAAGGTTTTGAATTGGGTCCCTGGATGCTGTCCACATGGCCTGTAGATAAAATCAATCCCGATTTTACTCCCAATATAGCTGAGTCGGCTTCAAATTGCCCGAGTCCCCCGATCATTCCCACGTGTTTGATATTGCCCACTTCCACACCGGGGCCCAGCAAAATATTTTTTATATAAAATTCTGCTGTTTGCTTATACTCTACTTTCACCTGTGAAAAAACAGGCAAAGAAAAAACCGGGAACAGGAGGAAAAAAACAAAACGATACATGGTGTGGGTTTACTGATATAATGGTGGAAATGGGAAAAAGTAACCCTGAATATCTTTAATTTATTTCTATCACCGTACATCCGTTTTCAGTAACCGTAAAATTTCCGTTCCAGGATTGGGTGAAAGTCTGGTTGTTGACTGTATAGGAATAGTTGCCGGACTCAAGGTTATAATTGGCACAATTCACATCCCCGCAGGAAGGTGCGGAAAGTAATCCCGCATTGATACCTCCTCCGTTCATATTCACCATTACAACAAGCGGTTCTGTATAATTAACTGATGACCGCCAAAACACCACGCTTCCTTCAGCAATTACATTCACCGATCTTTCGGAAGTGGCTGTCAGTTTTTTTCTTTTATACACTTCCAGTTTCACCATGTGTGTACCGGTAGTGGTAAAAACATATTGCAACGATCTTTCTGATCCCGCGTGCGATCCGTCTATATACCATTCGTATCTTTTCATTTCAGAATTGTCGGCAGTAAAAGTTACGGGCCGGCCGGTTTTGGGTTCTTCATCAGATAATGAAAAAGAAGCGAGGAAAATATCATCGTTACTACACCCGCTTAGTAAAATAAATAAGGCTGAAATAAAACCAATGAAGTTCTTCCTTTTCATATTTTACCGGATTATCTCCATTCTTAATTCCCTCGAATAACCGCCCTTTTTCTTTTCTGTTACTTTTTGCGGCATATCAAAAATAAAATCTTCTGCTTTAACCTGGTAATAAATACATTCTTCATCAAAACATCGTGGAAAATCATACTTTTCATTTTCCGGATCAGAATGGAGAATGACCCCGTTAAATTCTTCAGCATTATACTGATCGTAGCAAACATAATTTGTCAGCATACTTGTAGAAGAATAATATTCCGCTAAAAAACATTTATACGGAACGCCTGCTGTAATATTGTTGGTTGAATAAAAAGTGGTGTATTCGGTAGATTTGATCACGCGTCCCAATGAATCTTTAACGTTTTCTATCAAAGGACGGGGAGCTTCGTATCCGTAATAATAACAGCTTTTAGCTATAGACTGATATAAATCAGGTGTTGGATAAACACAGGGAGTTGTTTCTGTTGTAACTGATGAGTTCTTATTTTTTTCTTCTGCCTGTTTTCTCAGGTGAGCACGGCTGTCTGCAATTCCCAGGTCTTCTGTTTTTGTCAATTCTCCAAATTGATACTGTTTCCTGATCGTTTGTGATAGTGTATCGTTAAAGCGATAACAGACCTGGTATATTTTGTAATCGGTATTAACAGATCCGGTTAGTTTTTCGTAACTAATACTCACAATACTGTCACCAAAATCATCCCAGTATGATCCCCGTGAACCACTAACAGCCCCTGTTTCTATCCACGTTGTCTGCTCACCATGGATTCTCTTTCCACTGTTATCATAACGGAAAATGTAAACAGGCTTATCGGTATATCTAACCGTGTCCTGGAATATAAAAGTCTCGTAAAGAATAAATTCCCTGATATTATCTTCAGGCCTGAAATGCGCATCTACATTTAAATAATAATCCGTTAATATATTTCTATCCTGCGAACACGTATCAGACGGAATACTAAAAAACAAGATAAAAAATATCGGAAATAAATTTTTCATATTTAACGAAATTCTATTTCCCTCTTAACAATGAAACATGTCCGTAAAATTCTTTTTGTTCACCGTTGCTGGCTTTTTTCACTTTTAATTTCCATACATACACATCCTGTTTGGAGATCATGCCTTTGTGTGTTCCATCCCAACCCACTTCGTTAAAATGCGATTCGAAGATCAGTTCTCCCCAGCGGTTAAAAATCATCAGTTCATACGAAAGCGGATCGTGTCCTGAAACAATGGGCAGAAACACTTCATTCAATCCGTCACCGTCAACCGTAAATGCATTGGGAACATAGATGAGGAATTCATCATAGATCAGTACAAATTCGCAGGTAGAATCCACGCAACCCTGTGCATTGGAAGCTTCGAGACAAACCTGGTATGATCCTGCTCCGGTATTGGGGAAAGTGAAGGAAGGATTCACTGTTGTGGAAGTGCCCAATCCTGCAAAATCCCAAACATAACTGGTTGCACCCTGCGACTCGTTGATGAAATTTATAGTGGGATTAAGGACCGTTGCATCCACCGGTGTAAAACTGAAATCAGCTACAGGATAAGCAAAGGCACAAACCATATCCGCCTGTGTGGCTGTATTGGTACAACCCGCGGCAGAAGTAACCTGTAAAGTGATATCAAAACATCCGGGCGTATTAAATACATTGGTAAATGTGGTAGTACTATTCGACATATTTACTCCATCTACAAACCATGTAGCTGAACCAGTTCCTGCAGTGGTGTTGGTAAATGTGGTAGTTACAGGAACACATCCCGACAACACATCGCCATTAAATGTCACCACAGGCAATGGATCGACCGTTATAGTAGTAGTGCTGGTTGTTCCGCAGGAACCGGGAATGGTATAAGTGATGGTATGTGTTCCCACACCGGCAGCAGCAGGATCGAATGCACCGGTAGCAGGATTGGTTATCCCGTTTCCGCTCCATGTTCCCCCCGGATTTGCAGCGGTTAAAGTAACGGGTGACGCATTTACGCAGAAAGGCCCTGCAGGAGTAATAGTGCTTGGGATGGTATCGGTAACAATTATATTTTCCGTATCCACATCACCGCAAACACCGCTGATACTGTAAGTGATGGTATGTGTTCCCGGTCCGGCCACTGAGGGATTAAATGTTCCGTTAGCAGCAGAGGTAATTCCTGTTCCGCTCCATACT
Source organism: Bacteroidota bacterium (assembly GCA_049322335.1). Classification (GTDB taxonomy): domain Bacteria; phylum Bacteroidota; class Bacteroidia; order Flavobacteriales_D; family UBA2798; genus JBMORL01. The sequence continues at coordinate 15,949 of JBMORL010000115.1, forward strand.
CCGCCAGTTTGTGCAGCTGATAAATTCAAAGCAGGATCAGTAATACAAAACGGGCCTGCGGGATTGATAGTGGCATCTGCATCCGCAATTACCTGGATCGTTACTGTTGATGTATCTCCGCAACTTCCTGTTAACATATATGTGATAACGTGATTACCTGCACCGGCAGCTGTAGGAGAAAATTCTCCGGTGGAAGTATTTACAATTCCGGGGCCGCTCCATACTCCACCGGTAGTGACGGCAGCCAAAAACGTATTGGGATTGGATGCACAGAAAGGCCCTGCAGGATTGATAGTGGCATCCATATCTGTATTGATGGTAATGGTGGTAGTTTGTGTATCTCCGCATTGGCCGGGAATGGTATAGGTAATAGTATGTGTTCCCTGTCCTGCTGTAGCAGGATCAAATGTTCCGTTCACGGCATCAGTAATTCCGTTTCCACTCCATGTTCCGCCTGCATCCACGGCTGTGAGATTGATGGCAGGATCATTATCACAAAACGGACCCACCGGTGTAATAGTAGCGTTCATGTCCTGCAATATCTGCACATTCACAGAAGAGGTATCACCACATACAGTAGAAATCATATACGTGATGGTATGCGTTCCCACACCAGCAGTAGCCGGGTCGAATGCACCGGTGGTGGTATTGGTGATTCCGTTTCCGCTCCATGTTCCTCCCGCATCCACTGCTGTCATTGTAATAGCAGGATCGCTTTCACAAAACGGGCCGGCAGGAGTAACCGTAGCATCAAAAACAGGATTCACTGTTATATCGTAATTAACAGGTGTTCCCACGCAGCCGGCCAATGTCGGAGTAACCGACACAACTGAAATAATAGCAGTCCCCGTTCCGTTAGTGGAAGTAAAGGCTGGCGTATTTCCGGCTCCCGAAGCACCTAATCCAATGGAAGTGTTTGAATTCGTCCACGTAAATGTGGCCCCGGCAGGTGTGCTGGTATAAGCAGAAGCAGGAATATTGGTTCCTTCACAAACAGTGATGTTGGCAATCGGATTGACAACAGGAACCGGGTTAACGATAATATTTTCGGTATCGGTATTTCCGCACGAACCGGGAATGGTATACGTGATCGTCCACGTACCGGCACCCGCTACAGCAGGATCAAACGTTCCGGTAGTAGCATTGGTGATTCCGGTTCCGCTCCATGTTCCTCCCGCGTCCACAGCTGATAAAGTAACGGGGGCCGCATTAGCGCAAAAAGGGCCCGCAGGAGTTATAGTCGCATCGAATTGAGAATTTACGGTGATAGTATAAGTAGCAGGAGTTCCTGTACATCCGTTGAGCGTAGGTGTAACGGTAACGGTTCCGCTGATGGGCGCGCCTCCGCCATTGGTGGCATTAAATGCCGGGGTATTGCCCGCACCGGATGCACCTAACCCGATGGAAGTATTAGAGTTGGTCCACGCAAATGTAGCTCCGGCAGGAGTACTGGTAAATGCTGAAGCGGGAACGTTTACTCCGTCACAAACGGCAATATTGGCCACCGGGTCGGTAACGGGAAGCGGATTTACGGTAATGGTATAGGTATTGGGTGTTCCTGTGCAACCCGCCAGCGTTGGAGTAACGGTAATGGTTCCGGTAATAGCAGCCCCCGTAGCGTTAGTAGCCGTAAAGGCGGGAGTATTTCCCGTTCCCGAAGCGCCTAATCCAATAGCAGTATTGGAGTTGGTCCATGCAAAAGTGGCACCGGCAGGTGTACTGGTAAATGCAGATGCCGCTACAGTCGTTCCTGCGCACTGGGTAATATTTGCCGGAACAGTTACAGTAGGATTGGGGCTTATGGTGATGGTATATGTAGCGTTGGGTCCCGTACATCCGCTCAAAGTGGGTGTAACAGTAATGGTTCCGGTAATAGCAGCTCCCGTGGCGTTAGTAGCAGTAAATGCAGGAGTATTTCCCGTTCCCGAAGCACCTAATCCAATAGCAGTATTGGAGTTGGTCCACGAAAAGGTGGCACCGGCAGGAGTACTCGTAAATGCGGATGCAGCCACAGTAGTTCCAGGGCATTGTGTAATGTTGGCGGGAACCGTTGCTGTTGGCAAAGGATTTACAGTGATGGTGTATGTATTGGGAGTTCCCACGCATCCGGCCAGTGTAGGCGTTACAGTGATGGTGGAAGTAATAGCAGCCCCTGTGGCGTTAGTAGCTGTGAATGCAGGAGTATTTCCGGCACCGGAAGCGCCCAGCCCGATAGCGGTATTGGAATTGGTCCATGTGAAAGTGGCTCCTGCAGGTGTGCTGGTATAAGCTGAAGCAGGAATAGTTGTTCCTGCACATTGTGTAATGTTAGCGGGAACGTTGGCTGTGGGTTGCGGATTAATGGTAACGTTTACAGTAGAGGTGCTGGTGCAAGCTCCCACTGTAGCGGTTACTGTATAAACTCCGGAAGCTGCTGTGGTAACACCGGCAATAGAAGGATTTTGAGTATTCGAAGTAAATCCGTTGGGGCCTGTCCAGCTATAGGTGGCACCGGCAACGTTGGCAGCAGTTAAATTTAGTGTTCCGCCTGCACAAACGGGTGAGTTGCTTCCTGCCGTAGGAGTAGCAATGGCCGCACCGTTAGTTACAGTAACCGTAGCAGTAGTAGCGCAGTTGTTGTTGTCGGTAACGGTTACTGTATAGGTTCCGGCAGGCAATCCGGTTGCTGTATTGGCACCGGGAGCATTGTTGGTAGTGGAAACCACTACGGAAGAAGAGTTCGTCCACACATAATCGTAAGGCCCTGCTGATCCAACAGGAGTTGCAGTAGCCGTTCCATCTGATGCACCGGGGCAGGAAGTGGGAGTGGAAGTCATGTTGGGTGGACAACAGGCTCCTACTGCATTGAAAATAGAAGGAGGATCATCGGTACAACCAAGACTTGACCATGAGCCTGATTCGCCATCACCTGAAGTATTAATTGTTACCGAAAGATTGGATCCCGGGTTGCAGGCGGCAGCGGTTTGAACACTGAAACAAAAATTCCAGTTGGCGGCAGTAATTGCTCCCGAACAATTATCTCCAAAATTATTTCCGGGGTTTGTTCCGCCATCTGTAGTATCAAAATACCATCCTAATCCGAATGTTTGTCCGGTAGCTGTACTTGTACAACTGGGCAACCATAACCATTGCCCTGTTCCCTGGCAGGGAGGAGGAGTGGTAGTGGGGGTTATAGTGGCGGCATTCCATCCTGAACCCAGCGTTACCTGTACACCATGCAACCAATTGGTGTTTACCTGGGCATATTGTGTAACGTGATAACAAAAAGTAACCGTTTGTCCGGGCTGGTAGGAACCGTTAACAGGCAAGGGGGAGGCCGTTAGAGTGGAACCAACAAGACAGTCGGCACAGTCGCGGTTGTTTCTTACAGTCATGTTGAATGTTCCGCTTTGTCCTGTATTTCCGCTTACCTGTATATAATAAGTAGTTCCGATTACCATTTGTTCTACCGTGAGTGTTACGGTTCCTCCTGTTCCTACAGCGCAACCTCCTACTCCACCACCCAGGTTACCACAATTTCCGGCATACATAGCCACATTGGGATTGGCAAAAGTAGCGCCTGTAATATTGATCACACATTGGTAACTGGTAGCTACAAACGAATACCAAACATCATTGGCAGGAACTCCCATATTGGGGCCGCCTGCTCCGCTGCAGTTATTTTGATAAATGTAGGGATTGGCAGGAGTGGCGGCTACAATAGTACCGGCAACACTTACCGTATTTCCCACACCACTGGGACAAGCTGCGGGAGCGGGAAGTGAACCCAGGTTGGTGGCTGTATTACAATTGTCATTGGCAGGTTGCGCATAGGCGTAAACAGTTAGTAAAACCGAAAATCCCGCCAGTAACAGTGATTTGAATAGTTTCATTTTCCCTCCGTTTTTTGGGTGGATTTGGTATCGGGTGTAATTATTTCGATGACGATTCCTGATTCATGAAGGCTGAAAGTGCTGGCTTTGGGAATATAGCTGTCTTCCATAAAACAATTATTAGCCGGTAAGGTTCCGCCCTGCAGGATCTCGCTGGCAGAATACAATTCGAGCACTACACCGGTATCAAATACAATTGTTCTTCTTTTGTTTTTAAACCGGTAGCAGTTAAAATCCCCGCTTTCGATAGCTGCCTGGTATTTTTCGAGGGAAACCGACATGGCATCACCTTTGGAAAGAGTAAAGGTTTTACCCATTTTCTCCTGTGCACCGGCAGAACTGGCAACAAACATTGCTACAATTACCGTCAGAATTAACAAGCTTTTTGATTTCATACAATCGGTTTTAAATTTAACAATCCGGCTTTGCAGGGAGACTGCATAAATATAACGTTTAATTAGCTTTAGGTTGCCTGATTGAAGAGGAAAAACAATAACAGGACCTGTTAAAAGCTAAGCTGTAAGCAGAAGTAATACCAAACTGATTTATTAAATAGGCCAATAACTGGTATTATGCCGAATGAAATTCTTCAAAAAAAACAGACCATGATGAATTTCACTTCGGTATAACTTACAGGTATAGCGAAATAAACTTCCATGATAAAAAAACTTCGCGCTTTTGTCCCGTGCCGCTACTTGTCCCTCTTGTCCCCTTTGTCCCTTGTCCCCTTGCCCCTCTTGTCCCTTTGTCCCTTGCCCCTTTGTCCCTCTTGCCCCTTGCCCCTCTTGTCCCTCTTGTCCCTTATTCCACATAATCGGCCAGGTAGGAAAAGCGGGACATCAATTCGCCCCTGGAGCATATAGTTGCGCGTTCAATTACATGATCAGGGTCATTACCAAACAGGCAGGGAAAAATACTATCTATCAAAACCCGTCCGAAATCTTCGCTGGCATTGCGGGGCAATTCGCAGGGCAGGTTGTCTACCGCCATTACCCCGATGGTTTTTGGGGAGTAAAAGTCGGCTTCGAGTCCCGTTAGCGGATCGTAACCATAAAACGGGTCAGCAATGGTAGAGGCACGAATGGTGGAAGCAATGGGTTCGGCAATATCACAACTCACATCTGCAACCACTTTTATCCTGAAATTTTTGTCGAGATAATCTTCCCTCTTCAGGATTTTCGGGGCTCGTTTATCCCAGAAATGACAGGGAATATACATGTCTGCTTTGCAGGCATATTTTAAAAATGCCGAAGAATATTTTGAAGGATCTTTATGAAAGTCGACCCTGTTAAATTCTCCTCCGGCTATGGGATGATAATAGTCGCCAGTATTTAACACTGCAAATACCGGTTGATTAAATGTTTCTGTTAAAAACTCTTTGGATGAAACTTCCTTCATATTCATTTTATGAAGAATTTCCGAGCACCCTCCTCCCACTCTTCCCCTGCCGGTTACAATTACCTTGAAATGGGAAGGAAGTTTTATTTTTTCCAGTTCCTTTTCCATTTCGCACTGATCGAGGCACTGGTGAGCGGGTTTTAATTTAAACACACCGAATTTTTCTCCGTATGCCCTGAAACCGTTATAACAACCCACAATGCCGGCATATCTTCCGAAAGCAATGAGGCGGTTGCCTTTTGTATCGGTAAGGGTTTCGTAATCTATCATGGTGATGTTGAGCTCCAGCATTCGTTTCAGCAACTTACGGTTGTGGGGCTGCTTTTTGATAGTATGAGAAAAAAAGAAATAGGTTTTGTCGGAAGTTAATTCGGGAACAGGCACTTCTTTTATTCCCATCAGGATATCGCAATCTTCCATGCGATAGGAAAGTTCAATTCCTTTGGAGGTATAATCGCGGTCGGAAAAACATCTTTTTACACTGGGCTCCACAATTACCTGCACACCGGGAAATTTCTGCATCACTTCCACGCATTGATCGGGTGTGAGCGGAACACGTTTATCGGGCGGTACTTTTCCCTCGCGGATAATTCCTATTTTGAATTGCTTCGACACGGTTTCAAAAGTAACGGTTTTGGCAGATTTTGAGAAAGAAAAATGACTTTTTGTAAAAAGAAAGCGTAATAGCAATAAATAACATTTTGTAGTAAAAAAACACAAAAATAGCAAGGTGCAAAGAGTTACCAAACTTGCCAGCCGGTAAGGTTGGGGACACAAAGAAGTATGAATAGTCTGCGTCTGTCAGCGAAACCTGCGGGAAAAATCCGTTGTAGATTTCCCGCAGATAACGCTGATTTTCGCAGATGAACAGGATATTTACTATACGCCCATCACAATCCCGGAATAACCATGTTTTTTGGACGGGTTACTTTGTAGCTGATGGTTACTTCTTTACTCTGCATTTTACCGATGGTTTCTACCCATGTCACCACACCGTTACCCGGATTCAGGGTTCCGCCATCACTGTGAACCTGGTCAGAAATTTTTATTTTGTCGTTGGTGGTAAGCGGATACTGGTCTTTGATGATAATGGAAACATCTTTCGCCTTATTGTTTTTTATAATGATTTTGTATTTATACTCATCCGTTCTTGAACCTTCCAGTACATTTTTCTTTTCATCCACTTTAAATTTTTCGCGTTTCACTACCACGTTTTCATCTCTTCCCAGCGAAAGATTGATGCTTCCGAAAGTAGTGAAAGGATCGAGTAATGTTTTTCCTGTATTCGTTCCACCGAAAAATACCTGCGCCTCACCGGGAAGAAAATAATATTGCTCAAAATCGTTGATTTCGGCCAGCAGGAAAACACTTTTATCCAGTTTGGGCACAGTATAGTATTTGTAAATACAATCCACGTCCAGCGTTTTCAGCATCACGATCTGTATATTATTGTCGCAGGGAATGGAATACGACATGTCGGCATCAAAAGAAATATTGATCCCGTTTTGTTCAAGTATATTTATTTCTGTTCGTTCTGTTGATACTCCGAATGAAGGGATAGAATTCATCGAACCCACCGAGTTGTAAATTCCCTCACTGCTTACCTGGTAATCTTTATACACATCCAAATACCACGCGCTGAGCATAGGTTGATTATTGGAACGGTTAGGTTGCGAAGTGGAAACCGAAATTTTTACATTGCTCCAGTCGATACCGGTAGCCTGGCGAATGTTGGCTTTGTATTTTACCTTTAGTGGTTTTTCAATGTTTTCTGCAAGAATGTCGTACGATGCTTTCCATTCGGCATTGGGAGAATAATACGAAAAATCCAGTTGTGCGGTAACTTCCTGCGGAGCATATAACTGTAATTCGAGATTGCCCATGGTGCGTAAAGTATCATATTCAAATTTCCATTTATCTCCTTCCCGCAGTTCGGTAATCTTTTTATTGATTTTTGCGATACTATCGTTCAGCGTTTCCTGTTTTTCATTGAGCTGGAGAATTTTTGCATGGCTTTTATAGGCCTGGTCTTTGTACAGTGCAACGTAACCCGACAATGCATTTACATTCGTTGATGCTTCCACAGATGTTTGGGGTTTGGACAGGATCATTTCTATGCTTTTATTTTCAATCTGCACCTGGTGTTGCAGCGAAGCAATTTCTTTGGAAAGTTTCGCTTTGTTTTTTTCCAGCTGCGCCACTTTTTCATCGGTGGTGGCATCGGGCCTGGGTTTGCTGCCGGGTTTGTAATCGCGCATGTATTTATGCGAAAGCACGCTTACATAATTGTCAATTTCAAACATCATACCAGCCGCATCGGTATCGGTAGCGAGTCCGCGCAGGGTTACGGTTTGAATTCCTTTTTTGAGTGTGAGCGACACGCGGTGTTCGAGCACTGCGCCTTTGGGATAAACGGTTACTTTGCGCAGTGGTGCTTTTTGTTGTGCGTTGGCTGAAAAGCAGATCAGCAAGGCAAGGGGTAGAAATAATTTTTTCATAATAGTCAGTGTTTTTGGTTATGCCTGCTATTCTACACGCGATGAAAAAAGATGTTCAATGGGGTTTTGGCCGTGAATTTTTAACTGCTGCGTTTTCAGGAAGGTAAAACGGGAATTTAACTAAACATTAACAAAGCGCGGAACCGGAATTTCTTGTGTTTGACGGAATCAAAACCATTTTCCTGCCGTATCTTTGTGCAACGTTCTTTATATGGGGCCGACCGGTTTTGACATCGGGATGAAGGGATATGTAAGCATGCCGTGCGTGTAATGTCGCACGTTAATCTCATGTTGCAAAATCTAACTGGCGAGTCTAACTACGCTCTTGCTGCTTAATTTGCTTAATGCAGATTAGCTTCATCGCTCACAATAGTGGGTGACGGGACATCTCTCACAAGCCTTGTTTTCCGGCAGGTGGTTAAGAGGTGTAGTAAAGGAAAAACAAGTATTGCAAAGATTCGGTGCAGTAACGGAAACCAAAGAATCTAAGAAGCAGTTTGGCGGCAACAGGCCGTGCTGCTTACGAAAATCAATTTGTTGCTAAGCATGTAGAAAGCTGTCTGCTCCCCTGTTTGCACGAGGGTTCAACTCCCTCCGGCTCCACTCAGTTATTTTTAGATGCCTTTACTTCCCTTTAACCACAAGGTTTTCAGGAGGTAAAGGCATTTTTTTAAAAATAAAAACCTTACCTTTTCATTAATTTTGGTTCAACAACGCTTCAACAGCTACCAAAGTTTCAACAAATGCGAACAGGTAAGATAAATATCAAATTCTATCCGGTCATTCAGCGAATGAAAAAAGGAAATTATCCTTTGTACTGCCGGATCAGCATGAACAGAAAAAAAACAGAATTCTTCACAGGGCAATATGTTCATCCTAAAAACTGGGATGATAAAAGAGAAAGATCAAAAGGAATTCCTGAATTGAATGGATTGCTTGCGAACATCGAAAGCAATATCCGGAAAATCCATTACGAAAAAGCGTTAAAGAATGAACCGCTAAACGCAAGAGAATTAAAGGATATTTATTTCGGAAAAGACCGGAAAGAATTAAAACTGCTGCATTATTTCGATGTATTCATTTCAGAAATTAGTCAGCTACCCGATCAATATTCAAAAGGAACAGTAAAAAAATACAGAACTATTCAGACACATTTGAAATCGTATCTGACCGGAATAGGAAAAGAAGAAGTATTGCTGAATGAATTTGACCTGACCAGAGTAAGTGAATTTGAATTTTATCTAAGTTCCAGAGCGAAACTACTTACCAATACAACCACAAAATATTTAAAACAGGTAAAAGCATTATTTAATCGCGCTATTCAGTTCGGGCATTTAAAGAAAAATCCCTTTGAAGGTCATAAATTCAAGTTCCAGAAAACGAACCGGACATTTTTAAGTAAAGAAGAAATTGCAAAAATTGAAAATCTGGAAATTGAAAATGAAAGCATTCAACGTGTAAGGGATTGTTTTTTATTCAGCGTTTATACTGGTTTGAGATATTCTGATGTACATTCTTTGAGAAGAAAAAATATGAAAGTAGATTCAGGGGGAACTTATTGGCTTGAATTCTCTATCATCAAAACCAGAGAGAATATAAAACTCCCTTTATTGGATAAAGCTGCATTTATTGTAGATAAATACAAAACAGAAGCAGAGATCACTGGTCGTTTACTTCCTTCCATCAGCAACCAGAAATTAAATTCCTATTTAAAAGTTATTGCCGACCTAACTGACCTGAATAAAAATCTTACTTATCATGTTGCGCGACATACATTCGCAACTACCATTACACTTTCAAATAATATTCCTTTAGAAGTAGTAAGTAAATTACTCGGACATTCGAATTTATCCAGTACACAGATTTACGCCCGAATTACCAATGAATATCTTGCAAAAACAACTAATAACTTAAACCAAATTTTATGATGTCTAAAATCGCAGACCTTTACAAAAAGGAAGTAAATTCAACCAATATAAAATTTCATGCCGTCCGGCAAGAAGTAATTGATCGTGATTGCGATCCCCTTACCAGTTTGGATATTGAAACAATTAGAAATAATTTTCTTAAAACATGGAATGAAAAATTTATTTCTTGCCAAACAAAGACAGATAAAGATTTATTGGTATTGGAAATAACGGATTTAAGTAGATACTTAGAATCCGGTGAAGTTTGGGATATCAGACCTTATAATAATTATGAAGCTTCGAAATCATTGAGGCATCTTTGCGTACTTATTGTAGTTGAAATAAATAATTTTCTTGAAGCAATAGATGAAGATAAAGTAATTGAAGAAAAAGTTGAAGTGGAAAATGTAAATCAAAAAAAGGTTGATATTGAAAATGTAAATGAAGAAAAATCTGATGTAAAAAAAATAAAAGTTAAATTACCATTAGTATTAGATACTCATGAGAGCTGTTTAAAACAGGAAGAATGGGTTTTGTTTCTTCATTACATGAAAAAAAGAGGATATTTTCATTCTAAAACAAGACAAGGTATGATTGCCAAAATGATTTCAAGAATTACAGGTTTTAGCGAAGGTGAGTTAGAAAAACATCTTTCGAAGAGTTTAATTAAAGACATATCTGAAAATAAAGAAATCATAGAAGGATTGTCATATAAATTAAATGCCTTAATATCAGATATTAAAAGCCCGAAATAAAAAAGTTCGCCCCAAAATTGGGGTGCTGTTGAATATCATTCGATTTTACTTTGTTTCTATTAAAACAGCAAACTATGAGCGGCATCCTTCTATTAACCCAAGATCAATTCGAAATCATTCGAAAGAAACTTGAGAACATCGAAACATTATTGTCAAATGGAAAATCCAAAGACGAAAGCGAATGGATTTCTTCCAAAGAAGCTCAGGAAATTCTGGGAGTTGGTGAAACTACTCTCTGGAGTTATCGCAAAGACGGTTTAATACAAGCTTCAAAGATCAATAAGCGGCTTTATTTTAAACGATCTGACCTTTTAGGTCTCATTGAATCCAAACAGCTTAAAAGTGTTGGTTAGGCAATGCCGGAGGGCAACCTGATCGGGATGGCGACACGGGTAAACTGAGGTCGCGGTAGTTTCTACTTGTGCTAAAGTGTTCACAGACCTTTGGCACTTGTAGAGCTATCCCAAAAAAACTCAATAAAAAAAGCCATTGTTAAAACGAAACAACGGCTTTTGAAAGAAAATGAAACTTCTGCTAAAGTTGCATTTATGTCAAAGATAAAAGAAATGTCCCGATTATCAAGGACTTTCAAAGAATTTTTACTGAACGGGAAAATAGAAAGACAATTACTAGGTTTATCTAATTGTCCAAATCTCACCGCAAGCGGTGAGATTTCCAAGATCAGTTGCGTAATTTATCCTAACGGTGAAGGGCATATACGTAAATACAAAGACCAGCGACAAAACCGGATTCATAGACCTCCCTTGCATGAAGGTGAACGAATAAATAAAAAGGGGCTAAGTATGAAAGCTGCTTCAAAAGTGAAAAGATGTATCCGGATATTATCTTATTACGCAGAAAAATTAGAAATAAAAAAAATAATGATCACCCTGACATACGGCAGATATTTTCCGGATGATCATACTGCAAAAAAACATCTGGATGCTTTTTTCAAACGATTGAACAGAAAACAGAAGAAAAAAAATCAATGGATGATCAATTTATGGGTGGCTGAAAAACAAAAAAGGGGAGCTATACATTTTCACATTTTCAACTTAGGAAGAATTGAAAAAGAATTTGTAAATAAAGCATGGAATGAAATTGTACAACGATGGCAGATAAAATCCGGTTTTGAAAGACAGGAAATCTATCCGAATATAATTGTGGTAGAAAAACCAAGTGGTTATCTCGCAAAATACATTTCAAAAAGTGGAATGGAAATACATGGAAATTTATACGGCATGAGCAAAGGCGCAAGAAATATTTGCGAACCGATAGGACAAAACAATTTCTCATTTGACGACAGCATCATAAATTCAGTGATCAGTGAATCTTTAAGAACTGCAAAAATACCCGAAGACAAATTATTTAAAGTATGCAGCGAAAACCAACCGCTATTGATCTGGTTTGCGGAAGGAGGAAACAGAATTTTTGAAAAATTTGCAACAATAAAAACCATTATAGATCATGGAAAAACCCAGAATTGATAAAAAAGACCTTGAAATTGTAAAAAAACAACTGGCTCACGGTGATCTGGTAACGATTGCCGAAATGACCGGCAAGAGCCGTTCACTTGTGCAGAAAGTATTTACAGGGGATGTTTCAAATTTCAGGGTCTTTGAGGCAGCTATTTCATTGCTTGAAAAGCGCAGAAAAACTCTGGAATCGATACGGAAGAAGCAAGAATAAACTACGTAAAAACACGTAGATTCTTGGCGTATCGCTTGGTAAATAGGGTGTAAAATAAACCCAGCAATAGCCCATCTATAACCCTGATTTATACCATTTTTGAGCCGTATTGAATCCATTTTTGTAACAAGCTATTGACAATTCATTGGTTAAAATTTTCCAAAATATTTTATAATTTAGATTTTGTATAAACTATATTAGCTGAAGAATAATTGGAATTTTCATTCGAAAATAAGGAATTGCGTTTGATATGTGAACAACAAGAGGCCGCCATGAGTAAATTTGGTTCAGTTGTATCTTCCAAACTGCAAAATCGACTTGCAGATATTGAGGCAGCTAATACTGTTTTAGATCTTGTAGTTGGTGACCCAAAAGAACTAAATAATAGTGAATACAAAATTGAACTTTCAGAAGAATATCAATTAGTATTTTCTCCAAATCCAGTAAACGTACCCCTTCTTAAAACAGGTAAAATAAATTGGTCAAAGGTTAATCGAATTAAATTGGTAACAATCCGTAAAAAATAATGAATAAAGTAGAAGTATTTAATCCAAATTGGGTTTCACAACCAGGTAATACAATTTCTGATATTTTAGAAGAGCAAAACATTCCGTTGAGGAAGTTCGCTGAGAAAATGTCGGTTTCTTCTGAATTTGTAGAAAAACTTTTACGTGGAGAAATTCATATAAATTCTGAAATTGCGAAACAATTAGAAAGCACTTTAGGTTCATCTTCTGCTTTTTGGATTGAAAGAGAAACAAAATATCGTCAAAATTTTGAGAAACTACATTTAAAAGAAACAGAAGAATGGATTAATTCTTTGCCTGTAAAAGAAATGATTAAACTAGGTTGGATAAAAAAAACAGCTGACCTTGTCAAAGAATGTCTAAATTATTTTAAGGTAGATAGTATAAAAGAGTGGTATCAAAAATACAATTTCGAATTAGGTTCGTATTCATTTCGAACTTCGCCAACATATAGTTCTGATAAAGGCTCTGTTGCAGCTTGGCTTAGACAAGGAGAAATTCTAACGGAAAATTTAGCTTGTAGAGATTGGAATGTAAAATTATTTGAGCAGAATTTACATGAGATTAAAAAACTAACTCGTAAGAAAAAGCCTATTGATTTTATTCCCAGCCTTATTAAAATTTGTGCAGAATGTGGGGTAGCTGTAGCGATAGTTAAAACCCCAGTTGGCTGCAAAGCTAGTGGAGCTACTAAATTTATTTCTCCTAATCGCGCTTTAATTTTGTTAAGTTTTAGATATTTATCTGATGATCATTTTTGGTTTACTTTTTTTCATGAAGCAGGACACTTAATTTTACATAACAAAAATATATTTATTGAGAACTTAGACATTTCTAAACCTATTTCTGAAGAAGAATTAGAGGCTAATTTATTTGCTGCGGAAGTCTTAATTCCACATGGATTGAAATCAGAATTACAATTTTTAAGAAGTAATAAACGAAAAATCGTTGATTTTGCCTCTAGAGCGGGAGTGTCTCCCGGAATAGTAGTTGGTCAATTACAGTTTCATGGATATATAGACAATAAATATTTGAATAGTTATAAAAGAAGATATTCTTGGGAAGAAATTCAAAGTTGATTTTTATTAATTGGTATCCTCAATTAAGATTTGATCTAAGGTCTTGTCTTCAAGCCAAACCCCTGATTTTTTTTTAACATACGTATTGCATAGTGAAAAAACTTTTTCTTTATCTCCAAATCTCAATAATTTTCTTTTACGCTTAGTTAGACTTTCGATAGCATTTTCTACGTATCCATATGTGGAAATAAATATGCCACCCTGTCTTTTTTCTTTAGTTACAACCTTGAAAAATTCTGTTAGAGATTTTTCACCAACAAGTTGTTTTGAACGCCAATGTTTAATTTCAATAATATAAGAAACAGACTTGCCCTTGATTTCAAAATTAAGTATAACATCTTTACCACCATCCTTTGAACTAGGTGTAAGTACAACTTCAAATCCCAATCCACGAAATAACTCTGCAATTACTCTTTCAATATCTCGCCATTCTAACTCGTTTAAACCAGTTCGATTATCATTAATACAATATATAATTTGTTGTGTACAATGTCTTAATATCTTATAGATTTCTGTTTCATCTTGATCAGCTTCTACTTTTACTGCCCAATTAAATAAAGTATTAAAATTCAATTGTTGTATAGCAACTGGATCATATATGGATTTATCGAAATTAAAAGCATCTTCCTCAAAAATAGCTTCAGTAACAATAATTAGTTTTGTAAAACAATCAATTGTTGCTGCTGCAACTAATTCTTCCATTTCGTCCTTCTTAATCATTGAATTATCTTCTCGATAATAAATAGCAATAGTTTCATCTTTATTAACTCCTTTGGATGCAATGAAATCAGGATTATGACGCTTCATTGAATCATAATCGGGAGCATAACCTTCTAATTTTAACAATGATGAAAAAATCTTTTCTAATTCTTTGCGAATATTTTTTCTTGATAACTTATTGGCGTTAATTGTAAGTCCCTTAATTCGTTGCAATAATATTTTTTTATCTTTTCTATCCACCAAAGTATTTATATTTTGTTGGGCTTTTCTGCCAATTACAAATTGCGTCCTCAAGTATTTGCATTCCAAAACTTAGCTGAAGATGATTTTCTAATGCATCTAAAAATCCTTCTATTTGACCTGCATTCAAATTTTGACCGAACAGCATTTTAGATCCAAATAAAGGTCCTGTTGCACCTCTCATATACGTAGAGCCAGGTTCAATATCGACAAAGCCTAACTTTCCTATCATTGTTAAATAATCAAAAATTCCCATTCTTCCAAAATATTGAACTGATTGCATTGAATTATATAGAGTGTCAAATCTATCTCGTTTATTATTTGGAACGCACTTAAATGATTTTTTCAAAAAAGAAATATGCCCCCTTGAACCAATCCAATTAATATAAGAAGTAATCGCACCACCAGTTATTTTTGGTTTTAATGAGGCATACTTTCGATGGTTACCAAACTTTCCTTTACTTTTTAATCTCGTTTGATTATGCCGCAACCAATCAAGAAAGTCTAGCTGATTATTTATTATTCTGTCCCAAGTCCAAAGCCGTTGTCCCAATCCACCATAAACAGCGGCAGTTAATGACCATTTAGATTTTCCATTTTTTCCGAAATGTGTAGACAAAAAGACCAACCAAAAGGCTTCATCATAATTTTTTTTTCTATAGTGCAATATAGCCGCTTTTAAAGGATCGAATGCAATATGATTCGGATCTTGACACTGATCACTAATTGTTGGTTTATTTTTTATAAATTCGATATACTTGACTCTACGTATGCTATCAATAATTTGAGCTGTAAAGCAATCAAGTCTTGAGTTAGACCTAACTCCAGTTAATGGAATGATATTATTAAATGATATTAATTTCATCTTAATCGCCCTAGATAATTTAAGGTCATATGGTCTGATTGCTTGTCTCATTCTAGTATTTCTTTAGCTTTATTAGTAACCCATTTTCTTATTGATAAATGCACTTCTGATGTTACACCATAACTACTTTGAATATTATGATTAAATCCTAAAACAGATACTTCTCTTTTGAAATTGATACCTCCAATATTATTTATTGTACCTGTATAAGAAAACCCTTGCACACCCATAGTATCTTTCCTAGGTAGTGTCCAGCTCTTCATTAATGACTTCTTTAATTTTATTCCAGCTACTTTTTCCAAATTATCAACTACTGTTTGACCATTTAAAATTAGTATTGTTATTTCTGAGTTTTTAATCAACTTTCCCAATACTTCAATAGTTAAATCTAACAATATCCTTTTCTGAGAATAAGAAAGTTCAGTCCATTTTGATGCTGTAGCGTATGGAATTAGATCGAGGTGACAAGCTTCACCTGATGGGAAATAATATGACATTGATGTGCCAGAAATAATATAATCAAGCTTTTTAAACCATTCGTCATAAGGATTTCTTAAAAAATACTCTTCACAAAATTCTTTAATCTTATTTAGGTGTTTTTCACTTATTTCTGACCATTTTTTGATTCCAAGTGACTGAAGAGTATGAAATCGTCTTTTATTACCTTCAAGTTCTTTTCCATTTACATCCACAAATTCTCTATTGCTAGGATTCAAACCAAGCGTTGCAATTTTTGAATTAGATACATTACCAAAAGATATTATTGGGCTTCCCCACATAATAACATCAGCCTTAGATAACCTAGGATCATTTAGCATATAAATTAAATCGCTTAGCTCTTTCTTCATATCACTCGGCATTTTATTAGGCCTTTATCAATTTTTGATCAATGTAAGTGTTGAATATTTTTGTTGACATTTTCTTCTTATAATCTTGAATAGAATTAATATCTACGATTTCCTGTTTAGCAAGTGAATAAATTTTTAATAAATATAAAATATCCATCCAATATTTATCAAGAGCTAATTTTTCTGTTTCAATGTCAATTGCTAAACGAATTTTTCTTTCTTGATCCATTATTTTTTCAATCGCTTCCCAAGGATTCCCTAATGGCATTGGTGACATAACTTTTGTGGTTGATTGATATCCCTCTTTAAGAAAATTTTCTGCCTGTTTCTTGTTAATTTCATACAAATGCAAGCTGCCAACGAAGTGATAATAATACCCGAGTTCAATATTTAAAGTACGTGCTATAATTTCTTGTAACATTGTGAAACAAAAAACATCATGAGGGAGACCAATATAGGCATCATTTGATCTCATATAAGTACACATTTCAAGCTTATTGTTTCGAATCATAAACTGTAACGTACATGTACAAGGAATTTCTTTATGTTCTTCATTCAAGTCTTTGGCATCAAAAATTTGAATTACAGCCCTTCTAGAGGATGGCCTAACTTTCAATAAGTTTATAATATTTTGTATTTGATCAAATTGTCTGTGCATGTTAAATATACGCGGTCCATAACCTCCATAAATTGTTTTACCATCTTCGCTATAATCATCATACTTTCGAATATAATGATTAATAAAATCTAAATTATTTTCTTTTGATAAATACCATAATAACTCACCTATTGCACTAAAAACTTTTCCTTTCGTTTCAGTTCTACTAATTCTTGCTCGAGGACATTTCAATTGAAGAGAAACACCAATTATCTCGCTACATTTTCCAGTTGTAGGATTTTGGTCGAACGGCTCTTTTAATAGAAGTCCTAAAACATCATACATCAGGTCATCTAATGTGTCGTGTGATACTAACATCGTATTAAGTTTTATTTAGGATAATTTCATTTAATGGGTTCACTATATTTGATTTTCATTTTAATTCGAGTTTATTATCAGTTTTTTATAGCAGATGAATAAAATTAATAGTTGTTTCAACAAAATAAAAATATTGATATTATATATATGATATTCAGCATTTTACAACCATTATTCATTTCCCTCCGGCTCCACCTTCGCCCTCCGAAGCTGTGTTCCTACACAGCGAAGGAGGGCTTTTTTAATTGAAGTAAAATGTTTCTCCGGTTTTTTCTTTCGTTACTCAGCTTCTCCGGGCTTCGGTGGACACCGTCCGAAATATTTTTTCCATTATATTGAAAATTTCGTTCTCTGAAGTTATATTCCCAAATTCGCATTGAGGGCATCGCCCTCCGAAGCTGTGTTCCTACACAGCGAAGGAGGGCTTATTCTATGCACTGCCCTTAAAGATTCAAACCAGCAAAATTTTCTCAAACCGCAATACAAAATCTGCGTTGTCAACCCGCAAACATAACCAAGGTTAATACCAGTACTATTATTGCTGCATTTATCAATGCTGTAATAGTTATTTTTTTATTTTGCTTTTGTTTTTCCTCAGCGGTTTTGAACCGTTTTTTAAAAAGATGAATAGCGGCCAATAGAAAAAGAAAAGATGCTATATATCCTCCGCCAAAAAACACCAGCACCGCCAACGCTTCGTAACCCGAACAGGAAAGTTCGCAAGCTGCTGCCGCCAAACCCATAAATGCCAAAACCAAAAGTGCAATAAGTAAAATCAAAAGAAATACGCGTCCTACAACCTGGCCCGTTGTATAAGGTTCTGTTTCAGAAGTTGCCGCATGGCCTGAATGCGCCACCATAAAAATAATGCCCAATGCAGGAAACAAAGCGCCCAAAACGGTCATTATTTTTTTAAAGGTGAATTTTTTCGCTTTGTCTTTTATGAATTGTTTAACGGAATAATACAACATCGCCAACCCGCCAAAAACAGAAGTGATAAAAAAACCCATATCGCCTTTTTGCACCGTACCGCTTTTCTGAAAAAATGTACCGATTGCTGCTGATGCAAAAAATATCATCAAATGAAAACCAACAATATGCCAGCGTGCCGTTTTTGCATTCGCTTTATACCACTGCGAAAGTTGCATCCATGAATGCGATCTCATCCTGCGCATCAGTGGCCACATCAACGGAAACATCAGCGCCACCATTATGGCAAATCCGTGCTTATTGGTTTGTTTTTCGCTTCTCCTGAACTGATCGGGCCGGTGACTTGTATGATTTGTTTTTGCAACTTCGGGCACATGACTTACAGCTGTTTTCTTTTCGGCTTTTACGTATGTTGTCGTTTTGTTTTTAACTACTTCGTAACCGGAATTATTTCCTTGTGTGTTTTCTTTTCTGGCTGTAGAAACGGATGATGCAGATGTGCCGCGTATATTTATGTTTTTTTTGGCAGTCCCGGCAACAGAAGTTTCAGGCAGAGAATCGTTTATTATATTTTTATTTTGCGCAAAATGATTTTTGCCGGCAGAAATATAAAATCCCTTGCGGTAATGGCGTTTTTCTATTGTAATCCGTGTGTGACAGGCGGCCAGTATAAATGAGATGATGAGCGTCCACAACAGCGGGGCCATCCACCCGGGAAATTTATTTTTCATGAATTTGATTTTGGTTAAATAACCGCATATTCTCCCTAAAGGAACTTAACTTTTGTTAATATTTGAAATTGCCGGCCGGATAATTTTTCCGAAATTCGCCCCCATGAACACCATCCGCATCAGCAAGGAATTTACTTTCGAAATGGCACATGCCCTGGAGGGCCATGACGGTAAATGCGCTAATATTCACGGCCATTCGTATGTGCTTACCGTCACAGTTACCGGTCAGCCCATCAGCGATCCCAACAGCCCGAAACTGGGAATGGTGATCGATTACGTTGACCTGAAAAAAATAGTGAAAGAAGAAATTGTAGACTCCCACGACCATGCCGTACTTTTAAAAGATACGCACGCTATCGGCATAGAAGAGAAATATAAATTACTGAAACTGATCCGCACCACCTACCAGCCCACCTGCGAAAACATGATCGCAGATTTTGCACAAAAAATAATAAAGCGGCTGCCTTCACATGTAAAATTACATTCCCTTCGCCTGCGCGAAACCGCTACCAGTTATGCGGAATGGTTTGCAGAGGATAATTAGTGGTGAGATTTGAGTAGTGAGATGTGGGTAGTGAGATTTGAGTAGTGAGATTTGGGTAGTGAGATTTGAGTAGTGAGATGTCAGACGGAGAGATTTTAGATGTCAGACAAATGCGGAGATAAAGAGGTGAAATTTTTTACGCAATTTATTTGGAAACCTGTTTTTTACTCTATTTCTATAACTCCATCCCTCAATAACTCAATAACCACGCCAGGGCGCAGCTTGTTACTCGCTCTGGCGTGATGGCAAGCTCTATCCCTTACTTCAAATTAAAATATTCTTCCGCCATTCCTGCAATTTGTCCGCCTATGGCTAAACATGCGGTGGCTGCGGGTGATGGAGCATTGAGAACGTGAATGCTGTTTCCTTTGTATTCAATCCTGAAATCATCACGCGTATCACCATCGCGTGAGAGCAGCATGGCGCGTACACCTGCGCGTCCGGGGTGAATATCTTCCATCGTAAGCGAAGGAATTAATCGTTGAAGTGTTTTTAAAAATAACCGTTTTGAAAATGCGCGCCTGTATTCATTGATTCCGAAACGCATGTTGCCTAAAAATAATCTCCAGGTGCCGATGTAAGTTAACGCATCCCATGTATCGCGGAAATTGAAATCGGTTTTTCCGTAGCCTTCGCGCTTAAAAGTGAAAACGGCATTGGGGCCACATTCAATATCTCCGTTTACCATGCGTGTAAAATGGACACCCAAAAACGGGAAGTCAGGATTGGGAACGGGATAAATAAGATTTTTTACTTTGTGACGGGCCTGTTCGGTAAGTTCATAATAATCGCCACGGAAACCCACCACGCGTTCTTTTATTTTCACTCCGTCCATTTTTGCGAGACGGTCGGCCTGCAATCCACCGCAGAAAACAAGGTACTTTGCCTTGTGTTTATTTTTGTTGGTGATGACTGTGGAACTATTTTCTCCTTTTTCGATGGCTGTTACTTCTTCCTGTATAAATAATTTACTGGCGGAATTTATAGCGAGCGTCAGTTCAATTAATTTTTCTGTTGTTCCCCTGAAATCAATGATGCCTGTACAGGGAACCCAGATTCCGGCAATGCCCACACAGTGAGGTTCTATTTCGCGTATTTTTTTACCATCAATTTTTTCGAGGCCTTCGGTATTATTGGCTATTCCGTTCTGGTAAATTTTTTCCATGTGCGGAAATTCCTTTTCATCGGTGGCTACTACAATTTTTCCGCAGATGTCGTGTTTAATTTTATGCTCTTTTGCAAATGCCACGAGTTCATGGCGTCCGGCCACACAGTTTTTTGCTTTCAGTGAGCCGGGTTTGTAGTATAATCCTGAGTGGATGACGCCTGAATTATTTCCTGTCTGGTGATCGGCCAGGTGTTTTTCTTTTTCGATGATGCAGATTTTGAGCAAAGGATTTTGTTTCTGCAGTTTCCAGGCGGTAGCAGCGCCTACAATTCCTCCACCTACAATAGCGATGTCAAAAATGGTTTCGTTTTCCATACAGGTTTTTATTCACTGCAAAGATGGGAAAAGTATTGCGATGAAAATAATTATTGCACATTCCTGCTTTTGGGAATAGTAAGTAAAATAAGAAAGCCCAATACAAAAAAGATGATAAGCGCCAGGATAGAATTGCGCATTCCCCCGGTGACACCTTCAATAAAACCGAAGGAAAGCATTCCGATTACGATACCTATTTTTTCACACACATCAAAAAAGCTGAAATAAGAGGAATGATCTTCTGTATCGGGCAATAATTTGGAATAAGTAGATCGTGAAAGCGCCTGAATTCCGCCCATCACCAGTCCCACTGAGCTGGCCACTATATAAAATCCTGTGGCATCATAGCAAAACAAGTATGTTCCCACACAAATACACACCCAGATAAAAAGAGCTACACCCAATGCTTTTATATTTCCGATTAAGCGTGAGATATAGGAAAAAAGCAGCGAACCGCCCACTCCTACAAACTGAATGAGCAAAACGGAAATAATGAGGCTGGTATCATCGAGTCCTGAAATTTCTTTTTTGGCAAACATTACCGCCATTAACATAACGGTTTGCACACCCATACTGTAAATAAAAAAAGAAGCGAGATATCGTTTGAGGCGGGGTATTTGCCTTAATTCGCGCCACACTTTTCTTATTTCGTGAAAGCCTTTGAAAAGTGCATTTTTTCTTTCTTCACCATTGTAATCGCTGTTGGGGAGATGATAAAAAGTGAACCATGCAAACCCGATCCACCAGAGAGCCACCGACACAAACGAATAACGCGCGTCCATACCAAACTTCTGGATAAGAACAAGATTAATGATCAGCAGAATGGCACTACCGAAATAACCCATAGCATATCCGCGCGCACTAACACGATCGTGGTCTTTGGGTTCGGCAATTTCGGGAAGATAGGCATTATAAAATACGAGACTTCCCCAGAATCCAACGCTGGCCAGTAACACAGAAAGCATTCCTGTTTCCAGTTGCTGCGGATTGAAAAAAAACAGGCTGGCGCACGATAGTGAACCAAGTATGCAGAAAAACTGCATGAATCTTTTTTTCTTACCGGTATAATCAGCTATTCCCGAAAGCAAAGGAGAAAGCAGTGAAACAATAATAAAGGAAACCGCTACCACATACGAATACAATTCTGTATTGATGAATGTATTTCCGAAAAACTCCACTTTGTCAGAAATGATCACATCATTTTCACGTGTGCTGGTAATTTTTTCGTAAAAAATAGGAAAGATAGCAGTAGTGATCACCAGCGGATAAGAGGAATTGGCCCAATCGTAAAACAACCATGCCCGGATTAATTTCCTGTCGCCTTTTTTTATTTTGCTGTTTCCGTTCACGCGGTAAAAGTATTCTGCATGCCGAATGTTTAGGTTAACCAAAGTTAAAAAATAAAAAAGGGACGTGATGCGTCCCTTTTCCGGTTAATTAACAAAGTTATCCTCCAAAGGCAGATGAAAGGTTAATGGAGGAATTCAATTGTCATCTTTTATTTGCGAACCTTGAAATCGATGCATCGGTTTTTGGCTTTATCCACATCGGTATCGCCTTCGCCTATTGGTTTTTTGTCGTCTTCTATAATAAATTGAATTCTTCCGGCAGATATTCCTGCTTTAGTGAACAAATCCTTAACAGCATCTGATCTGCGTTTGGCCAGGTCTTTCTGCAACTCATCTTTTTCTGCTGCTTTTACTTCTGATTTTTCGCTGTGTGCGTGCGCTTCTATCACCAGTGAGGGGTTTTCGTTCAGTAAAGTAACAAGTGTGTTGATGGCTTTTAATCCGTCTTCACTCACTTTTGCACTCAGGTGATCGAAATAAACGTGTTCATGCTCTACTTTTTCTTCGAGGGTAAATTCTTTATTGGATGCATACGATTCGTTGTACACTACTTCCACCTCATCGCCTCTTTTTTCTTCGCACATACATTCTTCAATGCTGTCGAGGGCAAATACAGCCACTTCATCCACATAATAATAGGCAATGGGCAACTGTGCAGCGTTAGAACCTTTTGGCTTAAGCATTTTTTCGTTCTTGGTATCTTTGGTGGGCGAAAAATTTCCGATCAAAAGATATTTTTCTCCTCCTTTTGCTTTATACACTCCGCAAACTGTTTCCCATCCGTAGGTAGCATTAAATACTTTATTCTTGCTATGATGGATCTGGCCTTCTTCTTCCAGAATAGATTTTTTTTCTTCGGTAGTATAATCCTTTTTGGAAACGATAGCCGAAATATTGTTTACCGCGTATTTGGAATTATCAGAAAGGCTCACATTAAAACGCACACAATATTCCATTCCGGCTTTGAGTGGCCCCAATAACTCGGTGCGGATATACGTACGCGGCTCCTTATCCTGGTAGCTGAACATCACTACACCGGCATAATTATTTCCGTCCATAGGTTGTTCTTTTCCTTTAGGATTTAACGGGGCAGCCGCTTCACCTTCTTTAAGGGTGGTAGAGTAAAGATCGGCACCTAAACCTGTGGGCGACACCCAGTCTTTGGCCAGGCTGATCTGTTTTCCTTTTTTCAGTTTTCCGGTAGTGGTTTCAAAACCGGGGTTTTTCACCAGGTTTTTGTCGTCCTGTGCTGTGGCGAAAACACTCACCAGCATCCATCCTGCAACCAATAATTTAATCTTCATTGTTTTTAAATTTTATATTCTTTAACGGTTTCTACAAAACATTTCACCTTTTCGGGGTCGGTGTCGGGGTAAACTCCGTGCCCTAAATTAGCAATATGGCGGCCGCTGGCAAAACTTTCCAGCATTTTTATCGTTTCCTTTTTCACCTGTGCAAAATCTCCGTAAAGCGCACAGGGGTCGAGATTACCCTGCAGGGTTTTGTTTTCACCAATGATAGCCCTGCTTTCACGGATATCCATATTCCAGTCGAGCCCCACCACGGCACAGTTTGATTTTGCAAAACCGGCCCGGGCAAACCAGGCTCCTTTGGCAAATACGGTAACCGGCACTTCGGTAATGGCATCGCAAATTTCGTTGATATACCGTACACCAAAGACATTGTATTGTTCAGGAGTGGGAAAACCCGCCCACGAATCAAACAACTGAACCATATCGGCACCTGCTTTCACCTGCATTTTCAGGTAGGCAATAGTCGTTTCGGTTATCCTTTGAAGAGCTGTATGACAAAGATCCGGATGAGTGTATAACAACTTCCGTGCCTTTGAAAAGGTTTTTGACCCCTGGCCTTCGATGATATAGCTTAAAATAGTGAAGGGAGCACCTGCAAAACCAATAAGGGGAACCCTTCCGTTGAGTTCTTTTTTGGTGATTTTGATCGCTTCGGCTACATAACCCAGCCGGTCGTTTACATCGGGAATGCTAAGGTGATCGATACAGTTAGCGCACAGCGTTTTTTGAAATACGGGGCCTTTATTTTCATACATATCATAGGTAAAACCCATAGCATCAGGAACCACGAGGATATCTGAAAAAATAATAGCGGCATCCACTCCAAGAATATCTACCGGCTGGATAGTTACCTCTGCGGCCAGGTGGGGAGTTTCAACGAGCTCCTTAAAATCTTTAACACTTTCGCGCACTTTCCGGTATTCGGGTAATATGCGCCCGGCCTGCCGCATCAGCCAAACGGGATAACGGGAAACGGGTTGTCCTTTTGCTGCGCGAAGAACCAGGTCGTTTTTTATTTCCATCTCGTGCAAAAGTAAGAGGAATCGGTAAACCCCGAAACAAAAAACGCCACGCAAATTGCGTGGCGTTTTAAATTGTTTTTACTATTTATTCCTTAACCATTATAAATGTCTGGTATTCGTTAGACATAATTTTAATAGTGAATGAATCCTGTAATTTAAATCCATATTCAGTCAGGGCATTCAAGAGGTCTACTTCGTTATGTACTACTTCGATAGAACCATTTTTATGGGTAACTTTTATTCCACCTGATTCAGTACTTTCTACTACTGCGGCCAGGCTATGGGTTTTTGAGTTAGGTTTCTCCCAGGTAAGAGTGGCTTCAAATCCTGCTTTTTTCACTGAGTATTCTACCCTGAAAACAGCGTATTCGGGGCCTGCAAAAGAAGCCACTGAAAACACCAGGAATAAAAGAAGTAAAGCAGACTTTAAGGTATTCATAGTTATATGTTTTTAGAATTTAACGCTTAATCCGCCATGGATAAGATTACCTCCACCGATTCCCATCTCCAGGTTGATACCAATGTTATCGGTAAAATAATATTTTCCTCCGATGGCAATACGCATAGCTACCGGGCTCAGTCCTTCAACAGTTTCATCCACGTTATTGGGATTGTTATCAGAAAAGGTCGACTTGGCGCTTCTGTAACCAACACCTACCCCGAAATAACCGTCAAAACTTTCGTTACCTCCGAAGTGAATGTTAAATCGCGGCATGGCACGAATGATAGTCCTTTCCCAGTTATAGGTATAGGTTTGAAGTGAAGGAGGAGTTGTGGAATAGTTGGTATCTGTATCAGAAACCTCCAGGGTCATTTTGGTGTAGTTAAAATCAAAGCCGACACCAATCTTATCAGACACCATATATTCAAAGCGTCCCCCGATGGCACCGAAATACGTTGATTTTTTTTCACCGGTATAAGCATCTGCAAGAGCTTCCCATAAAGCTTTTGAAAATGAAACTGCACCATAATAAGCATCGATACCGACATTTCCCTGCTCCATGGCTTGTGCTTTTGCTTCTTTTTGCGGAAGCATGGAAGCTACTGCTATCACAGCAACCACCAGTGTTTTGTACATTTTTCTCATTGTTTTTGGTTTTGTAGTTTAACAAATATAATGTTTTCAATCAAAAATCCTACCACAAATAAAAAAAGTTTCTAAAAATATACCTTTGTTGTATAAAGTTTCTGATTTTTATAACATGAAAATAAATCTAAACTTTTTAGCTGACGTTTTTTTAATCACATTGGTTGCCTGCGGAGGGAACAGAATTTCTGAAAATAAAAAATCTGAGATCACCACATTTGAAATACAATGGCAGAAAACCGGAAAAGATGCTGAAAAATATTATAACGGGTTACGTACTGGTGATTCCCTGTGCCTGATTCATCTTGCTACGGCTCATAACGACTCCACCCTTAGTGAAGAATCTAAACTTTTTCTAAAAAAAAACAGCGACACGTATGCCGAACTGGTTACATTATATGAAGGTTTTAAAGCCGGATGGGATAAAGACAGTAAAGACTGGATTACTTTTAAGAACAAAGCCCTGAAAGGAGAACTGGATGATGAAGAGGTAAATGATGAACTTGAAAAATTCAGGAAAAAGGAAAGTGAAGCAAAAACAAAGTTATCTGAATGGCAATTGAAGCTGGATGAAATGACCATAAAAGAAGAAACACCGGAAAAATTACCCGTTGATTCAACTCGAAATTACAAAAAATGCATTGCCTGTTAATGGAATCAATAAATGTTTAAAGCGCTTTGTAAATCCTGTTGTTCTTCAGCCAGGTGGTTACTTTATTATCTTTCATTCTGAACCGGTAGGCCATAGTCAATCCGCCTGAATACAACCGCATCTCAAGTGTAAGTGTTTTTTTATCGAGGTAATAATTGGTGAAATCGCCCATAGTGAAAAGATACATCAGGAATTTTTCCCCGTTATATCCCAATGATGCACGCAGATCTCCCGATGACATGGCAAAATTCCAGTCTTTATTATTCGTTTCATCTAAATCACTTCCATAATTACGGTATTGTAATTCCACACCAAGCGAACCGGTAAGATTGAGGAATATGCGTTTAAACACCACTACGTTTACCGAATAACCCGGGTTGAATGAAAGCCCGAAAACATTCAGCCTGTTCCAGTTTTTCCATTCTCCGTAAAAAGGTTGGGTTTGAACAGGAATAAATGAACTTTCATTTTCGAGAAGATAATTGTAAAAATTGGAAATAAAAACAAAACTTCCTGCTGTTTTCAATTGTCGTTGCGTGTTGGCATAAGCCGCTGCATACGAAAATCTTTTTTTCTTATTGATAAAATAAAATCCTTTTACCTTAATCATGCGCGAAAACATGCCCGGTTGCTGCAAATAGGCTGAAGTATCAGTAAAAGCCGTATCCCGTTTGGAGGTATAGTTATCATAAAATCCCCTGTACCTGCGATAAGCCATCTCGATTCTGAATTTTTTTGCATTGATGGCTCCGCTGAAATTGGTGGTGGATGTTTTTCCTTTTCGTTTAATTTCAGCTTCGGTAACGGGCGTTCCCCAGCCGATGGAAAAGCCTATTTTATCATAATCGACACCAAATCCCGAGTTGTTGTTTCCCCGCGCAATATAGTTGAGCTGCGAAATTCCCGTTGAATCGCCTCCACCATCCTGCGTCATCAGCAAATCAAAATTCCGCCACGACTGGTAGAGTGAAAAAATAAAACGGTCGTTGTATCGGGCTACGTAATTAGAGTCTAACTGGGCCGGTACCTCAGCAGTAAGCAACAGAAAAAATATAGCCAGTTTCTTTTTATGCATACAAAAAAGACCCCGTAAGAGGTCTTTTATCTTTTTCGCTTATTAATCAAGCCTTCACGTTCGCACGAATGATATTTAACGCGCCACCGGCTTTGAACCATTCGATTTGTTGCGCATTGTAACTATGATTTACTGCGAATTCATCTTTACTTCCGTCTTTGTGATGCAACACCATTGCCAGTTGTTTTCCGGGAGCGAAAGTGGTAAGGCCGAGAATATCTATGGTATCGTCTTCCTGAATTTTATTGTAATCTTCTTTATTGGCAAAAGTAAGCGCCAGCATTCCCTGTTTTTTCAGGTTGGTTTCGTGGATACGGGCAAATGATTTCACCAGTACGGCACGCACTCCCAGGTGGCGCGGTTCCATCGCTGCATGTTCGCGTGAAGAACCTTCACCATAATTTTCATCTCCCACTACTAACGATCCCAGGCCTTGCGCTTTGTATTGACGCTGCACTTTTGGAACCGATTCGTAATTTCCATTCAGCTGATTTTTTACATTGTCGGTTTTATCATTAAATGCGTTTACGCCACCAATCAGCATATTATTGGAAATATTATCAAGGTGTCCGCGGTATTTCAGCCAGGGACCAGCCATGGAAATATGATCGGTGGTACATTTTCCTTTTACCTTGATCAATAATTTTAATCCCTTCAGGTCAATTCCTTCCCAGGCAGCAAAAGGATCGAGTAATTGCAAACGGTCGGAAGTAGGAGAAACCAATACCTGCACTTTCGAACCATCAGCTGCGGGCGCCTGGTAACCGGCATCTTCTACAGCAAATCCTTTTTTTGGCAGTTCATCTCCTGTGGGAGGATCGAGTTTTACTTTTTCTCCTTTTTCGTTGGTTAATGTATCCGTAAGCGGGTTGAACGAAAGATCACCGGCAATGGCAATGGCGGTAACTAATTCTGGCGATCCCACAAAAGCAAACGTATTGGGATTTCCATCTGCGCGTTTGGCAAAGTTGCGGTTAAAGGAATGTACGATTGTATTTTTCTCTGCTTTTTCAGCACCGGCACGATCCCACATTCCGATACAGGGCCCGCATGCATTGGCAAAAACATTGGCGCCAATTTTATTGAATGTATCAATGAAACCATCACGTTCAATAGTATAACGCACTTGTTCCGATCCCGGAGTGATGGTAAATTGTGCTTTTGCTTTTAGATTTTTTTCTACCGCTTGTTTTGCCAAAGAAGCAGCACGCGAAATATCCTCGTAGGAAGAGTTGGTGCATGATCCGATCAGTCCCACTTCCACTTTGAGTGGCCATCCGTTTTTGGCGGCTTCCTCTTTCATTTTTGAAATGGGTGTAGCCAAATCGGGAGTAAATGGCCCGTTGAGATGCGGCTCGAGTTCTGATAAATTGATTTCATACACCTCATCAAAATATTTTTTCGGATCGGCATATACTTCGGCATCACCGGTTAAATGTTCTTTAATTGCGTTGGCAAGATCGGCTACATCAGCTCTTCCGGTAGAACGCAGGTAACGTTCCATGGAAGCATCGTATCCAAAAGTAGAAGTAGTAGCACCGATCTCAGCACCCATATTGCAAATGGTTCCTTTTCCCGTGCACGAAAGCGATTGTGCTCCTTCACCGAAATATTCCACAATTTTATCAGTTCCTCCTTTTACAGTAAGCATCCCGGCTACTTTCAGAATAACATCTTTTGCCGATGTCCATCCGTTCATTTTTCCGGTAAGTTTTATCCCGATTAGTTTCGGCATTTTTAATTCCCACGGCAATCCGGCCATTACATCACATGCATCCGCACCACCCACACCAATGGCAATCATTCCCAATCCGCCTGCATTTACCGTATGCGAATCAGTGCCAATCATCATTCCACCGGGAAAAGCATAATTTTCGAGCACTACCTGGTGAATGATTCCCGCACCGGGTTTCCAGAAACCGATGCCGTATTTATTGGAAACGGAAGAAAGGAAATCATACACTTCCTGGTTTACTTTTATCGCACGGTCGAGGTCTTTTTTCGAGCTGTCTTTTGCCGTAATGAGGTGATCGCAGTGAACAGTGGAAGGTACAGCCACTTTAGGACGTCCGGCCTGCATAAACTGCAACAGTGCCATTTGTGCAGTAGCATCCTGCATGGCAACACGATCGGGGTTAAAATCAACATACGATTTTCCTCTTTCATAATCAGAAGCAGGAAGCGCATCAGCCAGGTGCGAATAAAGAATTTTTTCGGCCAGTGTAAGCGGTTTTCCTTTCATTGTTCGTGCTGCAGCCACTTTAGCGGGCATCCCTGCATACACTTTGCGGATCATTTCAATGTCAAAAGCCATATAGAATGTGTTTTGGTTGGTATTTATGCGAAAATACAAATAGTACGGTGGAAATAACTGAATTTTTTAATAAAAATTGGGCGGAAATTGATTAACTTTGATTTACAGTTTAATTGGTAAAACCAGCGTTTTCCTCCTGAGGGTGTTTTATATCGTTTTTTCCCTTTTCTATTACATCACTGATTAATTCGCATCTTTGTGTGTTGTTACACAAAAAGAAAATACTTGTATTTATCGACTGGTTTTTACCCGGTTTTAAAGCCGGTGGCCCCATCCGTTCTATGGCCAACCTTACCGATCATCTGAAAGATGAATTTGATTTTTTTGTGGTAACGCGTGATACGGATTATACGGATACGCACCCCTACCCGGCAATAACAAGCAATGCATGGAACGAAAACAACGGGATACAGGTTTATTATTTTTCGGAAAACAATATCAGTTCAGCAGCGATGGAAAAACTGATGGAGGAAATTCGTCCTGATGTTGTTTACATCAACGGTATTTATTCAAAATGGTTTTCCATTGTTCCGTTAAAACTGGCAAAAGCAAAAAAATACCGCACCATTGTAGCTACAAGGGGAATGCTGGCCGAAAGCGCCATAAAAGTAAAAGCCCTGAAGAAAAAAATATTCCTCGCCTGGGCCAGGTTAACGGGATTGTATAGCGATATTACCTTTCATGCCACCAACGAAAAAGAAGCGGACGAAATAAAAAAAAATACCGGGAAATTCCATACGGTTTTTGTAGCTGATAATTTTCCGAGAAAACAGGAAATGAAAAATAATTTTTCGGCAAAAAAGAAAACGGGCGAACTCAAACTTCTGAGTATCGCACGCATTGCGCCAGAAAAAAACACCCTGTTTGCCATAGAATGTCTCGGGCAGGTGAAAAATGTATCGGTAGAATTTGATCTTTACGGGCCGGTGTATGACGAAACTTATTGGAAAGAGTGTGAGGCTTTAATCCGGACACTACCGGAAAATATTTCGGTTCATTACAAAGGAAGTATTCCTTCGGAAAAAATAAATGAGGTGATGGCGAAACATCATGCGCTGTTTATGCCTACCCGGGGAGAAAATTTCGGCCATATTATAATTGAAAGCCTGGCAGCCGGAAATCCTGTAATTATAAGTGATACTACCCCGTGGAATGATGTGTCTGTTTCCAATGCCGGATTTGTGTTGCCGTTGGGAGACGCAAAACTATTTGCCGGAAAAATTGAAATGCTGGCCCGTATGGATGAACAGGAATACCTGCTTTTCCGAAAAGCCGCTGCTGATTATTCGGCACAAAAAAACAATACCTCCCGGTTAATTGAGAGGTATTGCCTGATGTTTTCGTAATCTTTATTTAAAATACGTTTCTGCCGAAGATGAATTCACTTCAATTGAATTTACGGTAAGATTCATGATCTGCGGGCCAAATTCGGTTTTTATTTTATGCGGGAATTTTACTCCGTTCACTTCTTTCCAGTCGCTGGAATAGCTTACAATATCCACATCTCCCTGCGGTGAGCTTTCTTTCTTTTCCGTTTTCACCAGCAGCCAGGTTTTTGTGTCAAAATACTGGGTGGTTTTTTTTCCTTTTTTATTTACCAGCTCTACTTTATAGGCATCCGTTCCTTCCACTTCATCAATTCCTACCAGCGTCATTGTATATCCCAGTTCTTTATAGCGCAGTTCTTCGTGGGGAACAGCTTCTTCCTTTTCCTGTTCCAGTTCTTCTCCGGTAGCTTCGGATGATCCCATCATCCCGGTGGTTTTACTGGTTTTTCCATCAAACACTTTTTTCTGTGCTACCATTCCGTTCATTTTCACTTCTTCCACCGATTTTACCAGGCCTTTTTTCTTTGGGTTGATTCGCACAGAAGTGATTTCAAGATTCAATGTCATTCCACCGGCATCCATTTCACCTTTCATTTTCATCACCACGTTTTTCACTTTTTTGATATTGTCTGCTCCACCCATGGCGTTGATGTAATTCTCTATTACTTTTTCGCCTGTAAGGTCTTTCGGAGCTTCTTTTATTTCTTTGAAATCATTTCCATACTGATCGTAGAATTTGATTTTCCCTGCCCAGCGTTTCACCAGGTCCTGTGTTTTGTCGCGGTCGCCCACTATAACGATGTGCGCATTATCGGGGCGAAGGAATTTTTGAGCCATATCATATACGTCATCCACGGTTACGGCCGCCAGTTTGGTAAGATAGGTTTCGTAATAATCTTTCGGCATTCCGTATTTATCAATATTGATGGCAAACTGTGCCACGGTTGAAGGATTTTCAAGAGAAATAGCAAATTTACCCGTGAGGTTATTGATCACTCCCTGCAACTCCTTTTGCGTTACTTTCTCTGTTCTGAGGCGGTTAATCTCCTTTAAAAATTCGTTGACAGCCGAATCCGTTCCGCTGGTGCGTACTTCGGCATGTGCTGTAAATTCACCGATATGCTCATCGTTATTCAGGTCGCTGTATGCTCCATAAGTGAGGTTATATGTTTCACGCAGATTCATAAATAAACGGGCGCTTGAACCTCCACCGAGAATTTCATCCATCACTTTTGCCTTTATTGCTTCATCCGTTCCGGGTTTAAGAATAACCGGATAAGTAATACGAATGCTTGACTGCACGGCCCCGGGACGCGGAACAAATGCTACTTTGGTAGAAGCAGGATCTTTTACACCCGCTACTTCATTTTTAGGAACATTTCCTCTTTTCCATCCACCGAAATATTTTTCCGCCATCTTTTTAGCTTCTTCCAGGGTAATATCACCCACTACAGCAAGGTAGGCCACGTTAGGTTTGAAATAAACTTCATAATATCCTTTGCAGTCAGCAAGTGTTACATTTTCGATGGTTTGTTTGGTGATGATTTCTCCATAAGGATGATTTTTTCCGTAATTGAGGACACCCTGGATATTTGCAGCCATAGCAGAAGGCAGATTTTCGTTGGACACCAGGCCGGAGATAGTTTGTTTTTTAATTTTATCCAGCTCTTCCTGGTTGAATAAAGGATTTAACAACACATCGCTCATCAGTTCCAGTAATTTGTCCTGGTGTTTTTTCAGTGAAGAGGCGTATAATCCTTCCGAAGAAAATGAAAGGGTTCCGCCAATAAAATCAATCTCCTGGTTGATCTGGTTTTTAGAACGGGTGGCCGTTGCAGTAGCCATCAGTTCGGCAAACAAATCGGTAAATCCTTTTTTATCTCCCTGGCTGAAAGGATCGATATCGAATTGCAGCGACCAGGAAACTTTGGGTAGCTTATGGTTTTCCACCACAAAAACTTTCAGCCCGTTGGCCAGTTCAAACCGTTCTATTTTCCCGATCTGCACTTTTGGTGCCGGGCCGGGCTGCGGACGTTTGCTGCGATCAATGGGTTGCGCAAAGGCATTAACCGTTATGAAGCACATCCATAAGGTTAAAATCCGGTATATATTTTTTGTATTCATGACCTTGTTGCTTATTTGGATTTGGGGAAATAGTACAATACCACGCGGTTGGTATTCCTGAAATATTCGTTGGCTACCCGTTTGATATCTTCGCGGGTTACTTTCATAAACCTTTCCAATTCGGTATTGATCAGGTTGGCATCACCAAAATACACATGATAGTTGGCCAGGCTTTCTGCTATTCCCGACATATTGGAGTTTCCGCCAATAAATTCATTTTCCACCTGGTTTTTCAGTTTTTGTAATTCTTCTTCGGTAATCAGCTCATTTTGCACTTTTGCTATTTCCTCATCAATAGCTTTTTCGGCTTCCTGTGCACTAACGCCCATATTACAAATGGCAAATGTGAGTGCCAGCCCCGGATCTTCTGTGGGAAGAGGGAAAGTTCCGGCAAACAATGCTTTTTGTTTTTCATCTACCACAGCTTTATAGAGGCGTGAACTTTTTCCGTTGGACAAAAGAGTGGCCAGCATATTTACAGCATAATAATCAGGTGTTCCCTGTGCCGGCACATGATAACCCATAATTACCGCGGGAAGCTGGATATTGGGATCATATATCGTGTCGCGTACTTCAGCAGTTTTTTTCGGTTCCACTTCTTTTGGGCGCGGAATAGCTTTTGTGCCTTTGGGAATATCTCCAAAATATTTTGTTATCCATTCCTTTGCTTTTTTGATGTCTATATCACCGGCAATAGAAAGTGTGGCATTATTGGGAACGTAAAACGTTTTATAGAACTCCATGAACTCTTCCATTTTGGCCTGGTTGATGTATTCGGGAGATCCTCCGGGTGTCCAGCGGTAAGGATGAACCTGGTAGGCATGTGCAAAAATTTCATTGAGGATAGAACCGTAAGGCTGATTTTCGTTACGTTGTTTCAATTCTTCCTTTACTACACCCCGCTGGGTTTCTATTCCTTCCTGGTCGATTTTGGCATGCAACATTCTTTCTGATTCCATCCACAAAGCCAGTTCCAGTTGGTTGGAAGGAAGAATCTCAAAATAAAATGTGCGGTCGAAAGAGGTATTAGCATTAAGAACTCCCCCGTTT
Source organism: Bacteroidota bacterium (assembly GCA_049322335.1). Taxonomy (GTDB): domain Bacteria; phylum Bacteroidota; class Bacteroidia; order Flavobacteriales_D; family UBA2798; genus JBMORL01. The sequence continues at coordinate 50,325 of JBMORL010000115.1, forward strand.
TCCTGTACCAGTTTCATATATTCACCACGGCCCATGTTCTCGCTTCCTTCAAAAAGAAGGTGCTCGAAAAAGTGAGCAAATCCTGTTCTTTTCGGGTCTTCGTTTTTAGATCCCACATGATAAAGCACCGAAACGGCTACTATGGGAGTAGAATGGTCTTCATGAAGAATAACATGAAGTCCGTTTTTGAGATCATATTCCTCGAATTTGATCTTTTGTCCCCATACATTCAGCTGAACAAGTGCCAGCAATGCAACGGGAAGGATTCGTTTTTTCATAGATTGATTTTAAAAAGCGAACAAATATAGGTGACGAAACCGGAACCACCCGGGAGAATAGATAAAAGGTAAAATGATTTTATAAATGGAGATTTTAACCCAAAAGCAACGGAATTAATTTACCGCCTGAGACATAAAAAAGACAGGTTTGTTGTGTTTTTGCCGGAAAACAGCCTCCATTGTGTGTGTTTTTTGTGGTTTTTCGACTTTTTTGCTGCCGGATTTTTGGAATAAAAGCCGGGATGGCCTACATTTGCAGCCCTTTTAAAGGAAATGTTGTTTACGGCACAACATGTTAAATCCCTTCCGCTGGCCGTAACAGCGGGATACAATAAAAAGCCAAATGGCAGAAAATACACTCTCTCCCGACCCTAATTTCGACTGGGTTAAGTACTCCGACAGAGGAGACATCTATTCCAAAGACGACAGAAGTAAAATGCACAATCAGTATGATGAAACACTTACTTCTATCATGGAAAAAGCAGTTACAGAAGGTTCTGTGGTTGCCATCACCAAAAAAGAAGTGGTGATCAATATCGGATACAAATCAGAAGGCGTAGTTCCTCTTTCTGAATTCCGTTATAACCCGAATTTAAAAATTGGTGAAAAAGTGGTTGTATTTGTTGAGTCTACCGAAGACAAAGCAGGACAACTTATTATTTCCCACAAAAAAGCACGTTTGTTCCACGCATGGGAACGTGTAAACGAAGCCCTCACCAAAGACGAAGTAATTACCGGTTTCGTAAAATGCCGTACCAAAGGCGGACTTATTGTTGACGTATTTGGCCTGGAAGCATTCTTACCCGGATCACAAATTGATGTGAAGCCTATCCGCGACTATGATGTATTCGTTGGAAAAAATATGGAGTTCAAAGTAGTGAAGATCAATCATGAATTCAAAAACGTGGTGGTATCACACAAAGCGCTTATCGAAGCCGAACTCGAAGAACAGAAAAAACAAATTATCGGTGGTCTTGAAAAAGGACAGGTATTGGAAGGAACCGTTAAGAACATCACTTCTTATGGTGTATTTATCGACCTGGGTGGTGTTGACGGACTTATTCACATCACCGACCTCAGCTGGGGACGCGTTAACCATCCTGAAGAAATCGTTAAACTCGATGAGAAAATCAACGTGGTTATTCTCGATTTTGATGATGAGAAAAAACGTATCGCTCTCGGCTTAAAACAACTTACTCCACATCCATGGGAAGGGCTTGATACCAACATGAAAGTGGGAGATAAAGTAAAAGGAAAAGTAGTTGTTCTTGCTGATTACGGAGCATTTGTTGAAATTGCTGCAGGAGTAGAAGGACTGATACACGTATCGGAAATGAGCTGGAGCCAGCATCTTCGCAGCGCACAGGATTTTCTGAAAGTGGGAGACGAAGTAGAAGCTGTGGTATTGACGTTAGACCGCGAAGAGCGCAAAATGTCACTCGGCATGAAACAACTGATGCCGGATCCATGGGCAGATATCGAAACCAAATATCCTGTTCAGTCGCGTCATAAAGGAACCGTTCGCAATTTCACCAACTTTGGTGTGTTTGTAGAACTGGAAGAAGGAATTGACGGATTGATCCACATTTCAGACCTTTCATGGAGCAAAAAAATCAAGCACCCGAATGAGTTCTGCAAAATTGGCGATACTATCGAAGTAATGGTGCTGGAAATGGATAAGGAAAACCGCAGGTTGTCGCTTGGCCATAAACAGCTGGAAGAAAATCCATGGGATGTTTTCGAAACCATTTTTACTCCGGGCTCCACTCACGAGGGAACCGTTATGAACATCAACGACAAAGCAGCTACTATTTCACTTCCTTACGGAGTGGAAGGTTATGCCCCCGTAAAACAGCTCAAAAAGGAAGACGGCTCGCAAGCCAAAACCGATGAGAAGATGAATTTTGTGGTAACCGAATTCAACAAAGACGGAAAGAAAATTGTTGTTTCACATACCCGCACGTTTGAGGCCGCACCTGCCGGAGAAGAAACCGAAGCTAAAAAACCTTCTGCTCCCCGTGGCGGAAAGAAAAGTGGCTCAGGCACTTCCAAAGCAGTAAAAGAGATCAACTCTAATGTAGAAAAAACCACATTGGGAGATATTGACGCTCTTGCTAACCTGAAAACTGAAATGGAAAAAGGAGAAAAATAATCCTTGTTTCGGATAATTTCCAAATCCCTCTTCCAAAAGAAGGGGGATTTTTTTTGTGTAAAAATTCAACTACTATTTGAATTTTTGCGTTCTGTTTTTATCTTCACAGCGCTTTGCTATGAAAAAGAAACAGGAAACTGCGAAAGTTCGCGTTACGTTACTGGAGGAGAAAATCGTGGAAAACGTTATTCTTGAAAATACCGTAATTGATGAAGAACTGGCGCTCCATACAAAAGAGAAGAACGAAAAAACAGCCGGATACAAACCCTACGCTGTGCTTGTTTCAGCAGAACAATGGACTTCCATTACCCCCGAAGCAAGAAAACTCATAGCTTCGCCTCCGTTTAAAAAAGTTACTATAGCCAAAGCTGTTGTTGTTAATTCACTTCCTCAAAGAATGGTGGTGAATTTTTATCTCCGGTTCAATAAGCCTTCTATTCCCACACGTATGTTCAGCAATCGTGATACCGCTATTAAATGGTTGCGCAATGAAGTAAGTAAAGATAATTCCAATTAATTTTTTAATTATGAAAAAGTACGTTTTATTTTTCAGCGCCTGTATTCTTATTATGAGTTCATGCAAAAAGGAACAGGATCCACCGCCCTCCAATCCCGCTCCAGCACCGAAATTAATTTTCAAATTCCGCTTCGACAGCACGCAGGTGAGGCTGGATAACCTGGGAAATCCTTCCACGATTCCCGGGAGTAACCGGGCACAGTCCCCGGTATTCAATAAAATGAGTGCGCATTATATTGAGTTTGCACAAAATGATTTTACCGCAGTAGGTTCTGGCGAGCAGGTGTATCTTGCCGCACAAACCAGCGCAGGAGGAAGCCCCGCCATTGATTTCGACCAGCAAACAAAAGTAGGTGAAGGAGAAACTTTCTTTTCTATTCCCATTGCCGATATTACACCCGGTTCCTACAAATGGTTACGCGTTTCACTGGCCTATCAGAATTATGATATTGTTTTTAAATCGAATACGTATATCGGCACAGGAACCCTTGCATCGTTTATCGGTTTCAACACTTACATTGCCGATTATGTGATTGCCACTCAAACCATCAACGTAAACGATGATAAACTACAAGGTTATTGGGGATTTGAAACCACCATTCCCGGATTTGGAGTTTATACCACAACAGGACAAGCTCCCCCGGGATCAACAACAGTGGTAAATCCTATTGCGGGCAGTTCACCCATTCCCCCTGGATCCTGTTTGGTAACCGGACAATTTGCAGATGTAAACGGAAACCCGATGAATCTTACTATTACCGGAAGTGAAACAAAAGATATTATCATCACTGTTTCCCTTTCCACCAACAACAGTTTTGAATGGGTGGAAAACAGCGGAGACAATTATTACGAACCACAGGCCGGAGATACAGTAGTAGATATGGGAATAAGAGGAATGATTCCTTTGATTGATCCGCAGTAACAGGTTAGACTTGTATAAAATTCGGGAATTTTTACTTTGAATAATAAAATCCTTTATTCAGGTAATTGTATTTTTATTAAAAATTCTGATTTATGGTTCACCTGAAATACCCGTTGATTTTGGTTCTTATTTTTTGTGTAACAAAAGAAATCAGAGCGCAGTATCCTTCTTTCAACTGGGTTTATACAGAAAACTCTGGGCAGAATCAACTGCTTTATTCCATCATTGTCACTGGAAGTAATTCTTATGTTGCAGGACATAATACGGGGGGATCTAATTACAACGGTATAATTAATAAGTTTGATGCCAACGGGAATTTAATATGGGAAAAAAATATATGGAGTACAGGAGCTGTTCAAATTTATATGGCAGTTTCAGACAGTGCAGAAAACATTTACCTTACAGGAGTTTTTAGCGGTAATTGTGATTTTGATCCTGACTCACTTAATCTATATATGTTAAATTCAAATGGAGGATTTGATATATTCGTAATGAAAATAGATTCATCGGGGAATTTTATTTGGGTGCAGACAATGGGTGGACCAGGCTATGATTTAGCCTATAAAGTTCATCATAAAGATAATTTTATTTATGTGGTTGGGAATTTTTATGATTCGCTTGATGTGGATCCCGGCACCGCTTTTCAACAATTCCGGTCTTGCGGAGAAAGTGATATATTTATTTCAAAATTTGACTTAAACGGAACATTCATTTGGTCAAAACAAATATGCGGAACCGGTGAAGATTATGGTCTTGCATTAGTAGTAGATGAATATGACCAGATCTACGTTTCCGGCAGTTTTATGCAAAATGCCGATTTTGACCCGGGATCAGGAATACAAAACCTGGTTTCCAATGGTGCGAAGGACATTTTTATTCTCAAAATATCTTCATCAGGTAATTTTATTTCTGTACAACAAATTGGCGGAACAGAGTCAGATGAAACTTATGATATGTTATTAAATACAAACGGGGAAATTTATGTTTGCGGTAATTTCAGCAATACTGTAGACTTTAATCCGGGCCCATTAGTAAACAACCTCACTGGCACTTCGGGAAATTTGAGTGGTTTTATTTATAAAACAGACACATCAGAAAACTTTTATTGGGCAAAAGGATTGGTTGGAAATTCATTTACCTATATCTATAAACTTTGCAAGGATTTGAATAATAACCTGATATGTTATGGAAAATTTAGTGCTTTATGTGATTTTGATCCCGGTTCGGGCATACAAAACATAATGTCTTACGGAAGTTATGACATCTATGTATTAAAACTAACCGATCAGGGCGATTTTGTATGGGTAAGAACCTTGGGCGGACAAAGCTTTGATTATGCCACAGATTTAAAACTTGACAATACGGATGAAATTTATTTTTGCGGGAGTTTCAGTGACACAACAGACTTTGATCCGGAATTTACTGTTCAAAACAGAATCGGTGTTAGTATGAATAATGCATTTTTTTGCAAATGGGGAAACACGGGAACCGGAATTTTTGAAAACCCAATGAGTCATGGGATTTTTATTTATCCAAACCCCAGCGGGGGACAATTTATTATTAACCCACAAAATTATAATGAGAATGTGGCATTCATTTTTATCACAGATTTATCCGGAAAAATTATTCAGGAAATCAAAAATTATATGCCCGGCACCCTTCTTTCTGTTAATCTTCCTTCCGGCATTTACATTATCCGGTATCATTTCCCGTCAGGAATCGCAGCCAGCAAGCTGATTATTGATTAATATTTCTTTTTTCCATATTATTCTTTTATCCCTCCAGTCAACCGCAGGGAATGGGATAAACAACCCAAAACAGTGTTTTTATCTGTCAAAAAATAAATTTTTTATCATTGTCAAAAAATACTATTTTTGCCTAATCCAATTTTAATGAAGCCGGTAGAGATCGTACATTCACAACTCTTTTCCACCATCATCAACCGTCTTTGTTTCCAGTTAATCGAAAATCACAACAACTTCTCCGAATCTGTCCTTATTGGCCTTCAACCCCGCGGCATTTACCTGGCCAACCGGCTGAAGGAGCGGCTGGAGGAAATCACCAAATACCCTGTTCAAACCGGTGCTCTCGATATCACTCTTTATCGTGACGATTTTCGCAGAAGCGACAAACCTTTGCTGCCCAGCGTATCCAATCTCGATTTTTCTATTGAAAATAAAAAAGTAGTGTTGATTGATGATGTATTATATACCGGCCGTACCGTACGTGCCGGCCTTGACGCCTGTATAGCCTGGGGAAGACCAAAAAAAATCGAGTTCCTTGCCCTTATCGACCGGAGGTTTAGCCGGCAGATTCCGATTCAGCCTGATTATGTAGGAAAATGGATTGATACTATCTCCACCGAAAAAGTAATTGTGGAATGGAAGGAAACCGAAGGAGCTGATAAAGTATTATTGTTTACACCCAAAGAAAATGAATAAACACCTTAGCGTTGACCACCTCATCGGAATAAAAGGCCTCACACGCGGGGACATTGAAATTATTTTCCAGACAGCCGATACTTTTAAAGAAGTGATCAACCG
>JBMORL010000116.1:0-12221 GCA_049322335.1 Bacteroidota bacterium
TTTGGCACCGATTTTATCACAAATTACATTGGCGGTAGAAGGAAAAACATAATCTCCTGTAATGGTTCCGCAAATAACCATATCAATTTCTTCAGCAGATATTCCTCTTTTTTCAAGGATTTGATTAATGGCAGCTACCCCGATCTCGGAGCAGCCTTTCATTTCGCCTTTCAGAATTCTTCGTTCAGAAATGCCGGTGCGGGTTTTTATCCATTCGTCTGAAGTATCCACAATGGTGGCCAGCTCATCATTGGTGAGCACATAGTCGGGGACGTATCCTCCGACAGCTGTGATAGCGGCACGGATTTTCATTTTACAAATACTTCCTTAATTTTTTCGGGTATGCGGGCATTTACCACATCCCGTGTCAAAAGTATCATATTTTTGATTGCTTTGGTATTGGAAATACCATGAGCTATTACTACGTTGGAATTCACCCCCAAAACCGGGGTACCACCATAGTTTTCGTAGTTAAAACGGTCGAAGTACTCGTCTTTTATGCCTCTTTTTTTGACCAGGGAATACATTCCTTCGGCTTGTTTTAGCACTACATTACCGGTAAATCCGTCACAAACAATCACATCAGCTTTATCGATAAATAAGTCGCGGCCTTCCACGTTTCCAATAAAATTAAAATCAGAGGTATCTTTCATCAGTCCGAATGCTGCCTGTGCCAGGAGGCTTCCTTTTTCATCTTCTTCGCCAATGTTCAGCAATCCCACACGCGGTTTTTTAATTCCATAAACATATTCGGCATAAATAGATCCCAAAACGGCAAACTGGTAAAGAACATCCGGCTTGCAATCAGCGTTGGAGCCTACATCGAGAATGAAGTTATATCCTCCGTCAATTTTAGGTAAAACCGAAGTGATGCAGGGGCGAATAATTCCCGGGACATTGTTTACGCTGTATATGGAACCCACCAGCATGGCGCCTGTATTTCCGGCACTGGCAAAAGCGTCAATTTCGCCTTTTTTAAGCATGCGAAACCCAACGGAAATACCGGAATCGGGTTTTTGGGTGAGGATACGTGCGGGATGGTCGTTGAAGCTTACAATTTCTGTTGTATGAACGATACTGAATTCAGCATGGTCGGCTTTTTCCTTTTTAAGAATATCAAGAATTTTTTCCTTATCGCCTATAAGCACCAGTTCTACCTCAGCGGGCAATACTTTTCTTGCTTCGATGGCACCGGTAGTGGTTGCTTCGGGGGCGAAATCACCGCCCATTATGTCAATGCCTATCCTCATTCCTGGTTAAGTGGAAACCGGACAAAACTAAAAAAACATCTCAGAAATCCTTCAGCGAAGGCCAAAACTTATGCAGTAGCCGTTTTATCGATCACCACTTTGCCCTTGTAATAGAGCTTATCTTCATGCCAATAAGCACGGTGATAAAGGTGTGGCTCACCGGTAGTTGGGCATATAGCAACATTGGCTGCAGAAGTTTTGTAATGGGTCCTTCTCTTATCTCTGCGCGTTTTTGAGTGTCTGCGTTTAGGATTTGGCATGGCTCAACTTTTTTAAATATTAAACACTTTACTTACTAATTCAATTTTATATTCTTTAAAACTTCCCAGCGGGGATCAATGTTGTTGTTCTCTTTTTTCGAAGTGTATTCGCTGATTTTTTTCAGCATTTCGGGATTGCATTTTCCTTTTTCGTGCTGTTTTTTGGCAGGAATGGAAAGAAGAATGAATTCATACAGCGGCTGAGCGATATTGATTTCGTGTTCACCGAAAGGAATAACAATAATTTCATCGGTATTTTCGAATTCCTCATTTCCGAATTTGTAAATGAGTTTTTCAGAAAATTCCAACGGTAGTTCCATTGGGTCGGCACATACATCGCAAAGAGCGCTGATAGTTCCCTTTACTTCGAAGATCAGTTCCAGCAGGGTGGATTTTTTATCGAGTGTAATCCGGCATTGCAGATTACCCTGACTGATCTCGGAGTTTTCAAAACATTCAAAGAACCGCTGGCCGGCTTCGAACTCAAATTCGTGGCGGCCAATGCTTAAGCCTGAAAACGGGATGGTGTATTTATCCAGGTAATTCAAGCTGCTTCCGTTTTAAAGGACGGCAAAGGTATAAAAAAACGGCAAACTCTGAAGAAATTATTGTCTGCCGCGTAAATTATTCGCCTTTTTCGGCCACTACCTGTACCTGAAGCGGATTGGCGTTGATTTCCTTATGAAATTTACGGGCCAGGAATATTTCTTTGGCCAGGTAAACTGCGTTTCTGAAGGAAGCTTCGGAAGCTATGTTTTTCCCGCATAAATCGTAGCCTGTTCCGTGATCGGGAGAAGTTCTTACTACCGGCAAGCCAGCTGTAAAATTCACTCCTTCATCAAACGAAAGCGCTTTGAAAGGAGCTAATCCCTGGTCGTGGTACATAGCCAGAATACCATCAAAGTTTTTGAAATTTCCCGAACCGAATAATCCATCTGCCGCATAGGGGCCAATAGCCACTATATTTTCCTGTTTAGCCTGTTTTACTGCCGGCTCTATATGATTCCGGTCTTCTTCTCCCAACAGCCCGTTTTCACCGGCATGGGGATTCACTCCCAACACAGCAATTTTTGGTTTTCTTACTCCAAAATCGCGGATGAGTGACTGATTCATCAAACGGATATATTTCAATACACGGTCTTTGGTTATTTTTTGTGACACAGCAGAAAGCGGAATATGGCCGGTAACAACACCTACACGCAAATTTCCTCCCACCATCATCATCAAAGCCTCCTCCACATTTGAAAGGTTGGCCAGGTATTCGGTATGCCCGGGAAATTTAAACCGCTCGCTTTGCATCATGTTTTTATTGAGCGGGGCAGTAACCAACACATCTATTTTTCCTGCCGCAAGGTCTTTACAGGCAGCTTCCAGCGAACGCAACGCATATTTTCCCCCGGTTTCGTTGGCTTGTCCCATATTTACAATCACTTCTTCTTCCCAACATGCCACCAGATTGGCTTTTTTAGGCTGTGCTTCGGCCGAATCGCGGATGAGATGAAAGTTGAATTCGTTGAGATTAAGATTCTTTTTATAGTAAGAAGCTATTTTGGAAGATCCGTATACCACCGGTGTAACATCCTGTAAAACACGGTTGTCGGCAAAAGTTTTGATAATCACTTCCATGCCTATACCATTTATATCGCCTATACTTACACCTACTTTTATCGTTCCGTCATTGGGATTTGCCATGATTGATTTTATTTATGCAAATGTAAGAATATACATGGGAAGCCGATAAAATTGCCAATAATACAATGAGAAGAGCCGGAGATGTAAAAAACTTGATTTTTACGGGAAAATAATGCAACCTTTACCGTTAAATAGTGGTCGTATTTTCATTGTGCACCTAAAATAAATTGAGTAAATTAGTGTTATATAAGAAAGCTTTACTAATGAACCGGATTATACTGTTATTATTTTCCCTGCTGGTTTCAGGTATTTCTTTCTCTACACATAACCGTGCGGGAGAAATTACCTATGAACATAAATTCGGGCATACATATGAAGTAACCATCCGTATCTGTTCGAATGAAGGCGCTAATATTGCCGACCGTCCCGAACTGGAAATATTCTGGGGAGACGGAAGTCGCGATACGCTGGCAAGACTATCTGAAATTCCCCAACCTTCCATTGGTTCTTTTAACGGAAGTGAAAATATTTATAAAGGCACTCACACCTACCCCGGACCCGGCACTTACAAGATAGAGGTACTCGACCCTAACCGCAATACGGGAATTTTAAATATTCAGAATTCAGTGAACGTAGCCTTTTGTGTTCGCACCACACTGATCATCGATGCATTTAATGTGGGCAACAACTCCTGCCAACCGCAGGAATTTCCCTGTCCCGAAATAGGTTGTGTGGGTGTTCCCTATTGCTACAATGCAGCAGCCTACGATCCTGACGGGGATAGCTTATCCTATTCCCTGGTTCCATGTATGGAGGGAAACCAAAATGACAATGGTTGTGATATTCTTGCGTTGGGGGTTGTTTATGATTATCCGCATACCGTTGGCGGAGGAACCATTAGCATCGACCCTGAAAACGGAACAGTTTGCTGGGATTCTCCGCAGATACAGGGAGAATACAATTTTGCAGTAGCTATTACCGAATGGCAATATGGTGTGCAACGCGGAATTGTTATACGTGATATACAGGTAACCATTCTTGGCAATTGCTCCAACGATCCTCCATCTATTACAGACATTGATGATACCTGTGTGGTAGCGGGTGCTTCGTTAAGCGGAACAGTAACGGCCACTGATCCCAATGGCGACAATGTTGTAATAGAAGCAACAGGGCAGCCGTTTGATGAGACCATTTCCCCGGCTACTTTTTCACAACCCAGCACAGCCACACCCACCACGGGGACATTCAACTGGAATACTGACTGTTCACACATCCGCAACTGGCCTTACCAGGTTATTTTTATTGCCGAGGACAATGATCCTGTTGTTCCGCTGATAGATGTTTCTTCCTTCAATATCAACGTAAATCCGCCCCCCGTTACCGGGCTTACTGTAAATCCCCTTGGCAACAGCATGAACCTGTCATGGGATACCTGTTCGTGCGACAATATCAAAGGCTATAAAATTTACCGGAAGCTGGGTTCAGGCGGAGCTACTCCATCCGGCTGTTGCGATGCCAATACCGCTACGGCAATGGGATACACGTTAGTAGGCACCAATATTGGCCACACCAATACTACTTTTACCGACAACAGCGGCCTTATTCTCGGGCAACAGTATTGTTATGTGGTAGTGGTGTATATGACTGACGGGGCGGTGAGCTGCCCTTCCAGCGAAGTATGTGATGAACTCAATCTTGATTTTCCGGTAATGATCAATGTATCAGTGGGAGAAACGGATCTTGTAAATGGTATCGATACGGTTCGCTGGTTTCATCCAACAGAACTGGATACCAATTCACAGTTTCCCGGGCCTTACCAGTATAAAATTTACCAGTATAACGGTTTCGGCATACCTGCAACATTGATATTTACAACACCATCTGAAGATTCATTATGGGAAGTGCAGGATGAACTCATTGTTACTTCAGCCTTGTCCAACCCCATGAATACGGATGCTATTCCTCACACTTATAAAGCTGAGTTGTGGTATACTCATCCTCAACAGGGGCTGCAACCTGTCGGATCCACCAGCAATGCCTCTTCTGTATTTGTTACGCTGGTACCTTCTGATAATGCCATTGATGTTACCTGGCAATGCAATGTGCCATGGACCAATACGCTGTATGAAGTGTATAAGGAAACGTTTGCCGGATCAGGCATCTTTAACCTGCTGGGTACAACTACGGCCAACAATTACCTTGACACCGGACTGATCAATGGTGTTACCTATTGTTATAAAGTGAAAAGTATTGGCTCTTACTCTTCTCCGCAAATCCCCAGTCCGTTAGTTAACTGGAGTGAGGAAGAATGTGAAGAACCGGTAGACATGACACCACCCTGTGCTCCCGAACTCACACTGGATTCGGATTGCTTTATTCCCATCAACATTCTTACCTGGAATAATCCGAACAACAGTTGTGCGGATGATGTGATGTCGTATAATCTTTATTTTACTCCTGTAGAAGGCGAACCGTTTCAACTGCTGATGACATTCAGCCTGAACACCGATACTACCATCACCCATCTTGTTTTGCCCGACACCAGCATTGCCGGTTGTTATTATGTGACAGCCGTTGATTCTGTTCAATACGGAAATGAAAGCGAGCCGAGCAATATTGTTTGTGCAGATAACTGTCCGAATTATTCTTTGCCCAATGTGTTTTCTCCCAATGGTGACGGTTTCAATGATTTGTTTATTCCTTTCCCTTATCGCTATATTGAAAGTATTGAATTAAGAATATACAATCGCTGGGGACAGGTTATTTTTGAATCTACGGACCCTGATATTTTGTGGAACGGAAAAAGCATGGAAAACAATCAGGATGTTCCCGAGGGAGTTTATTATTATTACTGCAAGGTGAATACCATTCGTTTGGCCGGTATCGATCCGGTGGAGCTTACCGGGTTCTTTCATTTATTCAGGGATGGCGGAAGCGGAGGAAATTAATGTTCACAGGAATTATTGAGGCGGCCGGTATAGTGAAGAAGCTGGAAAAGGAAAACAGCAATCTTCATTTGCATATTCAATCTTCTGTTTCACCCGAATTAAAAATCGACCAAAGCGTGGCTCATAACGGGGTTTGCCTTACTGTAGTTGAGGTGAAAAATGATATTCATGTGGTGACAGCCATTAAAGAAACTCTTGATAAGTCCAATATCGGTTTACTGAAAGAAGGATCCCTCATCAATCTTGAACGTTGCATGAAACTGAATGATCGTCTTGACGGCCATATTGTACAGGGACATGTGGATCAGACTGCACTATGCACCGGTATAAAAGAAGAAAACGGCAGCTGGCGGTTTACATTCAGCTATGATGCTTCCAAAGGAAATGTTACGGTGGAGAAAGGATCGGTTACTGTAAACGGAGTGAGTTTAACCGTAGTGGATTCAGGAAAAGACTATTTTTCTGTGGCTATTATTCCCTACACGTTTGAGCATACCAATTTTAAATCGCTGAAAAAAGGAGATGCTGTTAATCTCGAGTTTGATATTATCGGGAAATATGTGGCGAGACTGATGGGGAATTAACGCGCCTGTTTGGCTGCCTCAATAATAATAGGCATCAGTTTTACCATCAGCCCAATAACAAGTAGTATTGAAATGATAATCAATATTCCGTTGATTAACCAGAAGTTCTTAAAAGATTTGAACCCGCTGACAAGTGTAGAAGGATCATCAGAAACAGCAGCCATTCCAAAGTTTTTCCCGGATTTAAACAATTGCAGCATGGAGAAAAACTGAACCACACAGATAACTGAAGCAATAATCATCAGCACTTTTGCCATAGGCCAGATTTCTTCAAATAATTTTCGCGCTTCCGGGGCTTCACGTTTCAGTCCTTTTATTACCTCGGTATAAATTTCATCACCTGCCAGTCCGAACACCAGGCCCATAATCAATACACCAAGGCCGGTAAATATCATAATGATAATGGCATATGTTTTCATCCATGTGGCAGAATTTTTAAATTGTACCTTTTGGTCTTCCAAAAGAATTCCGCCTGAGTTATAGTTATTATCAATGGTTTCCATAATCAAAAATTATTTTTATTTCATCATTAATGCACCGGCTAATCCACCCACGATGCCGAGAATAATACTTACAAAAATCATTATGCAGGTAATGAGAAAATAAAGTTGCACTTTACTCATAGCCGTAGTAAGCGATTGTGCGTCCCGCGCAGCGACAAACTTATTGAAAGCCGAGGCTGACTGCATCAGCATGATAGCTGCATACAAACCTACACCATTCGTGATAAGGTTAATTAATCCCTGGAGTGGTTGTTGCGCAAGTGTTCCAAACGCGCCCAGCACACCAAATCCTCCACCGATTATTCCCATGATGGCTACAAAAAGCATCCATCCGTACATAGACCGGATTTCCTTAACCGCTTCTTCGGGAAAGGAATTGTTTGACTGATCGACTGTTTCCATTGTTAAGGTTGATTTAAACCGGTGACCAAGATAAAAAAAATTCATACATTTCACATATTAATTTACGGCAATGGAAACTATTTTATTAAGTATCGGTCTTCTGGCAGGATGTATAGCCGTTATGCTCTTTTTCATGTCTGTTCTCCGGAAAGTAAAAAACCGCAGGGGCAAAGGCAGGATTCAGTGGACAGGGCTTTGCAACAGCGATATTGTAGTGGCCAGCGAAGTGGGGCATGCGGCAGGGGAAGGAGATGTTGATTTTCATTTGAGAGTACGATGGTTTGATCCGGAAAACGGAAAAATGAAATTTATCCGGGTCTATGAAGACATGAAATGCAATGGTTATTCAGGCGGCTTTATTGTGCTTTCGGGAAAAAATAATATCGTTTTGCTGGATGGAGAAACCGCTGAAGAAATAATAAATACAAAAAAAAATAAAAACCGGGGTTCGGGAAAAGAACGAATAGTAAAAACTGAATTTGACACAGCAAAAAATGAATACTCGCTGGTTACTGAGTCGGGAATACGGTATACAGAAAAAATTCCTGTAAAACCACGGAATACTTCAAAAGTAAATCCAAAGCCTGAAAACGGGAATTATGTATTACGTCAACATGGCGAAAACGAAACTAAAATTTTAACTGTTAACGGACACGAAGTAAAAGATCAGTTTTTTATTGACGGGCAAATTATTTATTCTGATGAGAAATTGTGTCTTGTATTGCATAAAAAGACGCTGGAGAAAACAGGTAAAATTCTTGTAAGCGGTGTTTCGGCAGCCGGAAAAGTTCTGTGGGCCATTTCTCAAAACCAAATGGGAGTAAAACATCATTATGACGAAGACAGGGATGAAGCCGCCCGTTACAAAGAAAGTATTGTCTGCGGAAACGGATTGGTTATGCTGGTATTTGAATGCCGGCACAGTTCGCTTGTTATGATTGACATTCAGCAGGGAAATGTACGCTGGAAAGCCAACGGATAAACTATTTTTTTACAGCGATATTCAGTTCGTCCAGTTGCACCTGGTCAATCTGTGAAGGTGCATCAATCATCACATCGCGGCCGCTGTTGTTTTTTGGGAAAGCAATAAAATCGCGGATGGATTCGCTGCCACCGAAAAGTGAACAAAGCCTGTCGAAACCGAAAGCAATTCCGCCATGAGGAGGTGCACCAAATTCAAAAGCATTCATCAGGAAGCCGAATTTGTATTGTGCATCTTCTTCTGTAAAACCAAGCAATGAAAACATTTTTGATTGCAGGAGTTTGTCGTGAATACGTATGGAACCTCCGCCTACTTCCACCCCGTTAATCACCATATCGTAGGCATTAGCCCTAACAGAACCGGGATTAGTGTCGAGAAGCGAAATGTCTTCGGGCTTGGGAGAAGTGAACGGATGGTGCATGGCAAAATATCTTTTCTCCTCTTCGTTATATTCCAGCAACGGAAAATCCACCACCCACAGGCAGGAAAATTTATTTTTATCGCGCAATCCCATCCTTGTTCCCATTTCCAGGCGAAGTTCGTTCAGTGCTTTTCTTGTTTTGTGGGTTTCTCCGGCCAGGATCAGCATCAAATCGCCTTTTTCCGCTCCGAATGCCGTACACCACTTTTTCAATTCATCTTCATTATAAAATTTATCCACGGATGATTTTACTGTTCCGTCTTCATTATAGCGGGCATACACCATTCCGCTGGCGCCAATCTGCGGGCGTTTTACAAACTCGGTAAGTTCATCTAACTGTTTACGCGTATACGAAGCTGCTCCTTTTGCACAAATACCGATAACAGACGGGGCATTATCAAATACACCGAATCCTTTGCCTTTCACGATATTCTCCAGTTCCACGAATTTCATCCCGAAACGGGTATCCGGTTTATCGCTCCCGTAATTTTTCATCGCATCGGCATAAGTCATTCTCGGTAACGCGGGAATATCAATTCCTTTTACAGATTGAAACAAATGGCGTACTAACCCTTCGAAGGTGTTTAAAATATCTTCCTGTTCCACAAAAGCCATTTCGCAGTCAATCTGGGTAAATTCGGGCTGGCGGTCGGCACGGAGGTCTTCGTCACGAAAACATTTTACGATCTGATAATAGCGGTCGTATCCGCTTACCATCAGCAGTTGTTTAAAGGTTTGCGGTGATTGCGGCAAAGCATAAAATTCTCCCTGGTTCATCCGGCTGGGCACCACAAAATCCCGCGCGCCTTCGGGAGTGGATTTGATGAGATAAGGTGTTTCCACTTCCATAAATCCAAGGCTGTCGAGGTAATTTCTTGTAGAGATACCGAGGCGGTGACGTAATTCCAGGTTTTTTCTCACCGGATTTCTCCGCAGGTCGAGGTAACGGTATTTCATTCGCAGGTCGTCTCCCCCATCGGTTTCGTCTTCGATGGTAAAGGGCGGGGTTTTTGATACATTGAGAATATTCAGTTCCGATACGATAATTTCAATTTCACCGGTGGGAATATTTTTGTTTTTACTGGATCGTTCCACCACTTTTCCTTTTACCTGCAAAACGAATTCGCGTCCTGCTTCCCTTGCTTTTTTGCAGAGATCAGCATTCACGTCCATATTGAAAGCCAGTTGCGTGATACCGTAACGGTCGCGCAGGTCGATAAAGGTCATTCCTCCCAGGTCGCGGGAACGTTGCACCCATCCGGCCAGTGTAACTTCGGTTCCGGCATGTTCAATTCTTAATTCCCCGCAGGTATGTGAGCGATACATAGTATTGATTTTTTCGGTAGGGGCAAAAATAAGAATAAAAACGGATGAGGCGGGATATGCACATTAGTGTAAATGAAAACTATTTCAATAATACCGTTGATGAACGCCCAAATCCAGCTGAAAATTTTATGAAATTTGAATTGGATTTTTATTTTGAAAAAATAGAAACTTTAGATTTAAGTGACAGAAAAGTAATTTCAGTTGATTTTCCCTCGTAAAAAACATACTCTGGATATTTCTTCGCTTCTGTCGGGAATGTATTACTATACGGCAAAAAGCGATTCGGGATATCTCACCGGGAAACCGGTCTATGAATAACAAGTTTAAAAAGGTTATTTTTAATATTTTGCGGATGGAACCGCAAAAAATAGCTGTATTTTGCGGAAGGAACCGCAAAATATTAATAATTCATCCTTTCAATAAAAACAATCATGTCTCACTCCCTTCAACCTTCCGGTGACGAACATTTTATGAAGCAGGCGCTGGCCGAAGCGAAAAAAGCATTTGAAAAAGATGAAGTGCCGGTGGGCGCCATTGTGGTTTGCAAAAACCAGGTAATTGCCAGGGCACATAATTTAACCGAGCAACTTAACGATGTTACTGCCCATGCCGAGATGCAGGCTATTACGGCAGCGGCCAATCATATCGGGGCGAAATACCTCAATGAATGTACGCTGTATGTCACCATTGAACCCTGTGTGATGTGTGCGGGCGCCCTGTTTTGGTCGCAGGTGGGAAAAATTGTATTCGGGGCGTATGATGAAAAAAGAGGAGCTTCCCAAACGGGAAAAAACCTGTATCATCCTAAAACTGTGGTGGCCGGGGGGATAATGGAAGAGGAATGTTCGGCCCTGATGAAGGAATTTTTCAGGAAAAAACGTGAATAATTCCACATTACGGGGAAAACGGCACAATTTTTTCATAATTTTATTCAAAATCCACCGATTATGAAAACCATTCTTAAAACAGCTGTGTTTTGTTCCTTTTTATGGATGACGGCTAATGCATATTCCCAGGCTACTTTTGTGGCCAAAACAGGAGATGACGAACTGGACGTAACGCTCACGGAGCTAAATGTATCGGCTTCGGTTGACCTGGATGCCTTTAAAATTGATATGGTTCGCACTTATGGCGTGCTCGAAACGCATGTAGACAACCTGTTTGTAAATTTCGGCATGACAGCAGGTGATGTTTTTATGACACTTGAAATTGCCAAACAGGTGAAAAAACCCATTACCGATGTGGCGGAATGTTTCAAAAAGAACAACGGCAAGGGCTGGGGCGTTATAGCCAAAGAAATGGGCATCAAACCGGGATCTGCTGAATTTAAAGCGCTGAAAGTTTCTGCCAAAGAAAAAAAGACAAAAGCCAAAGCGAAAGAAAGCCAGAAGAAAAACAACGCCAAACCCGTTGACAAAGGTAAAGTGAAAACGAAATAATTTTTTTATTCCGCCATTTTGTGGGAAAAGTGTTTTATATATTGCTTTTTCTCACCTGCTTTCAGATATCGTATAGCCAGGATACGTTAGGCCCCATGACGGGCGACAAAACACTGGATTCACTTTTATTATTGCTGAACGAAAAAGCTTCGGCCAACGAAGCAAAATTCGGAATATTACTGCTCGATCAGTTTCCCCTGATGAAAGAAGGCGATGCTTATGACCTGCAGTTTACCTGGCAAATGAAATGGTATGAAGTATACCTTGCTGTTCAGTTAAGTGCTTTCACTTCGAAAAAAATAAAAGATATCGGCAAAATGCACCGCCACTTTCGCGAAAATGCTTTGGGCTGGGAATCGGTCTACAAACGAATGGCCCGCATCCTCCCCGGCTCTACCGAATATTCCATTATGAAAACGAGAGTGCAAAGGATGATTGAAATATTGGTTGAAGGTTGAAGGTTATAAAGTTGAA
>JBMORL010000116.1:12321-33143 GCA_049322335.1 Bacteroidota bacterium
TAACTTTCAATGCGCCTCGAGCCAGTTGTTGCCTGTGCCGGTTTCAACGACAAGCGGAACAGCCAGCTGAACGGCATTTTCCATTTTTTCTTTTATTACGGGAATGATTTCGTCCAGTTCATCTTTATGTGCATCAAATACAAGTTCGTCATGCACCTGCAGCACCATTTTTGATTTGAATTTTTGTTTTTCAAATTCACGGTGAATATTGATCATGGCGATTTTGATAATATCGGCTGCAGAACCCTGGATCGGTGCGTTGATAGCATTTCGTTCGGCAAATTGCCTTACTGTATTGTTGGCCGCATGAATATCGGGTAAATATCTTCTTCTTCCCATTATCGTTTCTACGTAACCGTTCTCTTTTGCTTTTTCAATGGTTTTGGTGATGTAGTTTTTTATCTGCGGGAACTGCGCAAAATAATTATCAATGATTTCCTTTGCTTCTTTTTGCGGAATTCCCAGTGACATAGAAAGCCCGAAAGCGGTCTGGCCATAGATAATTCCAAAGTTTACCGCCTTGGCGCGGCTGCGCATATCTTTGGTAACGTCCTGCGGATTTACGCCAAACACCTTTGCAGCAGTAGATGCGTGAATGTCTTCGTTATTTTTAAACGCTTCAATCATTACTTCATCTCCTGCCAGTGCAGCAATGATGCGCAGTTCCACCTGCGAGTAGTCGGCCGAGAGCAACGTGTATTTTTCGTTTCGTGGAATAAACGCTTTGCGGATCATTCTTCCTTTCTCTGTACGGATCGGAATATTCTGCAAGTTGGGATTATTGGAACTTAATCGTCCTGTTGCCGCCACCGCCTGCATAAAAGAGGTATGTACTCTCCCGGTTTTCGGATTCACCATTTCGGGAAGCGTGTCTACATAAGTTGATTTTAATTTCCTGTTCTCGCGGTATTCCAGAATTTTCGGAATAACGGGATGCTTATCCTGCAACTTTACCAATACATCTTCGCTGGTAGCATATTGTCCTGTTTTTGTTTTTTTCGCTTTGTCATCGATCTTCAGCACTTCAAATAAAATTTGTCCCATTTGTTTGGGTGAATCGATATTGAAGGAAGTGGTGGCCAGTTTATAAATTTCTTTCTCCAGCGATTTAAGTTCTGTTTCCAGCTCTTTGGAGTATGCATGCAAAGCCGGCACATCAAGATGAATCCCTTCCCGTTCCATAGAAGATAAAACAGGAATGAGCGGTGTTTCTATTTTGTAAAAAACTTCAGCAGCGCGGCCTGTTTTTAACCCGGGTTCAAGTTTTTCTTTCAGTTGCAAGGTGATATCGGCATCTTCGGCAGCATACTCGCTGATCTGTTCCAGCGGCACATCGCGCATGTTACCCTGTTCTTTATTTTTTTTACCAATCAATTCTTCAATACTAACGGGGCGGTAATTTAAGTATGTTTCGGAAAGATAATCCATGCCGTGTTTTTTATCGGGCTCTATGATATAATGCGCGAGCATAGTATCAAATAAAATTCCTTTCACAGCAATGCCGTATTCTGCCAGTACCGAATAATCGTATTTGATATTCTGCCCGATCTTAATGATATTTTCATTTTCAAAAACGGGACGAAATTCTTCGAGTAATTTTTTTGCTTCTTTTTGGCCGGCAGGCACCGGAACATACCAGGCCTGGTGAGGGGTGACGCTGAACGACATTCCCACCAATTCTGCATTCAGCACATCCAGTCCGGTGGTTTCTGTATCAAAACAAATTTCTTTGGCAGCGATGAGCAACGATACCAGTTTTTTTCTTTCTTCATTTGTCCCCGCTACGTTATATTCGTGTTTAATTGTTTTTACCGTGTTAAATGCGGCCGTCTCTGCTCCTTCTGCAAAAGTAGTTTCGCTGCCACTACTTTCCCCTCCGCCAAACAAATCGGTTTGTCCTGATGTATTGGAAGAACGAATCTCCTGCCCGAGTAATCTTTTGGATAATGAACGAAATTCAAGTTCGCTGAATAATTCCATCAGTTTTTCGCGGTTGGGTTCTTCCACCACCAGTTCTTTTTCTTTAAACTCTACAGGTGCGTCCACTATGATGGTAGCCAGTTTTTTAGAGAGTACGGCAAGTTCTTTGTGATTTTCTACTTTTTCTTTCAGCTTTCCTTTCAGTTTATCTGTATTCTTCAATAATTCTTCCACGCTGCCAAAATCCTTAATGAGTTGTTTGGCTGTTTTTTCTCCCACACCGGGAATTCCGGGAATATTATCCACTGCATCGCCCTGCAATCCGAGAATATCAATTACCTGTTTGGGGTCTTTCACTTCAAATTTTTCACACACTTCTTTCACTCCCATCACTTCCGCCTCATTGCCAAAACGGGCGGGTTTATAAATGAAAATATGGTCGGAAACCAGCTGCCCGAAATCTTTATCGGGCGTCATCATATAGGTATCAAATCCTTCCTTTTCTGCCTTTTTTGCCAATGTACCAATCACATCATCCGCTTCAAATCCATCCGATTCTATCACGGGAATATTAAATGCTTTTATGATTTCTTTGATATAGGGAACGCCCACCACAATAGCATCCGGAGTTTCATCGCGGTTGGCCTTATAATCGGCAAAATCTTCATGTCGCTGGGTAGGGGCCGCTGTATCAAACACTACGGCAATATGGGTGGGTTTTTGTTTTTGCAGCACCTCCACCAGCGTATTGGTGAAACCGAGTACAGCTGAAGTATCTATTCCCTTAGAGTTGACGGGGTTAAAATTTTTACTGGCATTAAGGGCAAAATATCCCCTGAAAATAAGAGCAAAGGCATCCAGCAGGTACAGTCGTTTTTCGTTATCGGGCATAGAAATTGAATTGAACCGTGAAAGTAACTAAAATCCGTTGTGAAAATGGTGGTTATACAATGAAAATTCACTAATTTGGCTGTAGAAATGAAAAGAATTCTATTATTGGTTTTTACGCTGGCCGCTTTCCAGGCCAATGCACAGGTTGTTGCTATAGTAGATTTGATCCGGCTGATGTTTACCTGGCAGGAAGGCGGATATGAAATGAAGCTGACTACTTTTAACGGTGAGCCTGCATTTTTACATGGCGTTCGCGGAGGCTGGTATGTGCATGAGGGAGAAAAAACGGATGTGGTGATGGGCATAGGAATGTATGGTGCTTCCACTTCACTGAATGAGCAACGATTATCCACGCAGGAAAACCTGTTTACTTTTTATACTACGCTTTATTGCGGTGTGCGGTTAAAACACAAAGGTCCGATTGATTTTGAATTTCCGGCTCATATCGGTTATGGCACCGTGTACATGGAAAAAGCCTATGTTTCCTATGGAGGAACTGATTCGCGGGCGGGAGGTTATTTTATTGCTGAACCCAATGCCAATGCATTGCTGAAACTGGGAAAATCTGTAAGATTCGGAGTAGGATGCGGATATCGCATCATTGGCGGAATACGAATAAACGGCACAGATAATATTGGCATGAGCGGACTAACTCTTAACGCCACATTACGGTTCGGCCGTTACGACTGATCACAATAATTATTTTTTTTATCCGTATAGAATCAGAACTTTGTCACCGTTATGGCCGAAGAAATTATTATTGATACACAGGCATCGCAACCGGAAAAATACCGGTTAATGAATACGCAGCTGAAAGCGCTGGCCGAAGGAGAAAATGATCTCATCGCCAATCTTTCGAATGCGGCCGCCCTGCTGAAACAAAGTTTTGGTTTTTTCTGGGTGGGATTTTATATCGTAAAAGATGATGAACTGGTGCTGGGCCCGTTCCAGGGTACCGTAGCCTGTACGCGGATTAAAAGGGGAAAAGGCGTATGCGGCTCAAGCTGGGATAAGGCGCAAACCGTTATAGTGGAAGACGTGGATAAATTTCCCGGCCACATAGCCTGCAGCAGTGCTTCACGATCGGAGATGGTGGTGCCGGTGATAAAAAACGGAAAAGTAGTGATGGTACTGGATGTGGACAGCGACCGGCTGAATGATTTTAATGAAGAAGATAAAAACGGCCTCGAAGAAACCGCACGGATAATTGCAGGATGGTGGTGATGAGGAAAAATACATCTGCATATTTTTATTTTATTGCTTTCGTTTTACTAACGTCTTGCGCACAAATGGCAATGCCCACGGGCGGGGAAAAAGATACACAGCCACCGGTGATACTAAGTGAAAAAACCATTCCCCGCAACCGCTCGGTAAATTTTACAGGAAATACACTTCTCATTACTTTCGATGAATTCGTAAAACTGAATAATCCGAAACAGCAGGTGGTAATTTCTCCTGCTCCTCAAAAAGAGCCTGAATTTTTGCTGAATGGAAAAAAACTTACCCTCCGTTTCGGGGAAGAGCTGCCGCCCAACACAACCTATACCATTCATTTCGGAAATGCAATCAGCGACATCACCGAAAACAATGTGGCCGAAAACCTGCAGTTTGTTTTTTCCACCGGGCCTGTGCTCGATTCGATGAGTGTGAAAGGAAGTGTGAAAAATGCATCGGCTAAAATTCCCGAAAAAGGAATATGGGTGGAATTATACAAAAACGAAAATGAAATCACTTCGCAACGCCCGTTGTATCTTTCAAAAACCGATAAAAGCGGAAATTTTTCCATCGACAATATCGCCCCGGGAGAATATTTTATTTATGCTTTAAAAGACGAAAATAACAATTACCAATACGACAGGCCGGGAGAACAGATCGCTTTCATGAATGAAAAAATAATGACGGGAGGTGAAATGGATCTACCGGTTTCACTGCTGCTGTTCAAGGAAGATAAAGAAAAACTTTTCATTAAAAAAACCCTTTTCGAATATCCCGATAAATTCACTTTTGTGTTTAGTAAACCATTACCATTTAACGAGCCTTCGGTAAAAATACTGAGTACATACGGAATTGATATTGAAGCTTCCTTTACTTCCGCTTCACACGATTCTCTTTTCCTGTGGGCCGACTGGAAAATGGAAAATGATTCTGTTGTTTTTATGGTAGAATCAAAAACAAATAACTTCAT
The DNA here is from genome assembly GCA_049322335.1 of Bacteroidota bacterium. Lineage (GTDB taxonomy): Bacteria > Bacteroidota > Bacteroidia > Flavobacteriales_D > UBA2798 > JBMORL01. Next base: position 17,318 of record JBMORL010000116.1, read on the forward strand.
TGACACTATAACAGTAAACACAGCCGATGACCGCACTCCACCTGAAAAAACATTTAAGTTAAAACACAATATCACTCCTGTTTTTGGTTTATATGATACCATTCGCATCTGGAACCCGAATCCGTTTGATACAGAATTCACCAAAGGAATTCAGTTGCTGGAAGACTCCTTGCCTGTAGAACGAAAAATCATTAACGGCAATCTTCCCGGTACGGAGTGGCTGATCATTGCCCATCTGAAAGAACGGACTTCTTACCGGTTACTTATTGTTCCTGCCGCCCTCGAAGAAATTTTTTCGGGAGCAGTAAACGATTCGCTGGATATTTCATTTACCACACAGAAGGAAGAATATTACGGCAACCTGCTTCTGAATTTTTCTCCTGATGTGGAGTCAAAATTTCTGATACAACTGAAAAACGATAAGGGAAAAACTATACGGCAACAGTATACATCAACCGGCACAAAACTAAATTTTGAAAAACTTCCCCCCGGAAACTACTCCCTTTCAGTAATCCTGGATGAAAATGAAAACGGAAAATGGGACACCGGACAATTTGATAAGAAAATACAGCCCGAACGGATTTTTCATTATGAAAAACCTGTAACTATTCGTTCCAACTGGGATGTGGATATTGAATGGAAGCTGCTGCTTCGCTGAAAAGAAATAAAAAAAGCCTGAAGGTTTTCTACACTTGTAAAAATATTTTGCTAATGGAAAAACAATTGATCTTAACTTGATTTTTTTTATTGAAAAGTAAGTAGTTATTTTCTTTCTTTTGTCTTGAAACAAAAGAAAGAAACAAAGAAAAATTCAAGACTTATTTTGACTTCCTTGATTTTCAAAAAATTCTTCTCCTCACGAGACCCAAGCCGTCCCGCCAGGCGTTTGTATCCGGTTGGCGGGACTCGTGGATCTCTACTCACAAATCCACCACATGAAGAATTTTCGAAAATACTACGGAAATCAAAATAGGTCGATCTGATTTAATACATATATTTCCGATATTTGAAAAAAAAATCCAATGAAATCCATTTTTGTTATCGTATTGGCGTTATTTTCTTTCTGTGTCCTTGCGCAGGAAGAAGAACTGAAAAAAAATGCAGAAAAACTGAATGAAATCAAAAACGATTCGCTGGATGGATGGAAAAAAGGCGGAACCGGAACCATCACTTTTTCGCAGGCTTCTCTGAGCAACTGGGCAGGTGGCGGACAAAATACCATAGCTGCCAACTCATTTCTGAATCTTTTCGCTAATTATAAAAAAGGAAAGTCGACATGGGACAACAGTTTTGATATTGCCTATGGCCTGATCAAACAAGGCAGCCTGAAATTTATAAAAAGCGATGACCGGGTTGATCTTTCCTCCAAATACGGGCGCAAAGCATTTGATCACTGGTTTTATGCCGGGCTGTTCAATTTCCGTACACAAATGGCTCCCGGTTATGCCCTGCCAAACGTTACCAATAAAATTTCTGATTTTATGGCGCCTGCATATATTACCACCGCGTTAGGATTCGACTATAAGCCCAAAAAAGACTTTACTCTTTTCATTTCACCCCTCACTTCAAAAATTACTATTGTCAACCATGATTCACTTGCTGCCATCGGAGCTTTTGGAGTGGATAAAGGAGTTATCGATACATTGGGAAACATCACCACCCCGGGAAGCAAAGTGCGTTATGAGCTGGGAGGCTACCTGAAATTTTCGTGGAAAGTGGAAATACTGAAATCGGCTGTTTTCACTACGCGGCTGGATTTGTTTTCCAATTACCTCCACAACCCGCAAAACATCGATGTGTTTTGGGAAAACGCACTGGTGGTGAAAGTAGGAAAATACATCGGTTTGAATTTTGGCACCATATTGATCTATGATGATGATGTGAAAATAAACCTCGACACCGACAACGATGGAGTAAACGATGCTTCCGGCCCGCGGGTGCAGTTTAAGCAGGTGTTTGGCGTTGGATTTTCGTATAAATTTTAAAAATGAAAAAAACCATCATTCTTTTTTGTTCCATCCTGTTTACAGGAATACTGATTGCCTGGTACCTCAACTACGACCAATATAAAAAACAGAACGCCCCGGGAGTAGTTAATCCTTCGCAGGTAAATAAAGAACTGGTGGATACTTCCATGCAGGGTATTTCTACCGGTCACCGGGTTAGTGGTTTTCATCTCATCAACCAGGATGGAAAAGAAGTAGATGAATCATTGATTGAAGGAAAAGTGTTTGTAGCCGATTTCTTTTTCACCACCTGCGGAAGCATTTGTCCGAAAATGACCTCGCAACTGGAGCGGGTACAAAAAGCGTTTGAAGACGAAGATGATTTTATCATTCTTTCGCACACAGTGCTTCCCGAAACCGATACTGCCGAAGTATTGAAAGCCTATGCGGAACAACACGGAGCCGATCCGGGGAAATGGGTATTTCTAACCGGTGACAAAAAAGAAATCTACCGCCTGGCCCGGAAATCGTATTTTTTGGTAAAGGAAGCCGCACCCGGGGAAGAAGGTGACGGAGGCCAAAGCGATTTTATCCATACCCAGAATTTTGTGCTGGTAGACGCTCAAAAACGCATCCGCGGGTATTATGACGGCACCTCGGCAAAAGACGTTGACCTCATGATGGAAGACATCCGGCTGGTGCTGGAAGAATGATTCTTAACATCCTGTTGTGAATATTTATGAAATCCACCCGGGGTTTATATCCGTTTGATATAGATATTTTTGTAGCCAACGCGTACCATGAAAAGCCAGTTGAAAAACAACGTTTCTGTAAACAAACTTCCGCTCACCGTAAACGACCTGCGTGACAATGAATTTGCCGGCCGCAAACTTTCTGCAGAGGAAAAAGAAGCGCTTCAGAACTTCGACCAGTATCGTATACAGTACCTCAACTCCTCGCAATCGGAAGAAGAATTTTCGAAAAGATACCTCGAGATGCAGGCCAAAGGGAATTTAGCTCCTTATACCGAGTTCCTCAAACAGCCTTATTCCGACCGTTCCCTAAAAAGTAATTAACCAAAACAATCTTTATGAATACTTCAGCGTTATACCAAAAAAGCCCCCGTATGCTGAAGGTCATTTTCCGCTTCCTGAGAAGGCTCGCTTACCGCATCAATACCAAATGGGCCTGGTTTTTCACCAACGGTAACAAAGAACCTCACCGCGCAGAGTATCCGTTGTTTCCGGAAGAGGCGTGAATCTTTTTCCTGTATTCATCTGTGTAATCTGCAGCTGTCACTTTCCAAAAAATTCTCTCTTCATTCCCAGCCATTCCAGCGCTGCACCACTTAGTAATAATTCTTTATCGTGATCGGTGTAATTCATTGAGCGGATCAGTTCTCCGGGTTGCAGTTCTCCCAATGGAAAAGGATAATCGGTGCCGAGTGCGATGCGGTTTTTTCCGAAAAGTGATGCCACATAATCCAGCATCACCGGATCGTGCACCAGCGAATCGAGCCAGAATTTTCCGAGATAATTTTTTGGAGCAATGGTATTGTCAATGGCACATAAATCCGGACGCACTTCAAAACCATGTTGAATTCTTCCGATGGTAGCAGGAAAAGATCCTCCGCCATGCGCAAAAGCCACGCGCAGTTTAGGCAGGCGTTCAAACACTCCGCCAAAAATCATTGAGCAAATAGCAAGAGAAGTTTCTGCCGGCATTCCCACCAGCCATGGCAACCAGTAGCGTTTCATTTTATTTTCTCCCATCATATCCCACGGATGTACAAACACGCACATATCCAGTTTTTCGCAGGCTTCGAAAACGGGAAACAAATTCGGATCATTCAGATTCCAGTCGTTGACATGAGAACCGATCTGAATTCCTTTGAGCCCGATTTTTTTACAGCGTTCCAGTTCTTTTATCGCCAGTTCGGGCGCCTGCAGGGGAACGGTTCCCAATCCAACAAATCGTTTAGGGTAACGGTGAATTATTTCTGCCAAATGATCATTAAGAAAAACAGAAATCTCCAGGGCATCATTTGGTTTTGCCCAATAGGAAAACATAACGGGAACAGTAGAAAGTACCTGCACATCCACGTGGTGATGATTACATTCTTTCATTCGTGTTTCTGCATCCCAGCAATTATCTTCCACCTCGCGAAAAAATTTATCGTCCATCATCATCCGTGCGCAACAGGGTTTGTGGTGCTCAAGGTGAATAAATCCCCCGTAACCGAATTTTTCTTTCCACGCGGGAATATGTTCGGGTAAAATGTGTGTGTGAATGTCGATGGTAAAGAAGCGACCGCTCATACAAAACGCGAATCAACCTCCATTTTATGTCCGCATTTTTTGCAGGTGCGCAATTCTTCCGAAGAATAAAATTCTTTGAATGTGGGAAGAAAATCTTTTTCAATACTGCGCAAATAAAAACGCTTGTGATATAATTCGTTGTTGCAGCTGTCGCAAAACCAGAATAACCCGTCAAGCTCAGTGTCTTTTCTTTTTCTTTCAATCACCAGTCCAATCGTATTTGCCGGGCGAATGGGAGAATGCGGAATATTGGGAGGAAGCAAAAATATTTCTCCTTCCTTAATCGGTACTTCCACTGCTTTTCCGTTTTCCTGGATCTTTACGGTAATATCACCCTCGAGCTGGTAAAAAAATTCTTCACTTTCGTTGAAGTGATAATCTTTTCGTGCGTTGGGCCCGCCCACCACCATGATGATGAATTCGGTGTCTTCATAAACCACTTTGTTGCCGATCGGTGGTTTTAGCAAATGGCGGTTATCGTCTATCCATTTTTTGAAGCTGAAAGGTCGTTGTACTGCCATAAAAATTGTGTTGGATGGCTAAAGTTAATCAGTTTTGGCGAAGATTTTCAAAGATAATGACTATGAATTTGCAATTAACCTTTACTTTCGGGTAATATTTTACTTATGGAACTGAGTCTTAAAGGAAAAAGGGCCATTGTTTGCGGAAGCACACAGGGAATTGGCAAAGCATCAGCTGTTGAACTGGCACTGTTAGGGGCATCGGTAATACTGGTTGCCCGTGATGAAGAGAAGCTGGAAAAAACGCGCAGGGAACTGGATACTTCGCTGGGGCAGGATCATCATTATATTGTTGCTGATTTTAATTTTCCCCCCGAACTTTTTGTTCGTGTAGAAGATTACATAACCGAAAACGGGCCGGTGCATATCCTGGTAAACAATACGGGCGGGCCTGCGGGCGGGCCTATTTCCAGCGCCAAAGCCGAAGAGTTCATTCACACATTCAATGCACATTTGATATGTAATCATTTGCTGGCAAAAGCAGTGTTGGAAGGAATGAAAAATGAAAAATACGGGCGCATTATCAATATTATTTCCACATCGGTAAAAGTTCCTATCAACGGCCTGGGAGTTTCCAATACCATCCGCGCTGCTGTGGCCAACTGGTCGAAAACATTATCTAACGAGGTAGGGATATACGGAATAACGGTGAACAATGTATTGCCGGGACCGACCAATACACAACGGTTACAGTCACTCGCAGAAAAAAAATCGGCTAAAACCCAACAGAAACCGGAAGAAGTGCTGAATGAAATGGCTGCCGAAGTGCCGATGAAAAGGATTGCTTCTCCTCATGAAGTAGCCGCTGCCGTTGCATTCCTCGCATCACCTGCCGCCAGTTATATTACCGGTATCAACCTGCCGGTGGACGGGGGAAGAACGGGAAGTCTTTAAAACAGTTTTAGGTTATAGGTTTTATGTTTTTAAGTTATCTGCTAAAAACATATATCATTTTATTTCAACTCAAACTTTATCGGAATCACATACGGAACATCAACGGGCCTTCCTCTTTGTGTTCCGGGAACGAGTTGGGGCATCAATAAAACTGCTTTCACTACCTGTTGGTCCAGGTCTTCATGTAGTCCACGTATTACTTTAATTCTGTTGGGATCAACTTTTCCCTGTTTGTCAACAACGAACGCAACTTTTACCACGCCTTCCACACGAAGCTGGTTCATTTTTTCGGTGTATTTTACCTGATTGCCTATAAATGCCGACATTTCTTCTTCTGTTTTCTTTTTTCGCTCCATGCCGTTTTTAATTTTTTTGAATTTCAGAAAATAGGGCCAGTCTTCTACAGGAATAAAGTCATCGGGTGATGTTATGGAAGTGGTATTAGTATCTGTATTAAACCAGGGGTTCACAGGTATAGTATCACCAATAGTTCCCACCGTTTTTTCTTTTGTGTCGTCATCAACTTTTTTAAACTGGCTGGATAAGGCGGCAGAAGAACTGTTTTGTTTCTGATCCTTGTTTTGATTTTTTATTTTTTTCGGGGGTTCGAGAGCGGGTTTTGGTTTAGGAGGAATATACACAGGGCCTTCCGGGCCACAGGTAGTTCCGGGATTAAAAATAATTTTCTTTTGATTTTCTTCAAAACTGGTATACTCAAACGCAGCGAGCGTTAGTCCCACGGAAACAATAAACCCGATCTGCAAAAAACCGAAACGTTTTTTTTCAATATCGGCATGGGGAGATTTTTTGGGTATCATAAAAAAATAGTTTGGGTGTGATGGGATAATAACGGAAGAAAGTGAGGATTATTGCAAGGGAAAACGAGCCTCACCCCCTGGCCCCCTCTCCCGTGGAGAGGGGGAATCAGAACGAAGAATACTTATTATTGCTCCCCTCTCCAGGGAGAGGGGCTGGGGATGAGGCAAAAAAAACCACCCTGAAAAGGGTGGTTTTCCTAAAACAAAATACATGGGTTTATTGTAACGCGAACTTTATTGGCAGTGTATATCTAACGTTCACCACCTTGCCCCTCTGGCGGCCGGGTTCCATTTTGGGAAGCTTAGACACAATACGTATGGCTTCCTTGTCCAGGTCGGGGTGTACGCTTTTTACAATTTTAATATCGTCAATTTCACCACTGGTATTTACGCGAAACGACACCATTACTTTTCCCTGCACACCTATGGATTTGGGAACAACGGGATAAACGATGTGTTCACCGAATATTTCATACATTTTCTTTTCAGATAACTTTTTGCGCACTTCAGCAATATTTTCGTCCTTGTTCACTTTCACTTCTTTAAATTCAGGAAAATAAGGCCAGTCTTCCACTATAGTGAATTCACCATCAAAAATAACCGAGTCTTGCGGGGGAAACTCGATGGTGGGAGGATTGGGATTAAAAATCACCGGGGGATTGGGGTTAGTAGGATTGTTATTGATCACAAACTGGTTGGTAGAAACCACCGGGTTGGCATTAGGATTGGGGTTGGGATTGGGATTCGGGTTAGGTTTAGTAAGTTTTGGGGGCTCGGGTTTGGGTTCCGGTTTTTTCAGATCCAAAACGATCTCTTCGGGAGTTTCTTTGAATTTAGTACCAATAAGGCTGGTTTCTTTTTCTTCGAATGTAGTGTATTCGAAAGCGGCCAGGCAGAGGCCGGCAGATACCAATAATCCCAACTGGAAAAAGCCCCCTCTGCGTGTCTCGAGATTGGCTTTGGCTGATTTTTTTGCTTCCATGGCTTTTGTTTTTATGATACTAAAACCATAAAAGCCCCGGTTTATTGTGTAAACGGGGGCTAAAAGGCATGAAAAGGGCTTTTGGCTGAGGGAACGGTAGTTATTTTTTAACCAGCAGCTTGAATCCTTTGCCGTGAACGTTTAGTATTTCGATACTGGGATCGGCTGAAAGGTATTTACGGAGCTTGGTGATGTACACATCCATACTTCTTCCGTTAAAGTAACTGTCATCGCCCCAAACTGCGGTAAGTGCGTAGTTTCTTTCCACTATACCATCCACATTTTTTGCCAGCAGTTTAAGCAGTTCATTTTCTTTCGTGGTAAGTTTCTGCACCTTGCTGTTGTGTACGAGTTCCTGTTTCAACAGGTCGTATTTATAATTTCCGATTTCGTATTCTGTTTTTTCGGGATCACCGCTGTTTTTTATTCTTCTTAAAATAGCGTTCATCCGTGCCAGCAATTCTTCCATACTGAATGGCTTGGTCATATAATCATCTGCACCCGAGCTGAATCCTTCCAGGGTATCTTCTTTCATTGATTTTGCCGTAAGAAACAATATAGGGATCTCCTTATCCGCTTTCCTTATTTCTTTTGCCAGCGTAAAACCGTCTTTCACCGGCATCATCACGTCCAGCACCAGGAAATCAAAACTTCCTTTGCAGAATGCTTCGTATGCCAGCTGGCCGTTAGTACATAACGTGGTTTCGTGTCCCTTTGCATTCAGGTATTCCTTTAAAAGGGTTCCCAGGTTGGGATCGTCTTCAGCCAGCAGAATTTTTACTTTTTTATCCATTGTTAGCAGGGTATTTCAATTGTAAAGTTACTTCCTTTTCCCGGTTCGCTTTCTACGTTTATTTTTCCATTGTGTTTTTCTACTATGGCTTTTACGTAGCTTAATCCCAGCCCGAATCCTTTTACATCATGCAGGTTTCCGGCCGGAACGCGGTAAAGTTTATCAAAAATCTTTTTCTGGTTTTCTTTGCTTATTCCCACACCGTTATCTTTTACTGAAACCAGCACGTGCCCGTTTTGCCTCCAGGCCGATACTTTTATTTTCGGTTCGCCAGAATATTTGTTGGCATTATCCAGCAGGTTATACAACACATTGGTGAGGTGAACGCGGTCGCCTGTTACGGTGAGATCGTTATCATTGAGTTTTTTTTCAATGGAACCGTTGCGGTTAGATACCTGTATACTGAAATTGGAAATAAGATCGGTGATGAGTTCGCCCATATTTACTTTTTCGTTTTTCAGTTTCAGTTCTCCTTTATCTATTATTGCGGTTTGCAAAACATTTTCAACGAGAGTTCCCAGGCGTTTGTTTTCATCGCGGATCATATTGATGTATACCTGTTTTTGTGAATCGTTGATGGAAATATCTTTATCGCTCAATGCTTCACCGGCCAGCGCAATGGTGGAAATGGGCGTTTTCAGCTCGTGCGTCATGTTATTGATGAAATCATTTTTAATAGCCGATAATTTTTTCTGGCGGAGAATAGTGGCAATAGTATAAAAGAACGCACCGATTACGAGCAAAATCAGCACAAGCGAAATGATCATCACTGCCCACATCTGTCCCAGGAGAAAAGATTTTTTATTGGGGAAATAAATGTGAAGGTAAAGCGGTTCATTAAACATATTTCCTGCTGAAAGGTGAACTGAGTATCCGTCTTCAAGGATTTTTTCCGACATTTTTTCAGAAGATTTATCTTTAAAGAGTAACGGAACTTTTTTGTCGTTGGCTACTGCAAAAAGATAATCGGTTTTTACCCCGTTTTCGCCCAGGCGGTTTTTTAAGATGGAGTCGAGATCGTGCAGGTTCACCCGTTCATCCACCGGAACAGTTCCCGGAAAATCGAACATATCATTGATCACTTCATCAATCATTTCTTCTTTTCGTCCTTTTTTCATCTGGTCGCGCATAAAAGCAGGCGAGAAAAAGAGGCTGATGGAATCATCAAAGAAAATATTTACAGAAGTTTCGCCCGTTTCTTTGTTCACCCCGTTTTGCACGATCTGCCGGAAAAAACGTTCTTTCGAGCGAATCCCTTTGGTGGTATCGTTCTGTGCTTTCTCCACAATCTGCATCCTGATTTTTTTCCCGTCTTTTTCTATAAATGTGTCGCGGGTATTGTAATTCTCCACTAAAACGTTTTCATCTGCCCGCTGCATATAATTGAAAAAAGCAGCGCCCAACGGAGTTTTTTGTACTATCCGGTATACTTCACCTCTGTCAAGATCTTCCACTGCAGAATAGAGCGACCGGTTTACATTTTCGCCAAACTGTTCCTCACGTAAAACAATAGCATTGTTAATCCAGTAAAGCTGAATGGCTACCAGTCCCACTACAAGCAGGGCAATGAGTACAATAAAAGTCCTGAAATTTTCTCTGCGGATCATGCTTATCAAATGTACGTTATGAGAAGGGAAAACTTGTGTGATTAACACTTTTTAACAGGGGAAATAGTGATGAGTGAACAGTGATGAGTGATGAGCGGTTTTAAGAGAAGCCCTGAGGCAAGAGGCAAAAGGGATGTGGCAAATGCGGAGGGCATACTTTCATTTATTTTTCAGATAAAAAAAATAAGCGGCTTCGCATTCCATCATGACTCATGGCTTCTCTTTACTGTAATACATAAAACAATACAAGTAGTTCAATTTTCAAATACAAATTATTCTTTAATGCACCTTTTCCCGTATTTCTCTTATGGCTTCCCCCTTAACAGTTGTTAACGTCTTTTAACCTCCTTTTAACACGTGCCTCTTTTTTTACGCGCTACGTTTGCATCAACCAAAAAACAAGCGTTATGAAAAACAAATACATTTTATTTTCAGCCTCTGCAGTATTGTTACTCGGATTGGCTGCCTTTAGTTTTGCCGGCAACGGAGAAGATGAAAAGAAAAAGAAAAAAGTAGAAAAGAAAATTGAAGTGACCAATAACAACGGACAAAAAACCGTGACCATAGAAACAACTGAAGACGGAAAAACAAAAAAAGAGGTTTACACAGGCAAAGAAGCTGAAGAATATTTGCAGAAAAATGAAGCTACTGTTTCTGCCAGCGGTTCGTGCACTAAAATGATCCGGATTAAAATTGACGACAAAGATATTCCTGGTACTACCGGCAAAGAAGATGATGTGATTATGTTTTACAATTTTAACGATTCTGTTTTTAATTCAGAGGAGTTGAAAAAAGAAATGGAAAAAATAAAAAAGGAACTGGAAGAAAAAGGTATTCATTTTGATTTTGACTTGGCGCTCCATGAAGAATGTATGAAAAATATGCAAAACAAATGCATGGCTTATGCCTATGCTTTCGATACGGATGATATGGATATGCATACAGACAGCATGATGAAAACGATGGATATTGATATCCGGGTTTCGGATGAAAATACGAAAGGTGAAAAAAAAGTGGTGGTAAGCAAAGTCATTATCATCAACGACAACAACGATAATAAAACCACCAAAAAGAAATCACCAGCCGGGGAAGAAATAAAACTTTCTCCCAATCCCGCTGATGATTCTTTCCTGCTCGAATTTGAAGTGCCCGGTGAAGAAAAAGCGCAGATCACTGTTACCGATATCAACGGAAAAATTGTTCTCTCAGAAACCGTTTCGGGATCAAAAATCTATAAAAAACAGGTCAACAGTTCTTCGTTTGCCGATGGAACTTATATCCTCAACATCACGCAGGGCGACACCCGTATCTCGAAAAAAATAGTGATACAATAAAAAACGGCAGGGCTTTTGTAATGGTTATTCTACCTTATCTATAATACGTTCTTTGCAAACTTGTCCGCCCCATGCGGACCGCAACAGCTTGAGAGGCATCCTTTAACCGGGATGCCTTTTGAGTTTTATTTGTAACTTTCATCCTGTGAACCATTATTTATCAAATGTGTACAGGAAATCATGAATAAGTATCTGTTATTCGTTCTGTTTATTTCGGCCCCGCTTTTCCTCGTTGCCCAAAAAGCAGATGATATGAAGGAAAAAGGGGATAAGTATTTCCGTAAAGGAAACTATGAAAAAGCGTTTGTTTATTATAAAAAGGCTGATAGTCTCGGTTATATTACAAAAGGCCCCGGGGTAGAATATGAAATTGAGCTCTGCAGCTTATATCTGAACGGAGAAAAGGAAAAAATTGAGCAAAGAAGAAATTATGCCGACAGTTGTTTTAAGGCAAAGAATTTTTCTGAAACATACAACACGTGTTACCAGTTGATTGATGACGAATATCCGGATGATGATAAAAAATACAGCTGGTTATTTTACAAAGCGGAAAATAATATGCATTTCTGGGAAGATTATCGCGAAGCCGATTCGCTGATGAAAAACTACCAATTTGAAAAAGCGGGACTAAAATATCACCATTTGTTAATCTGGAAAGATATTGAAAAAAATAAATCAATGATTGCTGATCTGAAAACCAAACTGGCATTTTGTGAGGCAGATACAACAGAAAAACATGTTAATGAACATGCACGAATGGCTGATTCGTGTCGCCTTGCCGGAGAAAAACAATGTGCACTGGAGAATATGATAAAGATACAAGATGTCAGACCGGAAGATGAAAGATATAAAATAGCTGTTGAAAGATTGAAAAGGGAAATTGAATACGATAAGGAACATACATTGAACATGAACAAATACTATGCGATCACCGCATACAAAGAAAAAGATTTTTCAGAGGCAATGAAGTGGTACAGGAAAGTAGTAGAAGCAATTCCTGGTGATACTGCTTCACTAAATAAAATCTCTGAATGTGAAGAATATCTTGGTGATCCGATGCAAAGCAAAATAATGCGGTATAATTTTCTGGTTGCGGAAGGAGACAAACTTCTCAGCGAAAAACATTATAACGAGGCGAAAAAAAGATATGAAGAAGCACTGAGTATACTTCCGTCACAGGAATTTTTGATACAAAAAATAGCGGAAATACATCAGATCATAAAAACTTACAATATCATATTATCAGAGGCCGATACTTTGTATGAAAAAGATAGTTTTTCAATAGCAAAAAATGAGTATGAAAACGCTCTTCGGATAATGCCTCATGAAAAATATCCCAAAGACCGCATCTATTCCTGTACAAAAAACTTGAGAAGCATTGAGTTAGAAGAAAAGTATAATGAAATTATGCAAAAGGCAAAAACTGCTTATGTGAATGAAGACTACGAAACGGCTATAGACTATTATAATAAAGCTTTGTCAGTAACAAATGACCCCGCAGCAAAAGATGGTATCGCAAAATGCAAACAAGCTATTAACGAGCGTCCGCCAAAGCAGGACAAATATACTATCTTCATTAAAAAAGCGGATGAACTCTTCTTTGAAAAAAAATGCGAACAGGCAAAAACACTTTATGCAGAAGCATCTCTGATAAAACCCGGAGAACAATACCCTAAAGATCAGATCATGAAATGCGACATGGAAATTAAAAACAAGACAGAATTAATGGAAAAGGAATACCAGGAATACATGAAATTAGGCGATTGGGAAATGAAAAAAGGAGAACACGATAAAGCTATTGATGCCTATATCGAAGCGTTGAAAAGAAAACCGGATGATCCTGCTGCAAAAGACGGTATGGAAACGGCCACTTATCTTAAGAACAGGAAAAACTGAGGAACAACGTTTTGTCCCTCCGGGACAAGCATATGCGGGAGTGCAGATTATTAAAAATGTTTGGCACCTCTGGTGCCGGTATTATAACAAAAGCATATCTAAAGGTTCAGACAATATAAGCAAAATAACTATCCGAAAATATAGATTTAACTGGTGCCAGCGGCACCAAACATTTTTAAAAAATTAACTAAGCGATGAGATTGTCCCGGAGGGACAAAACGTTGTTCGTTCTAAACCGGGTTATGATTTCCTTTTCATTAAGCACATATAAAACCCGTCAAACCCTTCCGAAGGAAAAATCTTCTTCTCTTCCACTTTTTCAAAATTGGTATTTTCAGACAAAAACCAATTTACCTGTTCTTCATTCTCCGAAGGAAAAATACTGCAGGTGGCATACACCATCATTCCACCGGGTTTCAGCATTTTGGAATAATTCTGTAAAATTTCGCGCTGCTGTTGTTTTACTTTTTCGATAAACTCTTCACCTAACTTCCATTTCGCATCGGGATTTCTTCGCAGTGTTCCCAATCCTGAACAAGGAACATCCAGCAACAATCTGTCACACGATTCCTGCAAACGTTTTATCACTTTGGAAGAGTCGATGAGTTTGGGCTCCACAATAAAAACTCCTGCACGGGCTGCGCGTTTTTTCAGTTCATCCAGTTTATTCTGATAAATGTCCAGCGCAACAATTCTTCCTTTGTTTTTCATCAGCGAAGCAATGTGCAATGTTTTTCCTCCCGCGCCCGCGCAGGCATCTACTACACGCCATCCCGGTTCCACCCGCATAAAAGGAGCAATCATCTGCGACCCGGCATCCTGCACTTCAAACAATCCATCCAGAAATGGCGCTGAGCGAAAAATATTTTTCCTTTGTTTTAACACCAATGCATCCGGAATTCCGGTTAATTCCCCGGTATGACAATTTTCTTCGAGCAGAATTTTTTTCAGTTCAGCTTTATTTGTTTTCAGTGTATTTACCCGCAATACCACATCAGCCTGTTCGTTGAGTGCGGCAATTTCTTTTTCCCATTTTTCTTCTCCCAGTTCCTTCACTCCTTTTTCATCCAGCCAGTCGGGAACAGACTGAAGAAATTTTCTTTCGTCTTTCTTTTTTTCGAAACGTTCACGTGTTTTTTCAAAATTAAAATCTCCGTTTTCGTTCCATGTGTTTTTACGACCATGGAAGATCCACAAATACGCAGAAACAATATTCAACAATGATTTTGTTTCGGTTTCATAATCCTGGTTTACGCTTTCATTCAGCAACCTCCACCAGCGTACGATATCGTAAGTGGTTTCGGCAATAAAAGCGCGGTCATGCGATCCCCACCTGGGATTGGATTTTAGAACCCGTTCAATAACTTTATCGGCATAAAAGTTCTTTTCAAAAATTTCATACAGACACTGAACAATGCCGTTGACCTGGGGAAAGTGTATTTTTTCGGGGAGCATGGCGAGGAGAAGAGTTTAGATGCAAAGATATTAGATTTTAGATGGGGAGATGAGAAGAAATGAAGTAATTGTTGTGCCCATCTTCTGATACAGATTGTCAAATGCACAATCTTTCTGAAATGACAACGGAATTTCGTCAGGTCGAGAACGATGTGTACCTAACTTTGTGTATCGAGACCCTACCCCAACAAATTCTTAAACACCTCTTCAATTTTCCCAACCTGAATCAGTTCAATGTTGTATTGGTTCTGTGAAATGCCCTTGTTGTATCTGGAGATGATGATTTTTTCGTAACCCAGTTTTTCGGCTTCGCTGATACGTTGTTCAACACGGTTAACGGGACGAATTTCTCCCGATAAACCCACTTCGGCAGAAAGACAAACTTTTGTATTGAGCGGCATATCCACATTCGAAGAAAGCACGGCACACACCACCGCAAGATCAATAGCAGGATCGTCTACTTTTAATCCACCGGCTATATTGAGGAAAACATCTTTAGATGCCAATTTAAACCCGCATCGTTTTTCGAGTACGGCCAGCAACATATTTAATCTGCGTATATCAAACCCGGTGGAAGAGCGTTGCGGAGTTCCGTAAGCAGCTGTGCTTACCAGCGCCTGTACTTCGATAAGCAGCGGACGCATTCCTTCCAGCGTAGCGGCTATGGAAACACCGCTCAGGTTTTCATCATTGCGGCTGATAAGTATTTCAGAAGGATTTTCTACTTCCCGTAATCCTGATCCTCTCATTTCGTATATCCCCAATTCGTTAGTAGAACCAAAACGGTTTTTTACGGAACGCATCAGGCGATACACATGGTTGCGGTCGCCTTCAAACTGGAGAACAGTGTCTACCATGTGTTCCAATACTTTCGGACCGGCAATGGAACCGTCTTTTGTAATATGCCCGATAAGAAAAACCGGTGTCCCCGATTCTTTGGCAAAACGCATGAGTTCAGCTGTACATTCACGTATCTGCGAAATACTTCCGGGAGAAGATTCGATATAAGAGGTGTGCAGAGTTTGAATGGAATCAATGATCACCATATCGGGTTCCACCTGCTCTACCTGTTTGAAAATATGCTGTGTGTTGGTTTCGGTGAGAATAAAACAATCGGGATTACCAAAACCAATCCGCTCACCGCGCATACGTATTTGTTTTTCACTTTCCTCTCCCGACACATAAAGAATTTTCAGTCCTTTGTTTTTTACAGCGATCTGCAGCATCAAAGTAGATTTTCCGATTCCCGGTTCACCACCAAT
>JBMORL010000116.1:33243-55657 GCA_049322335.1 Bacteroidota bacterium
AATTTAAACAGGTAAGCATTTAGTCCCACTTTGGTAACGAAAAGATTTTTCAGGAAATATTCGAAATCGCTTTCCTTTTCGTAAGTGTGAAAAAACTTATAATAAAAAGGGCGGTATAAATGAAGAGCTCCTTCCAGGTCTATTGCAATTCTTCCGATCAGGAATTCGGTTCCCAAAAATAAAGTAAGTGCAGATGCTTCACGTTTGGGATGTTCGTATGTCACTGTATCGTTGAGAATATAATCGTAATAACTGTCATAAAATTTATAGGTAAATCCTCCGCGGAAACGGGTAAAATGATTATAGGTTAAAGTAGCCCCCACGGCCTGCGAATACACCGCATATTTTTTTCCTCCGACAGGGCCGGTGGTATTTCCGCGTTCATGAAATCCCAGTCCGCTGCGCAACCAGATTCCCCATTTAAAATCTTTATAATATTTATAATATTTCATTTTATTGGTTGCAATATCTGTCAGTACTCTCTGATCAGGCCGATAGTATGAAAAAAAATGTTGAATACCGATATTAGCTACTGCCATATTCAATCCATAGTTCGGCAATTGGGTATGCCCGTTGGAAGAGTGCATAAATCCTGCGCCAAGGTACAGCTCGTTATGATCATTCAGTTTCCATTGTTTATTTATGAAAGCATAAAAAAACCAGGTGAAGTGCGAACCGATATCCTCATTTTCAGGATTGGTGAGGCTGTCGTAATGCAATGTGTAATAAGACGCGCCCAGGCCGAATTTGAAATCGAAAATTCTGTCACGTTTTTTTGCAGTGTTGATGGTGATATAGGGATATACATTGATGTTGTTGCCAAACACGGTATCATTTCCCGGCTGGCAAAAGGAAACGGCTATTCCTGTTTTCGGAAAATTGTAGTGTTTATGCCAGTGTTTTTTTCCATCGGCCTGCCAGCCGAAATTCAGTGCCATTCCACGGTAAAAGGAAGTCTTTGGAAAACCATTGGTATAATTGGGAGCAACTTTACCAACCATAAGATCGGGTTGAATAAAAAATTTACCGGCAACAGAATCTGTTTGAGAAAATAAAAAAACAGGGAAAGAAAAAAGAAAGAGCGTGATATGAATTCTTTTTTTCAAGAATTTATTCTTTTAATAACAGAAGAAGTAGAAAATCCTTCCACAAATGGAATAGCCATTGCTTTTCCCCCGCGTTTTTTCACTACATCCGATCCCACCATATATTTCGGGTTTTTTGTATCTGTGCAATCCGGATCATAATCTCCTCCTTTCACCAATATATCGGGCTGTAGTTCTTTGATCAGCTCAAGCGGGGTGTCTTCATTAAAAATGATCACCGCATCCACGGCATGTAACGAGGCGAGGACAAGCGCACGCGATAACTCATCATTTACAGGACGGTTTTCGCCTTTGATTTTTTTAACGGAAGCATCACTGTTTACCGCAACGATCAAACGGTTTCCCAGTGAAACAGCCTGTGCAAGGTAAGCCACATGCCCGCGGTGAAGAATATCAAAACATCCGTTGGTGAAAACAATTTTATCACTTTTCAACCGCCAGCTGGCTGCCTGGCGTTTCAATTCCACTAATGAAAAAATCTTCTTCTGAATAATGTCCCAGCGGGTTGAAGGAGTGTTTTCCATAAAGAAGGGGTTGAAAGTTGAAGATTGAATGCAAATATAATTTATTCTTTAATTGCTTTTTTAGATACAAGATAAAATGAAACCGCACCTCCGGCCACCAGCAAAAATGTTTGTGCCAGCCACATCACCCAACCAAGACCAATAAGAATGGGAAACAACTGATCGTTATGCAGTTCTTCTTTGTAAATGCTGATAGCCGTGGCAATAAGCAGCGGATAAACACCTATGCCTCCCTGCACAAGAATAATCCCGATGGCGCCCCCGATGAATCCCAGCATAAGAATTTTTACGGGAATTCCGGCTGTACTTTCGAGCGCATAAAAACAAACCAGGTAAAGCGTTACATAAAAAAACCAGATACCGATGGTATACAGGAAAAAAGGAACAAATTTTTTCATGCGGACAATAGTAAGAATGCCCTCTATAAATCCCCGCACCAGTTGTTTTATTTTATTCCTGAATCTTTCGTTCTTAAGATAGATTACCAGCGCCACTATTCCTGCTACGGCAATCCCTATACCGATATACAACGTAATATTATTTCCAGACTTTTCTCCATTCAGATTTCCCAGCTGGCTCATCATTTCCATAAATTTATCGTATTGAAGCAACATGGTCACCAATACAATACATCCCAGCACCAGTGTATCAATCACCCGTTCGGCCACAATGGTTCCGAAACCTTTTTCGAAAGGAACATTGTCGGTTTTGGAAATGATTCCCGCCCGGCTCAGTTCACCTGCACGCGGAAGAAGAAGATTCATAAAATAACCGATCATCACCGCATGATAATTATTCCAGAAAGAAGGTTTGTAACCCATTGGTTCCAGCAACAAATTCCATCGTGCCGCGCGCAACACGTGACTGATCCATGCAAATACAATAGAAAGAAAAATGATAAAATAATTGGCTTCCGAAAACACCGATGAAACTTTTTGTTTTTCTTCCTCCCCCATGCTGGCAATAAAATACCATGAAAGGTAAATAGCCAAAGCTACCGGGATAATGATCTTTGCTGCCTGGATGAGTGTTTTTTTCACTCTTTATTTTTTTAATTGATTCGTGGCGGAATCGGGAAAAATAATGGTGGGGGAGAATTTTTTTGCTTCTTCAAAATCCACGGATGCATACGAAATAATAATGACCTCATCACCCGGAGAAAATTTCAGTGCAGCAGGCCCGTTCAAACAAATCACGCCTGTACCGCGGCCACCTTTTATAACATAAGTAATAATGCGTTCGCCATTGCGGTAATTCAGCACATGCACCTGTTCGTTCTCAATAAGATTGGCGGCATCCATCAGGTTTTCGTCAATGGTAACGCTGCCGATATAATCGATATTCGCTTCGGTCACCCGCGCGCGGTGTATTTTCGATTTCAGTATGTTAATCTGCATAACGGGCGCAAAGGTAGGTTTTTTATGAAAACATTTGTGAAAGATATTTGTTCGGGATGGGAAGGGAGAAGGCATGAAGTGATGCCCTCCTGCGAAAAACCTCCGGTGGGCAAAAGTAGTCAGCGATGAGCGATATATGTATATCAGGATAAAGTAATAAAGTGAAGGATCGTATCTTTTGTCTTCCGGTCTTACATCTTCTCATCTAAAATCTATTGTCTTATCTCTCCCTACCTCACATCTTCATATTATCAATCAATCTCACTTTGCCTGCAAATGCGGCAACGAGTGCTACAGGGTTTTTACTTTCATTCTTATTGTTAAGAATTTTTAACGTTTCTCCATCAGCAAATTCAAAATACTCGGGTTGCAGGAGTGAATTTTCCTTCATTTTTTCCAGGGCGTATTGTTTTAATTCACCAATGGAAAAACGGGAATAATTTTCTTTACAGTAATTCAGTAACTGAGAAAGCAACAGTGCCTGCTGATGTTCTTCCTCACTGAGCAAACGGTTGCGCGAGCTCATGGCTAAACCATCTTTTTCTCTTATGGTAGGCAAACCGATGATTTCCATTCCGGGAAAATATTTTTTTTGAAGTTCTTTTATCACGAGATATTGCTGGTAGTCTTTTAATCCGAAAAATGCTTTATGCGGCTGCACACATTCGAAGAGTCGTTTTACCACCATACCCACTCCTTTAAAATGCCCCGGGCGGAATTTTCCTTCGAGAACAGTTTCAAGATAGCCGAAATCAATGTTCAGTTTATGCGTATCATCCGGATAGATTGTCTTTTCGGTGGGCGTAAATACTATTGAACAGTCTACGGTCTCCAGTAAACCCAGATCTTCTTGCAAAACCCGCGGATAACGGTCGAAATCGCTTTTTTGGTTGAATTGGGTGGGGTTTACAAAAATGCTGCAAACAACGGTATCACAGTGCTTTCCGGCCTCCCTGATCAGAGATAAATGCCCCTGGTGCAGGGCTCCCATAGTGGGTACAAAGCCGATAGTTCGTCCCTGCCTTTTCAACAGGTTTATTTCTTCCTGTAAAATATGGCTATCGGCCAGTGTTTTCAAGGGTTTCAGAAGGTTTTTAGGGGTGTGCTGCCCCATCAAAACTACTCTTATTTGTTGAAATTCCGGATTTTTTTCTATATTTTTGTACTCCTTTTTCAGAACCAAGTAAAACCAGTATAATGGAAAAATTAAGAGTCCTTTTCGTTTCGCAAGAGATTACCCCCTTTTTACCCGAAACACCTATCTCAAAAATCACCCGAAAACTGCCCCAGGCCGTACAGGAAATTGACAAAGAAGTAAGGGTTTTTATGCCCCGTTACGGATGCATCAATGAAAGACGACACCAGTTGCATGAAGTGATCCGCCTTTCGGGAATGAACATCATTATTAATGACACCGACCATCCGCTGATCATTAAAGTAGCTTCGATACCTTCAGCGCGGCTGCAGGTTTATTTTATCGACAACGAAGACTATTTTAAAAGAAAGAACGTTGTAGCAGATGATACAGGCAAGTTCTTTGATGACAATGACGAGCGTTCGATTTTCTTCTGCCGTGGTGTACTCGAAACAGTAAAAAAACTGGGATGGGTACCTGATGTGATTCACTGTCACGGATGGTTAACCGCACTGATGCCGGCTTATGTAAAACGTTTTTATGCCGATGATCCGCATTTTGCAGATACCAAACTGGTGTATTCCGTTTACGATAATGCCTTTACCGGTAGTTATGATAAAAAGCTTCAGGCTAAACTGAAATTTGACGGATTTTCTGATGCGGAAACAGCCGTATTAAAAACTCCCGATTTCGCCAACCTGAGCAAAATGGCCATCAACTTTTCTGATGCCGTTATCATGGGTAGCCAGAAAATTGACTCCAAAGTGGCGTCATACATCAAAGAATCAGGAAAACCTGTACTCGATTTCCAGGATGAAGAAAATTATGTTACAGCCTACAATGCGTTCTACGAAAAAGTGGCTGAAGAAATGTTGGTTTAACAGTAAACGTACATTGAAAAATAAAATATCACTCTCATTAACAAGTCAGCGGTCAGTTTTGGCCGCTGTCTTTTTGTTTACACTTTTGATGTCGTGTAAAAAAGACAACGGTGAGCTCGGAATGGATGTTCTTCCCGATGAAGATATCCTTAACGGAACCTATGTGGATACTTTTTCACTCATCACTTATACCGAAGCTGTAGATTCATTGCGCACCGATGAACTTTCGCGGAATATGCTGGGAAGTTATTGGGATCCTGTTTTCGGAAAAACATCCGCGGGATTTTACACCCAGGTTCGTTTGTCTGCCAATAACCCCACGTTTGATGTGCCGAATATTGTCATTGATTCGGTAGTGCTTAGCTTTGTATATGATGATTATTACGGAAACCTGGATGCGCAGACTTTTAATGTCTATGAAATACTGGACACTCTTTATTCCGATTCAGCCTATTATTCCAACCAAACGCTGAATGCAGATATTACTGACCTGGCTGCGGCACAAACCATAGTTCCGGATGTGGACAGTTATGTTTTTTTTCCCGATGGTGATTCGGCCAAACCACAACTGCGGTTGAAACTGAATAACTCTATCGGGCAAAAGGTGATCAATGAAAGCGGAACGGGAAATCTTGCCGATAATGATGCTTTTACCAAATTCCTGAAAGGGTTTTATATAACGGTTGACAACCCTTCGCAGACTTCGGGACAGGGGGCTATTCTGTACCTTAACACCGAAGATGCCGATTCGAAAATGACTATTTATTACCGCGATATCAATTTGAGTGATACACTGGAATTTGACCTTATCATTAATGATAACTGTGCGAGGTTTACCAAAATCACACACGATTATTCCCTTACTGCTGTCGAAGATCAATTGAATGATTCCACGCTGGGACAACAATATTTTTATTTACAGGCCGGGGCAGGACTAACTTCTGTTGTAAAATTTCCATCTGTTACCAACCTGAATACCAACGGACCAATTATTGTAAACCGTGCCGAGCTAATCGTTCCTGTACAATTTTACACGATTGACCCGCTCAGTCCGCCTGATAAAGCGTTTATTTTCGGAATTGATTCGCTGGGAGAATCCTATATTACCAAAGATCAAAGCATTAATTATACCGGGGATCCCTATGACGACTCGAAAAAAGAATATGTTTTTACATTAACCCGTCATGTGAACGACCTGCTTACCGGAAAACAACCCAATAACGGTATGCGGATTTTAGCAGGATCGGGCGCAGTATCAGCCAACCGGGTAATTTTTAGCGGGCCCTCTTCTCCCAATCGTGCCAAACCCTACTTGAAAATAACCTATACAAAATATTAACCATGTGCGGAATTGTTGGATATATAGGAACGAAAAACGCTTATCCCATACTTCTTAAGGGACTAAAAAGGCTGGAATACCGTGGCTACGACAGTGCGGGAATTGCACTGATCGACAACCGCAAAATGAATCTTTACAAGAAAAAAGGAAAAGTAGCCGAACTGGAAAGTTTTGCAGCCGATAAAAACCTAAGCGGAAATATCGGAATAGGCCACACCCGCTGGGCCACTCACGGTGCACCCTGTGACGAAAATGCCCATCCGCACACTTCCGGTGATTCAACGCTATGTATTATTCACAATGGAATTATAGAAAACTATGCCATTCTTAAAAAAGAACTGGTGAAACGCGGACATACTTTTTTAAGTGAAACCGATACGGAAGTATTGGTGCATTTTATCGAGGAGATCCGTAAAAATGAAAAAGTGGATCTGTTTGAGGCCGTAAGAATTGCTTTAAATGAAGTGCACGGGGCATATGCCATTGTGCTTATCGACCAAAGCAATCCCGATCAGCTGATTGCTGCTAAAAAGAGTAGCCCGTTAGTAATTGGTATTGGCGAAGGAGAATATTTTATTGCATCAGATGCAACACCTATTGTAGAATATACAAAAAACGTGGTTTACCTGGAAGATGAAGAAATAGCTGTGCTGGATCGTAATACGGGATTAAAGATTAAAAACATCAAGAACCAGGATAAAACGCCATCTATACATGAACTTGAAATGCAACTCGAGGCGCTGGAAAAAGGCGGATTTGAACATTTTATGCTGAAAGAAATTTATGAACAGCCACGTTCTATCCGCGATTGCATGAGAGGAAGACTGAATGCACAGGCCGGGTGGGTTTCACTGGGAGGAATAAAAGATTACGAAGAAAAACTTGCTCACGCCAACCGTATCATTATGGTAGCCTGCGGAACATCGTGGCACGCTTGTCTTGTCGGGGAATATTTGTTTGAAGAACTCGCCCGCATTCCCGTGGAAGTGGAATACGCTTCGGAATTCCGGTACAGAAATCCCATTGTAGATGAAAAAGACGTGATTATTGCTGTTTCACAATCGGGAGAAACAGCCGATACGCTGGCCGCTATTCAACTGGCAAAATCAAAAGGAGCCACCATTATCGGGGTGTGTAATGTTGTGGGATCCACCATTCCGCGCACAACACATGCCGGAACGTATACACACGCAGGGCCCGAAATCGGAGTAGCCTCTACCAAAGCATTTACGGCACAGGTAACTGTACTAACGTTGATGGCATTAATGATCGGAAAACAAAAAGGAACCATTACCAATTCGCGTTTCAACCGTTTGCTGGTGGAAATGGAGTCTATTCCCGAAAAAGTGGAAGAAGTATTAAAATCGAACGAACAGATAAAATTCATTGCTGACATCTATAAAGATGCTTCCAATGCCCTTTACCTGGGAAGAGGAAATTCTTTTCCCGTTGCACTGGAAGGAGCATTAAAGCTGAAAGAGATTTCCTACATCCACGCAGAAGGTTATCCCGCTGCAGAAATGAAACACGGTCCCATTGCTTTGATTGACGAGGAAATGCCCGTATTTGTAATTGCTACTGCGGGTGCATCCTACGAAAAAGTAGTGAGCAACATCCAGGAAGTGAAAGCAAGAAAAGGAAAGATTGTTGCTATTGTTACCAAAGGCGACAAAATCGTAAAAGAAATTGCCGACCACATTATCGAAATCCCCGAAACGGATGATTGCCTTGTTCCGTTACTTGCCGTTATTCCATTGCAGCTATTGTCGTATCATATTGCCGTGATGCGTGGCTGTAACGTTGATCAACCCCGTAATCTGGCGAAGTCGGTTACTGTTGAGTGATTTTAAAATTTTAAATTTTGAGATTTTGAAAAGCATAAACTCTTCTTTCTCTTCACATATTAAAATTTCAAAATTTAAAATCTTTCTCTTTTTTCTTTATTTTTTCAGCTATAAAAATTCTTCGTCTCAACTTCTGCGTACCACCTGTTCGGGAAATGTTTCTGCCTACAACTGGTACCGCAATCCTTCAACAGCAGATACATTAGGAAAATCAAGCGGTTCTGCTGTATATAATTTCGGTGCCAGCATCGGCATAACGCTTGGGTCCGACATGGTGGGTATCATGGCAAAAGGTAATACCATGTTCAGCATCTTTAATTTCGACCTGAAACAAAACAAAGGTTTCTCTGCCTTTTCCTATGGCGCCACCGGACTCATCTACATTGGCCATCCTAACGAAATAAGTAATTTTTCATTGATGTTTGGCGGAGGATTTCAGCTTACCAAAACAGAATTGTGGGTGCATCCTAAAAAATACAAAGGATTTTCACGTCCGTATTTTGTAACTTATATCGGGGAAATTATTCTTCGTCCCGGATTTTTTGAAGGTGAATCATTGTTTTTACGTGCGGGTGTGGGAGAAAATAAATCGGTGAGCGTGGAAGCGGGAGTTTGTGTGCATGTGGATTTGATCGGGCATATTTTTAAGAAATAACGCGGGGGGCCTCTCCCTGTCTAAACCACACTTCGTGTGGTTTGACTGTCCCTCCCCTTTGGCGGGGAGGGAAGTAAACCGGAAGTTTTTATTTGGTTTCACGCTTGCGTGAAACTGCATTTTTTCAGATTGTCATTTATTTGTGGGCTGCGCCCACTTCATTTATGTTCTAATTATGCTTTTTTTTAATACAAAGTGTTAATTGCCGGCATGCTCATCACTATTTACTCATTCCCTCTATTCCACCCACATAAAAACGTGCGGATTGTTTTTATAACGTGAAATATCTTTGGAGAAAGTGATGAGAAAAAGATCGACAACGGGAAGCAAACCGATTCCACCTCCGAGTGTGAGGGTGTAGGTGGCGGGGACTATGGGTTTTGTTCCGAGGTAAAGGCGGTGAGCTCCGAACGGGCCGAGGGTGATGCAGAGAATGGCTGCGGTAATGCGCGGATGTTCTTTTTTGGTTGAAGATTCATCAGGGTATGTCACATGCAGAATCAATTCTTCTTTATACAAAACCGATTCAAGCCCCTTTGGTTCTATGGTTTCAATATGATCCTGCTGGGCGTTGGTAGGTACAGGTAACCAAACGGCAATAAGAAGTATGAATGTTATTCTCCTCACTCTTCAAAATTACGGGTGCGGTATGAAAATTGTTAGGGTTTTATGGGAAAATTATTAACTTGGTTCAAACATTTGGTATATGAAATGTCCATGATTCCAATAGCCACTAACCAAAAAGGAATATCATGGGCATTCCATCTGACCTTAAAAAACAAATTATATACAGATGAAAAAGACATTAAAACGCATCGGCTGGATAGTTTTGATAGCCATAGTAATATTTCTCACTTACTGGATCATTAAAACAAAAATGAATGCTCCGAGTGATGAACAGTTACAGGAAGAAAAAAAGCAGGATGATACGCTTTACCAGGGTGACGGAGGAAAAATAGATAACCTGGACAAACTGGTAAGTGACGATATGGATTCAACCGGAACGGATACAACAAAAACAGAATAATTCTTCCGCGTTCATCTGAGTGAGGCCAACTTTACGTTAGGATTATTTCCCGCAGATATCGCGGATTTACACGGATAAAATACAGTTTATGAAAAATTATTTTTTAATTTCTATTGTGTTGCTTTTTTTCTCCTGTTCTTCATCAGAAGAGAAAAAGAAAAATAATTTGCCTGATCTTTCTACCGATGAAGCGGTGGTGAAAGAAGTAAATAAAGGGAGAGAAAATACAATCGAAAAAGAAGATATCTGCATTGAACGGCCTGAAGCATTTAAAGATTTAATTCTTGTCGGATTTTTTGCCGATGACCGTGGCTGTATGTTTGAAACTGCATTTTATAAAAACGAAAAAATTGATGTGGAAAAAGCATCTTCACAAATTCTTATCGATAATGGCTGGGAGAAAAGGGAAAATAAAGCAGATCTTGCCCTTGAGTGGGTAACAAATGTTTCTGCCCTTTGGGAAACAGTAGTGAGTGAAAGGCCAGAATATTTTGATACAACGGGCGAACATGTTTTTTCAGCTCCTGAAATTCAGTTACAGGAAAATGGCGGGGTTATCATCAAAACCTGGATAAAAGAACCGGCAGGAATGGCTCCTGAAGATGAATATTACCTCCTCCGGATTGATTTTTCTGATAAGGGAAAAATAATGAACAGCGAGGTGGTTGACCGGTATACCGAAATATATCTCAATCATGCAGGAGAATAACCGGATTTAGTGTGAAACATTGCTAAATTTGAGCCATTATTTATTGAACAGTTCTTCGCAATGAAAGACCGCAGCAACCTTGTTTTTTATCCCGTATTGTGTGTAACGCTGATTTATGCCCTGTATCTGTATTTCCAGGGAGAACCTTTTTTCATTAAGAAAAACGAATACATCAACGATTATATTTTTTATGCTTCGGCTGTATTGATGGGTATTGCCTATGTGGTTAATCTTATTGACCGGTATAGTGCGGTAACTGTATTTACAGCAGGAAAAAGTAAAATGAATTTTACCTGGTCAGAACCATTGAGCACTGCGGCAATGTCGTGGCCGTTATTAATCTTTGGCATCAGTGTATCCGTTACGCTTTTACTGGGATTTGTGCTGGCCTTTATTACTTCGTCTGAGTGGCCTTCTGTATTTTACCCGGGTATTCTTGTATTTGTTTCGGCCATCGAAAAGCTGGTTTGGTTTGTGATTTGCATCCGGATGAAATGGTTTCGGGCGGGAATGAACAATAACCTGCTGGTGGTAAATTATGGCACGCTGGGAATTTACAGTTTCAACCAGCTTACCTCTGTCGAAGAAAAATATGACGAATTGTTGTTCGTGTATAAATCCGGAAACGTAAAATACATCAAAACAAAACTGGTAAAACCCGAAGCCTTACCCGGTTTTTATTCGCGCCTGAAGGAAATATCAAATGAAAAGGGATTTTATTTCAATCCACCGGTTACTGCTTAAATTCATTAAGCGTTAGTGTCGACCGGGGAGATATCTGTTGGTTGAGTCATATTCTCTGCGGGTTTTTTCTTTCCCCCGAAAAATGTTTTTTGCTTCAGAATAAGAATAGCCACGCCAATGGTAATAGCGCTGTCGGCAATATTGAAGATAGGGCGGAAAAACAAAAATTCCTGGCCTCCCCAAAGCGGGAACCAATCGGGAAAATGGCCTTCCACCATGGGAAAATAAAGCATATCGACTACATGGCCATGAAGAAATCCGGCATAGCCACCATCTTCCGGCATAAAAGTAGCTACCGTGTGATAGCTGTCACTGAATAGTAAACCATACACCAAACTATCAATGATATTTCCCATCGCTCCGGCAAAAATGAGCGCAATGGAAACGATAAGCAAATGGTGTGCTTTTTCTTTTGTAAGCCGCCATAAATACCAGCCAATACCGGTAACGGCAACAATGCGGAAAAGGGAAAGAAATAATTTTCCCCAGTAATTTTCTTCACCGCCAATTTCCATTCCGAAAGCCATTCCGCGGTTTTCGGTAAAATAAATATGAAACCATTCGAAGATTTTGATGGAATCTCCCAATACCATATGTGTTTTCACCCAGATTTTTACAACCTGATCGATAAACAATACGATGAAGATGGTGATGAGTGCCCTCTTCACTTTAAAGCAAAATTTTAGTTCTGTAAATTTTTTGCCTCAATGCTCAGGGTAGTATGGGGAACAAGCCTCAGACGATTTTTGTCAATGAGTTTTCCGGTGACGCGGCAGATCCCATAGGTTTTATTCTCCACCCGCATCAATGCACTTTCCAGCGCCATGATAAATTTTTCCTGGC
The DNA here is from genome assembly GCA_049322335.1 of Bacteroidota bacterium. GTDB lineage: Bacteria > Bacteroidota > Bacteroidia > Flavobacteriales_D > UBA2798 > JBMORL01. Next base: position 45,448 of record JBMORL010000116.1, read on the forward strand.
GGCCGGCTAATTGTGCGGTTTCCTCACGCGAAAGAGTTTCAGAACCGTCTTCCATCATTTTGAAAGTAGGAGACGTGTCATCTGTGCCATGATCATCGGTATGTGAAAGCGATCCTCTTAACAATTCAAGGTCGCGTTTGGCTTCTTCGAGTTTTTTAAGAATGATTTCTTTAAACTCCTGTAATTCTGCATCCGAATACCGGGTGCGGGTATCTACTTCTGCGGGTTTCTTTTTCTCCACTGCTATCACTTGTTTGGGTTTGCTGTAAACGGGAATAACTACATTCTGGCTTACAGAAACGGTTGCTTCTCCTGTGGGAGTATATTGAATTTTTCTTTCGGTTTTCTTTTTCGGTTCAGCCGGTTTAACGGGTTCAGGTTTTTTAGCCTCGGGTTTTACTACCGGTGCGGGAGCTGCTTTTTTAACTTCGGCAACCGGGGCTGCCTTTTTAGCCGGTTCAACTTTGGCTACAGGCTTTTTTACTTCAGGTTTTTTAGCTACCGGTTTGGGGGCTGCTTTTTTAGGAGCGGGTTTTACCACGGGTTTTTTGGCCACAGGTTTTTTGGGTGCGGGCTTCTTAGCTACAGGTTTTTTTGCCATAGGCTTTTTAGCTACAGGTTTTTTCGCTGCAGGCTTTTTAGTTGCTGGTTTTTTGGCAACGGGCTTTTTGGCTGCAGGTTTTTTGACTGCTGGCTTTTTAGCGGGCGCTTTTTTATTTGTTTTCTTAGAAGACATACGACAAGTTTTTAGTTCGCTTTACTAATTGTTATTCGCGTAAAAACTCCTTCATCCACTTCCACCTCATTGCTTTTATCTGTCTGTAAATCAACGAGTTCTAACGAGGATGCCAGAGTTTCCGAGCAAATATAATTCAAATTATGCTTAATTGCATCATTTATAGACGGGTGAGGGTGAATTTTGATCAAAATTTTGTCAGTCACATCAAAACCTTTGTCTTTTCTCAGGTTTTGTATGCGGTTAACTACCTCACGTGCAAGGCCTTCCTCACGTAATTCGGTTGTGATAGAGATGTCCAGGGCCACGGTTATTCCACCTTCACTGGCCACCAGCCACCCGGGCACGTCTTTAGGAGTAATTTCCACATCTTCCAGTCCTAAAACCACCTGCTGATTGTCAACATTCAATTCAAATTTTCCATCGCGTTCAAGTATGGCGATCTCTTTTTTACCAAACGCATTCACAGCAGCCGCAATGGGTTTCATCAGTTGCTTATAACGTGCACCCAGCGTCTTAAAATTCGGTTTGATGGTTTTTACCAGTATATCGGAATCTTCCGGAAGATATTCCTGCTCCTTCACATTTACTTCCGACAAAATAATTTCTTCTACGGCTTTCAGCTGTTCCCGGAATTTTTCACTCAGCACCGGCACCATGATTTTTTGCAATGGCTGGCGTACTTTTATGTTCTTATTTTTCCGGAGACTCAATACCATCGAAGAAATTTTTTGTGCGAGCGCCATTTTTTCCTCGAGGTAAATATCAATATGTTTTTCATCTACCAATGGAAAATCGGCCAGGTGAACGGAATTTACTTTGTGGCGCTTTGTAACTTCATTCAGATCACAAAATATTTTTTCTGAAAAAAACGGTGCAATGGAAGAAGAAAGAACAGAAAGAGTTTCCAAACAGGTGTATAACGTTTGATAGGCTGCTATTTTATCATCCGTATACTCGCCTTTCCAGAATCTTCTGCGACATAAGCGAACGTACCAGTTGCTGAGATGATCCAATACAAATTCTTCCATCTCACGTCCCGCGCGGGTGGGTTCGTAACCGGCAAGAGCGGCATCCACTGTTTTTACCAGTGAATTTAATTTGGAAATAATCCAGCGATCGATTTCCGGACGTTTTTCTATGGGTATTTCTGCTTCTTTAAATGTAAACCCGTCAATATTGGCATACAGCGCAAAGAAGGCGTATGAATTATAAAATGCACGGAAAAATTTGCGTTGTGTTTCTGAAATTCCTTCCAGGTCGAATTTTAAATTTTCCCAGGGAGCTGCATTGGTGATCATATACCAGCGGGTAGCATCCGGGCCGTATTTTTTCAATGTTTCAAACGGATCAACAGCATTTCCCAAACGCTTGCTCATTTTCTGTCCGTTCTTGTCGAGTACCAATCCGTTTGAAACTACATTTTTATACGCCACACTGTCAAAACACAAAGTTCCGATAGCGTGTAAAGTGTAAAACCAACCGCGGGTTTGGTCTACGCCTTCGGCTATGAAGTCGGCAGGGAAGGCCTCACTGGCCTCACCCCCTGGCCCCCTCTCCCGTGGAGAGGGGGAAAGAAAGGATTGTGGATATAATTCTTTATTCTCGAAGGGGAAATGGAATTGCGCATAGGGCATAGCGCCACTGTCGAACCAGACATCAATCAGATCCAGTTCACGTTTCATGGGTTTTCCTTTGGAAGAAACAAGAATGATTTCATCTGAATAAGGGCGGTGAAGATCGAAGGTGTTGTAATTTTTTTCTGAAAAATCCCCGGGAATGAAATTCTCCATCGGATTTTTTTTCATCAGCCCTGCACTAACTGACTTCGCACATTCGTTTCTCAGTTCTTCAGCCGAGCCAATACATTTTTCTTCGCCATCTTCACTTCTCCAGATGGGCAATGGAATTCCCCAATAGCGTGAACGCGATAAATTCCAGTCGTTGGCGCTTTCCAGCCAATTACCGAATCTTCCCGTACCCGTGCTTTCGGGTTTCCAGTTGATGGTTTTATTCAATTCTGCCATCCGGTCGCGAACAGCAGGAATTTTAATGAACCAGGAATCCAGCGGGTAATACAATACAGGTTTATCCGTTCTCCAGCAATGCGGATAATTGTGTTCGTATTTTTCTTTTTTAAAAAGTTTTCCTTCGAGCTGAAGTTTTAGAATAATTCTTTCGTCAACACTTAAATAATTCAGCCTGGAAGTATCGGCAATAATTCCCTTTAATTTTTCTTTTTGCTTAACCAGTTCTACTTCTTTTTCTTTTTCAGAAAGGTATTGTTCCTTCACATATTCACCTGCAAATCCAAAAACATCATCCTGCATTTCTTTCCTGAACCTCCCCTGCAAATCAACTAACGGCACCGGCTTGCCGTTTTCATCGGCTACCAGCATGGGAGGAACACCCGCTTCTTTGGCCACACGCATATCATCCGCACCAAATGTGGGAGCAATGTGAACGATACCCGTTCCGTCTTCGGTGGTGACGAAGTCTCCGGGGATGACGCGGAATGCGGCCTCATCCCCCGGCCCCTTCTCCCGTGGAGAAGGGGAGGAAATGCTTAATGGCTTTGCGTAAGGGAGGAGTTGTTCGTATTGTAAATCAATAAGAAAATGCCCGTAACAATGTCCAAAACTTACTCCATACGGCTGCCCCTTTTTAGGCAGTAAGTCATGCTTGTTTAAATATTCTAACTTCTTTAAATAATCTTTTTCTTGCTCTAAGTATTTATAATGTTCATCTCCTGTAAAGGCCAACTTTGATATAAAAAAATTATTAAAAACATTTTCAGCAACTATACATACACAAGGTGTTTTGTATTGCGGATGTAAGGTAAGTACTAAAAAATAGTTGATTTTTTCTCCTATTGCCAAAGCGGTATTTGAAGGTAACGTCCATGGAGTAGTTGTCCAAGCTAAAATATATATTGAAAGATCCTTCTGAATAATGTATTCACCATTCAGTTTTTTACAAAACTCTTGAAACTTATTATCTTTCTTCAATTTAAACATCGCCACTGCTGTATTGTCTTTTACATTTCGGTAACAGCCGGGTTGGTTTAATTCGTGGGAGGAAAGTCCTGTTCCTGCAGCGGGAGAATAGGGTTGAATGGTGTAGCCTTTGTACAATAATCCTTTATCATAAATGCGTTTCAGCAACCACCAAACCGATTCGATGTATTTGTTTTCGTAAGTGATGTAGGGATCATTCATATCCACCCAATAACCCATTTTGCGTGTGAGGTCGTTCCACACACCGGTATATTTCATCACCGCTTTACGGCAGGCATTGTTGTACTCTTCGATAGTGATTTTTTTCCCGATATCTTCTTTGGTAATACCCATCTCCTTCTCCACCCCGAGTTCTATGGGCAGCCCGTGCGTATCCCAGCCGGCTTTGCGATTTACCTTATAGCCTTTCAGGGTTTTATACCGGCAAAAAATATCTTTAATGGAACGGGCCATCACGTGGTGAATCCCGGGCATTCCGTTGGCGCTGGGAGGGCCTTCGTAAAACACAAATGGTTTATTGTTTTCGCGAATAGAAATACTGGCAGCAAAGGTGTTTTCCCTGTCCCATTTCTGTAAAACTTCATCTGCCAGTCCCGGCAGGTCGAGTTGTTTGTATTCGCGGTATTTGTTCATTTTTTCGCTGTGTACTGAAGGGGGCGAAGTTAGTGAAAAATGCGAAAAAAGGAATAGAGTAAGTGAGTTATTAAGGCATGGAGGAGTTAATTTTTACTCTATACCTCAATATCCCTATACCTCATATTCCTAAACAATTACTTACCTTTATCGAAAATAAATACCATGAAAAAACTGATTTATTTTCCTATTACACTTTTGTTTATTGCCTGTGGCGGAGGCGATGATAAAAAAAAGGATGAGAAATCTCCGGAAACAAAAACAGACACCACTTCTGTGGATACGGTGGCTGAAGTAGTGGATACGCTTTATATTATTCCCGATTACAAAAACCCGTATCCTTCATCACTGAAAGGGGATGAGAAAAAGCTTTTTAAAAAATATTTTACCGATAGTCTCGTAGCAGAAACGTTTGCCATGCGTCATTCGTTTGATTCCATCACTACAGAAAAACAAATGCGTATTTATTATGATTACCTGATGGCATTTAAAAGGCGGATGACCGACTATTTTGGTTCGGATGCAGCCATTGATAAATGGATTGATGCCAATGAAGGAAAAGGTGTTGCTTCGCAGATGATGCCTGAGGAAAAATGGGACTTATCAAGCGACTATGTTTATAAAGGCACGGAGGAACTGGAAAAACTGGATATTTATTTTGACGGCCTGAGAGTGGGTTGCGTTGCGGAATGCACTATGCTGAACTATGACCTGGTGAGTGATGAGTTATTTGTAAAGGCGAAAGAAACCGAAGGAAAAGCAGATGATGATTTCTTTGCTTTTTTTATCGATTATCACACCGGGGAATGGGATCCTGAAACAATGAATGCAAAATATTTTAAAGCTACGTGGGATCTTGGCGGAGAAAGTATGCTCGGTGATGGCTCACACCTGGATTATCTGAAATCCATTGATCAGATGCTGGAGGGAAGCAAACTATTCGAATTACAAATAAAAAACTACCGCGAGTGGTGTATTTCAGATATCACCCAATGGCATATTTTTGCATTGGGAACAGACAAAATTATTCCCGAAGTGGAAAAGATTATCAAAGAAGTAAAGCTGTCTGCTGAAGAGAAAAAAGAAATGGAGAAAAGAAAAAAGGAATTCAGGGAACATAAAGTAAACAGCGAAACAGGAGAAGGATTGCAGGTGGGATGTGAGACGGGAGATTGTATTTATGGGTAGGGGTTTTTTGGTCATTAGTCAATAGGTATTAGGTATTGGATATGGGGGAATTGCTGATAAATAAATGATGTGGATGGTAAAATAACCGGATGATTAATTTTTAAATGCGAATTATATGAAAAAAATTACAGGAATTATTTTGTGTATATCAATGATTTCGTGCATTGGAACCAAAAAAACCGTTGAAGTGAAAGACGCACCCATTGTAAAAACCTATGACGAACTGAAAATCCATATTAGCAAAGACATCATTGCAGAAGGTACGCTGCTGATGGAAAAATTTGTTGACAAAGGCGGAAGGGAACATGAGTCGTATGAATTCTGGCTGGAAATGGATGGAGGAAACAAAGTGAAAGTACGCAATGTAGGTGAAGCGATGTCGAAAGAACCTTTTACGCATAAGGTGCATATGGCGTGCAAAGTGTTTTACGGAAATATAGATTCGGATGATCCCAAAGTGCAATCGCGCGTGGGTTATCGTTTGGATTTTACTACTGTAACGATCATCGACCGTTAATACATGTATTACGAGATCATCAAATCACTGCACATTATTTTTGTGGTCACCTGGTTTGCGGGATTATTTTATATCGTGCGTTTGTTTATTTATGACGTGGAGGCGGCAAACGAAGCAAATCCGAAAAAAGAAATTCTTCAGCGGCAATACCGGCAGATGCAAAAACGCCTGTGGTATGGCATCACCTGGCCTTCGATGTTTCTTACGCTTACTTTCGGCACGTGGATGATCGCGCTTAATCCCGATTTACTTAAAATGGGATTTATGCATGTGAAACTAACTCTTGTGGCATTGCTTGTAGTTTATCATTGCTACTGTCATCTTGTTTTCATGTCGCTGAAAAACGGAGAGAATAAATACACTTCACATGGTTTGCGTTTGCTGAACGAAGTTGCCACGCTTTTTCTTGTAGCCATTGTTTTTGTGATTGTGATGAAGAATAACATCAATTATCTCTACCTCGGATTGGGAATGACCGGCCTGGCGGTGTTGACTTATGCGGGAGTTGTGGCCTACAGAAAAAAAAGAAAAAAATGATTTTATCACAAATAAAAACCTGTGTTCATCAGCAAACTTTTTCCTGCTTTAGCAAAAATATGCAGGAAAATAGTACCGTGAATGGTTTCCCGCAGATGGCGCAGATTTTCGCAGAAGGTATCGATTATCCATTTTTTCCTGTCTTATATCTAACATCTCTTCATCTAATCTCTCCCTATCTATGATCTTGGTAACAGGTGGAACAGGTTTAGTGGGATCACATCTTTTATTCCGGCTGGCGCAGGGAGCAAATCCTGTTCGTGCTATAAAGCGCACATCTTCCAATACAGAACTGGTAAAAAAAATATTCGGTTATTATTCTGCCGAAGGAGAAAAATTGTTTTCAAAAATTGAATGGGTAGAAGGAGATGTGACTGACATTTTTTCGCTGGAAGATGCGTTGGAAGGAGTGGAAAAAGTGTATCACTGTGCGGCTATCGTTTCTTTCGATCCGCGTGACCAGGCGAAAATGGAAAAAACAAATGCCGAAGGAACCGCCAACGTGGTGAATGCCTGCCTGGATGCTAAAGTGAAAAAACTGTGTTATGTAAGTTCTGTAGCAGCATTGGGAAGAACGAGGGATAATTCTGAACTAATTGATGAGAACACGCAATGGAAAACTTCGCCCGAAAATTCATTTTACGCTATAACCAAATACAATGCCGAACGTGAAGTATGGCGCGGTGCTGAAGAAGGGCTGGACGTAGTGATGGTAAATCCCTGTGTGATTATCGGTCCGTCTGACTGGAATGTAAGCAGCTCAATGATGTTTCGCGTGGCATATAACGGTTTGAAGATATACGCAGAAGGAAGCAATGCCTTTGTAGACGTGCGCGATGTGGCAGAGTGTATGGAAAAACTGATGGAAAGTGAAATCAAGAGCGAACGTTTTCTTACCACTTCGGAAAATCTTCCTTTCAAAAAAGTGTTTGATACGGTTTTGCGCGAATTCGGGAAAAAAGAAACCCGTATAAAAGTACGTCCCTGGATGAGCGCTGTAGGATGGCGGGTGGAAAAATGGAAAACAAAAGTTTTCGGAGGCCAGCCACGTATCACGAGAGAAACGGCTATGGCGGCACATCAGCACTACTGTTACAGCAGTGAAAAAATAAAAAATCGTTTAGGACATCAGTTTATTCCTGTTGAGGAAGCAGTTAAGAATGCCTGCGGGTTTTATAAACAAAAATAGCGGTGGCTTCGGGACGCGCCTGTCCTCCCCATTAACTCCTCAGCCACCGGTGTATTCAAAAAAATTAATTCCGAAAAATTAAGTAATAAAAACGAAAGCGGTGACTGCCTGTCCCGCAGATGCGGGAAGTGGCCCGCGGGGAGGGATTGCAGCGCACCGAAGGCACCGGCTTAATTGGAAAGTAATATTTCCCTTAACTCCTGCAGCGAATCAATTCTTTTCACCACTTCCATATCAAATCCCATTTCGGGAGTGGAGTTTTCTTTCAGAAAATTGTAATCGATGGCGGACATATCTTTTGTATCGAACATCACCACATAATTCTCAGGAAGAAGAGCAAACAGTTTTCCTTTTTTTCCGGGATAGAGAAAGAACCGGTTACGGTCGTTGTAATTAAACTTTACAAGCGTGCGGTTGGTTTCGTCCACGTAATAAATATCTGTTTTTTTGTCATCTGTTTTCCTGTCATATGTAAATAAGGCGCGTACCGTTATACGGCCTTCTTCCTTCATGTATTTTCCAAATGTGTATATACCTAATTTATTAATCTCAAAAGTGCGATACACTTCTGCCAGTGCTTTTTGAGTATCTTCCTCTTCTTTTAATTTTTTTACCGCATTATCATAGGCTGATTTCCATTCTTCAGGTTTTTTGGTAAAAAGATCTTTTATCGGCATCACAGCTTCCATCAGAAAAAAATCTTCGTAACCGCTTTTATGTTTTAAATTGATCTGATACGTGTATCCCGATTTATGTGTAAGCGTAGTTGTCGCTTCTGCTGCCCATTCGGGAAAATCGGTGCCGGTTAAACTTTTCCATACCATCATGGAGGCCAGGTATTTTTTTCCGCGGAATTCGATGGATTCGTAATTATACATATTGCTCCACGTTAATCCGTATTCCTTTACTTTTTTCTGAAAATCGGGATTGTTTTTATTTTTTTTAACTTCCGCTTCCTTATCGTTAAGCATTACATCAAGAGCAGCCATATAATTCAAAACAAAATAATCGCGCCCCAGCGGAATTTTTAATGCGAGTACATTGGTATTTTGTTTTTTCTTTCCGGTTTCAATTCCTCCCGCATCGCATACGTAGTGCCAGTTGCGGGTAACCTGTTCATCGAGGTAGAAAAAATGAAAATCATTTCTCTCGGTTTCTCCGCCAAAAGAAATAGTGATGGTTTTCCCTGAATCTACATAAACGGTTTTATTATCCTGCCGGGCATGTATTTCAAATGACCCTGCTGTTTCAAAGCGTTTCATCATTCCGGCAGCATCATAATCTAACGGAATTCCTGCTGCAAAATGAGAAGCGGCATCGTGCATCTCGCGGTAAGAAATCTGTACCTCCCCGCTAACAGGCTGGCGGAGGCTATCCACCATCACGCCTGCTGGCACACGAATGGACGTGCCCAGTGAATTCTGAATATAAATATTAGCTCCGCTGTCGGCATTAAAAGTATGGTTCTCAAAAACTGGATCAAGTTCGGGAACCGGAGGAATTACTAACGGTGGTTGGACTATAGTAACCGGGTTATCTTTTTTCTTTTCAGGTGTTTCTTTTTTTTCACCGCCACAGGAGAAGAGAAGAATTATTGCGAAAAGTGCGGTGATTTTTTTCATATCATTCCTGTTGGTTGAACAAATATATTATTTTTTAAGATAATTTGAATAGTAGTCCCAGCTGAGCATGGCATAAGAACATTTGTTTCCCGTTTTGAATTTGGAACCATAAGGAAACTGAATGGAAGTGATATTGGAAAGAATAAATTCAGGTGATTTGTGAAAACCCGTATTATAGGCCGATGCGAGAAATTTTACGGTGATTTCTTCGGAAGGGGATTGGAGTTTGGAGAAGCGGTGTTGCATCACCTCTATAAAGCATGAAAGATAATTCAGCTGCCAGCCGAAATCTTTCATGCGTTCGAGGCGTTGTTTGCGTACGGTTGATCCGCTATCGTATACGGTGATAAAACCGTACTCCTTGCTGAGTGGCTCTCCTCCAGATGAAACGTACTCCTCCAACCTCTCCACAAACGAAGGTTTCATCTGTAAATGGCCGATCGAGAAATCGGCCGACTTGCTACCTCCTTCTACATAGAGCCACCCGAGCGCTTCCGTCTCCAAAAAATCACTGTATGACGAATAGCGGATCAGTTCCGGGAATATAATTGCTTTAAACCAGTTTACATTCACCTGATGTTTTCGGCAAACATCAGCTATTTCTTTACTGTGCGAAAGATTAAACTGTACGGCACTGTCATAATCCGCTTCGAATTGCTGATGATAATTTCCCTTGCCACTTTGCGGTGACAGCAACATCATCAGTCCGAATAAAAAGTGCATTTATCGTTTCTCTTTTTCCTTGCAGTAAAGATGGTAGGTAAAACGCAA
>JBMORL010000117.1:0-5880 GCA_049322335.1 Bacteroidota bacterium
CAAGGGCGCATCGGGATGATTGGTGTCTTTGTAAGTGATTTTCACTTTTCCGTTTCCCACCGGAACATTTCCTAACTGGTACACCCGGCTGTTGGGAGCCACGTTGATACCGCACATTAGAAGTTTGGCTTCAAAATTCTCCGGCAGGTGTTCCACGCCACCGATTTCAATTTTGCACGAACCGCGATAAAACAAGCGGTCGTCACGGTCTGAAGTCAACACCACCGCTGTTACAAACTCTGCGGTTTTGTCCACTTCAAATTCGTAGGATTGATTCGACCCGCTGGTCGGGGAAAAATCAAACCGTTTTATCTGTTTATCATTCGACACTGTTTCCATCTCACTTTTTTGATTTGATTAAGGCAGATAATTGTGAACATCCATGAACTTCCAATCCACCGCTTCAAGCAACTTATCTATGCTTTCATACCACGGTGAATCGTAAAATCTTCCTTCGATTTTTACCGCACCGGATTTCGTTTTCTTAAATCCCGTCACGATAATTTGTGTGGCCGTTCCGTTTCCATACGCCCACTGCTTTTTAAAAGTGATAATGTTCCCTTTCTTTTTGACAGCGGCTATTTTCTTCTGCGTTGTGCCGTACAAATTCTTTTTTCCGAATGGATGTTTTTTCATTGCCCGTTTGCTGTTACTGCATTTTGATTTTCCACTTTTTTTCTTTCCACCCTCAGGGAGAAGTGCGCGGAGAAATGGCAGTTTAAACTCCGCCTCACTTTCCCTTTAAGTGAACTATGAAAGAAAAATCTACTATGGAATGGTTGCCGTTCCGTGCAAGGCGGCAAACACATAGGAGTTGGCCGGAATGCCGGTGGTGGTTCCCAATTCAATGGTCATTTCAATCTGCACATCGTCCTGGATCAGGCGCGGGTTGGCCAGTTTGTAATAACCAAAGGGCAGCAAATGGTTGTTGTCAGTTTTGAAAACATAGTTGCCGATTTCCGGCACAATGGTTTTCTTGTTGGCCTTAAGCGAAAATTCTCCGTTGGCCAATGCAGGGAATGGTTCAATTTTACCATAGGCAGCCGACATCATTTCATCTTTGGATGCACCGGCAGCCGTTCCCGCAAGCAGGATAATACCGCTAACGAGCAGCGACATGTTCTTCGGCAGTTTCGCATTGGAAATGTTGCGTACACCGACTTCCTTGTCGTCCTGCGTCTCGAAAATTTTAATGGTTTTCGAGCCGATGGGTTTGATGGAATAGATAATGGTGTCTGCCAGTCTCAAATTCCCTTTTGCCAATTCGCCCTTAATGTGCGGTTGCAATTCACGGAAATGTTTTTCCATTTCAGCACGTGATCCCTTGCTGGGTGAACTTCCTTTGGCAAGGTTGTTAATCACTTTCGCCCTGGCAATGGGATTCATGGCTTTGAGCGCGCCCAAAAGTTCGCCCTGCACATTCATCGGATCAATTCCCAATAAATCCCCGGCATTGTTGTACTCGCTTTCTGCGATCAATTCAAGTTGTCCTAACATCTTTTTTGTTTTTTAATTGTTTAACCTTTCTTCACTTTTTCTCTTTCACTTTCTCTTTTAAGGGAGGGATTTCGCAAGTACTTCGCTCTTTTTGGGCACAAGGCTTTCCCTGACGCGCAGTTTTTGCACGTTACTTTTCCTTGTCTTTTTTCTTAGAGGTTCCCTGCGAAATTCCCTGTTCCCTTAGTAGAGAGGGTCGCTCATCATCAGCGTTTGATCGTTTCCGCTTACTTCTCTTTCACTGGTGGAAAGGGATTCTTTCTTTTGGAAATTCTCCGCTGACATCACGACTTGATTTTCGATATTGTCCAGGGCTGTCAAATCCATTTGGTTCATATCCGCATTTTGCGAATGGGGATAGACAAAATATTTTACTTCGCCCACCGGTTGGTCTTCCGCAGTTTGAGTTTTTTCCTCTTTTTTCTTCATGATTTTGTCGAGGTAAATTTTTTGCGTGAAGTTGTTTTTGTAATTGAGCAATCGTTGTTTAGCTCTTTCCATTGCGCTGGTTTCCGTTCCGCTTACCGTTGCGCTTTCTCCCTGGAAGCCGTTGGCGGCCATCATGCCCATTCCGAAACTCGATATTCCGGGCATTTCCATAAAGTGTCCTGTGGCATTCACCACCAATCCGATGACCAGTGACGGTCTTCCCACAATGGCTCCCGTTGCTCCTCCGGCTACTACCCCCACCACCAGGTCGCGCAGCAATCCCTTTCCGGCTTCTCTCAGGTGCGTTTTGGGATTCTGCATACGTTCCTTGAACGTCTTGCGATCCTTCTTCTTCTCGTACTTATTTTTTCCCTTGTTCATCTTGGGTTGTTTTTTGATTTGACAATTTTTATCTTCTTAGTTCCACCTCACGGCACGCACTTTTTTCTTTTTGTGCCCCCGGTATTTTTTCTTCTTCCGTTTGCCGTGATGGATGCCCGAAAGATCTTCACCGCTCTTTTTACCTTTTTTTGCCCCTTTATTTGAGCTGTGCGACATTTTGTAGGCTGCGAAGCCCAATCCTGCCACCCCGATGACAATTCCGGTTGGTAAAGCCCATTTCTTGTTGTTCTCCCACCACGATGGTTTTGTATCACCGCTTCCGTCTGCACTTTTGTTGGTGGTGGTGGTTCCATCGGTTTCCGTTACCGCTGTGGTGCTTCGTGTTTGCATACCGGTTCCCGGAGTGGATTCCGTTACTCCTTCATCGGGAATCGTAAACTGGTCGAGGTTCATGTTTTCGGGGGTTACCGGAAGGTTGGCATCGGTGACGTTTACATCTGCATTGGCATCTGCGGCAGTTGTCCCGGCATCGTCTCCTTTCAATCCACCGATGCTTTTTAAAATGGCGGCCAGAGATGCCATGATGGTGGAAGCTGCGGCAAGGGCTGCACCGGTAGCAGGTTCTCCCAACCCTTCCAGCGATTCGATTTCACTTGTGAAAATCCGCTGTCCCAACACGTCCCGCAGAGGCATCTGCGTCTCATTGCCCATCAATCCACTGACCTCTTTCGATGCGTTGCCCTTGCCGGTTAAAATGGCTTCCTTCAAATTCTCCGGTTTTCCCCCGGCTCCGTAAAAAATCTTTTCCAGTTTTTCCTTGACTTGTTTGAGTTTGCCAAACTTGGCCATGTTGAACTTTTTCTTCTGCGCATCGGCATCGCTCAAATAAGCCCACCGGATTTTTTCTGCTACTCCGAATACGTTCAGTTTCATCGAGGCCAGCACTCCGGCTCTCAGCAATGCGGTGGCCGGATTTACTTTGTTCACGGCATGAACTGCTTTTTTTACGCTTTGTCCGATCTTTTGAAAAAGTTTTACTTTTCCCAACTCCGCTAATCCGTCTTCGGTCAAATCAACCGCATCCACTGTGGCGGGTCGCTCTATGCCGTTTAAGTAATACAAATCCATTTTTTTGTCTTTTTTTTCTGTGAATGGTTCCTCGTAATTAAATCGGTTCACTACACAATCCACTGTGATTTGTCTTCCATCTTCCCCATGAACCACCGGGTAGATGTGTGAGAATCTTCCTTCGCTCCACCAGTATTTGGCTATGCGCAAACTGTGCGGTATGCCCAGGTGGGTGAGTACGCTGGAGATGAAAACTGTGTAATCATCACAATCCACTCCGCGCACTCTGTCCGCCCAGCTTCGTGCGGGTCTGCGTATCTGTTCCTTTCCCTTCTCATCCTTCTCATACGCGATATGCCCGTACACGAATTGCCAAATGTTTTTGCAGGTATCAAAGCGTGTTTCTCCCTTTAGTTCCTTTGCGATGAGCCGCGTGTCGTCCAGTGTTTGTTCCACCACTTCGGGAATAAACTCCACTGTATCTTCCACCGTTGCGCCTTTTTTTATCAGCACATCCTCTCCCTTTGGTTTGGGAAACAAATGGTCAACATCGTCACCGCTTCGGATTTTTCTTTTCTCTTTTGCTATCATTGCCTCTGCACCTTTCTTTCTTCACTTGTAGCTATTGTCCCTTACGCTTTGAGGGTGATGTCCTGCGTGTACTCGTAGGGATTATCTCCCCACAGCATTTTGATCGAGGACAACACTTTTACCTGCACCACCACCGGCTTTCCTTCTTTTACCAGTTTGTACATGCTCCAGGCATTGATGAGCAACTGTGAAAACGTTATGTCAATCATAATGGCTTCAATCCTGGCTTCACCGAAACTCGGTACTTCAATATCCTGGTTCACCGCCTGTGAACTTCCTATGGTTTTTCCTTCATGCTGAATTTTTACAAAAGGATATTTCAGTTTGATTTTTCCTTTTGTCGGATTTTTCAGTTGCACATCCACACGGATGGTGATTCCGGCTAAACTCACTTTATGAATCTTTGCCGTCATCACCGTTTCCAGTTCCGTGTTCAGCCGGTTCAGCCGCATCAGATACCTGCCACCGAAAAACAATCCTGCTCCTCCTAACACTACCCAACCTATCTTCATTTGCTTTTCCTTTTAATTTTTTGTGACAGGTAATCCGCTGCGAGTTTGAAACCTAACCAGATCGTTCCTCCGACAAATGCTTTTAGCGCATAATCGGCAACACCTGCATAGTCTATGTTTGCTAACATTACTGCTCCGTACAATAGCAATGATGAATGATTATTTCCTGTGTCCTGGTTCGTTCCCTGCATACCGATCATCTCTTTAAACTTCATACTCACTTTTCCTTTCCCTGCGATTTTTTCTTTTTTACTTCAAGCGAATTTTTGCTTTCGCTTTTTATCAATCACGCTACAAAGATTTACGAAAATTTTCGACTCACTGTCCGGTTTTTTTCAGTTTCTTCCGGGTTCTTATATAGTTTGTCCTGATTTTTCCGGTTTCTTCATTCATGATTCTTTCACTTTCTTTCAGGTTTGCTTTTTTTATTTGAAATCTACCGTGCCTGGAATGCCCATTTTGGAAATAATCAAACTCACTTGCTTGGGTGTGTAATACTGCCCGATGCGTTTTCCCAATTCATCTTTGAATGCTTTAAGATGTTTTTTAAACGTGTAGGGTGACATTTTGTAGGCTTCGCAAAGCTCTTTGAGCTTATAGGGTTTTACATGGAAAATTCCCTTTTCTTTTTTTTCACTCATGGCTTATTCGTATTGATAGTTATAGAATACTACGGTATTGTAAAAGGTTTGGAGGTAGTTAAACGCCTTCAGATGTAATAAGCGTTCACGGTAAGTTTTGAAAATATCCTTGCAGGGCATTTGCGCGTAACGGGCGTAACCGCTTCCCAGGGTAAATAATGCCTGTGCGTACCCGGCAATGTTTTTTCTTTTCTCCACCAGTCTTTCATACCAGGATTTTGTTCCGTTGTAACCTCCCACAAAATTTTTGTTGAGCCACAATGCCGGTCTCGGTAAATGATACCCTTTGGTTTCTTCCACAAATCGTTTTGCCATCATTACACGAATGCAAAAACGCATGAGGTTTTTTCTTGCGGAAATACCGCTTTCAAATTGTTCGGATATAAGGAACTTGTGGTGTTCAATTTCCTTTTCGGTAAAAACTTCGTTTTTCCATAGCGCAGCGTGCGCAAAACTCCAGGCTGCCGATGCCGCCTTTTCTTTTTCTGATCGTGTTGTTTTCATTTTTCTTTGTTTTAAAAGTTTGACTTGTTTAACAACACAAAGTTGCGTCATCTATTACTGGCACTGTCGCGTTTTGTCCGGCTTTGTCCTGTTTATGTCGGCTTTGTACTTCTTTTTTTTCTTTTTTTACGTTTTTGCTTTTTCATTGACGTTTTTAGCCGATTTTGACGATTTTTTATGTTTTTTTCCTGAAATATTTGACAACAAAAAAGCCGTTCCATTGGGAACGGCTTCCTTTCTTCTATTTAAGTATGTGTTTAAATTATTTTACAGTTGACTTTTTTCTACCGACCGTT
>JBMORL010000118.1:0-4215 GCA_049322335.1 Bacteroidota bacterium
CAATAGCCTTCTTCCCTGATGGCATAGCCAGTGTTCACATCAGGAAAAGAAATACTTGTAAATGGTCCCACTGCTACGGCACCAATGTTAGTCCAGTTCACTCCGCCATCTGTCGTTTTAAAACAATAGCCTTCTTCCCTGATGGCATAGCCGGTGTTCACATCAGGAAAAGAAATACTTGTAAATGGTCCCACTGCTACCGCACCAATGTTAGTCCAGTTCACTCCGCCATCTGTCGTTTTAAAACAATAGCCTTCTTCCCTGATGGCATAGCCGGTGTTTTGGCTCTTTGAACAAAAAAAGGCAAAAAGAAAGACTATGGAAAAGAAGAGTTTCATTATATACGATAGTGTAAATATAGCATAATAAAATACCATACTAACTGTTTGCTATTATTTGCACCTACCGTTTTATTATACGTAGGCTCTATTGTAAGTTTCCCTGTTTTTAGTACCACTTTTCAAATTCACTAACATCATTGTTATTATTACTTTGTTGAAATGTGGATATACTGAATCTTCCAAAGAAAAAACGCGCCCGGAAGAATCCGAAGCGCGTTTTTGATTTAAACCACACGCATGAAGCTTTTAGTAGGAAGTATGCATCAGCACCACTTTTCCGCTGAGCCATTTTTCCTTATAGTTCATTTTTATAAAGTAGATTCCGGAGGGATAACCTTTCAAACTTATTGTTATCCGGTTCGAATCCATCATATTTATCCGTTCGATGATTTTTCCGGACATATCAGTAAGGAATAATTCTTT
The DNA here is from genome assembly GCA_049322335.1 of Bacteroidota bacterium. GTDB lineage: Bacteria > Bacteroidota > Bacteroidia > Flavobacteriales_D > UBA2798 > JBMORL01. The sequence continues at coordinate 765 of JBMORL010000118.1, forward strand.
CACATCACCACTTTCCACTTCAATAGTCACCGGGCCATTGGTGGGGTTAGGATAATATTTCCATTTGATGGCTTCTTCGATCGGGTTTACGTTGCTGAGGGAATCCTGGTTATTCTGCTGGTTGTTCTGCAAAGAATCCTGGTTGTACATAGCGTAAGTAGAGTCTACAGGAGCTGTTACCACCAATGTATCAGCAGGTTGATTTTGCACGGGTTCTTCTGTTTTACAATCAGGGACAGAAGTAAACTGGCAAATAACACGGAGCAGGAGTTTATTCAGTGTTTCCACATCGTATTTATCAGTAGTGGGTGCAATGTGCGATCCACCAACACCGCTGTGATTGGTAAGGAAAGCGTAAGTTCCGTTGGTAGCCAATGCCATTGAACGCATTAAGTATTCGGCACTTTTGTCAATTCCGCTGCAGGTAAGGGGAACGATACGTATTCCTTTTTTAGCGGCCTGTGCGGTTACACGTTCTAACTTAGCGAGGTTTTCAGCAGCACTGTGCGGAGCAGCATCCAGTACAAGGAAAATAATTTTTGCTCTTGTATTTTCTCTCCAGGTGAGTTCATTCACAGCTACATCAAGGGCAGCATCCACTGCTTCGGGCTCATCTCCTCCTCCACCGGCTGACTGGCGTTTAATGAAAGAAACAGTTTTTGAAATATCTGCATTGAGGTCGGTTTTAATAGTAAGGTAAGCATCTGTTACATCGCGGTAGAAAACACTTCCGAGATTGATATTGGCATTTTTCAAAGAATCTTTTGCTTTTTCGATCACATCATATAATTCTACTTTTAAATATTCGATCTCATCTCCCATCGAACCGGTAGCATCCACTACAAAAGCAATATCCACATCGTTAGGGAAATCGCAGGGCGCATCAATTTTCAATTTATTTACGCCATCTGCAAATTGTTTGGCTTCTTTAATTTCGTAAGGTTTGTTATTGTGATAAACTTTTATTCTGAATTTTTCTTTACCTGTTCCTTCAGTATACAAATTGGGCCAGAGCTCCGATTTACCGGTATTATCTGTATAGGCTGTCCAAATAACCGAGTCTTTATCATTGATTAATTCTGTTTTTAAATTCACCAGCGCTTTTCCTTTTTCATTGATCACCTGCACCATGTAACGTTGAACAGGCTTTATTTTCCATTTGGTTTGCCATTGTTTGAGGTCTTTTTCGGCAATATCGCTCCACATTTTCCATTTGCTGAAATCATGGATTTCTCCCGATGTAAGTTTTCCGGGTTTGGCATTCACATCCACATACGAAGTACGGCTGCCGGAAACGGCTTCGGATTTATATTTTCCTGTTCCGCCTGAAACTTCACCTACTTTAGAAAGACCATCACCATCCGACACAATATCATATTCCACATCCAGTACTTTGGCTTCACTGATAAGATATGAGTCGTGTTTTGTGTCCATTTCTTTTCTCTTTAAAGCATATTCTTCTGTTACTTCTTTATATTCTGTTTTATGATATCCGGTTTCAAATGCTTTTACCGGCTCCACATAAGAACCTACCCGCGAATCATCCGTTCCTTTAACAGCGTCTCTTCCCTCCGAGCCGGTACCGGTAGTCACTTTTCTGTCTGCAACTGTCTCGCTTCTTACCGCTTCAATATTGTTGAACACCACCACTGCATTTTCTTTTTCTGTTTTATCTTCTTTAATTGTTACTTCCGAAAGTTCCACTACTTTTTCCTCAAGAGAAACAATTACTTTTGAGGTTTTGCGGTCAACTATCACATCGCTTTTGTTATACCCGACATAAGTAACCTGCAGGGTAAGGTCGAGATCGGGAAGGCTGGTGAGTTTAAAAGAACCTTCTGCATCTGTGCTTACACCTTTGCTTGATCCTTTTACAACAACAGCAGCACCAATTAATGGCTCGCCTGATTTTTTATCCAAAACCTTACCGGTAATGGTGCGCGTTATACCTGCAAAAGTAACTCCTGCACAAAGCAGAAACGCGATGGTGAAGAGGGAGGTGATTTTTTTCATAACCATGGTTTTTATAGTTGTTTGATGCATCCTTCATTCATCTTCCATAAAAAGGAATAAAAGAAATCCGGTTTCAGGGGTCTGTACAACCTAAAACGGCCGGGGTTCAAATAAATTACAGAAAAAAATACCTGGGTCTACATTTTTGAAGCCAGCACTGTATTCTTTAATAATGAAGCAATAGTCATGGGCCCCACGCCACCGGGAACAGGAGTAATAAACGAGCATTTTGGTGCCACTTCATCAAATTTAACATCCCCCACAATCCTGTAACCATTTTTTTTGGTGAGGTCGGGAACGCGGGTGATCCCTACATCCACCACCACCACTCCTTCTTTTACCATATCGGCTTTGATATGCTCGGGTTTACCAAGGGCAACGATGAGAATATCGGCTTGTTTGCATATCTCTTTAAAATTTACCGTGCGGCTGTGGGTTAATGTGACAGTGCAATTTCCGGGGTAAGCATTTCGGGCCATTAGAATACTGATAGGTGAGCCTACAATATGGCTTCGTCCCACTACCACACAGTGCTTTCCACTGGTTTCCACATTATAGCGTTCCAGTAACTGAAGTATTCCAAAAGGCGTAGCCGGAACAAAACCGGGAAGATTAAGCGCCATTCTGCCCACATTTTCGGGATGAAAACCGTCTACATCTTTTTCGGGCCTCACAGATTTGATCACCTTTTTTTCATCAATATGTTTAGGAAGCGGCAACTGAACGATAAATCCATCTACATCTTTGTCGTTGTTCAGCATCTGTACTTTTTCCAGCAATTCTTTCCCGGAAGTGGTGTCGGGAAGATGAATGAGTGATGATTTTATTCCTGCTTCTTCACAGGCTTTTATTTTGGCATTCACATAAGTGATACTGGCTCCGTTCTGTCCAACGAGTACTGCCGCCAGGTGAGGAATTTTTTTCCCTTCCTTTTTCAGCATAGCTACATCGGCAGCAATTTCATTTTTAATTTCCTGGGATGTTTTTTTACCGTCTAACAGCTGCATGGTGAAGAGTTGATGTGCAAAAGTAAACTTTTATTTGGGATTTTTTGAACATTTGTCAGGAGATGAATGCGTATATAATGTCACCGCCTTCGGAGTTAGCCGTTATCGTTATTGCTCTTACTTACAATAATATCACTCCTTCGGAGTTGGGTGATTTTTTGATTATATATCGTAATTGATTTAGGCATAATGCATCATTTAAGGTTAGCCGTTATCGTTATTGCTCTTCCTTACAATAATGTCACTCCTTCGGAGTTGGGTGATTTTTTGATTATATATCGTAATTGATTTAGGCATAATGCACCATTTAAGGTTAGCCGTTATCGTTATTGCTCTTCCTTACAATAATGTCACTCCTTCGGAGTTGGGTGATTTTTTGATTATATATCGTAATTGATTTAGGCATAATGCACCATTTAAGGTTAGCCGTT